>NZ_SOHH01000064.1 GCF_004403515.1 Cryobacterium fucosi | reverse complement strand
CCGGGCCGGCCGAAGCGCTGGCGCTCGGCGGCCACCAGAAGCCGCCGCAGAGCGTCCGCGGGGTAGCCGGCGGGCGGATGACTCAGCCCGGGGAGCAGCTCCAGGCGCGCGGCCAGCTCCCGGGGGGTCTCGGTGTCGCGCACCAGGACCCCGTGGTCGACGGCCGTGTCGGTGACCTCGTCCCAGGCCCAGCCGCCGCCGCCGGGCCCGGCACGGACTCGACGGCGCCGGACCTGCCTCCGCAGCGCCCGCGCGCCGCCGGGCAGCATCAGCACAATCAGGACGGCCGCGAGAACCGCGGCGAGGGTTCGAGCGGCGGCGCTGTCGCCGGTTTGGGCGGTGGCGGCGCGGAGGGCGTCCGAGGGGTTCTGGCCGCCCGGGTCGGCGTTGCGCGGCGCGGTCGACGGGAGGCCGTCGACCACTCCGCCGAGCGGGACCTGGGCATCCGTCGCCCTGGTGTAGGCCGGTACCGTGCCGCGGCCCGGTGTCGGCTCGAACGCCACCCAGCCGACTCCCCCGAAGTACAGCTCCGGCCAGGAGTGCAGGTCATGCGCGTCGACGTTGAACCGGTCCCTGCCCTCGATGTAGCTCGTCGACCGGGAGCCGGGCAGGTAGCCGATCGCGATCCGCGCGGGGATTCCGATCGACCGGGCCATGACCGCCATCGCCGACGCGAAGTGAACGCAGTAGCCGCGTTTCACCTCGAGGAACTTGCCGACGACGTCGACGCCGCCCCCGTCGTAGCCCGCCGCGACCGGGGCATCCGTGTCGTAGCTGAACTGGTCGCCCCTCAGGTAGTCCTGGAGTGCGACCGCCGCGTCGTAGGGAGAAATGGCCCCGCCGGTCACGTTGCCGGCGGTCTGGTCGATGACGGCCGGTCGATTGCCCGGCAGGGCGAGGTTACGCCGGATGCTTGCGGGGTAGCGGGTGCCCGCCGCCCGGAGTTGCTCGGCCGTCGGGGCGAGCTCGAGTGCCGTGACCGTGTACTGCTGACCGCGGGTGATGCTGTTCGTGCTGGCGATGGTCGAGGTCGACCGGTCCCAGTACCAGTCGCCGACCAGGCCGGTGACCTTCTTCGGCGCGAACGGGGTCGGCAGCCACCGGGTCGCGACGCCGTCGATGACGACCTGCGTCGTGGTCTCCCTCGTGGCGACTCGGGAGGAGAGCCCCTGCGGCAGGTCGATGTCCCCGACGTTGCCGTTGGGGTCGGCCGGTTCGACCCTGGCCATCCAGGTGGCGCCGACGAAGTTGTCCAGGGTCAGCAGTTTCAGGTACGGCGGCGTGGACGCATTGGTGCGATAGTGCAGGGCCGGGCTGGACTCGGGACGCCTGAGGTCCTGCCCGAGGTTGATCAGCGGGGTGACGCCGGTTCCGAAGAGGAGCGTCCCGGCGCTCCGGTTGCCGCCGAAACCGCCGCCCGGCACGGCAGGAGTGGTGACGCTGAGCAGGAGCGCCCCGACGACGCCGATGCTGCCGACCACCATCGAGCCCCACAGCGGACCGGGGCCGCGCCGGCGCACCGGGCCGACCACCCTGGGCGCGTTCGGCCCGGCGGGCGGGTTCTCGGTCTCCCTGGCGCGCCGTACCCGCACGTCCACGCGCAGGAGGATGAGGAACGCGATGGCCGTGAGCGCGAGGGCCAGCGGGTCGGCCCCGCCGTCGACGATGAGGCCGGGGACGGCGACGGGCACGAGCGCGGGCAGCCCGGCGAGCGCCGGGACCCGGAGGGTGATCGCGAGCAGATGCATCATGACCGCGATCACTCCTGCTCCCGCGCCGAGCAGCAGGAGGATGCCGGGGACCGGGTCCGCGGGAGTGCCCTGCTGCTGGATGGACTCCAGTCCGGAGTCGACCAGCGTGCCGAACCGGTCGATGGTCTCCAGCGACGGGATCAGCCAGAGCAGCCCCGTGCCGCCGCCGAACAGCAACGTCACCGTGGCGAGCAGGATGCCGAACCCGGCGACCGGGGCGAGCGACTCCGCCAGGCCGACCCGGCGCAGGCCGGCCAGGCCGAGCAGCACGGTCCCGGAGACGAACGCCATCAGCCACCACCAGGTGGTGCCCTGCAGCAGCGGGCCCAGTGCCCCGTTCGCCACGAACAGGAGGAGGAGCAACGCGCCGGTGACCGGCCACTCGGGGCGGATCGGGCGCCGCCGGCCTGCCGTCGCGTCCGGCCGGCTCATGGGCGGTCCTGCCCCTGCACGCCTGCCACACCCGGGACCGCGATCGCACCCGGGGCGGCGCCCGCACCCTGCGGACCGGCGGCGTCCAGCCAGGCGGCCGGGATGTCCCGGGTCGAGCGCACGGGAACGCACCGCCAGCCGGCGTCGCGCAGCGAATCGACCGTGGCCGGTTGCATGGTGTCGAGGACGAAGGCAACCGCAGGACGGGCGGCGGCGAGGGCCCCCAGCTCCGCGGCATCCTGCTTGTCGATGTCGACGAGCATCGCGAAGGTCGGCAGCGGGATCTGCGGCGGGTGGCCGCCGTGAGGTGCGGGCCCAGGAGTGGCTGCGCCGGTCGGGACCGGCTCGGGCGGAACCACGCCGGCCAGGCCCTCGAGCAGCGCCCGCACTCCGCCGATCGCGCGGAAGTCGACGGCCGCGTCCCCGCGGAGGCCGCCGCGGCCCGGTGCTGTTCGAGGGGCGAACTGGCTGGGCCCCAGCTCGACGAGGTCGAGCCGGAAGCCCGCGTCGAGCAGGTGCACCCCGACCGAGGCGACGAGCTCCACGGCCACTTCGAAGGCCTGGTCGTGGCGGAAGCGGCGGTCGGGTCCCTGGCCGGGCGGCGGCGCCGGGCGTCCCCGCAGCGCGGTGTCGAGCACGATCCTGGCCACCGGGTTGCTGCGGTGTTCTTCCTGGCGCACCATGATCTCACCGTGCCGCGCCGTGGCGGGCCAGTTCACCCGCCGGAGCGGGTCACCCGGGCGGTACTCCCGGGCGAACAGTTCGTCCGAGTTGTGGTTGAGGTGCCGCAACCGCTCACGGGCCTCGCCGTCGCCGCCTCCGCCGGTCAGCCCGACTCCGGGAAGCGGTGTCGCGGTCGGGGTGACCACCAGGTCGTGGGGCTCCCCGACCGCCCATCCGCTGGAGGCGAGCCCGAACGGATCGTACCGTTCGAGGCGGAGGGGGCCGCTGGAGTAGATGCCCCGGTGCCGGGGCACCAGCGTGTACTCGAGTCGCACGGCATCCGCGCCGTTATCCCTGCCTCCCTCGAACCGGTCGAGTCCGGGCAGCACCAGGGCGCCGGGAGTCGGGAGTCCCGGCCCGCCGGTGTCCCGCCAGCGCAGCCCGTAGAGCGGACGGGCGGACAGGTTGCGCACGGTGAGGGCCACGACCGCCTCCCGGCCTGCCTCCACGACCGCGGGGCGGAACGCCCGGCTCACCGTCACCGCCACCGGGCGGATCGCGACATAGGCCGCGGCGGTCACGGGCACGAGCAGGAGCAGGCAGGCCACGAAGAGGATGTCCCGGCGCCCGGTGAACAGGTACTGCACCAGGAAGAGCCCGCCGACGCCCAGGAACACCCCGCCCCGGAGGGTGAGCCGGGGAAACCACACGGGCCGCCGCGTCGCGGACATGGTCCTAGGGGCCTCCCTGGGCGCCGACCGGCACCGGCGTGGCATCGACGATGCGGGTGACGATCTCCTCGATCAGGGGGGCGGCGTCCTGGTGGTGATGGCCCAGCACCCTGCTGCTGGCGACCAGGCGATGCCCGAGCACTGACACGGCCAGCGAATCGATGTCGTCGGGCAGCACATACTCCCTGCCGTTGAGCGCGGCCTGCGCCTTCGCCGCGCGGATGAGCTGCAGGGTGGCGCGCGGGCTGGCCCCGAGGCGCAGGTCACGGTCGTCACGGGTCGCCCGGACGAGGTTGACCGCGTATTCCTTCACCGCGCCGGACGCGAACACGGCGCGCGCAGCGGTCATCATCCCCCGCAGCTGGGCGCCGGAGACGACGGCGGTGATGCCCGCCAACGGGCTCGAGGTGTCCCGGGAGTCGAGCATCGCCAGCTCGGACTCCGTGTCGGGGTAACCCATCGAGATCCGGGCCATGAAGCGGTCGCGCTGGGCCTCCGGCAGCGCGTAGGTACCCTCCATCTCGATCGGGTTCTGGGTGGCCACCACCGTGAACGGCAACGGCAGGAGGTAGGTGGAGCCGTCGACCGTGACCTGGCGTTCCTCCATGCATTCGAGCAGGGCGGACTGGGTCTTCGGACTGGCCCGGTTGATCTCGTCGCCGATGACGATGTTGGCGAAGATGGCCCCCGGTTTGAACTCGAAGCGCCGGTCGGCCTGGTTGAACACGGATACACCGGTCACATCGGATGGGAGCAGGTCGGGGGTGAACTGGATCCGGCTCACCGTGCAGTGCACGGACTTGGCGAGGGCCTTGGCGAGCATGGTCTTCCCGACGCCGGGGACGTCCTCGATCAGGAGGTGCCCCTGCGCCAGCAACACGGTCAGTGCCGTCTTGACCGCCGCGTGCTTGCCATCGATGACGGTCTCGACGTTGCGGATGATCGCCCGCGCCGACGCTTCGACGGCGACGAGGTCCATCGGCGTCTCGACCTCGTCGTCGTGGAACCCTGCCGCAGCGCCGACCGCGGTCCCGGCGGCCGCCGGGCCCGTCATCACTCTGACGGGCGCTCCGTTCACACGGGCGCCTTCTGCAGGAACTCGGCGACGACCCGGGGCACGTACGGCGTGATGTCCCCGCCGAGCGCGGCCACCTGACGCACCAGGGAACTGGACACGTGCGCGTTGGCCGGGTTCGGCAACAGGAAGACGGTTTCCACGGATGCGAGGTTGCGGTTGACGATCGCCATCGGGGTTTCGTAGGCGACGTCGACCTGGGATCGAATGCCCTTCACGAGCACGCTCGCACCGACCTCGAGGCAGTAGTCGACGAGGAGTCCCATGCTCCAGGACGCGACCGTGATGTTGTCCGGCAGGCCGGCATCCTTGATGGCCAGCTGCAGCAGTGACACCCGCTGGCTGATCGGAAGGAGCGCCGACTTGTCCGGGTTGTGCACGACGAGGACATGCAGTTCATCGAAGAGACCGGCCGCCCGTTCGATCACGTCGAGGTGACCCAGTGTGACGGGGTCGAATGATCCAGGGACGACGGCGATCCTGCGCATACGATTCACCCTAGCCCCACACCGTGAACGGCGCCTCCTCGTGCGGCAAGCTCCAAGGCTGGCGCTGCGTACCGCGCTCCGGAGCGGGTCAAGCCTGTCTGCTCGTCGTCAGCCTTTCGTCAGCGAGGCGCGTTCGGAGTCGTCGAGCCGCCGCCGCACCGCGTCGCGCAGCGCGGGGACGCTGTCCAGTTCGGGGTCCCATTCGATCAGGGCCTGGGCATGGCCTCTCGCCTCCCCGATCAGGTCGCCGTCGGTCACAACACGGAGCAGGCGCAGCGAGGACCGCCCACCGGACTGGCTGCTGCCGAGCACATCTCCCTCCCGGCGCAGCTCGAGGTCGACCTGCGCGAGTTCGAAGCCGTCGAGGGTCGCCGCGACGGCCTCGACCCGCTCGCGCGACGCCGACTCGGCCTCGGCGGTCGTGACGAGCAGGCAGAGCCCTGGCACTCCCCCTCGACCGACCCGGCCGCGCAACTGGTGCAGTTGCGAGACGCCGAACCGGTCGGCATCCATCACCACCATCGCCGAGGCGTTGGGGACGTCGACGCCGACCTCGATCACGGTCGTGGCGACGAGCACGTCGATCTCGCCGGCGGCGAACGCCCGCATGGCCTGGTCCTTCTGCTCGCTGGTCATGCGGCCGTGGAGGGGTTCGATCCGCGCCGAGGCGAAGATCGGCTTGGCCCGGAGTTCGGCGAGCGTCTCCTCGACGGAGGCCGGCGCCCTGGCCTCCGGATCGAGGACTTCACCCTCCTCGAGCTGCCTGGGCGCAATGGCCGGGCACACCACGAAGGCCTGCCTGCCGAGTGCGAGTTCTTCGGCCAGCCGCTCCCACACCCGGGTCGCCCAGGCCGGTTTGTCGCCGAGAGGCACGACGAAGGTCTCGATGCCCTGCCTCCCCTCGGGGAGCATGGTGATGGTGCTCACGTCGAGGTCGCCGAACACGGTCATCGCGATCGTGCGCGGGATGGGGGTCGCGGTCAGCACCAGGACGTGCGGCGGCACGGCTCCCTTCTGCCGCAGGGCCTCGCGCTGGTCGACGCCGAACCGGTGTTGTTCGTCGACGACGACGAGGCCGAGGTCGAAGAAGGTGACCGTGTCACCGAGCAGCGCGTGGGTGCCGATGACGATGCGCGACTGGCCGGACACCGCCCGCAGCATGGCCTTCCGGCGCTCGGCGACGGGCAACTGTCCGGTGAGCAGGGTCGGCATGAGTTGCACGGCCAGGTCGGGTCCGAGGGCACGCGCGATCGAGCGCAGGTGCTGCCCGGCGAGCACCTCGGTCGGCGCGAGGAACGCGGCCTGCCCTCCCGAGTCGGCCACCGCGAGCATCGCCCGGAGCGCGACGACCGTCTTGCCGGAGCCGACCTCACCCTGCACCAGGCGGTTCATCGGCGCGTCCCCGGCGATGTCCCGTGCGATCTCGTCGCCGACAACCAACTGGTCGCTCGTCAGGGTGAACGGCAGGGCGGCATCGAAGCGCTCGAGGAAGCCGCCGGGCACCGGAACCCGCGGCGTGGCCTTCTGCGCGCGGGCGGAATTGCGCTGCTGCACGAGGGCCGTCTGGAGCACGAGCGCCTCGGTGAACCGAAGGGTGTCCCTGGCCCGGCGCCAGTCCGAATCGGTCTCGGGGCGGTGGATGAGTTCGAGCGCCGTGGCGTGCGGCAGCAGGCCTCGTTCAGCGCGGAGTGCGGCCGGGATGGGGTCGGGAACGCGACGGATGGCGTCGAGGACGACCTCCACCGTCTTGGTGATCTGCCAGCTGGTGATGGTGTTCGTGGCCGGGTAGATCGCGATCGGTTGTTCGATCCAGAGTTTCGCTTCGTCGGCATCCGTCGGCATGTCGGGTTCGTCGTCTTCGCCCGCGCCGAACAGCCGGTAGGTCGGGTGGGTGAGCTGCAGGTGGCCCCTGTAGTCGGACACCTTGCCGGCGAACATGCCGCGCATGCCCGGCGCGAGCTGCCTGGCGCGCCAGGACTGGTTGAAATAGGTGAGACTGAGGATGCCGCGGCCATCGGAGATCTTGACCTCGACGATCGACCCCTTCCGGGCCTTCATCGGGCGTTCCTCCACCGTGCGGATCTCGGCGATGATCGTCACGTTCTCGTCGAGGGGCAGGTCGCTGATCGCCGAGAGCTCGCCGCGGCGGGCGTACCGTCGCGGGTAGTGGCTGAGCAGGTCGCCGACCGTGACGATGCCGAACGCCTTGGTGAGCGCCGTCGTCGTGCGGCCGCCGACGACGTTCGCCAGCTTCGTGTCGAGCGAGACGGCATCGAGCGAGACGGCATTGGGCTCCACGGCAGCCGATTCGGTCATGGTTCGATCGTAGGCGCAGCCCCTGACGCGTCGGCGGCGTCGGCCGCCTGGGCGAGCAGGGCCAGCTCGGCGAGCACGTAGTCGTCGTCTGGCCGCTCGGCCGCCAGCTGCAGCTGCAGAGCCCTGGCCTCGTCAGCCCGGCCGAGGGTGCGCAGGCAGCGCGCGACGGCCCAGCGGCCCTGGTGGCGCTGCTCGTGCGTGCCGACGGTGTCGGCGGCCAGCAGCGCCGCCTCGAACTCGGGCAGGGCCTTTTCCGGCCGGCCGGAGTCGTGCAGGAACCAGCCGAGGTTGTTGTGCAACGCGACTCCCCAGCGCTGGATCCGGGCATCCGTGGCCGTGTCCAGGAGCGCCAGCCCCTCGGCGGCCCACTCCTCCTCGTGCCCGGCGTCGGAGATGGCCAGCATGTGCAGGGCGTCGAGGGCGAGGAACTGGGCCCCGGCGGACGCCGCCTTCCTGACCGCGAGCGTGAAGAAGGGCACCGCGTCGCCTGGCCTGTCCATGCTGCGCAGGAGTCGACCGTGCTCGAGCGCGACGCGGGCCTGGAGCCGGTCGGTGGGTTGCTTCGTCGCCTCCTGCACCGCGGCGAGGGCGGCCAGGCCGTCGTCGAAGCGGCCGAGGAGGCCGAACGCCCGGGCGACCTGGGTGGAGAGCTCGGCGCGCCCGCCTTCGTCGCGGCCGGCGTCGTCTGCGGCCTGCTGGAAGCGCCGGGCGGATGCCTCCGCGTCGGTGAAGTCCCAGAGGGAGTCGAGCAGGGCCTGGCTGACCGGGCCGGTCTTGGGCGGTGCCGGGCGGGGCGGCACGGTGACGGCAGGCGGAATCTGGTCCGCCGCGAACGCTGATGTATCGGTCACCGGTCCATCATCGCATCCGGCGCCGGGCGATAGGCTCGAAACCTCATGACGCGAATTGTCGCCGGGTTTGCCGGTTCCCTTCCCCTGGCTGTGCCGAAGACAGGCACCAGACCCACCAGCGACCGGGTGCGCGAAGCGATCTTCTCGGCCCTCGACGCGCGCGACATCGTGCGCGGCGCACGTGTCCTCGACCTGTACGCCGGCTCGGGGGCACTCGGACTCGAGGCCGCGAGCCGGGGCGCGCGCATCGTCACGCTGGTCGAGAACAGCTTCGGGGCCGCCCGGCTGTGCCGCAGGAACACGGATGCCGTGCTGCGCGCCGCGCCGAAGAAGAACGCCCCGAAGATCAAGGTGACCTCGCAGGCCGTGCAATCGTTCCTCGCCGCCACCGGGGAGGGCTTCGACCTCGTCTTCCTCGACCCGCCGTACGATCTGCCGGAGGCCGAACTCGGGCACAACCTGGCCGCCCTCGCCCCGCTCCTCGACGAGGATGCCCTCGTGGTCGTCGAGCGCGGTTCCCGCTCCCCCGAGCCGATCTGGGGCCCCGGCCTCGAGAGCGAACGTCGCAAGGACTACGGCGATACGACAGTCTGGTACGCCTTTCCCGTCGCCCCGCAGGCCTGACCGGCGGCCGGACGTCTCAGCCCGCCGCGCCGTCCCAGCCGCGGTACGGATCCCAGCCGCCCTGCGTGTGCGCTGTCCCGTCGACCAGCACCACTCCGGATTCGGCCGTGACGATCCCGAGCCGGCGGAATCCGTCCGGCAGCGGAGCGCCGGCCGGGAACGTGGCCAGCAGCCCGTGGTCCTCGCCGCCGCCGAGGGCACGCTCGACCTGGCCGCCCAGGGCGCTCGAGTCGAAGTCGATCCCCACGCCGCTCGCCCTCGCGAGCCGGCCCGCGTCGATGGCGAGACCGTCTGACACGTCGAGCATCGCGGTCGCCCCGGCGAGCGCTGCGGCGGGGCCGCGGTCGATCGGCGGCTCCGGCGCGAGCTGGGCTCCGACTTCCCGCGGATGCCGCTCCCGCAGCGCCGCGGCGAGCGCGGCATCCGGCGTGCCATCGGCGTCGACCCCGAGCCGGAACAACAGGCTGAGCCCCCACCCGGCGTCCCCGAGCCGCCCGGCAAGCGCCACGACGTCGCCTGGGCGCGCCCCGGAGCGCAACACGGGCTCGCGCCCCTCGAGGTCGCCGAAGGCGGTCACGGCCAGCGTCAGGGCGTCCGAGGCGGACAGGTCGCCGCCGACGACGCCGCACCCGGGGGCCAGCGCCTCGCAGCCATCCCTGAGCCCGTCGGCGATTCCCTCGATCACCCAGATGGGAGTGGACGGGGGCGCGGCGATGGCGACGACCAGCGCGGTCGGTCGTGCGCCCATGGCGGCGACATCCGACAGGTTCGTCGCGGCTGCCTTCCAGCCGAGGTCGTGCGGGGTCGACCAGGCGAGACGGAAGTCCGGGCCCTGGATCATCATGTCCGTCGTCACCACGAAGCGACCGTCGGGCGCCCGCAGCACAGCGGCGTCGTCCCCCGGCCCGAGCAGTTGGGCGTCTGAGCCGGGCAGTCGGGGAAAGATCCTCGCGAGCACCTCACCCTCGCTCAGGTCGGCGAGCGTCTCGCTCGAGGGGAGCGGTGCGGCCGCAGCATTCGTCATGCATCAAACGGTAGCCTGAATGCAATGACCCCCCGTTCCCGCCACCTCCGCACCGGCCTGCGCACCGGCCTCGGCATCATCCTCGTCGCCGGCACTCTGCTGTTGACCGGCTGCACCGCGATCGTGCCGCTCGAGCCGTCGAAGGATGCCGCCAACCCGACCTGCGCCGACCTGATCGTGCGCCTGCCGACCTCCGTCGCGTCGCTGCCCGAGCGCGAGACGAACGCGCAGGCCACCGGCGCCTGGGGCGCCCCGGCCGCCGTGCTGCTGCACTGTGGGGTCACCGTGCCGGTGCCCACCACCCTGCCCTGCCTCAACGTCAACGGCATCGACTGGATCGAGGACGACTCCGAGGCGCCGCTCTACCGGTACACGACCTACGGCCGCGACCCGGCGACCGAACTGGTGATCGACTCGGGGAAGGTCAGCGGATCGACCGTCCTGGTCGACCTCTCCAAAGCAGTGTCCGCCATCCCCGCCACCCGGCAGTGCGTCGGCGTGGAAGACCTCACCATCCCCACCGACGGCGGCCCGGCGGTCCCCGCACCGTAGCTGTCAAATGTTACGTCTCATGCCGTCACGTGGAGACGCCCTGGAGCGGGCGCCGCACCCCGCCGCGTAGCGTCGCCCCCGAGTCGTCGTCGTCGGACACGGCCGCCAAGGGACGGACACACACGCAATGCTCCTCACGGGCCTCGCACTCGGAATCGCGCTCGGCTTCACGATGCAACGCGGCCGATTCTGCGTCACCGGGGCGTTCCGGGACCTCTGGATCACCGGCAACACCCGCTGGCTGACGGCATTCCTCATCGTCGTCGCGGTGCAGAGCGTCGGCGTCTTCGCCATGGACGCTGCCGGGATGATCACCCTCGCCCCGCGGGACTTCGCCTGGCTGGCCACCATCATCGGCGCCTTCGTCTTCGGCTTCGCGATCGTTCTCGCCGGCGGCTGCGCGACCGGCACCTATTACCGCGCGGGGGAAGGCCTGGTCGGCAGCTGGTTCGCCCTGATCTTCTACGCCCTTTTCGCGGCGATGTCCAAGACCGGCGTGTTCGCCCCGGCCGTCGACGGACTGCGGGCGGTGACCGTCCACGCCTCCACGATCCACGGGCTTCTCGGCCTGTCGCCGTGGATCCTGGTGGCAGTACTCGTCACCGGCGTCGGCCTGCTCGCCCGGCATCACCTCGCCAGACGACCGGCCCTCCCGGTCGCCGCCCTCCCCGCGCGAAAGAGCGGCCTCGCCCATCTCCTGTTCGAGAAGCGCTGGGGCGCGTTCAGCACGGCCCTGGTCATCGCCGTGCTCGCCATCCTCGCCTGGCCGCTCAGCTGGGCGACCGGCCGCGAGTCCGGGCTCGGCATCACCGGCCCGTCCTCCGCCCTCGTCAACTACCTCGTCGGCGGCGATCCCCAGCTGATCGATTGGGGGGTCTACCTGGTGGTCGGAATCCTCACCGGATCCTTCATCGCCGCCACCGGCAGCGGGGAATTCCGAGTGCGCCTGCCCGACGCGGTCACCACCGTGCGCAGCATCGGCGGCGGCGCCCTGATGGGCGTCGGGGCCAGCCTGGCCGGCGGCTGCACGATCGGCAACGCGATGGTCGACACGGCCACGTTCGGCCTGCAGGGCTGGGTCTCCCTTGTCTTCATGATCATCGGCACCGGCGCGGCGACGCGCCTGTTCGTCACCGGGCCGGCGAAGGCGACGGCTGCGTCCCTGACGCCGGTCCGCGCTGGTCGCTAGAACCCGCGGCCGCCGGAAGCGGTCATCGCCGAGACCTCGTCCCTGAATAGAAGGAGCACCACCATGTCACAGCACGTCCTCGAAACCGATGGCCAGGTCTGCCCGTTCCCGCTGGTCGAGGCGGGAGCGGCGATCGCCCGCCTCGCGCCCGGCGACGAACTCGTCATCAACTTCGACTGCACCCAGGCCACGGATGCCCTCCCGCGCTGGGCCGCGGAGCAGGGCTACCCGGTCACCAATTTCGAGCGCGCGGGCAATGCCCAGTGGACCATCACGGTCCGGAAGACCTGATCGCGGTTCGGGCGGTACCGGTCAGGCCGTCCGCACGGTCTTCCCGCGGCGGCTGAGCGCCACCTCGATCAGCTCGTCGATCAGCTGCGGGTAGGTGTAGCCGCTGGCGAGCCAACAGCTGGGGAACATCGAGATCGGCGTGAATCCCGGCATCGTGTTGATCTCGTTGATCACCCAGCCGTCCCCGGTATGGAAGAAGTCCACCCTGGCCAGGCCGGCGCCGTCGATGGCCTCGAACGCGCGAATCGCGAGCCGCTGCATCTCGGCGAGTTCGGTCGGCGAAAGATCGGCCGGGCAGACCAGGTCGATGCCGGGAGCGCCCAGGTACTTCGCGGCGAAGTCGTAGAAGTCGCGTCCGCTGACGAGCACCTCGCCGGCCACGGATGCCCGGGCCGGTTCCCCGGAACGACCCTGCAGCACCGCGATCTCGAGTTCGCGCCCGACCAGGCCGGCCTCGATCAGCACCTTGTCGTCTTCGGCGAGTGCCACCCGCATCGCCTCGGGGAGCTGATCCCGGGTCGACACCTTGCTGACCCCGACGCTGGACCCGGCCCTGGCCGGCTTGACGAACACGGGAAGCCCGAGCTCCTCGATTGCCGCGTGGGCCATCCCTGGCGCCTCGGCCCAGTCATCCGCCGTGATCGTGCGCCACGGCGCGACCGGCAGGGACGCCTGCTGGAAGACCGTCTTGGTGAAGTGCTTGTCCATGCCGAGCGCCGACGCCAGCACCCCGGACCCCACGTAGGGCAGGCCGGTGAGTTCGAGCAGGCCCTGGACGGTGCCGTCCTCGCCGAACGGGCCGTGCAGGATCGGGAAGACCAGGTCGACGTTGCCGAGCGAGCGGGAGCCGAGCCCGGCGCCGTCGCTGACCGTCAGCTGCCGGCTGAGGGTGCTCTCCGGCCAGCGCACCCGGCTGCCGTTGTCGAAGACCTCCGGCAGCTCGGTCGCGTTCAGCGCGAACCGGGCCGGGTCGTCCTCCTCGAGCACGAATGCCCCGTCACGGGTGATCCCGATCGGAATGACGTTGTAGCGTTCGCGGTCAATTGCCGCCAGCACGCCGCCCGCCGTGGCGCAACTGATCGAATGTTCGCTTGACCGACCCCCAAAGAGCAGCGCCACCGTGAGCTTGTGAGTCATCGATCGTCCTTTCGCCCTGCGGCTCATCCGAGTCCGTGGTGAGGTGCGGGGCGAGGTCCCGCGGTTTCAGAGTACCGGCCAGCACCTGGCGGACCTGCTCGACGATGGGCATGTCCACCCCTTTCGCGCGGGCAAGTTCGAGAATGGGCCCGACGGAGGCGAGGCCCTCGGTGGTCTGCTGCATCTGCTTGACGACGTCCGCGATGCCGTAACCCTGGCCGAGGAGCCGGCCGGCGGTGTTGTTCCGCGACAGCGGGGACTGGCAGGTCGCGATCAGGTCGCCGAGCCCCGCCAGCCCGGACAGGGTCTCCGGCCGCGCACCGTAGGCCACGGCGAAGTCGGTCATCTCGACCAGGCCCCGGGTGATGATCGACGCCTTGGTGTTCTCGCCGTAGCCGACCCCGTCGACGATGCCGATGGCGACCGCGATCAGGTTCTTGAGCACACCGCCGAACTCGGTGCCGATGACATCCGTGTTGACGTACGAGCGGAAATAGCGGTTGGTGGCGAGCATGGCCACCGCGTGCGCGGTCTCGAGGCTGTTCGAGGAGACGACGGCCGCGGTGGGCTGCTCCTTGGCGATCTCGAGGGCGAGGTTGGGCCCCGAGATGGCCGCGATCAGGTCAGGGTTGATCGGCAGGACCTCGGCGATGATCTCGCTCATCCGCATTCCGGAGCCGCGTTCGACTCCCTTCATCAGGGAGACGACGATCGCGCCGGGCGCGAGGAACGGTTCGGCGAGGATCAGGTTCTCCCGCAGCGACTGGCTCGGCACCGACACGAAGACCTGTTCGGCGCCCGCCAGCGCGAGGTCGAGCCGCGAGGTTGCCCGCAGGGTCGACGGCAGATTGATTCCTGGGAGGTAGTCGCTGTTGCGGCGCCCCTCGGTGATCTCCCTGGCCAGTTCGGGGCGGCGCGCCCAGAGCACGACGTCCGCTCCCCCGTCGGCCAGGATCTTCGCGAACGTGGTGCCCCAGCTGCCGGCACCGAGAACGGCGACCCGCTTGCCTGGCTGAACCTTAGGCTTCAAAACGGCCGGTCTCTTTCTGGTCGTGCTCGGCGGGATTCCAGCGCTTCACGGGCGCTTTTTCCCCGCGGAGGTCTTCGAGCAGGTGGGTGATGGCTTCCATGACCACGGCGGTCGCCTCGTTGAGGGTCACCGTGTCCAGGTTGCGGCCGCGGAACTCGGCCAGGTCGAGCGGGTCGCCGATCTTCACCAGCACCGTCTTGCGCGGAAACAGGCTGAGCCTCTTGGAGTATCGCGGCATGAGCGCCTGGGTGCCCC
This sequence comes from Cryobacterium fucosi, assembly GCF_004403515.1. Classification (GTDB taxonomy): domain Bacteria; phylum Actinomycetota; class Actinomycetes; order Actinomycetales; family Microbacteriaceae; genus Cryobacterium; species Cryobacterium fucosi. The sequence continues at coordinate 159,021 of NZ_SOHH01000064.1, read as the reverse complement.
AGTGGGCGACCGGGACGATCGGGATGCCCTGCTCGAGGGCGATCCGCACCGCTCCCGACTTGCCGCGCATCGGCCACAGGTCGGGGTCGCGAGTGAGCGAGCCCTCGGGGTAGACGACGACCATCTGGCCGTTGCGGACGAGCCGTTCGGCGGCCTTCACCGGTTCGTTCCCGCGCACGGCTCCGCCGCGGGAGACCGGGATCTGCCCTGACCTGCGCAGCAGGGCACCGATCACCGGGATCGAGAACACGGATGCCTTGGCCATGAACCGAGGCGCGCGCCCCAGCTTCCAGCTCAGCACGCCCATCACCAGCGGATCGATTTCGCTGAAGTGGTTGGGCGCCATCACGAACGCCCCCGAACGCGGGAACTTGCCGGCATCCGTGATCCGGTAGCGGACCGACAGGTTGATGAGCGGCAGCACGAGGGCCGCCAGCAGCCAGAAGACCGACGGCCGGGTGGTCTCCGAGCCTTCCCTGATCTTCGTCACTCGTTGTTTCGGCAGCCGTTGCTCTGACTGGGGCTCTTCATCGGGAACTGGCACAGGCCCATTATCCTTCGAGATCGAAGTCAGCCCCCAACAGTTCGAGCTTGGTGATGAAGTTCTCGTAGCCGCGGCTGATGATCCCCACGTTGCTGACGGTCGAGGTGCCTTCGGCGGTGAGCGCCGCGATCAGGTGGCTGAAGCCGCCACGCAGGTCGGGAACCTCGATGTCGGCGCCGTGCAGCTTCGTCGGGCCGGTGATGACGGCCGAGTGGTTGAAGTTGCGCTGGCCGAATCGGCAGGGGTGCCCGCCGAGGCATTCGCGGTGGATCTGGATCGTCGCGCCCATCTCGACGAGCGCGTCGACGAAGCCGAACCGCTGCTCGTAGACGGTCTCGTGCACGATCGAGACGCCGTGCGCGTGGGTGAGGGCCACGACGAGGGGCTGCTGCCAGTCGGTCATGAAGCCGGGGTGCACGTCGGTCTCGATGATGACCGGCTTCAGCTCGCCGCCCGGGTGGTAGAAGCGGATCCCGTCGTCCTCGATGTCGAACGCGCCGCCGACCTTGCGGTACACGTTGAGGAAGGTGAGCATTTCGGCCTGCCTGGCGCCGCCGACGAAAATGTCGCCGTCGGTGGCCAGGGCGGCGGCGGCCCAGCTGGCCGCCTCGTTCCGGTCGAACAGGGCGCGGTGGTTGTAGCCCTCGAGCCGTTCGACGCCCTCGATCCGGATGACCCGGTCGGTGTCGACCGTGATGATGGCGCCCATCTTCTGCAGGATGTTGATGAGATCCATGATCTCCGGCTCGATCGCCGCACCCTTGAGCTCGGTGATGCCCTCGGCGCGCACGGCGGTGAGGAGCACCTGTTCGGTGGCTCCGACGCTCGGGTACGGCAGCGACACCTTGGTGCCCTTGAGGCCGTTGGGCGCAGACATCCGGATGCCGTTGGGCTGCTTCTCGACCACGGCGCCGAACTTGCGCAGCACATCGAGGTGGTAGTCGATCGGGCGGTCGCCGATACGGCAGCCGCCGAGGTCGGGGATGAACGCCTCGCCGAGGCGGTGCAGCAGCGGCCCGCAGAACAGGATCGGGATGCGGGACGAGCCGGCGTGCGCGTCGATCGCGGCGAAGTGGGCGCTTTCGACATCGACCGGGTCGAGCAGCAGCTCACCGGGCTCGACGCCGTCGGTGACCTTCACGCCGTGCACCTCGAGAAGCTCCCGCACGATGCGCACATCGCTGATGTTCGGCACGTTCTTGAGCACGCTCGGGCTCTCGCCGAGCAGGGCCGCGACCATGGCCTTGGTGACCAGGTTCTTCGCGCCCTTCAGCTCGATCCGGCCGCGCAACGGAATGCCGCCGCGGATGGTGATCTTGTCGCCCTTCAGGCCCACGGCGGCACCCCAGTTCTGGGCGTTCTGGGCGTTCTCGCGGTTCAGATCGTCTTCACGTTGCTGTGCGACCTCACGATTGCGCTCGATTTCGCTGATTGTGCTCACTGGTTTACCTGCCTTGCGGGGAGAGTGCGGGGCCGCCAGGGCTCCCGCTGGGATTCGAATTCTAAGATCCGCGCCTCATCGCGCAGGGTCAGGCCAATATCGTCGAGGCCTTCGAGAAGGCGCCAACGGGTGTAGTCGTCGATCACGAACGGGATCGTCAGATCGCCGACCCGTGCAGTGCGGGAAACCAGATCGACGGTGAGTTCTATTCCCGGGTCGGACTCGATGACGTCCCAGAGCAGCTGGGCGTCTGCCTCGGTGATCTGGCCGGCGAGCAGTCCCTGCTTGCCGGAGTTGCCCCGGAAGATGTCCCCGAAACGCGGGCTGAGCACGACGTCGAAGCCGTAGTCGCGGAGCGCCCAGACGGCGTGCTCCCGGGAGGAGCCGGTGCCGAAGTCGGCGCCCGCGACGAGCACCCTGGCACCCTGGTAGGCCGGCTGGTTGAGCACGAAGTCGGGGTCCTGGCGCCAGGCGGCGAAGAGAGCGTCATCGAACCCGGTCTTGGTGACCCGCTTGAGGTAGACGGCCGGGATGATCTGGTCGGTGTCGACGTTGGAACGGCGCAGCGGGAGCGCGATCCCCGTGACGGTCTGGAATTTCTCCATGGTCAGTGGTCTCCATCCTGGATCAGGTCCCATGGGCTGGACAGGGTGCCGCGGATCGCGGTGGCCGCGGCGACGAGCGGGGACACGAGGTGGGTGCGTCCGCCCTTGCCCTGCCGGCCCTCGAAGTTGCGGTTGCTCGTCGAAGCGCACCGCTCCCCCGGAGCGAGCTGGTCGGGGTTCATGCCGAGGCACATCGAACAGCCGGCGAACCGCCACTCGGCGCCGAAGTCGGTGAAGATCTTGTCGAGGCCCTCGGCCTCCGCCTCGATCCGCACCCGGGCGGAACCGGGCACCACGAGCATCCGCACCCCGTCGGCGAGGGTGTGTCCCTTGACGATCTCGGCCGCGGCGCGGAGGTCTTCGACCCGGCTGTTGGTGCAGGAGCCGAGGAAGACGGTGTCGACCCTGATTTCCTTCATCGGGGTGCCACTGGTGAGGTCCATGTATTCGAGGGCGCGCTCGGCGGCGGCGCGTTCGTTCGAGTCGCCGATGTCGGCCGGGTTCGGCACGGCCCCGCTGAGCGAGACGCCCTGACCGGGGTTGGTGCCCCAGGTGACGAAGGGTTCGAGGGTGTCGGCGTCGAGCACGACCTCCGCGTCGAAGACGGCGCCGGCGTCGGTCGGGAGGGTGTCCCAGTAGGCAACGGCGTCGTCCCAGTCCTGGCCGGACGGCGCGTGGGCGCGGCCCTTGAGGTACGCGTAGGTGGTCGCATCCGGAGCCACCATGCCTGCCCGGGCGCCGGCCTCGATCGACATGTTGCAGATCGTCATCCGGCCCTCCATCGAGAGGTCCCGGATGGCGCTGCCACGGTACTCGAGCACATAACCCTGGCCGCCGCCCGTGCCGATCTTCGCGATCACGGCGAGGATCACGTCCTTGGCCGTGACCCCGGGACGCAGTGCGCCGTCGACGGTGATCGCCATCGTCTTGAACGGCTGCAGGGGCAGGGTCTGCGTGGCCATGACGTGCTCGACCTCGCTGGTGCCGATGCCGAGCGCCATGGCCCCGAATGCGCCGTGGGTGGAGGTGTGGGAGTCGCCGCAGACGACGGTGATCCCCGGCTGGGTCAGGCCGAGCTGGGGGCCGACGACGTGCACGATTCCCTGCTCGATGTCGCCGAGGGAGTGCAGGCGGATGCCGAATTCCTCGCAGTTGCGGCGAAGCGTCTCGATCTGGGTGCGGCTGGTGGGGTCCGCGATGGGCCGGTCGATCGCCAGGGTCGGCGTGTTGTGGTCTTCCGTGGCGATGGTCAGGTCCGGGCGGCGTACGGGGCGGCCGGCCAGGCGGAGACCGTCGAAGGCCTGCGGGCTGGTGACCTCGTGCACGAGGTGCAGGTCGATGTAGATGAGGTCCGGTGTGCCGTCTTCGCCCTTGGCGACGAGGTGCTTGTCCCAGACCTTCTCGGCCAGGGTGCGCGGCCGGGTGCCCGTCAGTGTTGCGTCAGTCATGGTTGTGCGTCTTCCTCAGGATTGGTGGGAGCCAACAACGGACTCCGCGACGAGGGAGGCCTCAGAACTGGGACTCGTCGCGGCAGAGAAGAAGAAGTCGACCAAACAGCACTCCGACAGGCTAACACTTCGTCTGTGCCGAGGCTTGAAGCTGAACCCATTCGTGGGTCACGGCGTCGCCGAATTGGCCCAGGATCAGGCGTGAACCCGATTCAAGGAATCTTCGGGCCCGTGGTCGTCCGGATTGTGGCCGTCCGTTTCACGGTCGCCCAACACGGACTCGACGAATACGACAGTGACGTTGTCGTGGCCACCGTGGGCCAGGGCAGCGTCGACGAGCACCTGGGCGATGGAGCGCCCGGTCTCGGGCGGCTCGTCGTGCGCCGCCAACAGCCCGGCGATCTCCGCGTTGCCGAGTTCCTTGGTGAGGCCGTCGGAGCAGACCAGGAACGAATGGCGCCCGGATGCCGGCAACAGCCACACGTCGGCGTCCACGAATTCGTCGGCGCCGATGGCCCTGGTGATCACGTTGCGCTCCGGGTGCTGCTCGGCGGTTTCGGCCGTGATCAGCCCCGCGTCCACCATTTCCTGCACGGCGGAGTGGTCGACACTGAGCTGGGCCAACGTGCGGCCGTCCCAGGTGTACACGCGTGAATCGCCGATGTTGAAGGCCATCCAGTGGAATCCGACGTCGTCGCCTGCGTCCACGAACGCGACCCCCGCGAGGGTCGTGCCGGACACCGCGGTGCCATAGTCGTCGACGGCGCTGAGGTCGCGCACCGCGTCGTTCGACGAGTGGATGGCGTCGAGGATCCGTTCCGGAGTCGAGGGCGCCCCTCGCTCGATGTGCTCATCGAACACGCGCGCGACGGTCTGGCTGGCCACGTCGCCGTGTGCGTGGCCTCCCATCCCGTCCGCGACGAGGAAGACCGGCGCCTGCGCCATGAAGCTGTCCTCGTTGATCTTGCGCTCGAGCCCGACGTCGCTGTGTGCGCTGAACGAGAACCGCACCCGGGTGGAGGGCAGCATCATGTCGATCTCGCCAGGTTGAGCCACGTGCACTCCAGTGTTCGGTTCTTCGCGCCGATGGGCCGCGCCACCGATGGCGACGAACGTCCACCGTACCAAGTTCAGTGGCTTTCGCTGCGGCGGGAGCACGCCGCAGCGTGCCCCGGCTACTCCTCGACGAGGTGCGGAATTTCCTCGCTGAGGGTGTGGCCGCGCTTCCGGGCGTCGCGGGAGGCCTTGATCACGCTGGCCACGGTGGCGACGGCCATCGACACGACGATCACGCCGAGCGATGTCCAGGTGTCGATCTCCGGAGCCCATTCGACACCGTTGCCGCCGTTGATGAACGCGACCTCATTGGTGTGCAGGGCGTGCAGAACGAGCTTGACCCCGATGAAGAAGAGGATGAACGCGATCCCGTACTTGAGGTACTCAAGCCGTTCGAGCAGCCCGCCGAGCAGGAAGTAGAGCTGGCGCAGGCCCATCAGCGCGAACACGTTGGCCGTGAACACGATGAACGGACTGGTCGTGATGCCGAAGATCGCCGGAATCGAGTCGAGTGCGAAGACCAGGTCTGTGGTGCCGATCGCCAGGAGCACGATCACCATCGGGGTGAAGATCTTCCGGCCGTCGACCACGGTGCGCAGCTTCGAGCCGTTGAAATCCGGGGAGATCCGCATCCGCTTCCGGAGCAGGCGGATCAGGCCGTTCTCGGCCTCGTCCTCCTCCGGATCCTTCGCGACAGCCTGGTGCACGGCCGTGTAGAGGAGGAATACCCCGAAGATGTAGAAGATCCAGCTGAAGTTCTCGATCAGCTGGGCGCCGAGGAGGATGAAGATGCCGCGCAGCACAAGCGCGATGATGATGCCCACCATGAGCACCTCCTGCTGGTACTTCCTGGGCACCTGGAACCTGGCCATGATGATCACGAAGACGAACAGGTTGTCGATGCTGAGGCTGTACTCGGTCAGCCAGCCCGCGAGGAACTGGCCGGCGTGCTCGGCGTCGGCCAGCACGAGCATGAGCAGGGCGAAGACGAGGGCGAGCCCCACGTAGAACGCCACCCAGAGGGAGGCCTCCCTCATCGACGGCACGTGCGGCCGCTTGAAGACGATCAGCAGGTCGGCGACCAGGATCAGGGTGAGTATGACGAGTGCGCCGATTTCAAACCAGAGCGGGAGAGCGAGATCCATGCGGGGGGAAGCCTTTCACTGACGGGATGCCGAGGGCAGCACGAAACCCGAAAGTCTCTCCCGTATCTGTCGATACCACCGTGCCCGGGGCCTGCGATGCTGCGGCCCGTGTTGACGATCACGGCATAGGGCGAAGAATCTCCGCCCAGAGGGATACTCCCTTTCACTCGGTGCAGTCTACCGGCACGCTCCCCCGCACCGAGGACGTCTCCGCCTCCGGGACACGAAAAAGCTCCCCCGGCGAACCGGAGGAGCGTGTCATCGTGACCCCAGCGGGATTCGAACCCGCGTTACCGCCGTGAGAGGGCGATGTCCTAGGCCGCTAAACGATGGGGCCGTTTTTGCAACTTTCAGAGTATGCCACATGCAATGGGCCGTGGCCAAACCGAGGACATCAGGCGTGCACGAGCAGGGCACCGGGCACGACATCGAGTTGAACGGGGAGGCGTCCGATCCGCTCGCCGTCCCCATAGGCGACGACGTTGTCCGCGTCGATTCGCACGCTGCGGCAGCGACTGAGTTCGACCTGCGGCAACCCGGTATGCGTTCCGGAGAATACTTTCGGGAACACCCGCAGCAGGCCCAGCCGCGACAGGGGTGTGACGATGAACAGGTCGAGCAGGCCGTCGTCGATGAGCGCGCCAGGGGCGATCCGCATGCCGCCGCCGATCGAGGTGTTGTTCGCCACCGAGATCAACATGGCGCGGACGTTGCGTTCCACGCCGTCGACGTCCAGCCGGTAGGACAGCGGCTTGAAGGTCGCCAGCACGAGCAGCATGGCGAGTGTGTAGCGGCTCCTCCCGCGGGGGCGCCGCATCCGGTTGGCCCGGTCGTTGACCACGGCGTCGAATCCGGCCGAGACGACGCCGGCGCACCAGCTCGCCCGGCCGTCGGCGAGCACCCGGATCGCGTCGATCGCACGCGGCGGGCGCGACAGCACGTCGAGGAGGTGACGGATGGCGGCCTCCGTGTCGTCGACCGGGATTCCCAGCCCGCGCGCGAGGTCGTTGCCCGTGCCGCAGGGAACGATCGCCAGCGGAATCGGTGTGCCGGCGACCAGATTCGTGCCGAGGCTCACCATCCCGTCGCCACCCACCACGACGAGCACGTCGACGCCGGGGACGAGTTCGGACGCCACCTCGCTGCGGAGAAGGTCGAAATTGATCTCACTGCGGGTGGTGACGGTGTGGCCGGCCGCGAGCAGGGCTGCTTCGACCCGGGGACCGACATCGCCGCGGAGGCCGAACGACGCGTACGCGTTGACGGCGACGATGATGCGCAGACTGGGGGCAGGTGCAGGCATACTGCCACAGTATGGGAACGACCTTCTCGCCACCCTCCCGGCACCGTCGTGTCCGCTGTGTCGCGGCTTGCACGGCGCCGCGAATGGGTATTAGCTCGGTGGCATGAAGCTGACCAAACTGGAGCACGCCGCCCTCATCGTCGTCGTCGCCGGCCGCCGGCTCTTCATCGACCCCGGGTCCTTCACAACGGCCCTCACCGAGACGGCGAACACGGATGCCGTCGTCATCACCCATGAGCACCCTGACCACTGGACGCCCGAGCAGCTCGACCGGATCCTGAAGTTCAGCCCCGACGCCAGGATCTTCGGACCGGCCGGCGTCGCCGCGGCGGCCGCGGGTTATCCGGTCACGGTCGTCGCGGCCGGCGACGAAGTCGACGTCGGCCCATTCCGGCTGCGGTTCTTCGGAGAGAAGCACGCGGTCATCCACGAGTCCATCCCGGTGATCGGCAACGTGGGAGTCCTCGTCAACGAGGAGCTGTACTACGCCGGCGACGCGTTCACGATCCCGGTCGGAGTCGCCGTGCCGACGCTGGCCGTTCCGGCGAACGCCCCCTGGCTCAAGATCAGCGAGGTCATCGACTACGTGCTCGCCGTGAAGCCCCGGCGCAGCTTCCCAACCCACGAGATGCTGCTCTCGCGGGCCGGCAAGGAACTCTCGAACACCCGCATCCGTTCCGCCACCGAGCAGAACGGCGGGCAGTTCTTCCCCCTCGAACCGAACGAGTCCCTCGACCTCTGAGCGGGGCGCCCGGCCGACGCCGGGCGTGGATCGAACTGCCGGTGGGCGCACAGCCTGCTCCCAGCCACGTCGGTATGCGTGCAGCTACTGTAATTTTATTGTGTCTGCACAACCCTCCCAGCGAAGGATCCCCGTCTCATGAGCGTTCCCGTGCTTTCGGCCCAGAACATAGGCAAGTCCTATGGGAGCGGCACGAACCGTTTCAACGCGCTCAAGGGGGTGTCCCTGGAAATCCGCGCCGGTGAATCCGTCGCCATCGTCGGCAAGAGCGGATCGGGTAAGTCAACGCTGATGCACCTGCTCGCGCTGCTCGACGACCCGGACACCGGCACGCTGCTGGTCGAGGGCACCGACGCCAGGACGCTCAAGGGAACGGAGGTGAACCGGCTTCGCAACCAGGACTTCGGATTCGTCTTCCAGCAGTTCTTCCTCACCGCCAACGCCACGGTGCTCGACAACGTCGTGCTGCCGCTCAAGATCGCCGGCGTACCGCCCCGGGAGCGGAAGGCCCGCGGCATGGCCGCGCTCGAACAGCTCGAACTCGCCGACAAGGCGAAGAACAAGGCGATCACCCTATCCGGCGGGCAGAAGCAGCGTGCCGTCATCGCCCGCGCCCTCGTCAACAACCCCAAGGTGATCTTCGCGGACGAACCGACCGGCAACCTCGACACGGCGACGGGGGCCGTGGTCGAGGACATCCTCTTCGCGCTCAACAAGGACAAGGGCATCACCCTCATCATCGTCACCCACGACATCGAACTCGCCGCGCGCTGCGACCGCCAGATCTTCATCCGCGACGGCCGCGAGGACACCACCGAATCCGGAGCCCCGCGCAAGAGGCACGCCGGCGCCCACGCAGGAGCACACGCATGAAGTTCATCGACATCGTCAAGACCGCGATCGCAAACAGCTTCCGCAGCAAACTCCGCACCGGACTCACCGTGATCGCGATCTTCATCGGCGCCTTCACCCTCACCATCACCAGCGGCATCGGCACCGGCGTCACCAACTACATCGACACCCAGGTGACCGCCATCGGGGCCGCGGACGTGCTCACGATCTCCAAGGCGGCCGACTCCACCTCGTCCACCACCGACGGCCCGGCCGCCTACGACCCGAGCAAGGCGACCACCGTCAGCCTCGGCAACGGGTCGCGCCCCGGCTCAACCATCCAGGCCCTCACCGCGAAGGACATCACCAGGATCGGGAAGACCCCGGGCATCCTGAACATTGACCCCTCGGTTCGGGTCACGCCCGACTACATCGAGTACGACGGCACGGGCAAGTTCGAGATCATCGTCAACGCCACGGCCACCCTCACCACCGCCGACCTGGCCGCCGGCGCGCAGCTGGACAACGCCAGCACGACGGACGAGATCCTCCTCCCCACGACCTACCTGAAGAACCTGGGCTTCGCGAACGCGAAGGCAGCCATCGGCCAGGCCGTCGCGATCGGGATCACCGACTATGCCGGTGCTCAGCAGGAGGTCAGGGCCACCGTCGTCGGCGTGCAGAACGAGACGATCCTCGGCGTCGGCGCGGGCCTCAACCAGACCCTGACCGACACCCTCCACGCGATCGAGGTCACCGGGGCGCCCGCGGGCGCCTCCGACAGCTATGCGACGGCCACAGCGCACTTCGATGCCGAGAGCACCCCGGCAGAGATCACCGCCATAAAGGACGACCTCGCCACGCAGGGCTACGCGTCGCAGACCGTCGCCGACACGATCGGCTCCTTCCAGACCGTGATCAATGTCATCATCGGCGTGCTCAACGCGTTCGCCGTGATCGCGCTGATCGCGGCCGGTTTCGGCATCATCAACACCCTGCTGATGAGCGTGCAGGAGCGCACCCGCGAGATCGGCCTGATGAAGGCCATGGGCATGAACGGCGGGCGCGTGTACACCCTGTTCAGCACCGAGGCGGTCTTCATCGGTTTCCTCGGCAGCGCCCTCGGCGCACTCGCCGCGGTCGGCGTCGGCTCGCTGGTCAGCAACATCCTCGCCGACGGCGTGTTCTCCGCCCTGCCCGGCCTGCAGGTCGTGCAGTTCGCGCCGACCTCCATCGCCATCATCATCGGCGTCGTCATGCTGATCGCGTTCCTCGCCGGCACCCTCCCGGCCAGGGCCGCCGCCAGGCAGAACCCGATCGACGCCCTGCGGTACGAGTAGCGGGCGGCATGACGAGCAAGCCGACCCTCGACGACGGGCTGCGCGCCCGCAAGCGCGCGGCCACGCAGGCCGGCCTGGAACGCGCGGCCCTGGCCCTTGCCCTCGAGCACGGCTACGAGAACGTCACGGTCGACATGATCTGCGACGCGGGGATGGTCTCCCAACGAACGTTCTTCAACTATTTCGGCACCAAGGAGGGCGCCTTCCTGGGCACCCCGCCACCGATGCCGGCGGATGCCGAGCTCGCGCGGTTCGTGCACGGCACCGGTGCCGACATCCTCGGCGACCTCGTCGGGCTGATCACGGCTGCGCTCGTCGACCAGGAGCCGGACCCCGGCATCCTCCGCGCACGGCGGATGCTGATCGAGCGCACCCCGGAGCTGCTGGGCCGGGAGAACACGCGCGTCGCCGAGCTTGAGGAGAGCCTCACGCTGCTCGTCCTGGACCGTTTCCACGCCCAGGGCCGCACCGAGGAGTCGACGCCGGACCTCGAGGACGAGGCGAGGATGGTGGTGACCCTCGCCGGCAGCGTAATGCGCTTCTCGATGCAGAAGTGGTTCAGCGGAGGCTTCGCCGGCACTCCGAGCGAGCTTCTCCGGCATTCGATCGCGCTGGTGCGCCGGATCACCGGCACGGCAGACCCGGCGCCGCGCGGCTGAGGCCGGGCCCGCGGGGCCAAGGCGGCCCCGCGGCGCGCGGGTCAGACCGTGACGAGCTCGCGCCAGTCGGCCAGCTCCAGGCCGTGCGCGTCGGACACCGAGCCGTTGGTGACCCGCCCGGCGGCGACGTTCAGACCCAGTGCGAGGGCCGAATCACGCTCGCAGGCGACCCTGACACCCAGGTTGGCCAGGGCAACGCCGTAACGCAGGGTGACGTTGGTCAGCGCGTAGGTGGACGTGTTCGGCACCGCGCCTGGCATGTTGGCCACGCAGTAGAAGATCGACTCGTGCACCGTGTAGGTCGGGTTCTCGTGCGTGGTCGGACGGGTGTCCGCGAAGCAGCCGCCCTGGTCGACGGCGATGTCGACCAGCACGGAGCCTGGCTTCATCCGGGCGACCAGCGCGTTGGTGACCAGCTTCGGGGCCTTTGCGCCCGGGATCAGGACAGAACCGATCACCAGGTCGGCGTCGATCACGGCCCGCTCGACCTCGTAGGAGTTCGAGGCGACCGTCTTCAGCCGTCCCTGGTACTGGCCGTCCAGCTGGCGCAGGCGGTCGATGTTGATGTCGAGGATGGTCACGTCCGCGCCGAGCCCCAGGGCCATCGCGGCGGCGTTCGTTCCGGCGACGCCGGCTCCCAGCACGACCACCTTGGCGGGGCGCACCCCCGGTACGCCGCCGAGCAGCACACCCTTTCCGCCGGCGGGGGCCATCAGCGACTGCGCGCCCACCTGCACGGAAAGCCGCCCGGCGACCTCGCTCATCGGCGCGAGCAGGGGCAGGCCGCGGCCGGGGGTCTGCACGGTCTCGTAGGCGATCGCGGTGACTCCCGCGTCGATCAGCGCAGCGGTCAGCTCCGGCTCGGCGGCCAGGTGGAGGTAGGTGAAGAGCACGAGGCCCTCACGGAAGCGGTGATACTCCGCGGCGACGGGCTCCTTGACCTTCATGACCATGTCGGAGCGGGCCCAGAGCGCGTCGGCGGAGTCGACGAGCTCGGCGCCGGCGACACGGTATTCCTCGTCGCTGATCTGCGAGCCGACTCCGGCCCCGGTCTCGACCAGCACCGTGTGACCGTTGGCGAGGAACTCGTGCACCCCCGAGGCGGTGATGGCCACGCGGTACTCGTTGTTCTTGATTTCCCTGGGTACACCGATGATCATGACCGACTCCGTTGCTGGTTGGTTCTCGTGAAAGGGTCCGCTGGCGTGCCTCGTGCGACAATGCCGGCGGCGGGGTCAAGACTAGGGGCGGCGTTCGCGACCCGGTCCGGAGAGCGGAGCCGGGGCGCGCGGCATCCGCCGGCCGGAAGCGTCGCGGAGCGGGGCATCCGGATGCCGTCGGCGAGCCCTTCCAGTGCGCCGTTCCGCCGCGGTTCAGGGGTTTTGCCCTGGTCCGGGCCCGCCCCGCGCGCCCGTCGGGGTGCGGTGCTCGGGAGTCACCGGAATGCCTCGGCCGTTTGTCACTCGACAAGTGTCGAGTCTCGGCTCGCCAATCGTCGCCGGATGTCCGCAACGGCCTCCCGCGGGCGCTTAGCATGGAGCCCATGAAGACGGCGGAAATCGAAGAACTCGTCGAGGCGCTTGCGGCCGGCCTGGATCGCGCTCTCTCGCTCGAAGACCTCGATGGCGGGCTCGTCGCCTACAGCCGAGACCAGCCGCTCGCCGACAGCGTGCGGGTCAACTTCCTGCTCAGCAAGAAGGTCCCGGCCGACGTGAGCGCGTGGCAGCTGAGGCACGGAATCGCCGCCGCGGTGCGACCGGTCGTCGTGCCGGCCAACGCCGACCTGGGGATGCTCGGGCGGGTGTGCGTCCCCTTGCTGGTGCGTGGATTCCGGGTCGGCTACCTGTGGGCCCTGCAGGGGTCCCAGGACGAGTCGCCGGCGGAGATCCTCGGCGAACTGCCGGCCGTGCGCGCCCAGCTGGACCGGCTCGCAGAGATGCTGCTCGACACCAACACGGCCGAATCCGAGCACCGGAGGCGGCGCGAGGCGCTGTTCCTGGCCGCCTGCGCCGCCGACCCCGTGGCGGTCGAAGAGATCGCGGACTGGCCGCAGATCCACGCCACCGGGCCCTGGCATGTCGCGACCCTGGTCAGCAGCCCCGGCGCCGACCAGGAGGGTGGCGCCCTGCTGCAGCGCATCGCCGCGCTGCAGGCCACCGTCGGCATCGACGCGGCCAGGTTCAGCGCCGGCACCGACACGCACGCCGTCGTGCTGCTGCGCGACTCCCCCGGCAAACTGGTGCACGCGGAGGTGCTGGGCCGATATGGCGCAGAGATCGCCCGTCGCGGCGGCACACCGGCCCGGCCCGACCTGATGGGGGTCAGCGAGGCCTTTCACGACCTGCGGCGCCTGCCGGAGGCCTACGCCCAGTCCCGCAAGGCGGTGCAGGCCGCCGCCGTCGACGGCCGGCTGGGCGCCGTGGTCGACTACCGCCGGATCGGCGTCTACCAGTTCCTGGCGGCGGCCAGCCGCAACCTGGCCCCGGTGGAGTCCGTCTATTTCACCGAACTCCTGGACTTCGACGGCAACCGGGAACTCCTGCCCATGCTGGAACTGCTCTACGACACCGACGGGTCGGTTCAGGATGTCGCCGCCGCCCTCCACCTTCACCGCAGCAGCATCTACAACCGCCTGGCGAAGATCCGTTCGTTGATCGGCGCCGACCCGCTGGGCGGCCAGGTGCGGCTGGAACTGCACCTGGCGATGAAGGCCGACCGCTGGTCGCGCCGGCCCCGGATCTGAGAGAGCGGGGGCCGGCGGGCGGTGCCGGTCAGCGCCCGAGCGCGGCCTTCTCGGCGCGAGCCTCGGCCTTCCACTCCTCGACCCGAGCCTGCTGCAGGGGGGCCTTGCGGTTGACGAACCAGGCGCCGCCCAGCACCAGGAACCAGATCGGGGCGACGACGAGGGCGAGACGCGTGTCGTCGGCCTGACCGAGTGCCCAGAGCATGAACGCGAAGAACGCCAGCACCACCCACGGCATGAACCGGGCTCCCGGCATCTTGTACGACGACGCGGCGTGCAAGTGCGGACGGCGACGGAGGAAGGCGAGGTAGCTGACCATGATGATGGACCAGACGAACATGGTCAGCACCGACGCGACCGAGGTGACGAGGGTGAAGGCGCCCATGAACGAATCACCCGTGTACAGCAGCACCAGCCCGGCGAGCAGGAAGATGCAGGAGAACAACAGGGCGTTCCTCGGCACCTTGCGGCTGCTCAACTTGCCGAAGGATCGCGGTGCGTTGCCGTCCTGGGCAAGGCCGTAGACCATCCGCGAGGTCGAGTAGATGCCCGAGTTGGCGCTGGATGCCGCGGAGGTGAGCACCACCAGGTTGATGACGATGGCGGCGATGCCCAGGCCGGCCAGGGTGAACATGCCGATGAAGGGGCTGCTGCCCGGGTCGATGGTGCGCCACGGGTTGACGGCCATGATGATCACCAGTGCGCCCACATAGAAGAGGAGCATTCGCACCGGGATGGTGTTGATGGCGCGCGGCAGGTTCTTCTCCGGGTCCTTCGTCTCGGCGGCCGCGGTGCCCACGAGTTCGATTCCGGCGAAGGCGAAGATGGCGATCTGGAAGCCGAGCACGAAGCCCGCGACGCCGTGGGGGAACATCCCGCCGTCGTTCCAGATGTTCTCCAGGCCGGCGACGGCGCCGGAGGGCGACGTGAAGCGGGTGGCGATCATCACGACGCCGGTGACGATGAGGGCCAGGATGGCGAGGACCTTGACCAGGGCGAACCAGAACTCGGCCTCGCCGAAGGCTTTCACGCTCGGCAGGTTGAGGAGGATCAGAACGACGGGCGTGAGCAGCGCGGGGATCCACAGCGGCGTGCCCGGCGCGAGGACGTCGACGTAGCCGGAGATGGCCACGATGTCGGCGACCCCGGTCACGACCCAGAACGCCCAGTATGACCAGCCGGTGAAGAAACTCGCCCAGGGACCGAGCAGGTCCCCGGCGAAGTCGCTGAAGGACTTGTAGTTGAGGTTGGAGAGCAGCATCTCGCCCATCGCCCTCATCACGAAGAAGAGCATGAAGCCGATGATCGTGTAGACGAAGATGACGGCCGGACCGGCGAGGGAGATGGTCTTGCCTGCACCCATGAACAGACCGGTGCCGATGGTTCCGCCGATGGCGAGCATCTGGATGTGCCGGCGGCTGAGCGACCGCGCGAGCGGCGGGTCGAGGTGCGGGTCTCTGGCGGAGCCGGCGGGGCTCGTGGTCCCGGGGCTCGTGGTCCCGGGGCTCGTGGTCCCGGGGCTCGTGGTTGCGCCGACTGCGTTGTTCTGATCAGGCATAGGTCTTCTTTCCTCATCACGGCACAGACGCAGCCGCTCAGCGGACGACCACGTCAACCGCGCTGGGGCCTTCACGAAAGTGACGACCGGGACAACTCGGAACTGAAGTTGCAACACTAGGTGCACAATCACGGGCGGCAGGACGCCTGAACCTGCGCTCGCCCGAATGCGGGGTCGACCTCGGGGCGTTCACCCGCGCGGGACGCAGCCTCGATCGACAGTTGTCGACCCTTTGGCGCGGAAGCGTCGACCGCTGTTCGACAGAGGCGCCAGTACACCGACACACGTGCCCAGCCGGAAGGCGGAAGGGTTTTCGGCGGCCGGCCTGAGAAGAGTGATCGCTTGTTCTAGCCGGCGATCCGATAAAGCTGGGGTACCTGGACTCGAACCAAGAACAACTGAACCAGAATCAGTCGTGTTGCCAATTACACCATACCCCAATGCCCATTCCGAAGAGCGGGCCGATTCGTAACTCTAACCTACCGACGGGAAGAGGACAAACCGACGCGCGGTCGTTTCAGCCGGCCCGCACGGCCGCCAGAGCGTGGAGCCGGGCGAGCGACTCGGCCTTGCCGAGGATCTCCATCGACTCGAACAGGGGCGGCGAAACCTTGCGCCCGGACACGGCCACGCGGAGCGGCCCGAAGGCGATCCGCGGCTTGAGACCGAGCCCCTCGATCAGTGTCGCGGCCAGGGTCGAGTGCACGAGCTCGTGAGCCCAGTCCGCCTCGGGGATGTCCCGGAGCGCCGCGCTGGACGCCGCGAGGATCTCCGCGGTGTTCGCCGGCAGCGAGGCGAGCGCGTCGGCCTCGTGCACGAGGGCGTCGCCGGAGATGAAGAGCGACCCGAGCATGCCAGGGGCCTCGCCGAGGAGGGCGATGCGTTCCTGGATCAGTGGTGCGCCGGCCTCGAGGATGGACTGTTCGGCATCCGTCAGCGGCTCGGTGACGATCCCGGCGGCGGCCAGGTAGGGCACCAGGCGGGCGGCGAAGTCGGCGGCGCCGAGCAGGCGGATGTGGTCGCCATTGATCGACTCGGCCTTCTTCAGGTCGAACCGGGCCGGGTTCGGGTTGACGTCCACCACGTCGAACGCGGCCACCATCTCCTCGATCGAAAAGACATCGCGGTCGTGCGAGAGCGACCAGCCCAGCAGCGACAGGTAGTTGACGAGGCCCTCCGGGATGAACCCGCGCTCGCGGTGCAGGAACAGGTTCGACTCCGGGTCGCGCTTGGAGAGCTTCTTGTTCTTGTCGCCCATCACGTAGGGCAGGTGGCCGAACCGCGGCACGAAGTCGGTCAGCCCGATCTCGATCAGCGCGTGGTAGAGCGCGATCTGTCGCGGGGTTGACGAGAGCAGGTCCTCGCCGCGCAGCACGTGGGTGACGCCCATCAGGGCGTCGTCGACCGGGTTCACGAACGGGTAGAGCGGATGCCCGTTGGGCCGCACGACGACGAAGTCGCTGAACGAGCCGGCCGGGAATGTGATCTCGCCGCGGACGAGGTCGTCGAAGGTGATGTCCTCGGTGGGCACCTTCAGCCGGAGCGCCGGGGAGCGACCCTCCGCGCGGTAGGCGGCCTTCTGGGCATCCGTCAGGTCGCGTTCGAAGTTGTCGTAGCCGAGCTTCGCGTCGCGGCCGAGGGACACGTTGCGAGCCTCGATCTCCTCGCCGGTGGCGAAGCTCTCGTAGATGTGGCCGGACTCGGTGAGCCGGGCGATGACGTCGCGGTAGATGTCGTAGCGCTGGGACTGCCGGTACGGGCCGTGCGGTCCCCCGGCGTCCACGCCTTCGTCCCAGTCGAGGCGCAGCCAGCGGAGGGCTTCGAGCAGCTGAACGAAGCTTTCCTCGGTGTCGCGCGCCGGGTCGGTGTCCTCCACCCGGAAGATGAACGTTCCGCCGGTGTGCCGGGCGTAGGCCCAGTTGAACATCGCGGTGCGCACCAGGCCGACGTGCGGCGTTCCGGTGGGCGATGGGCAGAACCGCACGCGGACATCGGTACCGGTCGCGGTCGAGAATGGGTGTGCTGGTGTCGTAGACATACGCTCCTCATCCTAGCGAAAGCGCTCCGCCCCCCGAGAAAGAACAGGTCGGAGTCCGCCGCGGCCACGAGGTGGATGGTGCGGAAGTCGCCGCCCGAGGTCGGCCGGGCCACGGCGCCCGGCGGCAGGGCGGATGCGATCTCGACAAGCTCGATCACCGGGGACGGCTCGATCACCGCGCCGGTGATCGAGCCTGTCGAGATCCCCAGCCCGGTGATCGAGCCTGTCGAGATCCCCCGCCCGGTGATCGAGCCTGTCGAGATCCCCCGCCCGGTGATCGAGCCTGTCGAGATCCCCCGCCCGGTGATCGAGCCCGTCGAGATCCCCAGCCCGGTGATCGAGCCTGTCGAGATCCCCCGCCCGGTGATCGAGCCTGTCGAGATCCCCAGCCCGATCACCCCCTGCGGCTACTCCTTGCCGGCGACGGCCGCGATGATCGCCCGGGCGAGGTCGACCGAGGAGGCCGGGTTCTGTCCGGTGAAGAGGTTGCGGTCAGTCTCCATGTGCGGGGCGAACGATTCGCCGTCGATGAAATCGGCGCCCAGTTCGACCAGTCGGCTCTGCACGAGCCACGGCGCCTTCGGGGCCAGGCCGCCGAGCACCTCCTCGGCGTCGGTGAAACCGGTCATCCGGTAGCCGGTGAACGGCCAGCTGCCGTCGGTGCGCTTCGCGGCGAGGAGGGCGGCCGGGGCGTGGCAGAGCACGCCGAGGATTCGGCCGGTGTCGAGGGCTTCGGTCAGGATGCGGCCGGAGACGGCGTCGACGGCAAGGTCTTCCATCGGGCCGTGTCCGCCCGGGTAGAAGACCACGTCGTAGTCGGCGACATCGATGGCATCGAGGCTCTGCGGCTCGTCGAGTTCGCCGGAGATGGTGCCGATGTAGTCGATGATCTGCGCCGCGCGGTCCTCTCCCCCGGCCGCTTCGGGGCGAAGGCTACCGGCGTCGATCGTCGGGGCAACGCCACCGGGGGTGGCGATGCTGATCTGCCAGCCGGCCTCGGTGAACAGGCGGTGCGGTTCGGCGAGTTCTTCGGCCCAGTACCCCGTGGGGTGCAGGCTGCCGTCGTTCAAGGTCCAGTGGTCAGCGGCGCTGACGACGAAGAGTACATGGGTCATGGGTTCTCCTTTTTCGGTGAAGTCGTGCGTGGGCGGGGATCTCGACAGGCTCGATCACCGGGGACGGGGTCGATCACCGGGGATCTCGACAGGCTCGATCACCGGGGACGGGGTCGATCACCGGGGATCTCGACAGGGTCGATCACCGGGGACAAGGTCGATCACCGGGGACGGGCTCGGACACCGGGGATCTCGACAGGCTCGATCACCGGCGATCAGAGCGCCGGAACGAGGTCGCCCGTGCGGACGACCATCTTGCCGGTGTTCTCGCCGCGCATGAGGCCGAGGAACGCGTCGACGGTGTTCTCGACACCGTCGACGACGGTCTCGTCGAAGACGATCTCGCCGGAGGCGAGCCAGCCGGCCATCTCGGCGGAGAACGCCGGGAGGCGGTCCCAGAAGTTGCCGACCGTGAAGCCCCGGAGGGTCAGGCCGCGGGTGACGATGTTGGACAGGTTGTTCGGTCCGGCCGGGGCATCCGTGCTGTTGTAGAGGGAGATCGCACCGCACATCGCCGCACGCCCGCCGTCCTTGAAGGAGGCCAGGGCAGCCTCGAGGTGGTCGCCGCCCACGTTGTCGAAGTACACGTCGATTCCGTCGGGAGCGGCTGCTGCCAGCTGGTCCCTGACCGACCCATCCTTGTAGTTGAACGCGGCGTCGAAGCCGTACTTTCCGGTGAGCAGCGCAACCTTCTCCGCCGACCCGGCCGAGCCGATCACGCGCTTCGCGCCCTTGAGCCTGGCGATCTGACCGACCATGCTGCCGACGGCGCCCGCTGCGCCGGAGACGAACACCGTGTCGCCTTCCTTGAGTCCGGCGATCTCGAGCAGTCCGACATAGGCGGTGAGGGCAGTCATGCCGAGCACGCCGAGGTAGGCCGAGAGCGGCACACCGGGGATTTCGGGCACAGCCTGGAACCCGGCGGCGTCTTCCTGCACCAGGTCGCGCCAGCCGTACGCATGCGTGACGACGTCGCCGACGGCGAGCGCGTCGCTGGCGGAGGCGACCACGCGGCCGACGGCCCCGCCGGTCATGGTCTCGCCGAGGGCGAACGGCGGCACGTAGCTCTTCACGTCGTTCATCCGGCCGCGCATGTAGGGGTCGACGGAGACGAATTCGTTGGCGACGCGAACCTGGCCGGGTGCGAGGTCGGGCAGGTCGACGGTCACGGTGCGGAAGTCCGCGGCCGTCGGCCACCCGACGGGGCGGTTCACGAGTTGGACCTGGGTGCTGACGGTGGACGAGGCCATGATGGGCTCCTCTGCTAGTTTTGGAACGATCGTTTTACTATATAGTGGACCTATCGGTACACAAAATTGAGCATCGGTACCCGAATTCGAGGAGTGGACATGGGCCGGCTTCAGACCTTCGACAACAGTGTGGTCGTGCAAGCTGCACGCGACCTGTTTTGGGACAAGGGCTATGAGGCGGCGTCCCTGTCCGATCTGGAGGCGGCGACCGGCCTGGGCCGCTCCAGCATCTACCACGCGTTCGGGAGCAAGCGCGGCCTCTTCGACGCCGCGGTCACCGATTACCTGGACACGGTCATCCGGCCCCGGCTGGCCGTGCTGCTCGCGGAGACCACGGATGTCTCGGCCCTCCTCGAGTACTTCGACGGCCTTGCCGTGGCGGCGGCCGCGCTGGCGGACGACTCACCCCGGACCGGGTGCCTGCTGGTCAATTGCGCGGCCGGCCTCGCTGCCCACGACGACCCTGCCCGCGCGGTCGTCGAGGCCTACCGGGTCGAGCTGGCCGACGCCCTGCGGCACGCGCTCGCAGCGGCATCCGCGTCGGCGGGCTCGGCCGCGGATGCCGAGCCCGCCCGGCTCGACGAGCGCGTGCGCACCCTGGCCTCCCTGTCGATGAGCGCGATGCTCGTAGCCAGGGTCAACCGCGACGAGGCCATCGCCCTGCTGACGACGGCGTCGAACCAGATCAGATCCTGGTTCCCGGGCTCCCCCGCCTGAGCGGGCCCGTCCGAGTCGGCGGCCCCTCGGTGTCTGCTCGGCTCAGGCCCGGCGCACCGGGTTGGAGAGCACGCCGATCCCCGCGATCTCGACCTGCACGGTGTCGCCGTCGACGACGGCTCCGGATGCCCCTGGCGCGCCGGTCAGGATCACGTCTCCGGGCAGGAGCGTGAAGACGCCGGAGACGAACGACACCATCTCCGCGATGGTGTGCCGGAGCAGCGCCGCGTCGCCGGACTGAAAGGGTTCGTCGTTGATCCGGCCGTGCAGTGACAGACCGGTCCAGTCGAACTCGGTGTCGATGACCGGCCCGAGTGGGCAGAACGAGTCGAAGCTCTTGGCCCGGGTCAGGTCCTCGTCGCGCTCGAAGAGGTCGCGCGCGGTCACGTCGTTGGCGATCGTGTAGCCGAAGATCGCGTCCTCGGCGTCCTCGACCGACACGTTCCTGGTGATCTTGCCGATGACCACGGCGAGCTCCCCTTCGACCCGGACGTCGCCGGACTGGGCCGGCAGCACGATCGGGTCGCCTGGACCCACGACGGAGGTGTTGGGCTTGAGGAAGAACCGGGGCTCCCGCGGTTTGGCGTCGGCCTGCTCCTCGCGGCTCGAGTAGAAGGAGTGGGCCATCCCGACCACCTTGGAGCGCGGGATCACCGGGGCGAGGAGTTTGACCTCGCGCAATCCGATCCGCTCCCCGGTCGGGTCGTAGCCGGCGAACATCGGGTCGCCCTTCAGCACGACCAGTTCGTCGTCGTCGATGATTCCGAACGCGATGGTGTCACCGTGGCTGAACCGCGCGACCTTCACGCCTGGCCCGCCGGGGTGTCCAGGCGGGTGAGCCAGCCGTGGCGGTCCGGCAGGCGCCCGTACTGGATGTCGGTCAGCTCCTGGCGCAGCGCCATCGTGATCTCGCCGGCGGGGGCATCCGGGTTGCCGATCGACAGGTCGGGACCCTTGAGCTCGGCGATCGGCGTGACGACCGCGGCGGTGCCGCAGGCGAACACCTCGGTGATGGCCCCGGATTCGACGCCGCCCTGCCAGTCGCCGAGGGTCACGTCGCGTTCCTCGACGGTCATCCCACGGTCCCTGGCCAGCTGCATGATGCTGTCGCGCGTGACGCCCTCGAGGATCGACCCGGTCAGGCGGGGCGTGACGAGCTTGTGGGTGCCGTAGACGAAGAAGACGTTCATGCCGCCGAGTTCGTCGATGCGGCTGCTGGTCTCTCCGTCGAGGAACAGCACCTGGGCGCAGCCGTTGTCGTAGGCCTGCATCTGGGGCAGCAGCGAGGCCGCGTAGTTGCCGCCGCACTTGGCTGCGCCGGTGCCGCCGCGGCCGGCCCGGGAGTATTCGGTGGAGAGCCAGATCTTGATCGGAGCGACGCCGTTGGTGAAGTACGCCCCGGCGGGGCTGGCGATGACGTAGTAGCCCACCTTGTGCGCGGCCCGCACGCCGAGGAAGCTCTCGTTGGCGATCATGAACGGGCGCAGGTAGAGGCTCGTCTCGGCTGCGGAGGGCACCCAGTCGCCGTCGACCGCGATGATCTGCCTGATCGACTCGATGAAATCGGCCGCGGGGAGTTCAGGAAGGGCGAGGCGACGGGCCGAACGCTGCAGCCGCTCGGCGTTCTTCTCCGGGCGGAAGGTCCAGATCGAATCGTCGGCGTGGCGGTACGCCTTCAGGCCCTCGAAGATCTCCTGTCCGTAGTGCAGCACCGAGGAGGCAGGGTCGAGCTGGAGCGGGCCGTAGGGAATGACGCGGGCGTCGTGCCAGCCGCCCTCCAACGTCCAGTCGATCGCGACCATGTGGTCGGTGAACTTCTTGCCGAAGCCGGGGTCGCCGAGGATGGCGTCGCGCTCGGCCTTTGTGCGGGGCGTGGCCGCCCGGGTGACGCTGAAGGACAGCGAGGCCGTCGCGCTCGGCGTCGCCTGGCGCGTGTGGTTCGGTGTCGTCTGGCTCGGTGCTGCCTGGCTCATTGGAGTCCCTTGTCTGTCAGTCGGGTCACGATGGCGTTGCCCACGTCGGTGGTGCTGCGCGGTGCCGTGGCGGCACCGTCCCCCCTGCGGGCAGCGATGTCGGCGGTGACGGCCGCGGTCACCCTCGCCGCGGCATCCGTCAGGCCCAGGTGGCTGAGGAGGAGCGCGACCGACAGGATGGCTGCCGTCGGGTCGGCCAGCTGCTTGCCCGCGATGTCCGGTGCCGATCCGTGCACCGGCTCGAACATGCTGGGGAACCGGCCGTCCGGGTTGATGTTCCCGGAGGCCGCGAGGCCGATGCCGCCGCTGATTGCGGCCGCCAGATCGGTCAGGATGTCGCCGAAGAGGTTGTCCGTGACGATGACATCAAACCTACTCGGATTCGTGACCAGGAAGATCGTCGCCGCGTCGACGTGGAGGTAATCGACGCTCACCTCGGGGAACTCGGACGCGACGGCGGTGACGATGCGCTGCCAGAGGCTGCCGGCGAAGACGAGCACATTGGTCTTGTGCACGAGGGTGAGGTGCCGGCCTGGCCTGGCCTGGGCAACGGAGAACGCGTGCCGCACGACGCGTTCGACGCCGAAGGCCGTGTTGACGGACACCTCGTTAGCCACCTCGTGGGCCGTGCCCTGGCGGATCGCGCCGCCGTTGCCGACATAGGGTCCCTCGGTCCCTTCCCGCACGACGACGAAGTCGACGTTGCCGGGAGCGGCCAGCGGGCTCGGCACCCCGGGGAAGAGAACGCTGGGCCGCAGGTTGACGTAGTGATCGAGGGAGAAGCGCAGTTTGAGCAGCAGCCCGCGTTCGATGCTCGCGTTGGCCAGGCGAGGGTCTCCGGGCACGCCGCCGACGGCTCCGAGCAGGATTGCGTCGTGCGCGGCGATGGACGCGAGGTCGTCGTCGGTGAGCACATCGCCGGTTTCGAGGAACCGGGCGGCCCCGAGCGAGAACCAGGTCAGGTCGAAGGTGACGTCGTCGACCGCCGTCGCGGCGCCCAGCACCTTGACTGCTTCCGCGACGACCTCGGGGCCGATCCCGTCGCCTGGGATGACGGCGAGCTTGATTTGAGTGGACATTCGGCTCCGTATGTCTGGGATTTACCTGTAGATAAACCCTACTGTGACCGATCGATTGTCTATGCTGGACAATCCCTGACAACACAATCCCTGACAACCAGAGAAAGCAGTTATTCATGAGCCTTGGACTGGGTATCTTCCTCGTCGTCGTCGGCGCCATCCTCGTCTACGCGCTGAACATCAGCGTGGACTGGATCGACCTCGACTTCGTCGGCTACATCTTCATGGGTGCCGGAGCCGTGATCATCGTCCTCGGGATCGTGCTCCTCACCCGCAAACGCACCAGCGTCAGCACCACCCGCAGCGCCGTCGTCGACGGCGAGCAGGTCACAAAGGAGAAGCGCTCGATCGACGACGTCTGATCCGTCCACGACGCCTCACGCTGCGCCCGGCGCCGGCCGCCGGACGGTTCAACTCGCCTTGCGCAGCGTGAGCAGCGCCACGACGGCCGCGGCCAGCACGAGGCCCACCCCGATCCAGGCGGTGGGCCCGATGCCGGTTGCGAAGGCATCCCTCGCTGAGGCGAGCAGCAGCTCGGCCTGGCCGGACGGAAGCCCGCCGGCCACGGCGACGGCTCCGCCGAGCGTCTCCTCCGCGGCCGACCGCTGGGCGGAGGTCAGCGCGTCCGGCAGCACGACCGAGCCTCGGTAGGCGGCGGTGAGGATGGTGCCGAGGATCGTCGTGCCCAGCACCGCGCCCAGCTCGTAGGCCGTTTCACCGACCGCGGATGCCGCGCCCATCTTGTCCGCCGGTGCGGTCGCCACCACGAGTTCGTTCGACACGGTCTCCGCGGCGCCGATTCCGATGCCGAGCAGGGCGAACACGAGCGCGACCCCGACCGCGTCCAGCGTCGCACCACCGAGGGCGATGGCCAGGTATCCCCCGGCCGAGATCAGCAGGCCGGCCGGCACGACGATCGACGGCCGCACGCGCCTGGAGATCGGCACGATGACCAGGCCGGCCAGGATCATGGCCGTCAGTCCGGGCACGAGCACCAGGCCGGCCGCGAGCGGGGACAGGCCCAGCACGAGCTGCAGGTATTGGGACATGAAGAACAGCCCGCCGACGAGCGCGACCACGCTGAGCAGGTTCACGCCGATCGCCCCGCTGAAGGCGCCCGTGCGGAAGAGCGCGAGGTCGATCATCGGCTGGGCCAGGCGAGGCTGCCGACGCACGAACAGGATGCCGGCGACCAGCCCGAGCAGGATCGGGCCGACCGTGGCGATGGATGGTCCGTGTTCGGCCAGCACCTTGATGCCGTAGACGACGGGAAGCATGGTGGCCAGGGAGAGCAGGACGCTCGGCAGATCGATCCGGCCGGGGTTCGGGTCTCGGGACTCCGGCACGAGGAGCGGGCCAAGCACGAGCAGCGGCACGAGCAACGGCACGGCGAGCAGGAAGACGGAGCCCCAGGCAAGGTGCTCGAGCAGCACGCCGCCGACGACCGGACCGAGTGCGCTGCCGGCGGCGAATCCGCTAGCCCAGACGGCAATCGCCAGCCGTCTCTGGTCGCGCTCTGTGAAGACGGAGCGGAGCAGTGACAGGGTCGGCGGCATCAGCATGGCGCCGAACACACCGAGCACGGCCCGATCGATGATGAGCCATTCGACGCTCGGGGCGAAGGCCGCCACCACGGAGACGGTGCCGAAACCGGCCGATCCGATCAGGAGGAGGCGGCGGCGCCCGATCCGGTCGCCGAGGCTGCCCATGGCCACGAGCAGCCCCGCGAGCATGAGGGGGTAGATGTCGATCACCCAGAGCAGCTGGGTGCCCGTTGGCCGGAGCGCCTCGGAGATGGCGGGCAGGGCGAGGTTGAGCACGGTGTTGTCGATGGAGACCAGGAGCACCGGCAACATGAGCACGACCAGCGCCCACCACCGGCGGCGCGGGCTCAGATCATGGTTGACGGGGGCGATCATCTGGCGCAGGTCGGACGACACGGGAAACTACTTTCGGATTCGGCGGACGACGACTATACCGTCCAGACGGTACAGTAGCATCATGATCTCCGTCCCCGCATCCCCCGCAGGTCGTTCACCGGCGTCCACGCCCACCCGCGACCGCACCCTTGATGCGTTCGCGCAGCTCCTGATCGACCAGGGCGAACGCGCGGCCACCCTCGAGGCGGTGGCCGCGGCCGCCGGGTTGTCGAAGGGCGGCCTGCTCTACCACTTCGGCTCGAAGGACGCCCTCGTCGAAGGACTGCTCGCCCGCCTGGCCGCGCTCGTCGCCGACGACATCGAGCAGATTCGCGCGGCCCCGGCCGGCGCGATCGACTACCTGATCCGCACCTCGATGAGCGAGGGAACGCGGCTGGACCAGGCGATCGGCGCGGCCGTTCGCCTGGCCCAGGGGGCACATCCGCTGGCCAACCAGGCCCTGGCCTCAACCCGGCGCCAGTGGCTCGCGGTGATCGAGGAGGCAGTGGGTGACCCCGACGTGGCCGAGGCGGTCATGCTCATCAGTGACGGTTTGTACTACGAATCCACCCTTGCGGGCCCCGGCCGGCTCGCCGCCGATCTGACATCGGCGGCGAGGCTGGACCGGCTGCTCGCCGTGATCGGGCGAATGGACGACCGGCCCGCTACTCGGTGAGGGCGATCTCGACCATCACGTCGGCAGCGATCGCGTCGCGCACCGTGGTGAGCAGGCTGGCCGGCACCGGTGAGTCGACGGTCAGCACGCTGAGCGCCTTCCCGCCGGCGACGTGGCGGGCGATCTGCATGCCGGCGATGTTGATCTGGGCGTCGCCGAACTCGCGGCCGTAGACGGCGACGATTCCGGGGCGGTCCGTGTAGACCATCACGATGAGGTGCTGCGCGAACGGAACCTCGACCTCGTAGCCGTTGACCTCGACGATCTTCTCGATCTGCTTGGTGCCGGTCAGGGTGCCGGACACCGAGACCTGCGAGCCGTCGGCAAGGGCGCCGCGCAGCGTGATGACGTTGCGGTACTCGGGCGAGTCCTTGTCGGTGATCAGGCGCACGGCAACGCCGCGCTGCTCGGCCAGGAGCGGCGCGTTCACGTAGGACACCGTCTCGCTGACGACGTTCGTGAAAATCCCCTTGAGCGCGGCGAGCTTGAGCACGCTCACGTCGTAGTCGGCAAGTTCGCCGCGGATTTCCACGTCGACGCTGGTCAGCGGGCTGTGCGAGGCGAGGCCGGAGAACACCTGGCCCAGCTTCTCGACGAGCGGGATGCCGGGGCGCACGTACGGGTCGATGACGCCGCCGGCGACGTTGACCGCGTCGGGGACGAGTTCGCCGGAGAGCGCGAGGCGAACCGACTTGGCGACGGAGACGCCGGCCTTCTCCTGCGCTTCGTCGGTCGACGCGCCGAGGTGCGGCGTGGTGATGATGTTCGGCAGGCCGAGCAGCGGCGAACCGGTCGGGGGCTCGCTGACGAAGACGTCGAGGCCGGCGCCGGCGATCGTGCCGGCGACGAGGGCGTCGTGCAGCTCGGCCTCGTCGATCAGGCCGCCGCGGGCGACGTTGACGACGAAGGCGGTCGGCTTCATCAACGCGAACTGGGCGGCGCCGAGCATCCCGGTCGTTTCGGGCGTCTTGGGCATGTGGATCGTGACGAAGTCGGACTGGGCGAGCAGTTCGTCGAGGGTGACGGGCGTCACGCCCAGCTGCTGCGCCCGCGCCGACGTGATATACGGGTCGAAGGCGATGATGTTCGTGCCGAAGGCCTGCATTCGCGCGGCGACGAGGGCGCCGATCCGGCCGAGGCCGATGATGCCGATCGTCTTTTCGTAGAGTTCGACGCCCGTGTACTTGGAACGCTTCCACTGGCCCTGCGCGAGCGCGCCGTGGGCCGGGGGGAGGTGGCGGGCGAGGCTGATAATATGGCCGACCGTGAGTTCGGCCGCGGAGATAATGTTCGAGGTCGGGGCATTGACCACCATGACGCCGGCCGCGGTCGCGGCCTTAATGTCCACATTGTCGAGGCCGACCCCGGCCCGCGCGATGACCTTGAGCAGCGGTGCCGCGGCGATGGCCTCCGCGTCAACCTTGGTCGCGGAGCGCACGAGGATGGCGTGGGCGGACGCTAGTTCTTTGAGCAGGGCCGGGCGGTCGGTGCCGTCGACGTTGCGCACATCGAAGTCCGGTCCAAGGGCGTCAACGGTTGCGGGTGAGAGTTCTTCGGCTATAAGTACGACTGGTTTTGACACGAAAAAGGTTCCTCCGATTGCAGCAGAAAGGGTGGGCTTGCGCCGCGACCGTGGGGCGCCAGTTAGGAAATCACTCTATCGGCTGCAGAATGGGGTCATGAGCAGCGTTACGTTGACCGACCTCCAATTCGTCCTCCGCATCCTCCTCGCGGTGGTCTTCATCGGGGCGGGGGTCACCCATTTCCTGCCCTCTGTACAGCGCACGATGGCGGCGATGATCCCGCCACGACTGCGTTCCACCGGCATCCTGAGCCCGCGGGCGCTGGTCGTCTTCACCGGCCTGTGTGAGATCGCCGGCGGCGCCGGCCTGCTGTATCGACCCCTGATTGTGACGAGCGGGATCTGCCTGATCGTGTTCCTCGCCGCCGTGTTCCCGGCGAATGCCTTCGCGGCCCGGCATCCGGAGCGATTCGGCCGGGTCGCCATTCCGCTCGTACCGCGGCTGCTCGGCCAGGCGCTGCTGGTGGCCCTGATCGCTCTCGCGATCGTGCCGGTGGCCGCGGCGCAGGTTTGAGAAGCGGGCGCAGGATAGAACGTGCGCCCGCTTCTCAAGCCCGCGCCGCGAAAGGTAATGCGTCAGACGATGAGGCTGCCGAGGCCGAACATGAAGATATCCGTGGAGAGCGCGGCGACCAGGCAGAGGCCGACGAGCAGCAGGAGCGCCTGCACGCCGACCGAGCGGGCGCGGCCGAGCCGGATCGCGAGCACGAAGACCGCGATGGGCAGCAGCACGCCGGCGATCAGCAGCCCCCAGCCGAAGCCGCTCAGGGTGGTGTCGAGGCTCTGGGCCGCGAGGTTGAGGCCGACCAGGTTGCCGACGCCCTCCCACGCGTCGTAGGCGTAGAACAGCCCGAAGACGATGGCGATGGTGAGGAAGAGCCAGCGCGGTGTTCCGCGTGGCGGGGCGGCGACCTTGTCGGCGCCGGAGTTTGGGTCGGTCTCGGTCATGAGATTCCCCCGGCGTTGATGATGAAGGGCAAGGGGGCGAGCAGGAGGACACCGAGCAGCAGCACCGCGAGTCTGGCCCGTGGCCCGGTGCGGGTCAGCCAGAAGGTCGCGCCGAACCAGGCGGCGGGGGCCGCGACCGCGAGCCACAGTCCGAGCGAGAACATGAACTGTCCGACGGCGTCGGACAGGGGATTGTCGATCCGGGAGATGCCGATGAACCAGCCGATCGTGTAGAGCAGGTAGATCCCGCCGAACACGCCGAGGGCGATCAGGGTGAACGACCCCATCGGCGTCGCGGCCCGTCGGCGTTCGTTGTCCGCCTCGACGGCCGCCGTCGGCCCGGCGACCGTCCACCCCGCCGGCGGCTCTGCTGCGGTCGGCGGCTCTGGTGCTGCCGGCGGGACGTCGGCGCTGCCTGGTGTGCTCTCGGCCGTCCCGGACTGAAGGGTCGGGTCATCGTCGCCGGCCCAGCCCAGGGCATCCTCATCGCGTTGAGAGTTCATAAGCTCTAGGTTAGCGGGGTGCCAGATCCCCCCGGCTGATCACAACCTTGAGCGCCTTGGTTTCCGCCGCGCGGGAGAAGGTGTCATAGGCGTCAAGGAACTGGTCGAACCGGAATCGATGGGTGGCCAGTTTCCCGGCTGGGATCTTCCGCTGGGCGACGAGCTTCAGCAGCATCGGTGTGGTGTTCGTGTTCACCAGCCCCGTGCTGATGGTGATGTTCTGGATCCACAGCTCTTCGAGGTGGAGTTCGACCGGCTTCCCGTGCACACCGACGTTGGCGACGCTGCCGCCTGGGCGCACCACGTCGATCGCCATGGTGAAGGTCTCCGGCAGCCCGACCGCCTCTATCGCGACGTCGACGCCCGCGCCGTCGGTCAGGTCGAGCACGCTCCGCTTCCAATCCGGGCTGCCTGAGACGACCGAATGGGTCGCGCCGAAGTGCCTGGCCTGGTCCAGCCTGTTCCGGTCGGTGTCGATGGCGATGATCGTGCCGGCGCCGTAGAGCCCGGCCGTGGCGATGGCGGCCAGGCCGACCGGCCCGGCCCCGATCACGGCGACGACGTCTCCCGGCTTGATCCTGCCGTTGACCACCCCGATCTCAAAGCCCGTCGGCAGGATATCCGAGAGCATGACGGCCTCTTCGTCGCTGACGCCCGGTGGGAGCTTGTGGAGCGAGTTCTCCGCATAGGGCACGCGAACGAACTCGGCCTGGGTGCCGTCGATCAAATGGCCGAACACCCAGCCGATTCCAGACCTGCCCTCGTCACCGAGGCAATGCGAGTACAGTCCGACCTTGCAATTCGCGCAGTGTGCGCAGGACTTGATGCAGGAGATGATGACCCGGTCACCCACCGAGAGGCTGTCCACCGAGGAACCGACCTCGATGATGGTCCCGACGCCCTCGTGGCCGAGGATCCGACCCACCTGCACCGCGGGCACGTCACCCTTGAGAATGTGCAGGTCCGTACCGCAGATCGTGGTCGTGTCGACTCGCACGATCGCGTCGGTCGGATGCAGGATCTGCGGACTCGGCACCTCAGCCCACGACTTCTTCCCCGGTCCGCCGTATACCAATGCCTTCACGGTTCCTCCTCATGCTTGATCTGCCGGGCGTGATCTGCCCTACACGTGACGCTCGGCTCTCAGGGCACTCAGACCGTATCCCGGAGGGCGCAACGGACCTAGGGACTTTGGTCCGCTGAGGCCGGATTACGAAACGAACGCCGTGATCCGCGCCGTCCCGTCATAGCCGCCCTTCGGTGCGCCGAGCCCGAAGAGCGCACCCACCGTGGGGGCGACATCGACGGTCCTCGCCGGTTCGGAGAGCACCCTGGCCGTGGCGAGCCTCGGGCTTCCGCCGGAGATGAAGAAGGGAATCGGTTCCGTGGCCGGGTGTCCGTGGTTGCCCGGAATCGGGTTGGACACGATGTAGGGATCCGAGAACCGCCAGCCCGCCCGGCAGTACGCGACAAGGTCGCCGGCCTCCGGCCCGAGCCTGAGCTCGCCCGGTTCGTGGATCGACAGCACGCCGGGATGCCCCGCAACGAGCCGCCGCACCTCGGCGAGGCCCGGCACGCGGCCGGCCTCTCCCCCGGTCCAGGTGAGCAGGTCGGCGCCGCCGTTCTGCGCGATCGCGATCTGCGCGCGCAGCTCCGGACGATCCGACAGGATCCGGTCGACGGAGATGACGTTCGAGGGGATCGACCAGTCCATGGAGTGGTCGGCCAGAACCATGAGCACGCTGCTCTCCCACGTGCCCGCCGCCCGCAGATGGTCGACGAACCGGCCGACCTGCCCGTCGGTCTGCCGGAGCGCGCCGGTTCGGGCGGCCTGCAGGGTCGTGCCGGTAACATCCGAATGCCCCACCCGGTCCACGTCGCCGAGGTTCGTGAAGACGAAGTCCGGGTCCTGGGAGTCGACCATGGCGATCAGGGCATCCATCGTGGCCGTGTCGGGTGCGTGGCCGGTCACCGGGATCACCGGCGACGGTTCCCAGCGGTAGCTCGCACGCTCACCGAACACGCCGAAGAGATACTCCTTGCTCAGCACCGAACCGGTCGTGTACCCCCGCTCGCGCAGCCGCTCGAGCAGGGTGGGGAAGCGCAGGTCGGTCGCCCGCTCGAGGGTGCGCACGGCGCCCTCGGCCCGGACGTAGACCGAGTTCGCCGGCACCCCAGAGCGGTCGGGGCGCACGCCGGTCATCATCATCACGTGGTTCGGGATGGTCTCCATGACCGGCAGGGAGCGCGCGGCCGGAAAGTCGACCCCGCTCGCGCGAAGCGCGGCCAGCCGGGGGGTCAGCTCCGCGGTGATCTCGTCCGGCCGGCAACCGTCGACGACGAGCACGTAGACCCGGGTGCGCGCGGCGGGAATCCCGCCGGGTTTCTTCGCGCCGGCCCACGCGACGCCGGGCGTCGCCGAGAGCACAATGCTCGCCCCGCCGATCGCGGCGAGGGTGAGGAATTGGCGTCGATCAGTGCCCCTCACAGTGCTCCCCCGCCCACCCGGCTGACCGCACGGCTGCCCGCGGTCACCTGCCACGAGGTGGACAGCGTGCTCGTCGAAGCGGGATTCGTGCGATCCGACAACACGTACCAGTCCATGCGCAGCGCCCCGGGCGTGACCTCGAGCACGGAGAAGCCGTGCGAGTCGAAGTCGAGGTATTTCACGTGCGGGTTGGCGGCCTTGAACGCCTCCTCGACGGCGACGGATGCCGTGCGCGGCGGGGTTCGCAGGATGTCGTCGAGGTTGTCACTGGTCACCGAGGTGCAGACCAGTTCCGTGGCGACGGAGGCGCCGTTCGTGGGGTAGGTGAGCGGGTCGGCCGGCACGTCGCACGCCCAGGCCGAGTGGATGTCGCCGGTGAGGAAGACGGCATCCGAAATCGCGTTGTCCCGCAGATGACTGATGACCCGGCTGCGATCCGCCGTGTAGCCGTCCCACTGGTCGACGTTGTAGGGCACGCCGTCGATCGTCGTCGTGCCGAGGAGTTGCTCGACCGCCCCGATCTCCTGGCTGCTGAGCGTCGAGGGGAACCGCACGGGCGCGATCATCACCGGGTTGCCCACGAGCTTCCACTGGGTATCGGCCCTGGAGAAACCATCCAGGAGCCAGTCCATTTGCGCCTCGCCGGTGAGAGTGCGCGCCGGGCTCCCGATGGCCGGGTCGACGATGCTCGACGCCTGCTGGCTGCGGTAGCTGCGCAGGTCGAGCATCGAAATGCTCGCGAGGGACCCGAAGGCGAAGCGGCGGTAAATGTGGCCGCCCGGTTCGAAGCGCACGGGCATCCATTCGGCGTAGGCCTGCTGGGATGCCGCGCGCCGCGCCGCCCAGGTCCCTTCGGCCCCCTCGGTGTGGTTTTCGGCGCCGCCCGACCACGCGTCGTTGGCGAATTCGTGGTCGTCCCAGGTCACGACGAACGGAACCGCCGCGTGCAACGCCTGCAGGTCGAGGTCGGTCTTGTATTGCGCGTGACGGCGGCGGTAGTGCGAGAGGGTGGTCATCTCGACGGCCGGGTCGTGCGGGCGCACGACGACGTCTCTGGCCTGGTATTCGCCGGGCGCGTATTCGTAGAGGTAATCGCCCAGGTGCAGCACGACGTCAAGGTCGCCCCGGTCGGCGAGGTGGCGGTAGGCGGTGAAGTAGCCGGCTTGCAGATTGGCGCAGGAGACCACCCCCAGGCGGAGCCGGTCAACGGGAGCACCGGCCGCCGGCGCCGTGCGCGTTCGGCCCGTCACGGATGTCGCCCCGGCCAGACTGAACCGGTACCAGTAGCTCGTGCCGGCGCGCAGTCCCCCGGCAATCACCTTGACCGTGTGGTCACGCCCCGGCCCCGTCTTGACGGATCCGCGCGCAGCGACCCGGAGGAAGCCGGAATCCTCCGCCACCTCCCATTTCACCGTGACGTCGGCCCCGGCCCCGGAACCCGGGGTGGCCCCGGGGACGGGAGTGACCCGGGTCCAGAGCAGCACGCTGTCCCCCATCGGGTCGCCAGATGCGACGCCGTGCAGGAAACCGGTTGGGGCCAGAGGAGCTCGCACGGCCGCCTGGGCGGGCAGCGTGCCCACCGTTGTTGCCGCGCCGGCGAGGGCGAAGACACCGGCAGAGCGCAGCAGATTACGTCGGGTGAGAGGGGGCATCCCCCCAGTCTGGGGGGACTTGACCTGAGGGACCGCCCGCCCCGGGCGTTTGTTCATCTGCTGTTCCGCACGGCTTCATCCGGCCAACCGCAGGGTTCGGGCCGCCCCGGCTCCCCCACGCGCCGAATCGCCAGGGACACGACGAAGACCCAGCCCAGGATGCCGAGCAGGCAGAGTCGCTCGGCCAGGCCGAGCCAGTCCGGCGCGAGGGCGCTCGTCACCACGATCCCGAGCAGTCCGCCCCCGGCGAGGCCTGCGAAGACCAGCGCAGAAACCCTGACCGCAGCGAGTTCCGGGCTGTGCCTGAGCCAGCGCGTGAGCACGCACTCCCCCGCGAGAGCGGCCAGGAAGCCGAGGGACGCCACGGCGAGGTGCACGAAGCCAGCCGTCGTCACCGGCTGCAGCCCGTTTTCGGCGGATGCGCTCACGCCCGTGGCGCTCACGCCCGTCGGGCCGACATCCGTCGGGAAGAACGCCAGGATCCCCAAAGACACTCCCCCGATCGCCAGGAGCAGCAACCCGGCGCGCCGTGCCGGGGAGGCCGGTCCGGTCAGGCCGATGGCGCCGATCGCACAGAAAGTGAACACGGCCCGGCCGAGAAAGTTCAGGTTCATGATCCAGCCGAACGGCCCCACCGCCAGCTTGCTTTCGGCCTCGCGAATCGGGCTGTAGTGCGGCGGGAGCGCCTGCAGGACGATGTCCACGACGACGTATCCGACGACGCCGATCAGTACCGCCATCGCCAGGCGGCGGCGCACCGCGTGCGGCGGCGGCCTCGTCATCGCTCCAGCCTCGCCCGGGCGGGGCCGACCGGCTCCGGTCGACGCCGCCCGCTTCCGCGTGTCGTCAGCGCGCGGCTTCGCCGTCGACGTAGTCGTCGTCGGTCGACGCGTTCCAGGCGAACAGCTTGCGCAGTTCACGGCCGGTGGCCTCGATCGGGTGCTCTTCGCCCTTCTTGCGCAGCGCGAGGAACTCGGGTGCTCCGGCGTCCTGGTCCGTGATGAACCGGTCGGCGAACGCACCGCTCTGGATGTCGGCGAGAACGGCCTTCATGTTCTCCTTGACCCTGGGGTCGATCACGCGCGGGCCGGAGACGTAGTCGCCGTACTCCGCGGTGTCGGAGACGCTCCAGCGCTGCTTGGCGATGCCGCCCTCCCACATCAGGTCGACGATGAGCTTGAGCTCATGCAGCACCTCGAAGTAGGCGACCTGCGGCTGGTAGCCGGCCTCGGTGAGAACCTCGAAACCGTACTGGACCATTTGCGACACGCCGCCGCAGAGCACGGCCTGCTCACCGAACAGGTCGGTCTCGGTCTCTTCGGTGAAGGTGGTCTTGATGCCGGCGGCGCGAAGCCCGCCGATCGCCTTCGCGTAGCTGAGGGTGAGCGGCCAGGCGGCGCCGGAGGCATCCTTCTCGACGGCGACGATGACGGGAACGCCACGGCCGGCCTCGTATTCGCGGCGCACGGTGTGGCCGGGGCCCTTGGGCGCGACCATGACCACGTCGACGCCCGCCGGGGGCGTGATGTAGCCGAAGCGGATGTTGAAGCCGTGGCCGAAGACGAGCGCCTTTCCTTCGGCGAGGTTGGGTTCGATGTCGTCGGTGAACAGGTGGCGCTGCACCTGATCGGGCGCGAGGACGACGATCACGTCGGCCCAGGCGGATGCCTCGGCGGCACCGAGCACCGTGAAGCCGGCCTCTTCCGCCTTGGCCTTCGACTTCGAGCCCTCCTTGAGGCCGATGACGACCTCGACGCCCGAGTCGCGGAGGTTCTGGGCATGGGCGTGACCCTGGGAGCCGTAGCCGATCACGGCCACCTTCTTGCCCTGGATGATCGACAGGTCAGCGTCTTTGTCGTAATAGATCTCAGACAATGTGGGTTTCTCCTTATTTCGTGATTGTCGGTTGTCGTGTCTTGACCGGTTGTCGAGCTTGTCGAGACACGACAACCTGGCGGGATCTGGTGGTCGGGCCTGTCGAGGCCCGGGGATCTCGACGAGCTCGATCACCGGGCTTCGCTCGATCACCGGGCTTCGCTCGATCACCGGCGGTGGTCGAGCCTGTCGAGGCCCTAGTTCTTGTAGACGCGTTCGGTGATCGATTTCGACCCGCGGCCGATCGCGACCAGGCCGGATTGGGCGATCTCCTTGATCCCGTAGGGTTCGAGCACCCGCAGCAGCGCCTGGGTCTTCCCGGAGTCGCCGGTGACCTCGATCACCACCGCGTCGATGCCGACGTCGACGACGCGCGCCCGGAACAGGGTGACGGCCTCGAGCACCTGGGACCTGGTCGTGTTGTCGGCGCGCACCTTGACCAGCAGGTGTTCGCGCTGCACGGACTGCGACGGGTCGAGTTCGACGATCTTGATCACGTTGATCAGCTTGTTCAGCTGCTTCGTGACCTGTTCGAGCGGGAGGTCTTCGACGTCGACGAGAATCGTGATCCGGGACAGGCCCTCGATTTCGGTGCGGCCGACGGCGAGGCTCTCGATGTTGAATCCGCGGCGGGCGAACAGGCCGGCGACTCGCGTCAACAGACCCGGCTTGTCCTCGACGAGGAGGCTGAGAACGTGGGAGCTCATGGTTATTCCTCTCCCCAGGTCGGCGCATGGTCTTTGGCGTATTGCACGTAGCTGTTGCTGACGCCCTGCGGCACCATCGGCCAGACCATCGCATCGCGGCTGACGATGAAGTCGATCACGACCGGTCGGTCGTTGGTCGCGAGGGCGAGCTTGATCGCGTCGTCGACCTGGTCGGCGCTGGTGACGCGGATGCCCAGGGCACCGTACGCCTCGGCCAGCTTCACGAAGTCGGGCACCATCGCCGAGCCGTGCCCCGTGTTCAGGTCGGTGAACGAGTGGCGTCCGTCGTAGAACAGGGTCTGCCACTGGCGCACCATGCCGAGCGACGAGTTGTTGATGATCGCCACCTTGATCGGGATGTCGTTGATCGTGCAGGTGGCCAGTTCCTGGTTGGTCATCTGGAAGCATCCGTCGCCGTCGATCGACCAGACGACCCGGTCGGGTTCGGCGACCTTGGCGCCCATCGCGGCGGGCACGGAGTACCCCATGGTTCCCGCGCCGCCCGAGTTGAGCCAGGAGTTCGGCCGTTCGTACTTGATGTACTGGGCCGCCCACATCTGGTGCTGGCCGACGCCGGCGGCGTAGACGCCCTCCGGCCCGGTCAGTTCGCCGATCCGCTTGATCACGTACTGCGGGGCGAGCAGGCCGTCCGTCGGCTCGGAGTAGCCGAGCGGGAACTCCTCACGCAGGCCGGCCAGGTAGGTCCACCAGACGCTGATGTCGGGGGTCGTCGTTTTGACGGCGGTCGCATAGGCGACGGTGAGGTCGGCGATCACGTCCTTGGCGTCCCCGACGATCGGCACGTCCGCGGTGCGGATCTTGGAGATCTCCGCCGGGTCGACGTCGACGTGCACGATCGTGGCGTTCGGCGCGAACTCCGACACCTTGCCGGTCACCCGGTCGTCGAAGCGGGCGCCGAGGGCGATGATCAGGTCGGCCTCCTGCAGGGCGAGCACGGCCGAGACCGTGCCGTGCATCCCCGGCATGCCCAGGTGCTGTTCGTGCGAGTCGGGGAAGGCGCCGCGGGCCATCAGGGTGGTGACGACGGGCGTGCCGGTCAGCTCGGCGAAGGCGAGGAGTTCCTCGGACGCGCGGGCCCGGATGACGCCGCCGCCGACGTAGAGCACCGGCTTGCGGGATTCGGCGAGCAGCTGGGCGGCCGCCTGCACCTGCTTGCCGTGGGCCTTGGTGATCGGCCGGTAGCCGGGCAGGTCCAGCTTGGGCGGCCAGATGAACGGGGCCTTGTTCTGCTGGGCGTCCTTGGTGATGTCGACGAGCACCGGGCCGGGGCGCCCGGTCGACGCGATCAGGTGCGCGGAGGCGATGGCGGCCGGGATGTCCTCCGGCCGCTTGACGAGGAAGGAGTGCTTGGTGATCGGCATGGTGATGCCGACGATGTCGGCCTCCTGGAAGGCATCCGTGCCCATCAGGGTGGAGAAGACCTGGCCGGTGATGCAGACGATCGGCACCGAGTCCATGTAGGCGTCAGCGATGGCGGTGACCAGGTTCGTGGCCCCCGGGCCGCTGGTCGCGATGGCGACCCCGACCCGGCCGCTCGCCGAGGCGTAACCCTCGGCGGCGTGGCCGGCACCCTGCTCGTGGCGAACCAGGATGTGCCGGATGGCGTCCTGGGTCATCAGCTCGTCGTAGAGCGGGATGACGGCGCCGCCCGGGAGGCCGAAGACGTCCGTCACGCCGAGCAGCTCGAGGCTGCGGATGATGGCCCCCGAGCCGGTGAGGATCTCCGGCTCCGCACCGGCGCCGGACGGAACGGGCGCGGCGGGCGAGGGTGACGGCGATGGCACGGCTGAATCCGCGGTCATGTGATCAAGTCCTTGAGTTCGATGACGAATGGTGAGCGCTAGCCGGTCACGGCGCCGACGGCCGCCGACTGAACGAGCTTCGAGTATTTCGCGAGCACTCCCCGGGTGTAGCGCGGTGGGAGTGGAGCCCAGCCGATGCGCCGTGCAGCCAGCTCTTCAGGGTCGACCAGTAGGTCGAGCGTGCGAGCTGCGATATCGACCCGGATGAGATCACCATCGCGCACGAAGGCGATCGGACCTGCGTCCACCGCTTCGGGTGCTATGTGGCCGATGCACAGTCCGGTTGTGCCGCCTGAGAATCTGCCGTCCGTTAACAGTAGTACATCGGCGCCGAGCCCCGCGCCCTTGATGGCCGCGGTGATCGAGAGCATCTCCCGCATGCCGGGGCCGCCCTTCGGACCCTCGTAGCGGATGATGACGACGTCACCCTTCTCGATCCCGCCGACGGTGAGCGCGTCCATCGCGGCTCGTTCCCGTTCGAACACGCGGGCCGGGCCGACGAAGACATCGCTGTCGAAGCCGGCGGTCTTGACGACGGCCCCCTCCGGCGCCATCGACCCCTTGAGGATGGTGATGCCGCCGCTGGCGTGGATCGGGTTGTCAAGCGTGCGCAACACCTCGCCGTCGAGGTCGGGCGGGTCGATCTCCGCGAGGTTCTCGGCGACGGTCTTGCCGGTCACGGTGAGCGCGTCGCCATGGATCAGGCCCGCTTCGAGCAGCGCCCTCATCACGGCGGGCACGCCACCCTGGCGGTCGACGTCGTTCATGACGTACTTGCCGAACGGCTTGAGGTCGCCGATGTGCGGCACGGTGTCGCCGATCCGGTTGAAGTCGTCCAGGCTGAGGTCGACGTCCGCCTCGTGCGCGATGGCGAGCAGGTGCAGCACGACGTTCGTCGATCCGCCGAAGGCCATGGCCACCGCGATCGCGTTCTCGAAGGCCTTGCGGGTGAGGATGTCCCTGGCCGTGATGCCGAGGCGCAGCAGGTTGAAGACGGCCTCGCCGGAGCGGTGCGCGTAGTAGTCGCGGCGGCGGTCGGCCGAGGCCGGCGACGCCGAGCCGGGCAGGCTCATGCCGAGGGCCTCCGCGACGCTGGCCATCGTGTTGGCGGTGTACATGCCGCCGCAGGCACCCTCGCCGGGGGCGAACGCGCATTCGATCCGCTTGGCGTCCGCCTCGGTCATCCGGCCGGCCTTGACAGCTCCGACGGCCTCGAACGAGTCGATGATGGTGATGTCCTTCTCGGTGCCGTCCGAGAGCTTGACCCAGCCCGGTGCGATGGAACCTGCATAGAGGAACACGCTGGCGAGGTCGAGGCGGGCGGCGGCCATGAGCATCCCCGGCAGGGACTTGTCGCAGCCGGCGAGGAGGACGGAGCCGTCGAGGCGCTCGGCCTGCATGACGACCTCGACGGAGTCGGCGATGACCTCGCGGGAGACGAGGGAGAAGTGCATGCCCTCATGACCCATCGAGATGCCGTCGGAGACGGAGATGGTGCCGAACTGCAGCGGGTAGCCGCCGCCGGAGTGCACGCCCTCCTTGGCCGCCTGGGCAAGCCGGTCCAGGGACAGGTTGCACGGGGTGATCTCGTTCCAGGAGCTGGCGATCCCGATCTGGGGTTTTTCCCAGTCGGCGTCTCCCATTCCGACCGCGCGAAGCATACCCCGCGAGGTGGTGGCTTCGATTCCGTCGGTGACGTCGCGGCTGCGCGGTTTCAGATCATACTCAGGCATGCACTGAGTCTAGAACGTCGCCGGGCCCCGAACGTCGGCGAGCGCTCAGACTCCCGCCGGGGAGGTCGTCTCGGCGGCCGCGTCGCGGAAATCGGCGATCATTCCCAGCACCAGCGGCACCTCCTCCGGGCCGCGAACCCGGTAGCCGGCGAGGGATGCGCCCGCGCCGATCTTCAGGCCGAGGTCACCCTTCCCCAGCACCGCGAAGGCGTCCTCGTCGGTCAGGTCGTCCCCGGCGTAGAAGACATGGTCGGCACCGGTGTGCAGGCGCAGTCGCTCCAGGGCGTCGCCCTTCGTGCTGGAACGCACCGCGAATTCGAGCACGTTCTTGCCTTCGCGCACGGTTAGCCCCGGCAGCAGCACACTGAGCTGCTCGCGGGCCTCCTTCTGCGCCGACTGGGCGGCCTGCGGGGTGGCCAGCCGGGTGTGCAGGGCGAGCCCGGCCGGTTTGCGCTCGATCCAGGTGCCGGCCACCCCACCGGAGATGCGTTCGAGCACCTGGGCCAGGGTGTCCAGCTGCTCGAGTTCGGCGGCGGCGAGGTCCAGCTCGATCTCCGGGGTGTCCAGCTGCACCTCGATCCCGTGCGAGCCGGTCAGCAGCACGTCGTTCTGCGGCTGCGACACGTGCTGGAGACTGACCAGGGCCCTGCCCGACACGAACGCGACCCGCACGCCGTCCTGGTCGAGCAGGCGCTGCACGGCGTCGCGCGTGCCGTCGACGGCTCGGGCGTCCTCCGGGTTGTCCACGTGCGGGGCGAGCGTTCCGTCGAAGTCGAGGGCGACGAGCAGGGTGCCGGTGCTCGTGACGTCCCTGAGGGCGGCGGCGAGGGCGTCGGGGATGCCGGGGCGCACGGCGGCTCCTTCGGTGAGGGTGCGGAGGAACGCGGTGGACCAGGCGGCCACATCGTTGTCGAAGACCTTGCGGCGAAGGGCGCGCATCCGTCGCAGGCGTTCCTGCCGGGGCATGGCGATGGCCCGAAGGATGGCCGCCTTGAGCCCGTCGATGTCGTGCGGGTTGATCAGGACGGCCTGCTTGAGCTCGTCCGCTGCGCCGGCGAACTCGCTGAGCACGAGCACGCCGTCGCGGTCAAACCGCACGGCGACGTACTCCTTGGCGACGAGGTTCATCCCGTCACGGAGCGCGGTCACGAGCATCACGTCGGCGGCAAGGTAGAGGGCCACCATCTCCTCGCGCGGGTAGCCGTGGTGGTGATAGCTGATGGCGGAGTGGCTGATGGTGGAATAGTCGCCATTGAGACGGCCGACGGCGAGCTCGATCTCATCCCTGAGGGCGATGTAGGGCCCGACCCGCTCGCGGGACGGGCTCGCGACCTGCACCAGGGTCACGTCCTCCACGCTCACGCTGCCGTCTTCGAGGAGCTCGCCGAAGGCCTTGATCCGGTGCGCGATGCCCTTGGTGTAGTCGAGGCGGTCCACGCCGAGCAGGATCGTATTCGGGTTGCCGAGATCCTGCCGGATCTGTCGGGCCCGCTCCTGCACGTCGGGTCGCCTGGCCAGTTCCTCGTATGACCTGGCGTCGATGGAGATGGGGAAGTGCCTGGCGATGACGCGGCGATGCACGCCGTGGTGACCGGGCACGTCGATGGCGACCCCGCGGGTCGGGTAGCCGTAGAGGCGGCGCACAGCCGAGGAGAAGTTCCCGGCGTCGGCTGCCCGCTGGAAGCCGATCAGGTCGGCGCCGAGGAGGCCGTCGAGGATCTGCTTGCGCCACGGCAGCTGGGCATAGATCCCGTACGACGGGAACGGGATGTGATTGAAGAAGCCGATCACGAGGTCGGGGCGGGCCTCGCGCAGCATCCGCGGCACGAGCTGCAGCTGGTAGTCGTGCACCCAGACCGTCGCGCCGGTCGACGCGGCGGCCGCGGCCTCCTCGGCAAACCGCCGGTTGACCCGCACGTAGGCCTCCCACCACTCGCGGTGGAAGCTCGGCGGGGCGATCACGTCGTGGTACAGCGGCCAGATCGTGTCGTTGGAGAACCCCTCGTAGTAGTCCTCCAGTTCCGCGCCGCTCAGGCGAACCGGAACGATCGAGATCCCGTCGTTGACGAACGGGGCGAAGGAACGGTCGGCAACCCCCGGCCAGCCCACCCAGGCACCGTCGGAGGCACGCATCAGCGGCTCGAGGGCGGTGACCAGGCCGCCGGGCGAGGTGCGCCAGTTTTCCGTGCCGTCCTCGGCAACCTCGAAATCAACCGGCAAACGGTTCGACACCACCACCAGGGAATAGGTGGTCTTCGGACCGGCGGACTGCGGGGACTCGGCTGCTGGCGAGATGGTCTCTTCCGTTCCGGCGCGCGCCTCGCGCGAGCACCTTGCTGCTACTCCTAGGTTATCAGCCGGTCCACAAACCCGGCCGGGACAATGGTCGCGAGACCCCCCAACGGTTAAGGAACGACCACTATGCTGGCGCCAATGATCCGCATCGGCATGAGCACGACGTGCGCCTACCCTCTCCCCACAGAACAGTCGTTCCGCCTCGCGAAGCTGGCCGGGTACGACGGTATCGAGATCATGGTCACCCGCGACGAGGTCACTCAGGACGCCGCGGCGCTGCGAGCGCTCTCCGAGAAATACCACCTTCCGATCCTGTCGGTCCACGCCCCGGTGCTCTTGCTGACACACTTCGTCTGGGGCAGGGACCCTCGGGTCAAGCTCGAGCGTTCGGCCGAACTGGCCAGGTCGGTGGGGGCATCCACCGTCGTCGTGCACCCGCCGTTCCGCTGGCAGGCCGAGTACGCCGTGGACTTCCTCTCGATCGTGCGCGAGATCAGCGCCCAGACCCGGATCGCGATC
Organism: Cryobacterium fucosi; assembly: GCF_004403515.1. GTDB lineage: Bacteria > Actinomycetota > Actinomycetes > Actinomycetales > Microbacteriaceae > Cryobacterium > Cryobacterium fucosi. Next base: position 116,714 of record NZ_SOHH01000064.1, on the reverse strand, counting down.
GCCGTCGAGAACATGTTTCCGTGGAAGTTCGGCGGTCGCAGCGTGAAGGCGTACTCACCCGGCTGGGACCCGACCCTGATGGACTGCGACGCGGTCACCCTGGACTTCTCACATTGCGCGCTGAGCGGGCACGACAGCCTGGCCATGGCCACCTCGCTCGGGGACCGGCTCCGTCACGTTCATCTCTGTGACGGCTCCGGCTCCATGGACGAGGGCAAGGTCTTCGACGAGCACCTGTTGCCCGGCCGCGGCAGCGAACCTGTCGCCGAGGTCCTCGGGATGCTCGCCAAGGCGAGCTGGGACGGCCAGATCGTCGCCGAGGTGAACACCCGCAAGTGCAAGACCGAGGAGGAACGGCTGGCCCTGCTGGTGGAGACCCTCGCGTTCGCCCGGTTGCACACGATGCAGGCCCGTCCGCGGCGCTCTCCTCGATCCACCCGCGCGCTTGAGGCGCTGTTTCCGGGTCGCCGCCACTGATCGGCCAGGGTCACCCGCGGGTCAGGGCCACCCCGAACGAGCGCGCTCCGCGCCGTCGGGCAACGGTCCAGAGCGAGAGGAGCACCGCGGCCAGCGCGAACAGGGCCAGGAAGGCGGCAGGGGCCGCCGCGTTCCCGCCATCGCCGGCGGTGATGGCCTGCATTCCCCGGACCGCCCAGGTCAGCGGCAGGAAGGGGCTCACCGACTGGAACGGTTTCGCCACCAGCTCGATCGGGTACAGTCCGCCGGCCGCGGTTATCTGCAGCGCGAGCAGCACCAGGGAGACGACTATCCCGACGCGGCCGAAGGCGGCGACGAGGAAGTGGTGCACGGCGACGAAGACGAATGCGAGGAACACCGCGAAGGCCAGGGTCGACGGCAGCAACAGCCAGGACACACCGAGCGAATTATGCAACAGGGCGACGACGACCACGGCCTGGGCCGCCGCGACCAGGAAGGCCCGGCCGAGGCCGCGCCCGACCAGGCGGCCGGTCCCGGCGGTGGAGGCGAGGGCCGTCGCGGAGAGCGGACTCAGCACCAGGAAGATCGCCAGCGCACCGATCCACAACCCGACCGGCACGAATACCATGCCGATGATCGGCCCGATCGAATCGACCGGGTTGTCACGGCTGCTGACGATGACGACCGGTTCGGACACGACGGCGGCGGTCTGCTCCGGGTCGGTCTCGCCCAGCCTGGAGGCACTGGCCGCGCCGTCCTTGAGTCCCGATGCCAGCTCGCCGGCGCCGGATTCGAGCTGGTGGGCGCCGGATGCCGCGGCCGCGGTTCCCCCGGAGAGCCCCGCGACTGCGTCGGAGAGCCCGGAGATCCCGGCCTGGAGCTCGCTCGCTCCCGTGCGCAGCGCTGCCGACCCGGCGGCCAGGCGGGACGCCCCGGCGGCGCTCTGGGCGATTCCGCCCTGCACGCCGCTGATCGCGGTCGTCGTCTGGCCGCTGAGCGCGGTTCCCTGCCCGGCAAGGGTGTCGAGAGCGGCCTGGTAGTCGGCCAGGGACTGGGCGTACGGCGCATTCGTCGGGTTGGCGAGAAGTGCGGCGGTCAGCGAACCGAAACCGTCCGCCGCGCTGCCGACTCCCCCGGCGTACTGCGCCCAGCCGTCGCTGAGCCGGCTGAGCCCGGCCGCGCCCGTGCCGAGGCCGGCCAGGCCGGAGCTCAACGCGTCCACCCCGCCCGTGTAGCCCGCGACCCCCGAGGAGAGCGCGGCTGCGCCCGATGCCGCGGAAGCGGCGCCGGAGGCCACGGAGGCGGTGCCGGAGGCCAGGCTGTCGAGGCCGGTGGCGACGCCGGTCACCCCGGAGGAAACCTGCGCCGCGCCGTCGGAGGCACGGGTCAGGGATTCCCCCAACCCGGACAGGTTCGAGTAGAGGGCGCTGAGGTACTGCGCGGTGATGTCGCGTCCGAAGACGCCCGTCATGGCGGTGCCCACCGATTGCGCGACCGACCCGGCCAGGTAGGAGTGGGCGTCGTCGGTGCGGATGCCGAGGTCGGCGCGGGTGGGCGTCGACCCGCCGAGCGAGGTGACCGAGGCGGAGAAGTCGGCCGGGATGGTGAGCACGGCGTAGGCCTGGCCCGCGGCCAGCGCGGCCGCGGCATCCGCCGAATTGGAGATCGCCCAGGCGAAGCCGGTGGACGGGGAGCCGGCCGTCGCCGGCCCGGTCAGTTCGGTGACGAGCTGGCGCCCGGCGAGCACCTTCTGTTCCGAGCCGTCCGGCAGGGTGGTCGTGACGAAGGTGTCGTTGTTGACGACGAGGGCCGGCAGGGTATCGACCCGCTGGTCGGCGCTCGCAAGGGCGCCGGCGAAGAGGCCCGCGACGGCGAGCGGCACCACGATCAGGCCGGCCAGCAGTGATCCGAAGGCCCACCGTCGCTGCCCGGGCGTGCGGCTGAACAGTCTCTCAAGCCGCGTGCTCATCGTTGGAGGGCCTTTCTGTCGAGGTCGGTGCCGGTGTCCGTGTCGGTGTTGAGGGTGAGTTCCTGCACGGCTCTCGCGCCGTATTCGCCGTATGCGCCGGGGCCGCGGGCGGCGAGGGAACCGAACCCGGAATGTGTTCCGGATCCGAGGAGGAGCGTGGTGGCGGCCGGGGCGAGTGCCGCCAGGATGGCGACGAGATCCCTGCCGGCCGGGTCGACGGGGAGCCCGTCGCCGAGGTCGACGACGACGACGCGGGGGCGTTCCGCGAGCGCCGCCGCGACCAGCACAACGGCCCGATCGATGGCCGGCAGGGCGGCCAGGGGCGTGTCTGACGCGATCGGACGCGTTCCGGGCGGCTGCCCGAGGGCGATCTCCAGGCGGCCCAGCCAGACGACGAGCTCCGCGCGGCGCCTGGCCGTGCGGTGCCACGGGTGGGCGAGGTCGAGTCGTTCGGCCAGCACCTCGCCGACGGTGAGCCCGGTGTCGTGCCGACCGCCCACCTGGGCGAGAGCGACCGTGCGCAGGGCCTTGCCCCGCTCGCTGGGAAGCGGCGCGCCACACACCTGGAGCCGCCCCGAGACCAGGTCGAGGCGCCCGGCGAGGGTCGCGGCGAGTACGCGGCGGCGGGTCGCGCTGCCGGTGACGAGCACGACGGAGCCCGCCGCGACCGAGAGGTCGAGCGGCCCGAGCGGGGACTCCGGCACGCCGAGCAAGGCGCCCTCCGCGGTGATCGCGGAATCCTGGGCCCCGGCCCAGACGCTGTCGGCGAGGTGCCGGCGCAGGCCGACGCCCTCGATGTCGACGTCGGGCAGGAGCCGGTCGAGTGGGCGCGGCAGCCACCACGCCCAGGTGCCGGCGAGCGCCATCGCAGCCGGAACCAGCGTCATCCGCACGAGGAAGGCGTCGAGGAACACGCCGATGGCCAGTGCGAAGGCGATGCCCTTGATCGCCCCGGTTCCGTCGGGCACGAAGGCGAAGAAGACGAAGAACATGATCAGCGCCGCCGCCGTGACGACCCGTGCGGCGTGCGAGAAACCGTGCACGATGGCGTCGTGGGGGTTGCCGCTGGCGACGAATTCCTCACGCATCCCGGAGACGAGGAAGACTTCGTAGTCCATGGCGAGGCCGAACAGCACGGCCATCAGGAGGATCGGCAGGAAGCTCAGGATCGGCCCGGGATGGGCGACCCCGATCAGGTCGGCGAACCAGCCCCATTGGAAGATGGCCACGGTGGCGCCGATCGACGCGAACACGGACAGCAGGAAGCCCAGGGCGGCCTTGACCGGCACGAAGATCGAACGGAAGACCATGGTGAGCAGGAGGATCGACAGCCCGACGACGATCAGCGCGAACGGGATGAGGGCGTTGCTGAGCCGGTTGGAGATGTCGATCGAGACCGCCGTCGCACCCGTCACCGCGATGGGGGTGCCCAGCGACGCGTCGATCTCGGGTGCGAGGGCCCGAATGGACTGCACGAGGTCCTTGGTCTCCGGGGCGTTCGGGGCGCTGCCCGGCATCACCTGGATGATGGCGGTGTCGACCGTCGGATTCGGCGTTCCCTTGCTGACGAAGGCGACGTCGGGCAGGGCGCGCAGGCGTGCGCCGATGGCGCCGAGGTCGGCGAAGATATCCGTCGTCTGGGTGATATCGACGACCACGATCAGCGGCCCGTTGTAGCCGGGCCCGAAACCGTCCTCGATCAGGTTGTAGGCCGTGTACTGGGTGGATGCGGCCGGTTCGGAGGCGCCGTCGGGCAGGTTCAGGTCGAGGCTGAGGGCCGGAATCGCCAGCGTGCCGAGGATCCCGACGACGACGAGCACAACGAGCGCGGGCGCCTTGAGAACGACGCCCACCCAGAGCCGGCCGAGGGTGGGGCGACCGGTGTCCGGCATCATGGCGCGTCGGTGGGCCCGTCCTCCGGGTCTCGGGGCGAGCCTCGCCCCGGCCAGGCCGAGGATCGCCGGCAGCAGGGTGATCGCGACCCCGATCGACACGAAGACCGCGAACGCCGCGGCAACGCCCATCACACTGAGGAACGGGATCCCGACGACGAGCAGCCCGAGCAGGGCGATGATGACGGTCAGGCCGGCGAACACGACGGCACCGCCCGCCGTGGCGACGGCGGTGGCGGCGGACTCGTGCGGCTCGATGCCGCGCGCCAACTGGGTGCGATGCCTGGACAGGATGAACAGGGAGTAATCGATGCCGACGGCGAGGCCGAGCATGAGGGCGAGCATGGGAGCGGTGCTGGACACGGGCACGAACGCCGAGATCGCGGTGATGCCGCCGATGGCGACGCCGACGCCGATCACAGCCATCAGCAGCGGCATCCCGGCGGAGACGAGCGAGCCGAACGTGACGAGCAGCACCACCCCGGCGAAGAGCAGGCCGAAGACCTCGGTGATGGTGATCCCGAACGTGTTGTCCTGGAACACCTGGCCGCCGAACGCCACCTGGAGACCGGCGTCCCTGCCGATCGATGTGGTCGCGGTCAGCCCGTCGAGGGTGGCCTGGGTGACCTCGGTCGACGGTCCGCTGAGCTGCGCCTGGCTGAACGCGGTCGACTCATCCTTCGAGATCGCGCCGGAGGCGTACTCCGAGAAGGGGGTGATCACCGTGTCGACGCCGGGCACGTCGCCGATCGAGGTGGCCATCTCCTCGATGGCGGCCCGGTAGGCCGGCTCGGTGACGGATGCCCCGTCCGGCGCCCGGTAGACGACCTGCACCTGGGCGCCGGCCGCAGCCGGGAACACCTCCGCGAGCTTGTCGATGGTGTCCTGGGATTCGGTGCCGGGGATCGCGTACGACTCCTGGCTGTGTCCGCCCAGAGCGAAGCCGCCGCCGAGGATCCCGGCCAGGAGGAGAACCCAGATGCCGAGGATGAGCCAGGCGCGACGGTAGGCGACATGCCCGATGCGGTAGAGCAGGGTGGCCATGGTGCTACTTCCGGGACTCGGACGTGTGGACGGCGACGGGGGCGAGAAGTTCGGTGATCACGACGGAGAGGGCCTGGCGGATCTCGTCGGCCGGGGCGATGTCCTTGTTCAGGAAGGTCATCCCCGCGACGAGGGTGTACGCGGCGCCGCCGAGGGCGATTCCGAAGCGGATGCGGTCTTCCGTGCTGGCGCCCTCGTGGCAGAGGGTGTCGGAAAGGCGCACGATCAGCAGGCCCGCCCGGTCGATGACCGGAATGCCGCGCAGTGACTGGGCCTGGTTGATGAAGGTGTGCAGCTCCAGCCGGAACTCGAGCAGGAAGTCGATGAAGTCGTCGACGAAACGCCGCCGCGACGCGGTGCCGTCGGGGGCGGCGACGAACCGGCCGAGGATGACCTCGAGCCGGTCGATCGCGGGGGTCAGGACCTCCCCCAGCAGGGCCTCCTTCGAGGCGAAGTGATACAGCACGCTCGATTTCGAATAGCCGGCGGCATCGGCGATCTGCTGCAAGGAGGTACCGGCGAAGCCGATCGACGCGAACTGGGCGAGTGCGGTGGCCCGCAGCTCGTCGCCGGTGCTCGGCCGGGTGACCGGATGCTGCCGGGACTCGGCGTGAGGCGCGACAACGGGGTGAGTCGGGGAAGATTCTGGAGGCACCCGATCACCCTACTTGACCGATCGGTCAAATCCTGCACGATCGGTCAGAGATTGAGACAGCACGCGGGGAACCTGAGACGGCCCGGCCCGGTAGCGTAGGAGGCAGGAGGCCCTCACATGCGAAAATTCATCTTCAGTAGCGCCATGATCGGTGTCGTCGCCGGCGGGTGGAACATCCTGCAGGCCACCCGGAGCGGTCCCAGGGACTGGCGCCTCGTCCTGATGTGGCTGGGTTGGGCGCTCAGCGCCGCGGTTGCCATCGGCACGGTCATGAAGGACGCGGACGAACGGCAAATCGAGAGCTGACTTGCGGTTTCCCGCGGCGTGTCATCCAGTCAAGCCCCCTTCCGGGCGGCACACTGGTAGCAACAGCAGCATGCCAATTGAAAGGGGCTCCCGATGTTTGGTCGCCGACGTCGCGTCGCACCGGTCATTGCCGCACCCGTGCCCGAGCTCAGCGACGAACAGGTTTTCGCCCTCCTGCACAACCAGCTGTCACAGCTGGTAGGCGCCCAGGGCAAGTGGACGCTCGTCCCCCGCAGCGACAGCGACACTGACGTGATCTTCCACGGCCTCAAGGCCCACCAGATCGCCGCCTCCCTCGCCGCGGTGCTGCGCTCCGAGACTTCGCTCCTGCGCGGCGAGGTCGTCGCCGAGCCCACCGCGCTGCCCTGGACCCCCGCGCCGATCTCCGCTTGGGCTGGTCCAGAGCACGCTGAACCAGAGCGCGCAACGGTGAACGCTCCGGTGCACCTGCCGACCTTTTCCGCGGCCCAGCCCGTGACCCAGCCGGCCCCGCAGTCGGCGGAGCGCGCTCGCCTCGTCGCCTAGCTTCTCCCGCTCCGCCGGACGCCTCCCCTCAGCCGAGTTCCTTCCACTCTGCGGGGCCGGTCGACCCCGCCGGGTAGTCGTCCATTGGGACCTTCCCCGCGCGCCAGGCCGCCAGCACGGGCGCCACAATGCGCCAGCATTGCACCGCGGTGTCGGCCCGGACCGACAGGGCAGGGTCTCCGTCGAGCACCCCCTCGAGCACCTCACCGTAGGCCAGCAGCTGGCCAGGGCCGAAGGATGCTCCGAGGCGCACCCGGTCGAGGGTGCGCGGGTCTCCCGGTCCGTTGAGGTTGAGGTCGATGGCCATCTCGTCGGGCCCGAGGAAGATTCGCAACACGGTCGGTCCCGGCAGTCCGCTCAACCCGATCGGCAGGTGGGGCACGGGTTTGAAGGTGATCGCGATCTCCCGGCGGCGTTCGGCGAGCGCCTTGCCGGAGCGGAGGGTGAACGGCACGCCTGCCCACCGCCAGTTGTCGATTTCGAACGTCACCTCGGCCAGGGTCTCGGTGTCGTTGGCCGCCCGGACGCCCTTTTCGTCCAGGTAGGCCGGGAGGTGCCTCCCGTCCACGGTTCCCGCGGCGTACCGTGCGCGCCGGCTGGACCGGGTCGGGCTCCCGCCGCGCAGCCGGGTGGCACGGAGCACGAGGCCCTTCGCGTCACGGAGATCGGCGGCACCCAGCGACGACGGCGGTTCCATGGCCAGCACGGCCAGCACCTGCAGGAGGTGGCTCTGGATCATGTCGACCAGCGCCCCGGCCCGGTCGTAGTAGCCGGCGCGGCCCTCGAGTCCGAGCTGCTCGTCGTAGACGACGTCGACGCGTTCGATGTGGAGGTTGCTCCAGAGCGGTTCGAAGATCCGGTTGGCGAACCGCAGTCCCACGAGGTTGAGCACAGTGGAGCGTCCGAGAAAGTGGTCGACCCGGTGGATCTGGTTCTCCGGCACGAGCCTGGCCAGCCGGGCGTTCAAGGCAATGGCCCCCTGTTCGTCGACGCCGAACGGTTTCTCCAGGGCCAGCTGCGTGCCGTCGGGGAGGGCGACGTCGGCGAGGGCGTCACAGACCCCGGCTGCGACGGCGGGCGGGAGGGCGAAGTAGATCGCGGGCACGCCGGAGCAGAGTGCGATCAGGCGCTCCAGCTCGGCCGCGTCTGCCAGGTTGCTCGTGTGGTATTCCGTCGTCTCGAGGATGTCGTCCACCGCGGCACCGGACCCCTCACCGACCGCGAACGATTCTTTCAGCCGGGCCAGCCACTCGGCAGGGCTGAATTCCTCGCGGCCCGCCCCGATCAGCTGAACCCGCCGGTCGGGATGGGCGGTGAGCAGCTGGCCCAGGGCCGGGAGGAGGAGACGGCCGGCAAGGTCTCCGCCGGCGCCGAGGATCAGGAGCGTCGTGATTGGCTTGGTCATCAGCCCAACGTAGCTGGCAGGATGACTGCATGGCACTCAATATCGAGGATTATGCGCTGATCGGCGACTGCCATTCGGCCGCGCTCGTCGGCCGGGACGGGAGCATCGACTGGCTCTGCCTCCCCCGGTACGACTCGGCGTCGATGTTCGGGGCGCTGCTGGGCGACGAGGACCACGGGCGCTGGCTGCTGGCGCCGGCGGACCCGGCCGCCACCTGCACCCGTTCCTATGAGGAGGGCACCTTCATCCTCACCACGCAGTGGACGACGCCCGGCGGTTCGGTCGAGGTGATCGACTTCATGCCGCACGGCGATCATCGGGCCGACGTGCTGCGCCGGGTGCGCGGAGTGTCGGGGGCGGTGGAGATGATCGAGGACCTGCGTATCCGTTTCGGCTATGCGACGACCATGCCGTGGGTGCGCCAGGTCACGACCGGCGGTGAGCACGGATTGGTCGCGGTGGCCGGGCCGGACGCGATCATCGTGCGCGGCCCGGTGCTGCACGCCGCCGACCACCGGCACGCGGCCCGTTTCCGTGTCATCGCCGGCGAGGACGTCGACCTGCAGCTGAGCTGGTACCCGTCTCACCGGGAACCGCCGCCCACCCTCGACGTCTCGGCGGCGTATGCGACGACGGCCGCGTGGTGGCGTGGCTGGGCCGGGACCTGCACGCACGAGGGTCCCTACCGCGACGAGGTCGTGCGGTCGATGCTCGTGCTGCGCGCCCTCACCCACGAGACCACCGGGGGCATCGTCGCCGCGGCCACCACCTCCCTGCCGGAGCTGCGCGGCGGCCACCGCAACTGGGACTACCGCTACGTCTGGCTCCGGGATGCGGCCCTGACCCTGACCGTGCTGCTCTCCCACGGGTACGAGGTGGAGGCCCACGGCTGGCGGGCCTGGCTGCTGCGGGCCGTGGCCGGCGACCCGAACGACGTGCAGATCATGTACGGGCTCGCCGGGGAGCGGTACCTCCCCGAGCGTGAGCTGACCAGCCTGCCCGGCTACCGGGGTTCCGGACCGGTGCGGGTGGGCAACGGCGCCGTCGACCAGTTCCAGTCCGACGTGATCGGCGAGGTGATGGTGGCCCTGCACGCCGCCCGGGAGGCCGGCATCGCCGAGACCGAGTTCTCCTGGCCGTTGCAACGCGCGCTGGCCGGGTTCCTCGAACAGAACTGGTCACGGCCGGACCAGGGCATCTGGGAGGTTCGGGGGCCGGCCCGCGAGTTCACCCATTCCCGGGTCATGGTCTGGGCCGCGTTCGACCGGTTGGTGCGTGGTGCGGCCGAGTACGGGCTGCCCGGCCCGGTGGAGCGCTGGGCGCGGCTCCGCGACGAGGTGCGCCACGAGATCGAGGAGCGCGGGTTCGACCGAGCCCGGAACAGCTACACCCAGTACTTCGGCGGCGAAGAGGTGGATGCCTCCCTGCTGGTGCTCCCACAGGTCGGCTTCTGCGACGCGTCGGACCCACGGATGCTGGGCACGGTCGCCGCGATCGAAGCCGACCTGCTGCGCGAGGGCCTGGTTCTCCGCTACCGAACGGACGCCGTCGTCGACGGCCTCGCCGCGGGTGAGCATCCGTTCCTGGCCTGCTCGTTTTGGCTGGTCGAGCAGTACGCCGCCTCCGGCCGCGAGGCGGACGCTGTGGCCCTGATGGATCGCCTCGTCGGCTTCGCCAACGACGTCGGACTTCTGTCGGAGGAATACGACGTCGACGCCGGCCTGCAGGCCGGGAACACTCCGCAGGCGCTGAGCCATTTGGCCCTCGTGCGGGCGGCCGACGCGATCGTCGGTTGCGTTGCGGCAGCCGCGGGCGCACCCGCGACCGCCCCGGCGACCAGAGATCCGGCCGATTCTTTGTAGGTCTTCCCCAGCGGCGGGGTGGCCGCTAATTCTAGATTGAAGAGCATGACAGCCCGAACCCTCACCGTGCGCGATCTCGCCCAGATCGCCATCTTTGCCGCCCTCATCGCCGCCCTCGGGCTCCCCGGCGCCCTGACGATCGGAGCCGTCGCCGTGCCGATCACCTTCCAGACCCTGGGTGTGATGCTCGCCGGAGCGATCCTCGGGGCGCGCAAGGGCTTCTTCGCCGTGCTCCTCTTCCTCGTTCTCACCGCGGCGGGCCTTCCGTTGCTCTCCGGCGGCCGAGGCGGGCTCGTCTGGTTCACCACTTCGCCATCGGCCGGCTACCTCTACGGCTGGCTCGCCGGGGTGGCCGTCATCGGCTACCTCACCGCGGTGCTGCTCCCGAAGTACCCGTTCTGGCCGGCCCTGGGGGCGACCGTGCTCGGTGGGATCCTCGTGATCTACCTTTTCGGCGTTCCGGTCACCGCGATGAACCTGGGCCTGCCGCTCTGGGCCGCGCTCGTCGACAGCATCAAGTTCCTGCCCGGCGACCTGGCCAAGGCCGTCGTGACCGTGCTGGTCGCCCGCCAGGTGCACAAGGCCTACCCCGGCCTGATCCCGGTCGCCGTCCGCCGCAAGCCGTCGATCGCGGCGGGGCGCGCTGGTCGATGACCCGGATCACGTTCGACGGGGTGTCCCATTCCTATGGGGAGCGCAGTGTGCTGCGGGACATCCGGCTGGACCTCAGCGAGCACCGGATCGGGGTGGTCGGGGCCAACGGCTCCGGCAAATCCACCCTGGTGCGGATGATCAACGGGCTGATCACCCCCACCAGCGGCACCGTGAGCGTCGACGGCCTCAATGTGGCCCGGAACGCCAGGGAGGTGCGTCGGCAGGTCGGCTTCATCTTCACCAACCCCGACAACCAGATCGTCATGCCGACCGTGCAGGAGGACGTGGCCTTCACCCTTCGCCGGCGGGGGCTGACCCGGGAGCAGGTGGCCGAACGCACGGCGGCCGCCCTCGACCGGTTCGGGCTCAGCGCCCACGCCGACCACCCGGCCCACCGGCTCTCCGGCGGTCAGAAGCAACTGCTGGCCCTGGCTGCCGTGCTCGTGGCCGAACCGAAAATCGTTGTCGCGGACGAGCCGACAACGCTCCTCGACGCCCGGAACGCCCGACGGATCACGGAGCTCCTGCAGGAGATGAGCCAGCAGGTCATCGTCGTGACGCACCAGCTCGAGCTGCTGGCCGGGTTCGACCGGGTCGTCGTGATCGAAGAGGGCGAGGTCGCCTTCGACGGCATCCCCGACGCGGCCCTCGACGCCTACCGGGAGTTGCTCGCGTGAAGGCGCCGGACGAGATGCGCCTGCCGTCATGATCGGCCTGTACCACCCGGGATCCTCGATCATCCACCGCACGCCGACCCTGCTCAAGCTGTTGCTGTTGTCCGTCGGCGTGACAGTCGTCGGGCTGCTCGGCGAGCCGTGGCAGCTGCTTGCCGCCCTCGGCGGCGTCTTCGTGCTGTACGTCGTGGCCGGCGTCCCCCCCCGGCCGGCCTGGCAGCAGATCGGCCCGATTCTCTGGATCCTGGTCATCGCCGTGCCGCTCCAGGCCCTGTTCGCCGGCTGGACGACGGCCGGCATGATGGCCGGTCGCCTGGTGGTCGCGGTCGCGCTGGCCGCCCTGTTCACCCTCACGACGACGGTCACGGCGGTTCTCGAAGGGTTCCAGGCGCTGCTGCGTCCGTTCCGCCGATGGGTCGATGCGGACCGCGTCGGCCTCCTCGTCGCGCTCACCCTCCGCTGCATTCCGCTCGTCGCGGAGATCGTCGCGGAGGTGCTCGAAGCGCGCAGGGCGAGGGGCGCCCAGGGTTCCCTGCTCGCCCTGGCCGTTCCCGTGGTCGTGAGGTCGCTGTACGCCGCGGATGCGATCGGTGAGGCTTTGGTGGCCCGCGGACTCGACGACTGAGCGCATCCGCTCTAGATTGGGAGCCCGCGCCGCCCGCGCGCCCGATGGAAGAGGAACGATGTCCCGGACTGCGACAACCGGAGAGTCCCGGCCGGGCCGGATCCTGCGCCGGGTGCGCCTGCTCGGTTGGTTGGCTCTCTCCTCGTTCGTGCTCGCCATCGTCGTCTTCCTGGTCTGGGCGAACACCGTGCGCACCGTTGAGCGGGGTGCCGCCGACAGGGTGTTCCGCAATCCGGCGGTGTCGGTGACCGACACCGCGAACGCGGTCGTCCTCGCCCCGAGGTCGGGGGCATCCGGTGTCGGCCTCGTCTTCATCCCCGGCGCCCGGGTGGACCCGTATGCCTACCTCTACAAGCTCGCGGGAACGGTCGAGGAGACCGGGCTGACAGTCGTCATCGCGAGGCCAGTGCTGAACCTGGCCATCCTCGACCTGCGGCCGCTCGACACGTTCATCCGGGTCGCCCCGAGCGTCACGACCTGGCTGGTGGGCGGGCACTCCCTCGGCGGGGTCAAGGCGTGCCTATATGCCGACCAGCCCCAGGTCGCCGGGCTCGTGCTCTTCGGGAGCTATTGCGCAGCCCCCCTGACCCGGCCGGACCTGCCTGTGCTGAGTGTCACCGGCAGCGCGGACGCCCTGAGCACACCGGGGAAGATCGCCGACACCGCAGGGCTGCTGCCTGCGGACACCACATTCGTTGAGATTCCGGGGGCCAATCACGCCCGGTTCGGCGACTATGGAGTGGAGATCGGCGACGGCATCGCGACCGCGACCACGGATGCCATGGCCGCCGCGATCACCCGCGACCTCACCGCGTTCCTGGCCGATTCGACCCCGCAGTAGCCGAAGACAGGAGTCCCACCATGCCCTCCCCCACGACAGTCGACGAGTATCTGGCTTCCCTCCCGGAAAACCTCGCCGCCATCGGAAGGACCCTGCAGGCGCAGTTCGACGAGGCGCTGCCGCGTGCGGACGGGCAGATGTGGCACGGCCACCCGGTCTGGCTCACCGCGAAGACCCCGGTCGCCGGCTTCAAGGCGTATCCGGCCTACGTGACCCTGTTGCTGTGGCGAGGCCAGGACATCACGGACCCCTCCGGCCGGCTGGAGGCGGCCGGTTCCGGCAGGATGAGTTCGGTGAAGCTCCGCGGCAGCACCGATCTCGACCTCCCGCTCCAGGCCGACTGGCTCCGACAGGTGCGCGAGCTCGGCACCGCCTGACCCGGCGCGTCGGTGGTCGAGCCCGTCCGGTGGTCGAGCCCGTCCGTGGTCGAGCCCGTCCGGTGGTCGAGCCTGTCCGGTGGTCGAGCCTGTCCGGTGGTCGAGCTCGTCGAGACCCGGCGGCGTGATTTCGACAGGCTCAATCACCGTCGGTGGTCGAGCTCGTCCGGTGGTCGAGCCCGTCCGGTGGTCGAGCTCGTCGAGACCCGGCGGCGTGATTTCGACAGGCTCAATCACCGTCGGTGGTCGAGCTCGTCGAGACCCGGTGCGCCGGTTTCGAGGGCCACGCGCCCCCCTTGTCGCACCCATCCTGCGGGGCCACACTGGGCACACCAGCACCTACCCGAACCCGATCGCTGGAGGTCCCGCCATGAGCACACTCGTCGTTTACGACTCCAACTACGGCAACACCCGAATCGTGGCCGAAAAGATCGGCGCGGAAATCGCCGAGGGAACCGCCGTGGTCTCCGTCTCCGGTCTCACCCCCGAGCGCCTCACCGGCGTCGACCTCCTTGTCGTCGGCTGCCCCATCATCGGCTGGCGGCCGTCACCGCGGATGCAGGCCTTTCTTGCCCAGCTCGGCGTCGGCACGCTGCACGGCGTGAGGGCGGCGGCTTTCGACACCCGCGTGCGGCTGTTCATCCACGGTGACGCCGCCGGAAAGATCTCCCATGCCCTGGAGCGCGCCGGCGCCCACATCGTGGCCCAACCCCACGGCTTCATTGTTGAAGGCCGCGAAGGTCCCCTGGCCGCGGGCGAACTCGAAAAGGCCGCCGAGTGGGCCGGAGCGATCATGCCGACCCTGCATCGCTGAGCCTCGGTCCGACCACTCCGCCTCGGCCGACGTAGGCAGGCGGAAGGCCCCCGTCGAGATCGACGGGGGCCTTCCGGTGAGCCGGGGCTTTACGCTACCTGCTGGTGAGCGACTCGACGTAATCCTGGTTCTCGGCAATCCACTTCGCGACCACGGGGCCGTAGTCACTGCCGTCGTATTCGACAAACATGGCGTCCTCGAGCGACTGCAGCTGGTCGAGGTCCATCTTGAAGCCCGAGAGCCAGCCGGCGGCCTTCGGGAAGTCCTTCGTGAAGTCGGACTTGGCGTAGGTGTGCAGGCTTTCGGTTGCCGCCAGGGCACCCTCAGGGTCTTCGAGCGTCTTGATCGGCAGGGCGCTGTAGGCCCAGTGCGGCTGCCACAGGGTGACGACGATGTTCTCGCCGGCCTTGGTGGCCGCGGTCAGCTCGGTGAGCATCGCAGCCGTCGACGAGGTGACGAAGTCCATCTTCTTTAGGTCGTACGCGGGGATGACCTTGTCGGTCGTCGCCGCGGTCAGGCCCGCGCCCGGCTCGATTCCCACGATCCGGTTGTCGAACTTGTCGGCGTTCGCGGCGAGGTCGGCGAGGGAATCGACCGGGGCGTCGGCGTTCACCGCGATGGTGAGCTTCGCCTTGTCGTTCCACGCGCCGAGATCGACGATGTCGTCGCCGTACTCCTTGAGGTAGGAGGCATGCGTGTCGGGCAGCCAGACGTCGAGGGTGGCGTCGTAGTCGCCGGTGGAGAGACCGGAGAAGACCGGCGCAACGTCGGCCTCTTCGAGCGTGACGTTGTAGCCCTTCTCGTCGAGGATCGCCTTCCACAGTTCGGAGGCGGCGACGCCCTCGTCCCAGCCGTTGAACACGGCGATGGTCATATCTTTCTTGTCTGAGTTGCCGTTGCCGACCTTCGAGTCGGCGGCGGTGCAGCCGGTGAGAGCGAGGAGCCCGGCGGCTCCGATGGCGATCATGGTTTTCGAACGGTTCTTCATCGTTCTTCCTTACTTGTCGCCCCTGAGGGCGACCGGGTTGACGCTGGATTGGACGCGGCGATGCCGCGCGGGGAACGGATGCGAGAGCATCCGGGAGAGCTGGATCAGGCCGGTACCGGCGCGGCCGAGCGTTCCGGCGCGGGTTCCGGTAGCGCTTCCGGCGCCGTGATGGGAGCCCCGGGCCGGCGGCGGAGGGAACCGAGTGCCCGGCCGAGTGGCGTACCGCCCGTGCCGAGCGCCGCCGTGAGCCGGTCGAGGTAGATCGCGAGGATCACCACGGCCAGGCCCGCTTCGAAGCCGAGCGCGACGTCGATACGGTTCAGGCTGGCGACGACCTCGGCACCGAGACCGCCGGCACCGACCATCCCGGAGATGACGACCATCGACAGGGAGAGCATGATGACCTGGTTGATGCCGGCCATGATCGTCGGCATGGCCAGCGGAAGTTGGATCTGCCGCAGAATACGCCACGGCGACGCGCCGAAGGCCTGGCCGGCCTCGACGACCTCCTGGTCGACACCGCGGATGCCGAGTTCGGTGAGCCGGACCCCGGGTGCCATCGCGAAGATGATCGTCGCAACGATGCCAGGGACGACGCCGACCCGGAACAGGATGAGCGCCGGAATCAGGTAGACGAAGGCAGGCATGGTCTGCATGAAGTCGAGGATCGGTTTGATGATGCTCGACGCGACCTTCGACTTGGCCGCCAGGATTCCCAGCGGCACACTGAACACGATGGCGAGGATGCTGGCAACGAGCACCAGGGCCAGGGTGTCCATGGCGTTTTCCCACTGGTCGACGCCGAGGATCACGAGCAGGCCGACCACGGTGCCGAGGGTGAACTTCCAGCCCCGGGTGAAGTACGCCAAAGCCGCGGCGACCACGATGATCACCCAGAACGGCGGCGAGACGAGGAGCACGTCGACGACTTCGAAGGCGCCCTTGAAGACGGCGCGAATGAAGTCGAAGAGGAAGCCGAACGATTCGGTGATGTAGTCGATGAAACCCTCGACGATGGTGCCCAGGGGAAGTCGGAAGTCGTTCACAGGCCGGCTCCTTCCAGAGCGGTGTCGCGCAGGGTTTCGGTGATCACCTTGACGGAGATGGTGGCCGGCGGCTCGATCACGGGCAATTCGCCCGTGCCGGTGCTGACGTTGCCGAGGGCGGCCAGCAGTGTCACCCGAGGGATCACGCCGAGGAGCCGGTTCTTCTCATCGACCACGGCGATCGCCAGGTCGCTGCCGACCGACGCTTCGACCAGGTCGACCAGAGGGGTGTCCGGGCTGACCGAGGTGGCGTCGCCGCGGACGATGGCGCGCAGGTCGGTGTCGCCGGCCTTCACCTGGCGCAGCACGTCACGGTCGCGGACGACCCCGGCGAAGCTGCGGTCGCGGTTCAGCACGAACGTCGCGGAGGTCTGCAGGTCCCGCATGGTGCGGAGCGCGGCCCGGGGGCCGGCCGTGATCGTCACGACGCTGCGCACAGGCTCCATCACACTCGCGGCTGTGAGAACGCGGGCGCGGTCGACATCCTGCACGAATTGGGCCACGTAGTCGTTTGCCGGGTCGGTCAGGATTTCCTCTGGCGTGCCGATCTGCACGATGCGGCCGTCGCGCATCACCGCGATCCTGTCGCCGAGGAACATCGCCTCGTTGAGGTCGTGGGTGATGAAGATGATGGTCTTGCCGAGCTCGGCCTGCAGTTCGTTCAGCTGTTCCTGCATCTCCCGGCGGATCAGCGGGTCGAGTGCGGAGAACGCCTCGTCCATCAGGAGCACGTCGGTGTCGGCGGCGAGCGCACGGCCGAGGCCGACGCGCTGCTGCATCCCACCGGAAAGCTCGGAGGGCAGGCTGTCGGCCCAGCCGTCGAGCCCGACCAGGCGAATGATGGTGCTCGCGCGCTTCAGGCGTTCGGAGCGGGCGACGCCCTGCACCTCGAGCCCGTAGGCGACGTTGTCGATGACGGTGCGGTGGGGCAGCAGTGCGAAGTGCTGGAACACCATGGACACGTTGTTGCGGCGCACATCGCGCAGCTGCCTGGCCGGGATCCCGGTGATGGACTGCCCGGCGACAGTCACGGTGCCGGAGGTCGCGTCGAGGAGCCCGTTGAGCATGCGGATGAGGGTGGACTTGCCCGAGCCCGACAGTCCCATCACGACGAAGATCTCTCCGCGTCGCACCTCGAAGGAGGCGTCGATGACGGCCGCGGTGCCCAGTGAGGCTACCTCGTCCCGGCTGGCTCCCCCGGTCAGTTTCCTGACCATCTCGTGCGGGCGGCGCCCGAACGCTTTGTACAGTCGATCAGCCTTGACGGCAATGGTTTCGGTCACGGATTCTCCGATGCACGACGGGCGCAGCCGTTGTCACGGCCGACGGATCGGGTGCACGCTTTGTCGAACGGGTGGGCCGTGACCGGCCCGGGCACCATTGTGGCGTGGGCTGGGGCGACCATGGGGCCGACTCCATCAGAGCCTCACCATACGCCCACGGCCGACTAGGCTGGCGGCGTCGTGTTCGCGTTCTGGTGAAGGGTCGTTAGACCAAGAGTCAGTCTAACACAATCCCCCTTTTCGGGGGTGATCAGCCCCCCTTCCTGCCGGTCAGCGGGCGACCGCCGAGGCGGACATCCTCCGCCACGGCGTCAGCACGAAGAAACCAGGTGCGCACGGTCGCGGCCTGGGCCTGGCCCTCGTGCGCCAGACCGTCAATCGCCTCGTCGGCACCCTCACCATCGGACGCCGGCGCGGCGCGGTGTTCACCGTCACGCTTCCCGGTCTGTCGATCCCCGCGAGCGGTCGGGCAACGCTCGGGGCGGAGACCTCACGTGCCTGACTCCGACATCCGGGTGCTCGTCGTCGAAGACGAGGCCATCGCCGCGGAGGCGCACACCGCCGACCTGGGCCGCTTGACCGGGTTCGTGCACGCCGGAACGGCCTCCGACGGCCAGACCGCCCTTCGCCTGTTGTCGGCTGCGGCCTCCCTCGGCAAGCCGATCGACCTCGTCCTGATGGACCTGACCCTGCCCGACCTGCAGGTCGTGCGCGGCGCCGTCGCCGCGGGCATCGTGCAGTACCTGATCAAGCCGTTCACATACGCCACCTTCGCGCAGAAACTGGCGCAGTATCGCGATTTCAGGCTCCAGCTGGGCACCCCGTCAGCGCTCACCTCGCAGACGGAAATCGACCAGGCATTCGCCAGCCTCCGCACACCCAGCGAGCTGCCCCGGCCCAAGGGGCTGGCCGAGGGCACCCTCGCCGCCGTGGTCGACTTCGTCAAGTCGCGCAGCCAGCCGATCTCGTCCAGCGAGGTCATGGACGAACTCGGGATGTCGCGGGTGACGGCCAGACGCTACCTCGATTTCCTGGCCGACTCAGGCTCGGTGCTGCGCACGCGGGGAGGAGCCCGCGTTTCAGATGATACTCTCAGCTTGTGCGGCGATCTAAGACCCAGCGTCTCGCCGCCGGAACAGGTTCTTGGGGGCTGTCTGCATGATCGATCTCGCACCGTCGATATATCGTCAACGACTGGTGATCGAGGCTTACCCCAGGGAAGAGATTAGCGCCGAGCAGATCACGCGCTACCTTGCCGGGCTGGCTCCGGTGCTGGACATGAAAGCCCTGATCGAGCCGGTGACGCACCGCAGTGATACGTTCGGGTGGGCCGGCTGGACGCATTGGGAAACCTCGGGAGCGCACTTCTATGCCTGGGAGCAACCCATCCTCTTCTACAGCGTGGACATCTACACCTGCAAGGCCTTCGATCCGCTCACCGCAGTCGAATACACGAAGGAATTCTTCGACAGCGACGACGCCGTCTACAAGGAATTCTGATGACCGACCGACGGGTCGCGCAGGAGACCGCCGAGTTCACACCAGGCTACGACCTGTCCGCGGATGAAGTCGGGGACCTCACTGCGGAGCTCCTGGCCTCCCTCGACTGCGACTGGCCGGCGAAATACCGCTACGTCGGCATCGAGATTGCCGGCGACAGCCCGTTCTCCAACATCGCCCGCCACATCGAACGGGTCGTGTTCGAGGAGTCCTTCGGCAACGATGCCGCGCAGATGACGGCGGAATACGGCCCGTACGAGGCCGGCAGCGTCTTCTTCGTGTCGATCGACCGGTCCACCGAGATGCCGAGCGGCGCTCTGAGGATCATCGGCAACTCCCCGCGGGGCTTCAAAACCCTCAACGATGCCCGATCCGAGCCGTTCAGCATTCGGCCGGCCGACGTGGCGGACCAGCACGGCATCGACGACCCTGACGCCCTGTGGGACGTCGGGACGGTCGCCGTCCTGCCGCAGCACCGCAGCGGCGCGGGCGCCGTCAGCGTACAGCTCTATCGCGCGATGTACCTCTCCGCGCTCCAGCACGGGATCGACCACCTCGTGTCGATCATCGACGATGTGCCGCTGCGCAAACTGGTCGGGTTCCTCGGTATCCCGTTCGTACCGCTCGCGGGCTCCGCCCCCGGACCCTACCTGGGGTCGCCGAAGAGCCAGGCCGTGTATTGCCACGTCCCCGACTTCCAGCCCAGAACGAGAAGGCATCGGTGGACGGTGCGGGGATTCCTCGCCCGTAAGGCCCTCGCCCGCCTGGCCAGAGGGAGCGACGACGACGCGCTCAGCCTGGTTTCCTGAAAGATCCGGCTTCCTGACGCCGATACGACCGGCGCGACCGTCCGACAACGCCGGGTACGAAAAAAGGGCCGGATTCCTGGTCGCCCAGATTCCCGGCCCTTCATGGTGCACCCCCCCGGACTTGAACCGGGAACCCACTGATTAAGAGTCAGTTGCTCTGCCAATTGAGCTAGAGGTGCATGTTTCCGACCCGGGCTGACCCGAACCGACTCTAGAGACTAACATCTCGACGGGCTCCGATGCGAATCGTGACGCACACCGGCGAGCCACTCCCGCATTTACTATTCTTGGACGTGTGACCACGCCGCGAACACCCTCCCTCGACGACGACCTCGACCTGGCGACCCGCCTCGCCGACGTGGCCGACGCCATCTCCCGGGAGCGGTTCACCGCCCTCGATCTCGTCGTCACCGAGAAGCCGGACCGCACTCCGGTGACGGATGCCGACCAGGCCGTGGAACGCGCCGTCCGCGGGGTCCTGGCCGAGCAGCGCCCGACCGACGGCATCCTCGGCGAGGAATACGGCGCTGAAGGCACAACCATTCGGCAATGGATCATCGACCCCATCGACGGCACCGCGGGCTTCCTCCGCGGAATCCCGATCTGGGGCACGCTCATCGCCCTGGCCGTGGACGGGGTTCCCGTCGTCGGCATGGTCAGCGCCCCGGCGCTCGGCAAACGCTGGTGGGCGCGCACGGGCGGTGGAGCCTGGATGACCGACGAGCGCACACCCGGCGCCTCCCCCACCCGACTGCGCGTCTCCGGGGTGGCGACCCTCGACCACGCCTCCCTGAGCTACAACAGCATCCAGCAGTGGGACCAGGCAGGACAGCTTGACGCCCTCGTCCGACTGTCCCGGCAGGTCTGGCGCACGCGCGCCTACGGCGACATGTGGTCGTACATGCTGCTGGCCGAGGGGCTGCTCGACATCGCGGGCGAATTCGATCTCAAACCGTATGACATGGCGGCCCTCGTGCCCATCGTGCAGGAGGCCGGCGGCCGGTTCACCTCCGTCGACGGCAGGGACGGCCCCTGGCACGGCAGCGCCCTGGCCACGAACGGCCTGCTCCACGAGGCGACGCTGCGCACCCTCGGCCGCGCTGAACCCGCAACCGTCGCCCCGTAGTGCCGGCCAGGAGGAACTTCCCGTCGGCGGCACTGGTCGGGGTCCCGTTCGCGGTCGCGATCGCCTTCACCGGCTGCAGCGCGGTCGCCGATCTGCTGCCGGCGACGCCGCCGAGCGCGACCGCCACCACTCGGCAAGCCGCCACGCACATCACACAGCGCCTCGCCATCGCCGATTGCCTGAACGACCTCGACGCCGCCTCCCCCGCCGGGATCCCGGTCGCCTCGTGCGCCGCCCCGCACGGCTACGAGGTCTATGCCATCCTCCCCGTCCCCGGCGTCGACTACCCCGGCGACGACGCGGTCACCGCGGCCGCGGAATTGGGTTGTGCCACCCGGTTCGAAGCCTTCGCGGGGATGGACTACCGCGGTTCGGCGCTCGACTTCGGCTATATCACGCCGACGGACGCGAGCTGGGTCGGGGTGGGCGACCACGCGGTGACGTGTGTGATCTACGATCCGGCCGGGATGGTGGCCGGAACCCTGGCGGGCGCCGCGCGCTGAGCGCGGCCCGGGACCCGGAAGGGACCGTACTCTGGAGGCATGAGGATCAATGCCTTCACGGACGTGTGCCTCCGGGTGGCCATGCTCCTGGCCGCCGCACCGGATGGCGTGCTGCTCACCTCGCGCGTCATCGCCGACGGCGTTGACACCCCGTACAGCCATGTCAGCAAGGCGATCATCCGGCTCCGGGAGCTGCAGGTCGTCGAGGTGGTCCGAGGCAGGTTCGGCGGCGTACGTATCAGCGCGACAGGGCGGGAGACCACGGTCGGCTGGCTCATGCGCCGATTGGATACCCGCACCGACGTGGCCGACTGCGAGACCCCCCACGGGGACTGCCCGCTCAGCGGCGGCTGCGGACTGCGTGCCGCCCTGCGACGGGCGAGGGAGGCCTTCTACTACGAATTGGACGACACGACGATTTCCAGCCTCATCCCTCGTCGCGGGTCCGCATCCGTCAGCCTGACGTTGAGCACAATGACCGGGAACACACCGTAGGACCGGGCGCGTTGCGCATCCGTTGAGCCCGAAACGGGCTAATTAGCATGTGAGATGCTAGTTTGAGAGGCGTCCCCCCTCACCTTCCAAGGAGCCGGCATGCTGTCACCCCAGTCCCTTCCCCTGATCGATGCAACGCTCCCGATCGTCGGTGAACGTATGCCCCGCATCGCCGAGAACTTCTACGGCCGCATGCTCACCGCCCACCCCGAACTCTTTGACGGCCTCTTCAGCCGCTCCAACCAGAAGAGCGGAACCCAGCAGCAGGCCCTGGCCGGCAGCATCGCCGTCTTCGCCACCTACCTGGTCAAGAACCCGGACACCACCCCGGAGGCCATGCTCTCCCGCATCGCCCACAAGCATGTCTCCCTCGACATCCGCCCCGAGCAGTACGACGTCGTCTACCGGTACCTCTTCGAGGCCATCGCCGACGAACTCAGCGACGTGATCACCGCCGAGATCGCCGCGGCCTGGACCGAGGTCTACTGGCTGATGGCACACGCCCTGATCAAGCTGGAGAAGGGCCTCTACGCCGGAGCTGCCAGCGACAGGCCGCTCGCCCCCTGGGTGGTGACCGGCAAGGTGGCGGCCGGCACCGATGCGATCACCTTCACTCTCGAGCCGGCCGACGACACCCCGGTCACGCCGAGCCTGCCCGGGCAGTACGTCAGCGTCACGGTGCGGATGCCGGACGGCATCCGCCAGGTGCGCCAGTACTCGCTCTCCGCCGGCACCGCCACGACTCGCGTCTTCACCACGAAGCTCGACGCCGACGGCGAGGTCTCCCCCGCGCTGCACCGCGACGTACAGGTCGGCGACGCCCTGATCCTCTCCAACCCCTGCGGCGACATCACCCTCGCCGAGGGGGACACCCCGCTGGTCCTGGCCTCGGCCGGCATCGGCTGCACCCCGAGCGCGTCCATCCTGCGGTCGCTCGTGGACAGCGCGTCCACGCGCGAGGTGCTGGTCCTGCACGCCGAGAGCTCCCTCGAGAGCTGGGCACTCCGCGATCAGATGCGCGAAGACGTCGCCCTCCTCGAGACGGCCGAACTGGAGCTGTGGCTGGAAACCCCGAGCCTCGAGACCCCGAGCGACGACGCCCACGCCGGTTTCATGTCGCTGAAGAATGTGGTGATCCCCGAGAACGCGTCCGTCTACCTATGCGGCCCGCTGCCGTTCATGCGCAGCCTCCGGGCCCAGGCCCTGGAGTCCGGCGTTCCGGCCGACCGCATCCACTACGAGATCTTCGGCCCCGACCTCTGGCTGGCGAGCGTCTGACCCGTCAGGCCGCGTTCGCGCTCGGCTCGCCATCGCCAACCCACGCCGCCCGCCGGTCGAATTCGACGGACATTTTCGGATAAACGCCCGAAAATTGCGCTCTCACGGGCGTTCAAGCCAAAATCTCCGTCGAATTCGACCGGACGTCCGCCCGTATCACGCCTCCTCGTCCCACTGGGTGCCGTCGAGGTCGCCGCGCAGCGTGCCGGTGGCCGCGTCGACGGCCGCGCCGACGGTGTCGGCGAAACGCTCAGGCGGAAACCGTCCGTTCAGCCCATAGGCGCGCAGGTGGTCCTTGACGGGGCCCTTCATCTCGGCGAAGACGAGGGTGATCCCGCGGGAGGCGAGGAAGTCGTCGAGTTCGAGCAACTCGTCGACCGCGGTCGTGTCGATGTCGGTGATCGGCTCGGCCGCGAGAATGACGGTGCGCACCCCGCTGCCGGCCGCGGTCACGGTCGCCCGCACGTAGTCGTCGAAGATCCCGCCGTTGGCGAAGAAAAGCGGCGCGTCGAAGCGCACGATCACGACGCCGGGCAGCCTCTCACCCTCAGGGTGCCTGGACAGGTCGTGATAGCCGCGAAGGCCCCGGATGCGGCCGAGTTCGGCCCGGTAGGGCCGCCAGGCATGGCTGACGAAGGCGCCCAGCGACAGTGCGATCGCCACCGCGATGCCCTCGATCACCCCAACCACCAGGACGCCCAGGAATGCGGCTATCGAGAGACCGGCATCGACCTTGTTCATCCTGACGAGCGCGACAAGTGCCTTCACATCGATCAGCCCGGCCGCGGCGACCATGACCACGGCGGCGATGGTCGCCGCCGGGAGGTACCTGGTCACATCGGGCGCCAGCAGCATGAACACCAGGATGAGCACGGCCCCGACCACACCGGTGAGCTGCGTGCGTGACCCCGCCTTCTCCGCCACGGGCGTGCGCGACGACGACGCCGAGATGGGAAAGCCGCCGAGCAGCCCGGCGGCGATGTTCGACACACCGATCGCAGCCATCTCCTGACTGCCGTTGACGTTCTCTCCCCGGCGTGCCGCGAACGTGCGCGACAGCACGGCGGTGTCGGCGAACGCGATGAGCGCGATTCCCAGGGCAGGGGCAATCAGCGCGGCGACATCCGCCCAGCCCAGCCCACCGAGCGCCGGCGCCGGGAGCCCCTTCGGCAGTGCCCCGACGACGCGCACGACATCCTGCAGCCCAAGGAGAACGGTCAGGACCGTGGCGAGCACAACGGCGACGAGCACCCCGGGGATCCGAGTCCGTCCCCGGGAGAACAGCACGATGAGCCCCAACGAACCGAGCCCGAACAGCAGCGCGATCGGGTTGGTCCGGCCGCCCAGGATGCCGGAAAAGATGGAGACCGCGTCGCCGACGGGTGATTCGGACTCGATCGAGAAGCCGAGGAACGCGGGCAGCTGCGACACGATCACCAGCAAGGCCAGGGCGTTGAGGTAACCGACCCGGATCGGCTTGGAGAGCAGGTCGGTCACGAACCCGAGACGCAGGACCCCGCCGACCAGGAGAATCACACCGACCATGATCGCCAGAACCCCGGCCAGGGCCACGGCGCGACCGTCATTGCCGATCGAGAGCGGCACGATCACGGCTGCGATGATCGGAGCCAGCGCCGAATCGGGGCCGAGGACCAGCACCCGGGACGGCCCGAACACGGCGTAGGCGGCCAGCGGGATGATCGTGGCGTACAGGCCCGCGGCCGGCGGAAGACCCGCAACCTCCGCGTAGCCGATGCCCACCGGGATGAGCATCGCCGTCAGTACCGCTCCCGCGCGGAGATCGGGAAGCAGCCACGCGCGCCGGTAGCCCAGCGCCGTGTCGATTCCGGGCACCCACCTCCGCAGCCACTTCACAGCCATGCACCTCCTCCCACGGCCCCATTCTGGCGCACCGGCTTGGTTCCTACCGCCAACCGGCCGGGAATTGGCTGTGGACCTCCGACAATTCCAGCCAGCCCCTGCTCTCGAACGTCGTCTCGCGTTCATCCGGAGTCTCGACGAACGGCGTCGGGGCGTCTTATCGCGTTCCTAGCGTGGGGATCATGACGATAAAGACATCCACCGGGCTGGTCGCCCTACTCCTGCTCGGCCTCGTTGGCGGGATTGCCGCCGCGGCCATAGCGCCCAATGTTGCCGGTCCGCAACAGGACGGAACGGCGCTGACACCGGTGGGCCAGCTGGTCACACCGATCGGCCGGCAGACGAACCTGGGCGATCTCCCCCTGAACTCCACTCTCTCCCCGGACGGGAAGACGCTCCTCGTCAGCAACAACGGCCAGGGCACACAATCGCTTCAGGTCGTGGATGTGGCGGCCGGCGCGGTCCTTCAGACCCTCCCTTACACCTCCCCGGAGTCCCTCTACATGGGACTCGCCTGGAGCCAGGACGGCACGAAGGCCTTCGCCAGCGCGGCGGCCAATTCCAAGATCCGCACGTATTCGTATGCTGACGGTGTCCTCACGGAGGGCGCCTCCCTTCCGCTTCCCACCGTTGCCCCCGACGGGACCGCCCTGAACCTCTTCCCGGCCGGCCTGGCACTGACCCCCGACGGGACGCGTCTGGTCGTCGCAGACCAGCTCGCTGACGCGGTGTCCGTGATCGACCTCGGCACGGGCGCCGTCGTGACAACACCCGTCGGCCACCGCCCGCTCTGGGTGACACTGGCCGCCGACGGACTCACCGCATATGTGACCAACCAGGGTGCCGCCACCGTGTCAGTGGTCAGTCTGGCCGACGCGGCACCCGCCGTCACCGGCACCCTGATGGCAGGCCTGCATCCGAACAAGTCGGTGCTGGCCTCGGATGGCGGCCACCTCTATGTGGCCGACGGGGACGCCGACACAATCTCGGTCATCGACCTCGCGGCAGGAACCACGTCGTCGATCAGCGTGTCACCCTCGGAGGACTCACCGGTCGGGTCGAACCCCACCGGGCTGGCCCTCAACACCGACGGATCCAAACTTTTCGTCAGCAACTCCGGCAACAACGACGTGGCGATCGTGGACCTCGGCACGCAGACCGTCGACGGTGTCGTGCCCGTTGGGTGGTACCCCACCTCCCTGTCCTTCGCCGACGGCCGGCTGCACACCACGAACGCCAAGGGACTGGGCGCCGGACCCAACAACGCTGCCGGGCGTCCTGACCCCGAGTCGAGTGCGGCGACGGCGGAGAACCAATACAGCGGCTCGATGATCACCGGCACGTTGAGCAGTTTTGAAGTTCCCGTGGCCGAGGACCTGAAGCGGGCGACCCGGCAGGTCGCCAGCAACAACCGCTCCGCGAAGGCGGAGGGTGAGGTCATCCCCCGCAAGCCGGGCCAGGACAGCCCGATCAAGCATGTGATCTACGTCGTGAAGGAGAACCGTACCTACGACCAAGTGCTCGGCAGCCTCGGCCGGGGCAATGGGGACCCGGCCTTGAACCTCTTCGGCGATGAGTCTGCCCCGAACGTGCGCGCCCTGTCGAAGCAGTTCACCACGATCGACAATTTCTACGCGGACGCCGAGGTCAGCGCGAACGGCTGGAACTGGGTGGCATCGGCGAACTCCAACCCGTACGCGGAGCAGATGTGGCCGGCAAACTACTCCGGCCGGAAGGCCCCCTACCCCAGCGAGAACGCCGACCCCGAGATCGCGGCGCAGGAACCCGACAACACGTATGTCTGGCAGCGCCTCGCCCGGGCCGGCGTCAGTTTTCGCAACTACGGCTTCTTCGTCAGCCTGGCCGAAGGGCAGGCCGTGGCCAAGGATCCGGTGCTCGACGCCCAGACCGACCACGCCTACCGGGGCTATGACCTCTCCTGCCCCGATTCCGCGGGCACGTTCGCACCGTTGAAGGCGGACTGCGGCACGTCCCGGATCGACGAGTGGTCCAGGGACTTCGCCGCCAACGTGGCCGCAGACACCGTGCCGACTGTGCAGTTCGTTCGACTGCCCAACGACCACACCCAGGCCACCCGGGTCGGGAAACCGACCCCGAAGGCCTACGTGGCCGACAACGACTTCGCCTTGGGTCAGTTGGTGGACACCGTGTCGCACTCCCCGATCTGGGGTGACACCGCGATCTTCGTGACCGAGGACGATGCCCAGAACGGGCCAGACCACGTCGACGCGCACCGCACCGTCGCCCTGGCGATCAGCCCGTACACCCAGACCGGGAAGGTGGATTCCACCTTCTACAGCACCGCATCGATGGTGCACACAATCGGGCTGCTCGCGGGCATCCAGCCGATGACCCAGTTCGACGCGTTTGCGACGCCGATGAGCGCATCGTTCACCTCGACCCCCGACAACAAGCCATATTCGGCGATCAGGCCCAGCTACGACATGACGACGGTCAACGCCGCGAACGCGCCGCTGGCCGGACAGGTCGAAGGGGAGAACACGGACACCGAGGACAGGATCGACGAGCAGCTGTACAACCGAGCCATCTGGAAGTCCGTGCGGGGAGCCGGTTCGACCATGCCGACACCGAAACACCAAGTCATCGGTTCGGGCGCGGCGGCCGGGACCGACGACGACGATTGATCGAACACGTGAGAATGGCCCGGATCCCCGTGGGGATCCGGGCCATTCTCTGTCGATCTTCTCGAAACGACAGCGTGTGATCGCGACCGATGGTGGAGATGCGGGGAATTGAACCCCGGTCCACTGCTGTGGTCATATGCCTTCTACGGGTGTATCCAGTGAAATCGTTCTACTCGGCTCCGGAATTTGACACTGTCATCTAATCCGACAAGCCCAGCCCTCGTTCAAGTCCCCCCACACCCCGCGGCTCAGAGTGGGAGCAAGCTCTCTAAATGACGTCAGGATCCGGGTAGGGAGCATTCCCGGTCTGGCGGACTTCTTAGTGCGCTCGCTTAGGCAGCGAGGGCGAAGTCAGTGCGGTTTGAATTGGCACTTATTGTTTTGCAGAGATCGTTTACGAGATAACCCTGCATCCTCGACCCGCTTCTCATAATTGCGCAGGCAATGTCGAAACCGATCATCCCCATACGCACTCGACGCCATCGCCCGGCTTGCCGCCGCGCTGCACTCGAGTGGGTCACTATCACACGCTGTTGAGTTTCCAAGGCTGCGCGGCCCGTCCTGATGAACGCCCCGTGCAGCCTTTAACTCTACAACAGAAACCCTCCCCCGTCGAGACCCCGCGAACCACGTCACCGGGTCTCGACAAGCTCGACCACCGGAGGTCGAGCCCGTCGAGACCCGGACATCGAGCCCGTCGAGACCCGGACATCGAGCCCGTCGAGACCCGGAGGTAGAGCCCGTGGACCACCGGAGGTAGAGCCCGTCGAGACCCGGAGGTCGAGCCCGTCGAGACCCGGAGGTCGAGCCCGTCGAGACCCGGAGGTCGAGCCCGTCGAGACCCGGAGACAGGACCTAGTCGCCCAGGTTCTTCCTCGCCGAAATGGCCCGGTCGGACTCACGCTTGTCCTGGCGTTCCCGCAGGGTCTGGCGCTTGTCGTATTCCTTCTTGCCCTTGGCGACCGCGATCTCCACCTTGGCGTTGCCATTGCTGAAGTAAATCCGAAGCGGGACGAGGGTGTAACCGCCCTCTTTGGTCTTGTGGCTGATCTTGATGATCTCCTGCTTGTGCAGGAGGAGTTTGCGCTTGCGCCGCGGCGGGTGATTGGTCCAGGTGCCCGCCTTGTACTCCTGGATGTGCACGGCATCCAGCCAGACCTCGCCGGACTCGATGAACGCGTAGCCGTCGACGAGGGACGCGCGGCCGGCCCTGAGCGACTTGACCTCGGTGCCGCTGAGCACCATCCCGGCCTCGTACGTCTCCTCGATGAGGTAGTCGTGGCGTGCCTTGCGATTGGTCGATACGACCTTCTCGCCTTGTTCCCTGGGCACGGCCTACTCCTCAACGATGGTGGGTGTGGCAGCCCTGTGACGGCCAGCCCACCAGTCTAGCGTGCGGGTGACGCTACCGGATCAAACCTTGAGATAACGGGTGATCGCGAAGTTCGCCGAGAAGGCCGCCAGCACGGCTCCGACCACAAGCAGAATGGGCACCACGACGAGGGCGTCCGGCATCCCCACCAGCGAGAAGCCTTTGAGACGTTCACCGAGGTAGCCCTGCACGAACCAGTTCACGATGCCCACGATCGCACCGCCGGCCAGTAGTGAACCGAGCAGCGCCGCGAAGACGCCTTCGAGGATGAACGGGGTCTGGATGAACCGGTTCGAGGCTCCGACGAGCCGCATGATCCCCAACTCCCTGCGTCTCGAGAACGCCGAAAGCCGGATCGTGGTGGCGATCAGCAGCGCGGCCGCCACAAGCATCAGCGCGGCGATCCCGATGGCGGTGTAACTGGCCACGTTCAGCACCGAGAAGATCTGGTCGAGGTACTTGCGTTGGTCGGCGACGTTCTCGACCCCGGGAATGCCGGACAGGCTCTCCACGAGCACATCGGACTGGGACGGGTCCTTCAGATTGACCCAGAAGGTCTGGTTGAGCTGGTCCGGCGTCACGTAATCGGCCACCGGGTTGCCGGCGAACTGCTTCTTGAAGTTCTCGAACGCCTGGTCGTGCGTTTCGAAGTAGTACTTGTCGATGAACGGTGCGAGGGTCGGCGACACGAGCTGGGCCTTGACCGCATCGATCTGGTCTGCCGACGCCTCACCGGCCGTGCACGTCTCACCGGGCGAGATCGCCGTGCACATGTAGATTCCGACCTGGGCGCGGTCGTACCAGAAGTTCTTCATCTGGCCGATCTGCATCTGCATCAGGATGGCCGCGCCGACGAAGGTCAGCGAGATGAAGGTCACGAGCACGACCGACACGACCATGGAGGCATTGCGGCGCAGGCCGTTCGCCGCCTCGGAGAGCACAAGTCCGAGTCTCATCGGGTGGGCCCTACATTCTGTTCGCCGGACTGGTCCGTTTTCTCGCCGGGGGCACGCAGGCCGAGTTTCTCTGCGAGCGTCAGCTGTTCGGGCACGTCGTGCTGAGTGACCGGCAGCGCCGGCCGTGCCATCGGGCGTCCTGAGTCGGCGGACGGCGCCGGATCCGGTTCGACGTGCGGAAGGGGCATACCCGTGTCGGCGGCGATGACGGCAGCCTGTTCGCGTCCTGCCCTGGTCGGCGCGGGTCTGTGACGCACGGCGGGCGCGGCGACGGGTTCCGGGGCCGACGGGAAGGTGAGCGGCTCGGAGGGCGCCGGCGCGAAGACCGAAGCGAGCCGTGGTGCCACGGCAGGGGCCGGCGTGTGAGCCGCAGGGCGGTGAGCCACGGGGACGTGAGTCGCAGGGGTGTGAGCCGACTGGACGCTCGCGCGCCGGTGGGCTCCGGCGCCTTCGGTGATGGTCGGAATCGCCGCGGTGGCATAGCCACCCTGACGCTCGTCTCGCACGATCTTGCCGCTGGCGAGTTCGATCACGCGACGTTGCATCTGGTCGACGATGCCGGCCTCGTGGGTCGCCATGATCACCGTGGTGCCACCGGCGTTGATCCGCTCGAGCAGGGCCATGATCCCCGCGCTGGTGGTGGGGTCGAGGTTTCCGGTCGGCTCGTCGGCGAGCAGCACCTGCGGTTTGTTCACGATGGCGCGGGCGATGGCCACGCGCTGCTGTTCACCGCCGGAGAGTTCATGCGGGAACCGCTGTGCCTTCTCGGCCAGGCCGACCATCTTCAGGGTGTCCGGAACCGCTTCCTGGATGAATCCCCGGGACTTGCCGATCACCTGGAGGCTGAACGCCACGTTGTCGAAGACCGTCTTGTTCGGCAGCAGGCGGAAGTCCTGGAAGACGACGCCGAGATTGCGCCGGAAGTAGGGCACCTTGCGGTTGGAGATCGACCGGAGGTCCTGGCCGAGCACGTGGATGCTGCCGCTGGTCGGTCGGTCTTCCTTCAGGACCAGGCGCAGGCAGGTCGACTTACCCGAGCCGGACGCACCGACGAGGAAGACGAACTCGCCGCGCAGCACTTCGACGTCGATATCGTCCAAAGCGGGTCGGTTCGTTCCCGGATACTTCTTGGTGATGTGGTCAAAACGGATCATGGCCCTTTGAGCCTAAGCAGGCATCCGGGTTTTTCCTACTGCGACATACCGAACCGCAGACACTGTCGGAAAGCGATTCAGTCCTTCGGCGCCTGTTTACGCCAACGGATGCCCGCGGCGATGAACGGGTCGAGGTCGCCGTCGAATACCTGGCTGGGATTGTTGGTCTCGTAGTTGGTGCGCAGGTCCTTGACCATTTGGTACGGCGCGAGCACATAGCTGCGCATCTGGTCGCCCCAGCTCGCGGTGATGACGCCCGCCAGTTCCTTCTTGGTCGCGGCCTCCTGCTCACGCTGCAGGAGCAGCAGCCGGGACTGCAGCACGCGCATGGCGGCGGCGCGGTTCTGGATCTGGCTCTTCTCGTTCTGGCAGCTCACCACGGTTCCGGTCGGCAGGTGGGTGATCCGCACGGCGGAGTCGGTCGTGTTCACCGACTGCCCGCCGGGGCCGCTGGAACGGAACACGTCCACCCGGATGTCGGTGTCGGGGATCTCGATCGATTCGGTCTGCTCGATCAGGGGCACGACCTCGACCGCGGCGAACGACGTCTGGCGCTTGCCTGCCGAGTTGAACGGGCTCATTCGCACGAGCCGGTGCGTGCCGGCCTCGACGCTCAGGGTGCCGAAGGCATAAGGGGAATCGACCTGGAAGGTCGCCGACTTGATGCCGGCCTCCTCTGCGTAGCCGACGTCGAGCACCTGCACGGGGTAATTGTGCTGCTCGGCCCACCGCAGGTACATCCGCAGCAGCATCTCGGCGAAGTCGGCCGCGTCGACGCCGCCGGCGCCGGAGCGGATGGTGACCACCGCGGGGCGCTCGTCGAATTCGCCGTTGAGCAGGGTGTGCACCTCAAGGTCGCCGAGCACCTTCTGCAGGCTCGCGAGCTCGGTGGTCGCTTCCTGAGCGGATTCCTCGTCGCCCTCACCGTCGTTGGCCATCTCCACGAGGACTTCGAGGTCGTCAAGGCGGCGTTCGATGCT
This sequence comes from Cryobacterium fucosi, assembly GCF_004403515.1. Lineage (GTDB taxonomy): Bacteria > Actinomycetota > Actinomycetes > Actinomycetales > Microbacteriaceae > Cryobacterium > Cryobacterium fucosi. Next base: position 84,596 of record NZ_SOHH01000064.1, on the reverse strand, counting down.
CTCGATGCGGGCGAGCTCGGACTGGCGGTGGCTGAGCGCGCTGGTGACCTTCTGGGCGTGCTCGGAGTCGTCCCACAGGTCGGGGGCCCCTGCCTGGTCATTCAGGTCGGCGATGTCGGTGCGCAGTTGGTCGATGTCGATCACCGCCCGGATGTCGCCAAAGGTGGCCCGCAGTGCGGCGATCTGCTCCGAAAAGTCCAGCTCAATCATGTCGGACCCCAGCCTACCGGGCCGCTCCGGGCAGACCATGGCCGTGCGGAGCCTGAAGTAGCATCGAGGAGTCATGAGTAACGCCGAACGCTCCTTCAGCCTGCGCTCCGTTGCCTTCGCCGCATTCCTGCCGACCCTGCTCTTCTCGATCGGCGAGGGGGCTATCATCCCGCTCATCCCGATCGTCGCCAACAATCTCGGGGCATCCCTCGCCGTGGCCGGGCTCATCGCCGCCATGATCATGGTTGGCGAGCTGATCGGCGACATTCCCAGCGGCTGGGTGGTCTCCCGGATCGGCGAGCGCAATGCGATGATCTGGGCCGCGATGCTCTCGATCATCGCCGTGCTGATCTGCATCGCCGCACCGAATCCGCTCGTCCTGGGACTGGGCATCTTCCTCGTCGGGCTCGCGACTGCAGTGTTCGCCCTGGCCCGCCACGCCTTCATGACCACGTATGTCCCGCTCGCCTACCGGGCCAGGGCGTTGTCCACCCTCGGCGGCATCTTCCGGGCGGGCTGGTTCATCGGCCCGTTCATCGCGACGGGCCTGATCCGGTTGACGGGCAGCACCCAGTCGGTGTTCTGGGTCTTCGTGGTCTGCTGCCTCGGTGCGGCCGCCATGCTGCTGCTGCTGCGCGACCCGTCGAGCACCTTCGGCGCGCCCGAGCTGGCCGTCGCCCCGGACGGCACGACCCGCAGCGCGGGCGAGGAACTGGCCGCCGAGGAATCCGAGGGCCTCTTCCGCACCATCTGGAGCTACCGGGCCGTGCTCGGCAAGCTGGGGACCGGGGCGGGCCTGATCGGCGCCATGCGCGCCACCCGCACGGTGCTCCTCCCACTCTGGGCGGTGAGTATCGGCATCAACGAACCCGACATCGCGCTGATCATCGGCATCGCAGGCGGCATCGACTTCGCCCTCTTCTACGCCAGCGGGCAGATCATGGACCGGTTCGGACGATTGTGGACGGCGTTGCCGTCGATGGTCGGGCTCGGGGCCGGGCACCTCGTGCTCGCGTTCACGCACGACCTTTCGACGAACGTGGAGTGGTTGATCGCGGTGGCGATGTTCCTGTCCCTGGCCAACGGGATCGGCAGCGGCCTGCTGATGACCCTCGGGGCGGACCTTGCCCCCGAGACCAACCCGGCGCCCTTCCTCGGCGCCTGGCGGTTCACGGCCGACCTCGGCGGGGCCGCCGCTCCCCTGGCGGTGTCCGGCCTGACCGCCCTGGTCTCCCTGTCGCTGGCCAGCGGCGTGATGGGGATCTTCGGCCTGTTCGGGGCGGTGCTGCTCGGACGCTACATTCCGCGCTACGCGCCCCGCCGCCCGCGCCCTCGCCCGTAGCAGGAATTCCGGCCGGTCCGATGGCGTTGAATGGTGACATGCCACTGCAGGGAGAATACGAACCGAGCCCGCAAAAATGGGTGCGCGACCAGGTTGAGCTCTACGAGGGCTCCGGCGGCACCGAGGGAACCACGATGCGAGGGATGCCAGTGATCGTGCTGACCACCGTCGGCGCGAAGTCGGGCAAGCTGCGCAAGGCCCCGCTGATGCGGGTCGAGCACGAGGGCCGGTATGCCGCGATCGCGTCGCTCGGCGGCAGCCCGAAGAACCCCGTCTGGCACGCGAACGTGGTCGCGCATCCGCTCGTGGAGTTGCAGGACGGCCCGCGGAAATGGGACATGCTCGCCGGGGAGGTCACCGGCGCCGAACGGGACGAATGGTGGGTTCGGGCGGTGGCCGCGTATCCCGACTATGCGGACTATCAGACCAAAACCGACCGGGTGATCCCGGTCTTCGTGCTCGAACCCGCGCCCGCGAGGAGTTCGACCTCTGCTCCCGCAGACGTCACGAGATGCCGCCCGCGGTGATCTCCAGATCGGATTTCGGGCGTTCCCGCTGGGTGGCGATCGCCACCCCGGCCGCGACGCACACGACGAGAATCGCCACCTGTTGCTGCAGCAGGAACGTCTCCCCCAGCACCAGGGCGCCGAACAGCGCGGCGATGACCGGGCCGACGCTCGTGATGATCGCGTAGAGCCGAGGGGTGATCCGGCGCAGGATGTAGGTGTCGAGCGTGTACGGGAACGCCGACGAAAGCACCCCGACCGCGAGGAGCAGACCGAGGACTGCCCAGTCCAGGCGGGAGTAGTCGACTGTGACCAGGGCGAACGGCACGAGCAGGGCCAGGCTGACGACGCTCGCCACCGAGATGCCTTCCAGGCCGGGGAAGGTCACCGCCACCCGGCGGGTGAGCAGGATGTAGGCCGCCCAGGCAGCCGCTGCGGTGAGGGCGAAGAGCATGCCTGGGAGGTTGAGCTCCCCGGTCGACCAGGTGAGCAGGAAGACCCCGACTGCCGCGGCGCTCGCGCAGACGAAGTCAATCGGCCGACGCGACGACGCCAGGGCGAGGGATGAACCGAAGTTGATGCTGACCTCGGTCGCGAGCTGTGCACCAGCGCCGTTCAAACGGTCACGCCGGGCGGTCACGGTTCTCCTCGTCCGCACCCGGTCGGGCGCGCTTTTCGAGAGTACCGGGTCGCCGGTCCCGATTCGGAACCGGAAGTCGTCCCCGGTTACCGGAACACCGACCGCGCGACGGCGGTGACCTCCAGCGGCACACCCTCCGGCAGGAAGAAGGCCAGAACTGGGGGACGCCAGACCGCGCCCAGCGCGACGGTCGCGCTCTGCCCGTCGGTCGAGCCGGCCCCGGTCAGTTCCACGCCGGCGACGCCGCCGTGGGGCGCCGTCGCCAGGTAGGCCTCGGCGGCCACCCGCACCTCCTCGGACCGGAGCGCGGGCCGCGGGACCGGCCCGGACGCAAGGTCGGTGACGCCCACCGCGTCGAGCGAAAAGGACTCGGCGCCGGCGAGCGCCGCGCCGTCGGCCAGGGTGAGCAACCGTTTGCGCTCCAGGTAGAGCGAGCTCGCGGCCACGACGACGAGGATCAGGACCAGGGCGAGGAAGGCGTAGAAGATCGTCAGGATCAGGGTCGAGCCCTCTTCGTCCGATCCGGTTCTTCCCCGGACGCGCCGGATCGCGGCGAACCTGTGGCCACAACGACCGACCGCGGGTCGCGATATCATCCCGCCCTCCGGAACCGGGACACCGTCTGGGTGGCCACGGCTTCAATCGGGATGCTCGCCGCGCTTCGCAGGGACAGCAGGTCGGGGACCAGCGGCAACGCCACGCGAATCCGCACCGTGACGGTCACCGTGCTGCGCCTGGCCAGGCAGCCTCCGTCCCCGCAGTCGATTGTGACCGCGGCGCGGTCTCCGGGGATGCCGTAGTCGTCCAGCCCGACCTGCACCGCGCGGATCGCCGCGGCGCGGGCCGCGGCCTCGTCCGGCGCCTGCACGTACACCCGGGCCGCCTGCCGCGCGGCGCCCTCCACCGCGAATGCCCCACCCTGCAGCGCCGACATGGCCAGCACGAGGTAGACGAGCGGGACGAGGAGGATCGATCCGGCGGTGATGAACTCGAGTGCGGCCGACCCGTCTTCCCCGGCGAGGAATCCGGTGCCGGCCTGCCGAAGCCTGGCATTCCGCATCCGCTCCGGGCGGCCGGTCCGCTCAGTCCAGGCCTTCCACGACGGCATGCCCGACCACCTCCAGACCGCGATCGAGTCCGAGGAGGCCAAGCAGCGGGAGCGGGGCGATGACCCGAACCTGCACACTCGGGAAGCCGTCGTATTCGCCGTAGCCGGCGACGACATCCGTGGCGTATCCGGGTCCGAGCGCCACGGTGACCAGTTCCCGGGTGCGCGCGACGCCCTCGGCCAGGCTGCTGTCAGCCAGTGCGGCGAAACGTGCTCCCTCGGCCGCCGCGTCGAGTGCGGTATTGCGCACGTGCAGGGCGAGCGCAAGTTGCATGACAGTGAGGGTCAGCACGGTGAGCAGCGCGCCCACCAGCACGAATTCGGCCGCCGCCGAACCTCTGTCGCCGCCCAGGCCGGATGCGCGTCGGAAGAGGGCCATGATCCGCGGTCAGAAACCGCTGACGCGGTCGATTGCTTGCTGGAACACCCCGCTCAGGGCGGGGCCGGCCAGACCCCAGATGATGATGACCAGGCCCGCGGTCATCAATGTGATCAGGACCCAGCCCGGGACGTCCCCGGTGTCGTCGCTCCACAGGGCCCGGAAACGCCGCCGCAATGTGGTCATCATGCTCCTCTTTTCCGTGGAAATCACTCGGTGGGATGGTGGATCAGAAACCCGATTGCAGGATGAACAGGCCGGGGAAGACCGCGAACAGGATGGTCAGGGGAAGAATGAGGAAGACCAGGGGCACGAGCATTGCCACCTCCTTCTTGCCGGCCACCTCCAACAACTCCCGCTTGGCACTGTCCCGTGAGTCCTGCGCCTGGGCCCGCAGAACCTCGGCCAGGGGCGTGCCTCGGTCCAGCGCGCCGGAGACCTGGTCGACGAGACGGGTCACCGCCGGAAGGTGAAGGCGACCGGACATCGATCGCAACGCGGAGTGCAGCGGCACGCCGATCCGCACATCGGCGACAACGCCGGCGAATTCGCGCGACAGCTCCCCCGTGCTCGTGCGAGACACCCGCGCGAGCGAATCCAGGATTCCCTCGCCCGCCGACAAGGAGAGCGTGAGGAACTCCAGAATCGTCGGCAACTCGCTCTGCATCCGCGCCAGCCGGGCTCCCGCCGCGCGGGTCAGGAACCAGTCCCTCGCCAGGGCGCCGCAGAGGCCGGCCAGCACTGGCAGGGCGACCGGCACCCCCACGGGCACCGAGCGGAAGGCCGGCAGCGCGATGACGAGACCGCCGCCCAGCCCGAAGGCGACAAGCGCCCAGACCACCTGCTCTGACCGGAATCGATCGACGCTGTGATCCGCCCCGGACTGGCGCAGGCGCCGCTCGATCCCGTCCGCACCACCGAGCACGGCCCCGAGTAGCCGTTTGAGGGAGCCGAACGCCGGGGCGAACAGGGTTCCGAGCACGGGGATCGGGTCTACCGACCTTCGGCCGACGAAGGCGCGAGCCTCGGCGGACACGTCCAGGATGTACGGGGCGAGCCTGTGCACGAGTCGAGGCCGGCTCAGACGCGGGATCGTGCTCACCATCGACCACAGGCCGATCCCCAGCGCGCAGCCGCACAGCAGGCCCCACGCCAGCGGCGCACTCACCGGAACCACCGGCGTTCCTCCGGGAGCCGGCCCAGGGCCACCATCACCCGGTAGGCCACGACCGACATGCCGAGGCCGCCGAGCACGACGGCCACGCCGGCACTGGTGTTGTACGCGACGGCCGCCTCCGGCCGCGACCCGAGGAGCAACAGGATCACCCATGGCGCCGCCACTCCCAGCCGTGCGGCATTCACCACCCACGACTGGCGGGCCTCGACCTCGGCCCGGATGGCCGCATCCTGCCGGAGCCAGGCCGCAAGGCTGCGGAGCACGATCGTGAGGTCGCTGCCGCCGACCTCCCTGGCCATCCGCAGGGTTTCGAGGATGCGATCGGCGACCGGGTCGGCCAGGGACTCCTTCAGCCGGTCCACGGCGTAGGCGAAATTCCCGGTGGACCGGTAGTCCCCGGCGAACGCCGCGAACGCGGCCCTGGTCGCTGCCGGGCCGGCATCCGCCAGGCTGCTCACGCTGTCGGGGAGGGCCAGGCCCGACCGCACCGCGGAGACGAGATGGTCGACGACGTCGGGCCAGACCGTATGGTTCGCCCGGCGCGCTGCCCGCGCGCGCCAGGAGACAACCAGCACGGGCAAGGCGATGCCGCCCAGCCCCGCGACGATCGATAGCGCCCCGATGCCGAGGAGCGCCTCGGCGAGCGCGAAGCCGGCCACCCCGAGGACAAGGGAAATCGCCGCGAATGCCGGCAGCGGAAGCGCGCCCAGGCCTGCCTGGGCCAGGTCCGCCCGGAAGGCTCCGCGAGCCCTGCCCCGCCCGGGATCTGCCGCCCCGCGACTCGGCCAGAGGAACGGCGATGCCACCAGCAGCAGGCCGGCACCGAGCAGGCTCCCGAGAACTATGGTCATGCCGCACCCGCACCCGCACGCAGCACAATGGCGGGGTCGAGTCCCGCAGCCAGGAACTTCGTGAGCTTTCCGGGGTGACCGCCGGTCGCCGTGAGCGTTCCGCCCTGGATGAGGAAGATGGGGCTCGCCTCGATCACGGGGCCGGCAAGCCGACCGCTTGGCGCCAGGATCTCGATGACGCGGCGACGGCCATGCCGGTCGATTTCGCAGTGCACCACGATGTCGATGCAGCCCGCAACGGTCGGCAGCACGAACGCCGAGTCGATGTTGCGACCGGCCAGGAGCGGGAGCGTGGACAGCTTGGCCAGGGCATCCCGGGCGCTGTTGGCGTGGATCGAGCACATCCCCGGCAGCCCGCTGTTCAGGGCGATCAACAGGTCAAGGCTCTCCGCCTCGCGCACCTCGCCGACGATGAGGCGGTCGGGCCGCATCCGCAGGGACTCCTTGATCAGCCGGCGCAGGGTGATCTCGCCGGTTCCCTCGAGGCTCGGCTGGCGGCACTGCATGGCCACGACGTCGCGGGCGGCGAGGTCGAGCTCGAAGGTCTCCTCCACCGTCACGATCCGCTCGTTGCGGCGGGTGGCCGTGAGGAGGGCGTTGAGCATGGTGGTCTTGCCGGTCTGTGTCGCGCCGGAGACGAGGATGTTCTGCCCTGACAGAACGCACATCCGCAGGAATTCCGACGCCTGCTGGGTGAGCGACCCCAGTCCGACCAACTGGTTCAGGTCCCGGATGCGCCGGGTGAACTTGCGGATGTTCACTGCCCAGTGCCTGCGGGTGATGTCCGGGATGACCACGTGCAGCCGCGAGCCGTCCGGCAGGGACGCATCGACGAACGGGGAAGAAAGGTCCACCCGACGGCCGGATGCCTGCAGCATCCGTTCGACCAGGTCCCGTACCTCCCGCTCGGAGAGCACCATGTCCGTCAGTTCCGGCACCCCGTCGCGGGCCACGAACACCCGTGACGGCGCGTTGATCCAGATCTCCTCGATGCCCGGGTCGTCGAGGAACGGCTGGAGGGCGCCGAAACCGGTCAGCGACGCCACCACCTCCCTGGCCGCCTGGCGCTCGTCGTGGATGAGGGGCAGGGAGGAGCCGAGGGCCCGCTCGCTGTAGCGCTGCAGCTCGTCGTGCACGTACTTCTCGGCCAGCAACAGGTCGGTCGAGAGATCGACGCCGTCGCGGCGCACCCGGGTCCGGACCTGCTCGGTGATGATGCGCACGGCCTCGCTCATCCCTGAATGATGGTCCACCGGGGCGATGCGCCGGAGAACTTATCCACAGCCCGTCGTCGAGACCCGGTGGTCGAGCCCGTCGAGACCCGGTGGTCGAGCCCGTCGAGACCCGGTGGTCGAGCCCGTCGAGACCCGGTGGTCGAGCCCGTCGAGACCGGTTCGGCATCCTATGGGGCCGCTCCACATCTGCGGCCTACTTACTCGATTCCGGGACTTGGCGATCCGTCGCGAGGCCTCGACAAGCTCGACCACCGCGGCAGGGAGCGAGGCCTCGACACGCTCGACCACCGGGCCTGGCTGGGCGAGGATCGCCTGGGCGGAGCTACCCGGAACTCAGCGGGCGGACCAGCCGCCGTCCATCCCGTAGCTGGAGCCCGTGACCATGGCAGCGTCGGCCGAGGCCAGCCAGGCCACCAGTGACCCGACCTCCTCCGGCTCGACCAGCCGCTTGATGGCGCTCTCCGTCAGCATGATCCGGCCGAGGACCTCCGCCTCGGGGATGCCGTGCACGAGCGCCTGGTCCTTGATTTGCTTCTCGACCAGGGGCGTGCGCACATACCCGGGGCTGACGCAGTTGCTCGTCACCCCGTGCTCCCCGCCCTCGAGGGCGGTCACCTTGGAGAGGCCTTCCAGCCCGTGCTTGGCCGCGACATACGCCGCCTTGAACGGCGATGCCCGGATGCCGTGCACCGAGGTGACGTTGATGATGCGTCCGAAACCGCGCTCGTACATCTGCGGCAACGCCGCCCGGATCAAGAGGAAGGGAACCTCCAGCATGAGCGTGATGATGCGGCGGAAGTCCTCCGGGTCGAAGTCCTGAATAGGGCTGATCGTCTGGATTCCCGCGTTGTTGACCAAGATGTCCACGCCCGCCAACCGCAGGGCCAGCTCCGAGTCGGTCAGCGCGGCCGGGTCCAGGAGGTCCACCGACCAGCTCGACCCGCCGACCTCCGCGGCGACGGATGCGGCACCGGCCTGGTCCATGTCGGCCACCACGACATGGGCGCCGCGGGCCGCGAGCGCTCGGACCGTGGCCGCGCCGATTCCGCTCGCTCCCCCGGTGACGAGGGCTCTTCGGCCCTCGAGGGGTCTGCTCCCGCCCCCGTCGGGTGGCGAAACGGTCTCTGGTGCTGCGGTCATCAGGTGATCCTTCGTGGTGCGGGCTGGCGTGGGCGTGCGGGTCAGGTCACTCGGCAGGGTCAGCCGGCGACCCTCGCCGGCTCCAGGCCGTGCTTGCGGGCGTCCTCCGCGTCGACCTCGCGCAGCGAGATTCCCCTGGTCTCCTTGAGCGTGACCACGGCGACGACGGTGATCGCGCAGGCGATCACCAGGTAGAACGCCACCGGCAGCCAGGACTTGTACTGCTGGAGCAGCGCCGTGGCGATGATCGGCGCCATCGAGCCGGCGAGGATCGAGGTGACCTGGTAGCCGAGGGACACCCCGGAGTAGCGCATCCGGGTCGGGAACATCTCGGCCATGATCGCGGGCTGCCCGGCATACATCAGAGCGTGGAAGCACAAACCGATGGTGATGGCCGCCACGATGACGACCGGGTTGAGGGTGTCGAACATCGGGAAGGCGAAGAACGCCCAGGTCGATCCGAGCACGGCCCCGGCGAGGTAGACCGGTTTGCGTCCGAATCGGTCGGAGAGCCGGCCGACCTGCGGGATCACGAGGAAGTGCACGACGTGGGCGAGCAGCAGGGCGAGCAGGAGCTGGCTCGTGTTGTACTGGTGCACCGTGACCAGATAGACGATCGAGAAGCTGACGATCGTGTAGTAGAGGATGTTCTCGGCGAAGCGAAGGCCCATGGCCCCCAGGATTCCCTTCGGATACTTGCGCACGACCTCCATCACGCCGTAGCTGATCGCCTTCTCCGCCTCGACCTGCGCGCGGGCCTCAAGGAAGATCGGCGCCTCGCTGACGTGGGTGCGGATGTAGTAGCCGATCACCACGATGATCGCGGAGAGCCAGAAGGCCACCCGCCAGCCCCAGCCGAGGAACTGCTCGGCGGGCAGGATCCAGGACATGGTCAGCAGCACGAGGGTGGCGAGCAGGTTGCCGACCGGCACGGCCGCCTGCGGCCAGCTCGACCAGAAACCACGGGTCTTGTTCGGGCTGTGCTCGGCCACGAGCAGCACGGCGCCGCCCCATTCGCCGCCGACCGCGAAGCCCTGGATGAAGCGCAGGACGACGAGCAGCGCGGGCGCCCAGTAGCCGATGCTGTTGAAGCCGGGCAGGCAGCCCATCAGGAACGTGGCCGCACCGACCAGGATGATCGTGACCTGGAGGGTGTGCTTGCGTCCGAGCCGGTCTCCGATCTGGCCGAAGACGATGCCGCCGAGCGGGCGGGCGATGAAGCCGACGGCGTAGGTGAGGAATGCGGCGATGATGCCGTCCAGTTCGCTGCCCGCGTTGGGGAAGAAGAACTTGCCGAAGACGAGGCTGGCCGCCGTGGCGTAGAGGAAGAACTCGTACCATTCCACGATCGTGCCGACCATCGACGCCGCCACGATCTTGCGCAGCCCCGACTTCTCCTCCGGACTGTCCTGACCAGACCCGCTCGTTCCCGGCTTCCCGGCTCCGACGCGTTGATTGACGCTCATGTCTGTCTCCTTCGGTGTCGTCGCTGACACTTGGTGGTCGATGACCGCGGGTCGAGTTCCACCCAACACGGCTCCACTGAGTATTCCCGGAGACCTTCTGTGCATCAATGACCACTTCTACAGATGTCGTGTGCATAATTGCAGATATGTCCCTCGCCGCAGCGCCGCCGCCGTCACCCAATCCCGACGACCTCCTGGTGTTACTCGCGGTCGCCCGCACCGGTCGGTACACCGCCGCGGCCGACAGCCTCGGGCTGAACCACACCACGGTCGCACGCCGGATCACCGCCCTGGAGAAGGCCCTCGACGGGCGTGTGCTCTCGCACACCGTGGGGGGGCTGGGAGCTGACGGAGCTGGGCAAGCGGGCCTTCAACGCGGCCGAGAACGTCGAAGCCGCCGTGGCCGTGCTGAACGGGCCGGCCGGTCAGCTGGGCCAGTTGTCCGGTGTCGTGCGCATGTCGGCGACCGACGGCTTCAGCGCCTACATCGCAGCCCCGGCCGTCGCCGCCCTGCAGCGCACCCACCCGAATCTCCGGGTGGAGATCGTCACGGTGACTCGGCGTGCCCTCCAGCATCGCTCCGGCCTCGACATCGAGGTGGTGGTCGGCGAACCGCAGGTGCACCGGGCCGAGGCCGTAAGGCTCGGCCACTACCGGCTCGGCATGTACGCGTCGCGCGCCTATCTCGCCGAGAAGGGAACCCCGGCGACCGTGGCCGAGCTCACGCAGCATCCGCTGGTCTATTTCGTCGATTCGATGCTGCTGGTGGACGATCTGGATGCCCCACGCCGGCTGGTCCCGTCGATGCGGGCCTCGCTCAGCTCGACCAACGTCTTCGTGCACGTTGAGGCGACCCGCGCCGGCGCCGGCATCGGCTTCCTCCCGTGCTTCATGGCCGACCGGCACCCCGACCTGGTGCGGCTGCTCCCCGCCCAGTTCAACGAGCAGCTGCAGTACTGGATGGTGCTCCGCCCCGAGTCCCTGCACCAACCGGCCGTGGCCACCCTGGTCGCGGCGTTGCGGCATCAGGTCGACTCCTTCCGGCAGGCTCTGCACGGCCGCCCGTCCCCGGCCTGACCGGCCTCCGCTCCAGACGGGACCGGCAGCGGCCGGCCCCCGGCGCACGAACTACACTGGAACCGCAGTCGCGGGAGTGGTGAAATTGGCAGACACGCAGGATTTAGGTTCCTGTGCTTTCGAGCGTGGGGGTTCAAGTCCCCTCTCCCGCACGTGAACAATGCGTCGGATGACGTCGCCCCGAGGTTTGATGCCCGGTGACCGGCGCATACGGTGTTCTCCCGTAATCTGGGGATACCCTGTACCACAGCACCCACGATCACCGCCCCACGATTACCGCCGCCCGGCCGCCCAGGCCACCGACTGGAGACTCATTCGTGATTCACACCGCCTTGGTTCACACCGCGTCGATTCACACGGCCCTCATCCCGTGGCTTGACCCCAAGTACCTGATCGACGGGTTCGGCGCCTGGGCCCTGCTCGGCGTCTGCGCGATCATCTTCGCCGAGACCGGCCTCCTGGTCGGTTTCCTCTTCCCCGGCGACACCCTGCTGGTGATCACCGGCATCCTGACCTTCAACGGCACCATCCAGATCGATATCTGGTGGGTGGCCCTGGCCATCGGCTTCGCCGCGTTCGTCGGCGGCGAATGCGGTTACCTGATTGGCCGCAAGTTCGGGCCGCGCGTGTTCGAGCGCAAGGAATCAGGCTTGTTCAGCGTGAAAAACGTCGAGCGCACCAATGCGTTCTTCGAGCGATTCGGCGGCTTCGCCGTGATCGTCGCCCGTTTCGTGCCGATCGTGCGAACCTTCGCCCCCGTGGCCGCCGGCGTGGGGCGGATGAACTACCGCCGGTATTCGATGTACAACCTCGCCGGCGCCCTGCTCTGGGGCGTCGGGGTGACCTATGCGGGCTTCTTCCTCGGCTATATCCCGCCCGTGCGTGACTTCGTCAGCCAATACATCGATGTGATCCTGCTCGGCGCGGTCCTGATCACGCTGATTCCCACCGTGTTCCACTACGTGCAGGCCACCGTGAAGGCCCGTCGTGCCACCCGCGCCGGCGTGACCACCGCCACCGAGAGTCTGGTGCTCGACCCCGACGTCTTCGAAGGCCACCACAAGCACGACTCCTGACCGTCCGACGCGATCGGCCTGCACCGCTCGCATTGTCGGATCAGAGGTGCGGGTAGTCCTCGTGCGCGGCGTGCTCCGCCGGCTCGAGCTGGAAGGTCGAGTGATCGACGTCGAAGTGCTCGGCGAGGCAGGCGGAGAGGGCATCGAGCAGTTCTCCGGATCCTCCCGACTGGAGCACCGCCGGTTCCACCACCACGTGGGCGCTGAAGACGTGCGCGCCCGATGTGATGGCCCAGACGTGCACGTCGTGCACGGCGACCACCCCGGCCGTCTCCAGCAGGTGCCGGCGGATCTCCGTGACATCCGTGTCGACGGGGGCTGACTCGCTCAGCACCCGCACGACGTCGCGGAGCAGCACGAACGCCCGGGGGCCGATCATCGCCGCGATGACGAGCGACGCGATCGCGTCGGCCTGGGCGAAGCCGGTGAGCAGGATGACCGCGGCCGCCACGATGACGGCCACCGAACCGAGGGCGTCCCCGAGCACCTCGAGATAGGCCCCGCGCATATTGATCGACCCCTTCGCCGCCGGGCGCAGGAGCAGCAGCCCGGCGATGTTCGCGCCGAGGCCGATCACGGCCACGACCAGCATCGGCATTGCCTGCACCTCGACCGGCGACGCGCCGACCAGTCGGGTCACGGCCCCGACCACGACGGAGATCGCCACGGCCACAAGGATCAGCCCGTTGATCAGCGCACCGAAAACCTCGGCCCGCTGGTAGCCGAAGGTCTGCCGGTCGGTGGCAGGCCTGGCGGCCACGACCGTCGCGACGAGGGCGATGACCAGGCCGGCAAGGTCGGAGAACATGTGGCCGGCATCCGCCAGCAGGGCGAGGGAACCGGTGAGGACGGCGCCGATGATCTCGACGACGAGCACGATCGCGACGACGCCGATCGCCACCGTGAGGCGCACGCGGTTGGTCTGCGAGGTGTGCGCGTGATCGTGGCCCATGCGTCAAACGTAGAGCGCGCACCAGAGGATAGCCAGTTGAGCCGCCAGTTGGGAATGAGTGCCATTCTCAGCACCGGGTGACACCGCTCCCGCGGCCGGTGCAGGCCGGTGCAGGCCGGCGAGGGCCAGCCGGCCGCGGTCAGTCGGACAGCAGTTCCCGAATCAGCGGAACCAGCTGTTCGAAGGCCCTCGCCCGGTGGCTTTGCTCGTTCTTCACATTCGGCGTGAGTTCGGCGGCCGAGATGGCATAGCCGTCAGGAAGGAAGATCGGGTCGTACCCGAAGCCCTGTTCCCCGGACGGTTCGGCCAGGATCTGGCCCGGCCATTCCCCGGTGACATGGCGTTCCGTGCCGTCCGGAACAGCCAGCGCCGCCACGCAGGCGAAATGTGCACCCCGGTGGTCGTCTGGCACATCGGCCAGCTGCCAGAGCAGCAGTCTCAGGTTCGCCTCGGCATCCCTGGCCGGGCCGGCCCAGCGGGCGGAGAAGATGCCCGGCGAGCCGCCGAGCACGTCGACGCAGATGCCGGAGTCGTCGGCAATGGCGGGCAGTCCGGTGTGAGCGGCCGCGGCACGCGCCTTGATCAGGGCGTTCTCGACGAAGCTGGTGCCGTCTTCGACGGGTTCGGGGCCGTCGTAGGCGAGGACCTCGATGCCGGGAAGCCGCGGGGCGAGGATGCGACGCAACTCCTCTACCTTGTGAGGGTTGTGGGTGGCGAGGACGACCTGCACGGCTAGCGCCCCAGCGCGTTCTTCTGGAACTCGGTCAGGGTGACCGTGCCGGCCAGCGCCAGGTCGAGCAGGGAGTTCAATTCGCTGCGATCGAACGGGGCACCCTCGGCGGTACCCTGCACCTCCACGAACAGCCCGCGACCGGTGACGACCACGTTCATGTCGGTCTCTGCCTTCGAGTCCTCCGTGTAGGCGAGGTCCAGCATCGGCACTCCGCCGACGATTCCGACGGAAACGGCCGCGACGCTGTCGATCAACGGCTGCGCCCTCTGGCCGAGGAACTTCTTTTCCCGGCCCCATTCGAGGGCATCCGCCAGGGCGACGTATGCGCCGGTGATGGCGGCCGTGCGGGTGCCGCCGTCGGCCTGCAGCACGTCGCAGTCCAGGACGATCGTGTTCTCGCCGAGCGCCTTCATGTCGACCACGGCGCGGAGGCTCCTGCCGACCAGGCGGCTGATCTCGTGGGTGCGGCCTCCGATGCGGCCCTTGACGGATTCGCGGGCCATCCGGTCGTTGGTGGACCGGGGCAGCATGGAGTACTCCGCGGTGACCCAGCCGGCTCCCTTGCCTGCCATCCACCGCGGGACGCCGTTGGTGAAGGAGGCGGTGCAGAGCACCTTGGTGCGGCCGAACGAGATCAGGGCCGAGCCTTCGGCCTGGTCGCTCCAGCCTCGCTCGATCGTGACCTGCCGAAGCTCGTCTGTCGTTCGTCCGTCGGCGCGCACAGTGTCGTTCACAAGGTCTCCTTGTTGGTGTTCGGATGCGATGCCGCGAATTCGACGAGTTCGCTCAGATTGAAGGTGCCGGTCTCGACGAGGTCGACCCGGGAGATGTCCTGGCCGACCAGGCGATGGGCCAGGCTGAGGAAGTCCTCGGCGCTGCCGCCGGTGGCTTCGTAGCGGTAGGTCGGCGGGCGCGTGTCCACGCGTTCGGCGCCCTGGCTGACCAGCGCCCGGTAGACATCGTTGGCCGTCTCGGTGTCGCTGGACACGAGGGTGACGGTGTCGCCCATCACGTAGGAGATGGCGCCGCGCAGGAATGGATAGTGCGTGCAACCGAGCACCAGGGTGTCGACCCCCGCCGCCTTCAGCGGTGCGAGGTACTCCTCCGCGACCGCGAGGACCTCATCTCCGGTGGTCACACCGGCCTCGACGAATTCGACGAATCGGGGACAGGCCTGGGTGAAGAGCCGGATGGTGGTGGCGGCGGCGAACGCATCGTCGTAGGCGCGGGACGTGACTGTCCCGGCCGTGCCGATCACGCCGACCCGGTTGTTCCGGGTGGTGCCGACGGCGCGACGGACCGCGGGCTGGATGACCTCGACCACGGGCACGCTGTAGCGCTCCCGTGCGTCGCGGAGCACGGCGGCGGAGGCGGTGTTGCACGCGATCACCAGCATCTTCACGTCCTGCGCGACAAGGTCGTCGAGCACCTGGAGCGCGTAGCGGCGCACGTCCGCGATCTTTTTCGGACCGTATGGGGAGTGCGCGGTATCCCCGATATAGAGGATCGATTCGTTGGGCAGCTGATCCTTGATCGCCCGGGCGACGGTCAGGCCGCCCACTCCGGAATCGAAGATTCCAATCGGTGCATCCGTCACGACAATCGAGCTTAGTCGGAATCCCCCGTTCCCGACGAAGTGCCCGGCCCGCGTCGGGATCCGCGTTAGCCCGCCTCGCCCGCCCCCGCACCGGGCGATTGTGGGCATATTCTCAGGCTCCGCCGAGAGGCCCTCGCACGTACCAGGGCGGGAATATGGGCGTAACTACACTCGGAATATGGAGCCCGCCAACCGACGGTAACCGCACAGAATGACGTCACATTCGTCGTTTGAGGAGATGACCCAGTGAATGATCGAGTCGTAATTACCGGGTTGGGCGCCTTGACGCCCCTGGGAAACACCTGGCGGGACACCTGGTCGGGACTCACAAACGGCCGAAGCGGGGTGGCGCGGATCACGCAGTTCGACCCCGAGGGTCTGCCGACCCAGATCGCCGGCGAAGTGAAGAACTTCGTTCCCGCCGAGCAGATGTCCATCAAGCAGGTCAGGCGGGCGTCCCGTGCGTCCCAGCTCGCGATCGCCGCCGCCCGCGAGGCCGTGTCCGACGCCGGGTTCGGCCCGTCCATGGAAGGAATCGACACCGCCGTCGTGGTGAACAGCGCCGTTTCCGGCTATGCGGAGATCCAGGAGGCCACCGAACTCGTCAACTCCGGCGGTTCGCGGCGCATCCCGCCGCGTTTCGTGCCGTCGTCGCTGCTCAACATGGCCGCCTGCGAGGTGGCGATCGACCTCGGCGTGCACGGCCCGGTCAACGCCAGCGCCCTGGCCTGCGCGAGCGGCGCCTACGCCCTGCTCGAAGCCCGCACGCTCCTGATGATGGGGGACGCTGACGTCGTCATCGCCGGCGGCGTCGAAGCCGCAATCACGCCCGTCATGTTCGCCGGGCTCAATGCCATGCACGCGGCCTCCAAGAACAACGACTCCCCCGCCGAGGCGAGCCGACCGTTCGACGCCGACCGAAACGGCCTCGTCTTCGGCGAGGGCGCGGTCATCTTCGTGATGGAGCTGCTCTCCCACGCCAAGGCCCGCGGCGCCCGCGTCTACGCCGAGGTCCTCGGCGGGGCGCTGACCAGCGACGGCCACAGCATCGTGGCACCCGAACCGACGGGAAAGTACGCCAGCCTCGCGATGACCCGGGCCCTCGCCAAATCGAAATTGAACCCGAGCGACATCGACATGATCTGCGCGCACGGCACCTCGACCCAGGCGAACGACCGCGCGGAGTCCTCGGCCATTCGCCAAGCACTCGGCAACTCGGCAGACGGAATCGCCGTCACGGCTCCCAAGTCGATGACCGGTCACCTGATCGGCGCGGCGGGAGCCCTCTCCGGCCTGCTCTGCGCCCTGTCGATCCGCACCGGGATCATCCCGCCGACGATCAACTACGTCACTCCCGACCCTGACTGCACCCTCGACTACGTTCCGCTGACCGCCAGGGTGAAGCCGGTCCGTTACGCCCTCGCGAACGCATTCGGCTTCGGCGGCCAGAACTGCATCGTCGCCTTCGGCGCCCTGTAAGTCCTCACCGGGCCGATCGCCGGTCGGTGCGGATAGGGTTTATCGGGTGACCGAATCCTCAGCATTCCGCACCGACCGTTACGAGCTCACCATGGTGGACGCCGCCATCCAGAGCGGCACCGCCGGTCGCGAGTGCCAGTTCGAGGCCTTCGCCAGACGACTCCCCTCCGGCCGCCGCTACGGAATCGTCGCGGGCACCGGTCGTCTCCTCGAGCTCATCCGCGATTTCAGGTTCACGGATGCCGAACTCGCCTGGCTCGACGCCAACTCCGTCGTGCGCCGGCCGACCCTCGACTGGCTGGCCGACTACGCCTTCCGCGGCGACATCTGGGGCTATCAGGAGGGCGAGGCCTACTTCCCCGGCTCGCCCCTGGTGACGGTCGACGGCGGCTTCGCCGAGTGCGTCATCCTCGAAACCCTCATCCTCAGCGTGCTCAACTACGACAGCTCCGTCGCCGGCGCGGCAGCCCGGATGGTGTCGGTGAGCCTGGGCCGGCCGCTCGCGGAAATGGGCTCCCGGCGCACCGGGGAGTACTCGGCCGTCGCGGCGGCCCGGGCCGCCTACATCGCCGGCTTCGCGTCGACGAGCAACCTCGAGGCCGGGCGGACCTGGGGCGTGCCGACGATGGGCACCGCCGCGCACTCGTTCACCCTGCTGCACGACAGCGAGGAAGACGCCTTCCGCGCCCAGGTGGCCGCCTTCGGGGCATCGACCACCCTCCTCGTCGACACCTACGACGTCACCCGCGGGATCGACCTGGCCGTCAAGGTGGCCGGTCCCGGCCTCGGCTCGATCCGGATCGACTCGGGCGACCTGCCGACCGTCGTCGCAGGAGCACGAGCGCAACTGGATTCGCTCGGCGCCGTGAACACCAGGATCACGGTCACCAGCGACCTCGACGAGTACTCGATTGCCGCTCTCTCCGCCTCGCCGGTCGACGCGTTCGGGGTCGGCACATCCGTCGTCACCGGATCCGGGCATCCCGCGGCGGGCATGGTCTACAAGCTGGTGGCTCACCGGGACGACGCCGGCGAATGGGTCTCGGTCGCCAAGACGTCCACCGCCAAGGCGGGCGTCGGCGGCCGCAAACGCTCGGTGCGACGCCTCGACGCTGCCGGAATCGCGCGTGCCGAAATCGTGCTGGTCGGCCAGTCGGATGATGACACCTCCGGCCTCGAGGCCCCGGACGGTCGTGACCGCGCCCTGCTCGTGCCGTTCGTCACCGACGGCGTCATCGACGAGGCCTACCTCGGGGTCGCCGGCACGGTGCGGGCCAGGACCCACAATGCTCGCGTCATGCAGGAGCTGCCGATCGAGGCGTTCCGGCTCGGCCGCGGAGATCCCGTCATCCCCACCCTGTACCGCCAGGCCTGACCCTACTCCCGGAGACCGGGCGGGCGATGACCCTACTCCCGGTGATCGAGCTTGTCGAGATCCGCGGTCTCGACACGCTCGACCACCGACGGCGGACTAGCCCTTCATCTTTTCGTAGATGGCCTTGCAGGTCGGGCAGACCGGGAACTTCTCCGGGTCGCGTCCGGGAAGCCATTTCTTGCCGCACAGGGCGCGCACCGGCTTTCCGGATATCGCGGACTCGAGGATCTTGTCCTTCGGGACGTAGTGGGAGAACCGCTCGTGGTCCCCCGGCTCGATCTGCTCTTGGTTGATGAGCTCCTCGAGCTCGCGGTCGAGCGTGGAGATGCCGCCGCCCGGCTGGCCCGGTTCTGCAATGCTCGCGCGAAAGTCTTCAGTCATACGAACATTGTAGGCAGGAGCGGGACGAGCGGTGTGGGCGACTCAGGCTCGAATCGCGGACGCGAGCATCTCCGGCCCGCGCCGTTCGAACGTGCGGGAGCCAAGCCAGATGCCGCCGATAAGGGTGAGCAGGCCGACTCCGACGCCCGAGAACAGCGCCGGCAGGTGCCAGATCGGATCGGAGAATATGCCCAGGACGGCGAAGGAGATCGCCGGGAGGGACAGCAGGATCGAGCCGGTGAAGGTCAGCGACTGGATCATCGCCGCGGCGGTGTCGGTCGACTGGGGCTGGGCGAATGGGCTGTCCCCCGGTTTCGTCGACGGGTACGGAAACCTGGCCGAGGTGTAGCTGGAAAAACCGAGCCCGGTGAGGAGGATGCACGTGCTCACGCCGAGCACCGACGGGAGCACCGCCCAGTCCCCGAAGAACGAGACGCTGACCGCCGAACCGATCCCGATCAACGGGATGCCGACGAACAGGGTCGGGACCAGGCGTCCGATCCGATCGGCGAATCCCCGGGTGCCGGAGGCGACGTGGAGCCAGATGGCCGTGTGGTCGTAGGCGACGTCGTTGTGCATCGTCCAGCCGAGGAAGATGCACATGAGCGGGACCGGGAGCAGGGCAAGGTAGGGGAGCGGCACCCCGGCGAAGGACAACGGCAGGATGACCAGGATCGGAATGACAGGGATCATGACGAGTGACATCCAGTAGCGCGAGTCCCTGCCCCAATATGTGAGGCTGCGTGCCGCGATGACGCCGATCGGGGTGTGCGGCATCCGGTCGAACCAGCCGAGGCCGCCGTACTGGCGGGCCTGGGCCTCCCTGCCCGGGGTGACGAGCATCCGTGCGACCAGGGCCTGCCAGGCCAGCCAAAGAAGGTAGACCGTGGCGGCCGCGATCAGCAGCTTGAGGAAGGCCGTCCCCCAGGCGCCGGTGGCGGCGTCGCCGGGAACCGCCCAGGCGGCCCCGAGGGGCGTCCAGCCGAGGATGGCCGAGAGCCCCCCGAGAAGGTCGAGGCCGTAGCGCTGCCAATCGAGGTTGAGAATGAGCAGCACAACCGGGGCCACCATCACCAGGAAGAGCACGCCGATGATGCCGGTGAATTCCCGGGACCGGCGGGTCGACAGCAGGAATGCCGCGATCGAGGTGCTCACCCGGGAGGCCAGCATGCAGGTCACCAGCAGAATGGCGGCCGCCACCATGGCCAGCAGCGTCTCGATGACACCCCGCGACCAGGTCACGACGGTGCCGAGGAGCACGAGCGAGAGCACGAGGGCCGGCACCCCGACCAGCGAGGCGAGCGCAAGTCCTCCGGACAGCCGACGATTCGGGATGCCCATGGTCGCGAACTTCCGCGGGTCCATGCTGTCGTCAATGCCGAAGACCAGGGGAACGAGCAGGAATCCGAGCACGACGATCGACCCGGCGACGACCAGGCCGTCGCGAACGGCGACGATGTCGCCGACGAAGCGGAGTCCGACCAACAGGATGACGAGACCGACAGCGACGGCAAGGCCGTAGAGGAGCGCGATCGCGATACCGACGGCCTGCCAGGGGCTGCGCCGGAACAGGTTCGCGAGCAGGCGGAGTTTCAGTCCGAGAAACTGTGCAGCCACTCCATGCCCTCCGCAACCTTGCGTCCGCCGGCAAGCTCGATGAACCGCTCTTCAAGGGTCTTCTCACCCCGGACCTCGTCGATCGTCCCCGCAGCGAGAACGGCGCCCTGCACGATGATGGCCACGTGGTCGCAGACACGCTGGATCAGGTCCATGCCATGACTGGACAGCACCACCGTGCCGCCGCTGGCCACATACTTCTGCAGTATCTCCGTGACATTGACCGCGGAGACAGGGTCGACAGACTCGAATGGTTCGTCGAGCACGAGGAGCCTCGGCGAGTGGATCATCGCGCAGGCCAGGGCGATCTTCTTCGTCATGCCGGCCGAGTAGTCGGCGACGAGCCGGTTGAGCGCATCTTCCAGGCCGAACGCCGCGGCAAGGTCTGCCGACCTCTTGCGAACTGTCGCCCCGTCGAGTCCCCGCAGGACACCGGAGTAGTAGAGCAGCTGCGCCCCGGTGAGCCGGTCGAACAGCCGCAGCCGGTCCGGCAGCACGCCGATGATGCGCTTGGCTGCGATCGGGCTGCCCCAGACATCGATGCCGTGCACCTGGACGGAGCCCGCGTCGGGCCGGAGAAGTCCGGTGATCATGGAGAGGGTCGTGGTCTTGCCCGCGCCGTTGGGGCCGACGATGCCGTAGAAGGACCCCTCGCGAACCTCGAGGTCGATCCCGGAGACGGCCACGGTGTTGCCGAAGCTCTTCTTCAGCCCGGTCAGCGACAGGACGACCGGGGTGAGGGGCTCGTCCGAGACCGGCGGGGCCGACTTCGGACTCCGCTTCGTCGAGGCACGCAATGATCGCGCCGGCGCCTTCCGGGGAGCCCGGACGGCCACCGCCTGGGGTGCCTCAATGTCTGCCTCCGGTGCCGCGACGGTTACGGCATCGTCGGTCGGCAGGGTCTCGGCGTTCGTGGCGGGCGCTGCCGTCGACGCGGGGACTGCGACCGGATCCGCAACGGCCGGGGCATCGACGATCGGCTCGAGTTTCGCGGGCGTCGAGTCAGCAGCCTTGGCGGTAGCGGGCTCGGACACAGGGGGTTCGACGTGCGCGGTCTCAACGTGCGCGGTCTCAACGACAATCGGCTCGGCGACCGTCTGGCCAAGCGAGGAAGCGAGCGCCGCGGCCCTGGTCGCTGCGGCCTTTGCGGCGCGTGCCTTCGCGGTGTCGGCACGCGCCGCACTCGACTTGGCGGCCGATTCGGCCTTGGCGGTGGCCGTGCGCGTTGCCGTTGCCTTCGCGGCCGCGGGCCTGGTCGTCCGGGGCTTCGGCGCTGCCCCAGCAGACGTCGCCGGAGCTTCCGAGTTGTCGGCGCGCGGCGGGGCGGCGGGCTTGGCACGCGCAGCGGGTGTTCGGGCGGTACCCGTCGGCCGGGCCGGAGTCTTGCGAACCGGGGCCTTGCGCACGGGCGCCCCGGGCGCCGCGGGCGTGGACATCCGAGTGTCGTGCTGGTCCGTTGTATTCTGCGACTCCGCAGTGGTCTCAACCACCACGGGTGGGACTGTCGTCGGCTCGTCGGGCTCGGAGTTGGGGGGCACAAGAGTCACCTCGCTAACCTACCAAGGACCGTCCGACACCGCAGGTTTGCCGGTCAGCTGAAGACACAAAACGAAGCCGGTTCGGCGCCGGCGTTCACGGAATTGGCGCGCGCCGGAACCGCCTCTTCCCTCTGATAGAGGGCATAAGGTAGACTGATGCTGGCATAACGGCGTGTCTATACGTGAACTTATGGGTGAACCCTAGACAAACTTGTTCGAAACAAGAGTCTTATGCATCGAATGCAGGGGTCACTCGAATCTTTTTTTAGGAGACAATCGTGACCACCCAGGTAGTCATTTTGGCAGCAGGCATGGGTAGCAGACTCGGTCGTTCGCTTCCGAAGCCGCTCACCGAGCTCAACGACGGTCGAACGATCATGCAGCAGCAGTTCGACAACATCGCGCACGCCTTCGGCAAGAAGGCCAAGGTCACCATCGTGGTCGGCTACAAGCTCGAGCACATCATCGAGGCGTTCCCGCAGGCATCCTTCGTGTACAACGAGGAGTACGACCAGACGAACACGTCGAAGAGCCTGATGCGCGCGTTGCAGGCGTCGAGCACCGGCGGCGTGCTGTGGATGAACGGCGACGTCGTCTTCGATCCCGCCATCCTCGACCGCGCCGCAGCGATGGTCGCCCGCGACCAGTCATTCGTCACCGTCAACACCTCGAAGGTGTCCGATGAAGAGGTCAAGTACACGACCAGCGCCGAGGGTTACATCAAGGAATTGTCGAAGACCGTCAAGGGCGGGCTCGGCGAAGCGGTCGGCATCAACTACATCTCGAGCGCATACAAGGCGATCCTGCTGCACCACCTCGCCAAGGTCGGCGACCAGGACTACTTCGAACGCGGCATCGAACTCGCCATCGAGAGGAACAACCTCCTCGTCGAGCCGCTCGACATCTCGGACTTCTACGCGGTAGAGGTCGACTTCGCTGAAGACCTGGAACGCGCGAACCTCTTCGTCTGAAGCAGACATCGACGTCGACGTCGCCCCCCGGCACCGAGCAGGTGCCGGGGGGCGATTTCATGCCCTGGACCCGCGTCATGAGAGGGTGGAGCCGGGCAGGGCCGGCCTCACCTACGATTGGTCGAGTGAGTAGTCATGCGGTAGTGCGCCCCGAGCAACGCACATCATTTGCGCGCTACCGGCATTCGCTCTGGCTGCTGACCCAGCGCGACCTGCGGGTTCGCTATTCGACGTCGCTCCTCGGCTACTTCTGGTCGATCCTCGACCCGCTCGTCATGGCCGGCATCTACTGGTTCGTCTTCACCCAGGTCTTCCAGCGCGGCGTGGGCCACGAGCCGTACGTCATCTTCCTTCTCTCCGCCCTACTGCCCTGGATGTGGTTCAACGGCACCATCTCCGACTGCACCCGCGCATTCCTGCGTGAGGCGAAGCTCATCCGCTCCACCCGGATCCCCCGCACCATCTGGGTCAATCGTCTGGTGCTGTCCAAGGGAATCGAGTTCCTGGCCTCCGTGCCGGTTCTCCTCTTCTTCGCGATCCTGGCCGGCGCACCGATCACGGCGGGCGCGTTCCTGTTCCCGCTGGCCATCCTGATCCAGAGTGTTCTGACCGCCGGGATCGGCCTGATGGTCGCGCCCCTGGTCGTCTTCTTCCGCGACCTGGAGCGAGCGGTCAAGCTCGTGCTCCGGTTCCTGTTCTACGCCTCCCCGATCATCTACAGCACCTCGGACCTTCCCGCCCAGTTGCACTTCTGGGCCGCGTTCAATCCGCTGAGCGGGATCTTCAGCCTCTACCGGGCGGCTTTCTTTCCCGGCGACCTCGACTGGCTCACCGTCGGCGTCAGCGCCGGGATGTCGTTGGCCATGCTCGGCCTCGGGATCCTGGTTTTCAAGCGCACCGAGCGCGCAGTCCTGAAGGAGATCTAGTGGCGGCGCCAGTCATTTCGCTGACCGGGGTCGGCATCCGTTTCAGGCGGAACCGCCGCGGTCGCCGCAGTTTCAAGGACCTCTTCGCCGGCGGGCGGCGGCGCAGTCGTCCGGACGAATTCTGGGCGCTCCGCGAGGTCTCCTTCACGGTGCAGCGCGGCGAGGCCATCGGCGTCGTCGGCCGCAACGGCCAGGGCAAGTCGACCCTCCTGAAGCTGGTCACCGGTGTGGTCCTTCCCGACGAAGGCACCGTGCACGTCACCGACGGGGTCGCGCCGCTGATCGAGATCACCGGTGGTTTCGTGGACGATCTCACGGTGCGGGACAACGTCTACCTCACCGCGGGCCTGCACGGCATGACCCGGGCCCAGATCGACGCGCGCTTCGACGATATCCTCGACTTCGCCGAGATCGGCGACTTCATCGACACCCCTTACAAACATCTGTCCAGCGGCATGAAGGTGCGGATCGCCTTCGCCGTGATCTCCCGGCTCGAGGAGCCCATCCTCCTGGTGGACGAGGTGCTCGCCGTCGGCGACAAGGCGTTCCGCGAGAAGTGCTACCGACGGATCGAAGAACTCCTCGCCGGCGGGCGCACGCTTTTCTTCGTGTCCCACAACGAACGGGACCTCCGCCGGTTCTGCGCGCGCGGCCTGTACCTGGACAAGGGTGCGCTCGTGCTTGACGCCCCCATCGACGAGGTCCTCGCGCTCTACAACGAGCAGTACGGCATCAAACCGGCCTGAGCACTGGCCGGGCGGGGCGCTTCAGCGCACCGGGCGAATGACGCCGACCTCGAAATCATCGCGGGCCGACGGTAGCTGGCCGGTCGAGAACCCGCTCATCAGGTCTCCGGGTTCGAGGCCGAGCACCGCGGCAAGCCTGATCAGGGTGTGAAACGTGGGGTTGCCGTGACCCCTGTCAATTCGGGCATAGTTGGACACGTTGAGTCCGGCCAGGTGGGCCACAGCCTCCTGATTGAGTGACAACTGGCGGCGTCGCAGACGGAGGCGATCGCCCAGGATGCGGGATGCTTCGCAGGAAGGCTCTGGCATCCTCCATCTATAGACTCCGCCCACGCATCCCGCCAGTGGTCGGGCGGAAGTCGGCACCGGCACGTAAACTCGTCGCGAGACTAAGGAGAGCAGTTCGATGGCAAGGAAACCCAAACCGATCGTGTCGACCACCGGCGGACTGCCCCACGGCGGCCAACTGCCGCCCGCCATCGCCAAAGGCTTCGACCGGGTCATGGCGATCCATCGCCCGGCGGTGCTCGCGCACATCCGGTCGATCCGCCGCCGCTCCCCGCACGCCGGTCCCATCGAGCTCGTGCAGATCCTCGAACGGCGCTACCTCGCCGCGGTGACCACCGGGGGCGCTGCCGTCGGCGCGACGGCCGTGATACCGGGCGTCGGAACCGGGATCACGCTCGCGCTCTCCGGAGTCGAAACGGCCGGCTTCCTCGAGGCCACGGCGCTGTTCACCCAGTCCGTGAGTGAAGTGCATGGGATCACCGTCGACGATCCGGAGCGCGCGCGGGCGCTGGTGATGACCATGATGCTCGGGCACGAAGGCTCTGACCTGGTGCGCCAGCTCGCCGGCCAGTTTTCCGGTGACGGGACCGCGCGCACCGCGTATTGGGGAGAACTCGTGACGACCAGCCTCCCCCGAGCCATCATGGGACCGCTCTCCGACCGGTTGCAGAGCGCATTCATCAAGCAGTTCGCGGCCCGCGGCGGCGCCAGCCTTCTCGGCAAGGCCCTGCCGTTCGGGGTCGGGGCGGTCATCGGCGGCGCCGGCAACCACATCCTCGGCAAACGGGTCATCCACTCATCGCGGCTGGCGTTCGGCCAGGCCCCGGCGGGGTTCCGCCCCGAACTCGAACCCAGGGCCAGGGCCGTCATGGTGCGCGAAATCGACGTGCGGGAGGCCGCCGGGCCGGAGACCGCCCTGCTCACGGGACGCTCCGCCAGGCTCAGCCAGCTCGGCCGCGGAACGCTCGGGAGGCTGCCCGGCCTGGTACCCAAGGCCCTGCGCCGGGCCAGGGCGGAACGAGGAACCGATGAGGGCGCATCCGGCCTCGCTCCGGACGGTGCCCTGCGCCCTCCGGCCTAAACGCCGTCGTCGGCGTCGTCGGCGTCGTCCGGGGTCACCGGGCGGGCGTCGAGGACGTCGACGCCCGCCGCCGCCGGGTGCATCGCGTCGAACCGGTCCCATTCAACCATCAGGTGCTGCACGGCAGCATGGAAGCGCTCCGTGGCGACCCCGGCCCGGGTGTCTCCGAAATACCGCTCCACCCACACTCCCAGCCGCTGCTCCACCTCGCTGTCATGAGTCAGGTCCTCCAGCACCTGCACGACGTCGCCGGCTGCGGCGGCGTCCAGCCACTCGCAGTCCGAGAGGTACCCGCTCGAGTCGATCTGGGCGGCTGCGTCGGCCGGGCGCGTCACCATGAGCGCCTTGCCCGCGGCAAGACGGTCGTAAACCATGGCCGAGATGTCGACGATGGCCACGTCCGCCGCGGAGAGCTGCCAACCCAGGTCGGGGCTCGCGTCGAAGATGTGCCTCGCGGACGCGTCACGCGAGTTGGCCGAGGCGATCGCCGCGATGATCCGGCGGTTCGCTGCCGCATACTCTGCGCTGACGACACCGCTGCGCGGGTGCGGCCGGTAGATCACCCGGTGCCGTCCGGTGTCGAGCAGGGCCGTCACGAGCGCCACACCGTGCGTCGCGATCGATCCGTAGGCGGCGGCCGGCCGGTCTCCCTCCCAGGTCGGGGCGTAGAGCACCACCTGGCGTTCGTCCGGGGTATACGGGAGCTTCCCGCTGTAGTGGTCGGCCTGCGGTCGCCCGATCTTGATTGCCCGCTTGTCGAAGTCGTAGTCCCAGAGCACCTTGTCGAGGCGGGCCAGCGCCGCATCCCCGGCGACGAAGGCGTAGTCGTAGGCCTTGACCTGATTCGTGACCATGTACATCTTGTCGCTCTCACCGTGGTTGATGAAAACGTGCCAGCGGCGCCCATAGCGCATCATCTGGAAGTTCCGCGGGTTCTGGTTGACGTACAGCACGATCCGGATGTCCTGCTCCTCGAGCACCCGTTCGAGGTCCGCGATCTTCCGCACGTAGGCGACCGGCACGGGTGCCTCGTCGATCAGGGGAAGAGCTCCACTGCCGCTCCGGCTGAGAATGAGCACCGGCCACTTCTCGGCGAGCTTCGCCAGCGGTTTGTACCACTGACGCATCTGGTAGAGGTTCACACCGCCGTCCGCGAAGTACACCGCGATTTTGAAATGCCGGTTCGGCCTGAGATCACGTGCCGCAAGCCGCCCGTTGAGGAGTCGCTGAGCCTTGCGCGATGCCGTGACGTCCCTGACCAACTTGAACGCAAGCCTGACGTCTCTTTGTATACCCACCAGTCAAGAGTACCGATTGCGGCAGGCCCGCGGCTCCCCATGACCCCCGAATGGGCGGTGGCAATCAGACGATGGGCGGACGACCGGCCAGGGTCATCCGCCACACGGTGCGGGCCTTGAGCGGTCGGCGCTCCCCTGGGTCGCTGGTCCAGCCCTCGCGGAAACCGCCGAACCAGGCCCGCAGGGCAGGCCGGTTGCGCGACCAGCGCAGGAGTTGGATGGCCAGCCATGCACCCGCGTAGACGGGAACGAACGGCGCGGGGAGGTTTCGGCGGGCGAGCCAGACCCGGTTGCGTGCGTTGAGACGGTAATAGTCAGCGTGCCGGGTCGGCTGGATCACCGGGTGATTCGCGACGAGGTCTCCCGCATACCAGGTGCGAAGCCCCAGGTCCCAGACCCGCCAGGCCAGTTCGATTCCCTCATGGGCGTAGAAGAACGGTTCCGCCCAGCCCCCGGTCGCGTCGAACACCGTCCGGGGCAGAAGCACCGCGCCCTCCCACACCGAGAAGACGTTGCTGGAGTGTGTGGCGTCGCCCTTGCGAATGCGCGGGATCCAGCGGCGGGGCGAGGTGAGACCGGAGGGATCGACCACCCTCGGCTGCACGAGGCCGATGGTCGGGTCGGCGCGGAGCATGGCGATCGCCTCGCTGAGGAACCGCGGGTCGGGGATGCTCGCGTCGTCGTCGAGGAAGAACAGGAATTCACCGGCGACGGAGGAAACCCCGCGGTTGCGCCCGGCCGGAATACCGAGATTGGTGGGCAGCCCGAGGGACTTGACCCCCGCCGGCAACCCGGTCGGCTGCCAGCCGTTGCCAACGCAGACGATGTCAAGGTGAACATCCTGCTGGTCGAGCAGTGAGTGGATGCCGCGGGCCAGGTCGTCGGGCCGCGTCCCCTGGGTGAGCACGACGACGCCGACCGTCGGAGTGACGGCCCCGATCGGGGTGCTCTCAGGCACGGACACGCCTGGAGGCCATGATGGCAACGAAGTGACCGACCAGGGCAAGGAACGACAGCGGGATGAGCACGATCAGCACGACCCGGTCAACGAGGGGCTCACCCAGGAAGCTGCCGAGAATGGCGGTGACGAAAATCAGGATTGTCAGCTCGACCGAGTGGTACAGGCGATGGAACGGCAGGAATCTGGCGAGCCGGCGCACCTGGGCGAGGCGGCTGGAGGTGAGGGTCTTCTCCCCGCGAGTGTCGGAGAGCTTCGTGAGCCCGGCGTTCGCCCTGGCCACGTGAACCATGTCGTTGAGCGCCTTGTTCAGCACGATGATGAGGGCGAGGAGCAGGCCGAGGGTGGTCCAGAGCAGGTCGGCCGGCGCCTCGAACGGGAAGGCCGCCGCCCTGATGCCGAATGCGATCGGGATGAGGGCCTCGGTCGTGTAGTGCCCGACCTTGTCGAGGAACACACCGGCCGGAGAGGACTCCTTGCGCCAGCGGGCCACTTCGCCGTCGCAGCAGTCCACGAGCATCTGCAGCTGGCCGAGGATGAGCGCCAGCAGCGCGCCCCAGACGCCCGGGATGAGCAGTGCGGCGGCCGTCGACCAGCCGACCAGGATCATCAGCCCCGTGACCCCGTTCGCGGTGATCCGGGTCTTCAGCAGCATCCAGGTGATGTACGGGGAGATGTCGCGCAGGTAGAGCGAGGCGGTCCAGTGCTCGGCGTTCGCCCGCAAGCGAACCTCGGGCGGCTGGGCCACGGCTCGCAGCTCGGCAATCGACGCCGGTCGAGCGGACGCGGGTGTTCCTGGCGTCATGGGTGCCTCCCGGTGTGGGCCGTGATGTTGTCGGTGAGTTTCAGATACCCGAGCAGGAATCCGATGCCCCAGCAGAAGTGGATGCACGGCAAGACTACGAGAAACCAGAGCCCGGCACGAAACCCGTCCGGCCGGGTGACGGCCACGGTGGCGACGGCGACGATGAGCAGGTAGGCCGCGGGGGCGACGAAACCGAGGAGCAGCCACGGCGCCGTGCCGGCGGGCATTGTGGCGACCCCGGCCACGCCGAGAAGCAGGCCGAGCACAACGCCGACCACCATCACCGGCGGTGCGAAATAGCGGATGCCGTTGGCCGCCGGGAAACGCCGGGCAAGCTCGCCGCGCCAGAGCCCGGTGGAGACCATCTGCCGGGCGAGCCGGGCGAGGCTCGGGCGCGGGCGGTAGACCACGCGCAGGCGCGGTGTGAACCAGACGGTCCCCCCAAGGTCGCGGATGCGCCGGTTGAGTTCCCAGTCCTGGCCACGTTTGATGCCCTCGTCGAACAGGCCGACCCGCACCAGGCTGTCCATCCGGAAACAGCCGAGGTAGACCGTCTCCGCCCTGCCTTCAGGGCCGCCGACGTGCAGGGGCGTGCCACCGAGGCCGATCTTCGTGCCGTACGCGCGGGCGACGGCTTTCTGGAAGGGGCTCTCGCCCTGGGCATCCATCACGCCGCCGACGTTGTCAGCCCCCGTGCGTTCGAGGGTTTCCACGGCGATGCGCGCGTAGTCCGCCGGCAGCACCGAATGGGCATCCACCCGGATCACGACCGGATATTGCGACGCCCGGATGGCGATGTTGAGTCCGGCCGGCGTAGACCCGACCTCGTTTTCGACAACCCGGATGCGCGGGTCGACGGAGGCCATCTCCTCGACGAGTTCGGTGGTGCCGTCGATGCTCGGCCCGAGGGCGAGGGTGACCTCGAACGGTCCGGTGTAGTCCTGGTCCAGGAGGCTGAGAACGGCGTCGCGAACATGGGTGACGTCGTTGAGCACGGGCATCACATAGGACACTCCGAGCAGCCGCGTGTCTCCACGAGGTGGCACCTGGCTGGTCATTTTTGCATTCCTCCGGAGGGTCGCTCGAGCCTACCAGCCGCGACTTTGCCGCCACACGTGACGCCGGAACGCAGAACTGCGCCGCCGGCAGGAGCCGGCGGCGCAGCGGGAAGGAAGGAGCGGCCTCCTAGCCGGCGAGTTGCCCGACGGTGACGGACACGGTGATCGACTTGCCGTCGCGCACGTAGGTCAGGTCGGCCTTGCCTCCGGCAGCCAGCACGCGCACCTGGGCGGTCAGGTCGTTGGCGTCGGTGATCGGGACGCCGTTGAAGTTGGTGATCACGTCACCCTTCTTCAGACCCGCCTTCTCGGCGGCACCGCCGGAGGAGACCTCGCTGATCAGGGCGCCGACGGTGACGCTCTTCGGGTCGCCGGCCGCGCTGGTCACGCTCGCGCCGAGCAGGCCGTGGGTGGCCTTGCCGTTGGCGATCAGTTCATCCGAGACCCGCTTGGCCAGGTTCGACGGAATTGAGAAGCCGACGCCGATGTTGCCGGCCGCCGAGGCGGATGAGCCGCCGGCGTTGGCGATGGCCACATTGATGCCGATCAGCTCGCCCTTGGCGTTGAGCAGCGCGCCGCCGGAGTTGCCGGGGTTGATCGCGGCATCCGTCTGGATGACCGACAGTGAGATGCTGCCCGAGTTCGACGCTCCCTGCTGGGATTTGCTGCCGTCCTTGTTCGGAAGATCGAAGAAGAAGGGACTCTGATCGTCGGGCGTGGTGGAGTCCGGCGTCGTGGGGGCTGCAGAGGAGGCAATCGAAATGCTGCGATTGAGCGCGCTGACGATGCCGTCGGTGACGGTGCCGGACAGTCCGAGCGGGGCGCCGATGGCGATCGCGGTGTCGCCGACGTTGAGCTTGCCCGAGTCGGCGAAGGTGATCGGGGTGAGCCCCTTTGCGTCGGTGAGTTTGACCACGGCAAGGTCGGAGATCGGGTCGGTGCCCACGATGGTGGCGGCGTAGAGCCTGCCGTCGTTGCCCTTGACCTGGAGGGTCGCTTCTGCGGCCGCGCCGTCAAGGGTGACGACGTGGGTGTTGGTGAGCACGTAGCCGTCTTCGGTGAGCACGACACCGGATCCGGTGCCGCCGGAGTTCCCGCTGGCGGCTTCGATCGTGACGACACTGGGCGATGCCTTCGCAGCGACGGCGGTGATCTGGTTGACACTGTCGGTGTTGTTGACCAGGACGTTGCTCGGGCCCTGCGCCCGGTTGACGGGGATGCCGTTGTCCTGGTTGGTCAGCACGAACGCCGTTACGCCGGCGCCGGATGCCCCGCCGACGAGGGCGCCGACGGCCAGCGCCGCGATCAGGGCGATGCTTGCCCTGCGCTTGGCCGGATCCTTGACCTGACCTGAGCCGGGAGTGTGCGTGGCCAGGCCGTCCGCGGTGGCGTACGCCTGCGGTGCGGCGTTCGGGGCGTAGTAGTTGGGGGCGGTGCCCTCTTCCGGCAGCGGACGACCGAACGCGTCGGTGGCGTAGCCGAGCGCCGCCTGGGTCTGGTGGGGCTGCGCCTGCTCGGGCTGGGCCGGTTCGGGCTGGGCCTGCTCTGAATGCGCCTGCTCGGGCTGGACCTGGACCGGAACTGCGGGGTCGGGGGCCGGAACGGTCTCGGCGCTTCCGGTGGGCGCGGCGGCTTCCCCGGCGGCATTCACTTCGAACGGATCTGCGTCGTCGCGATGATCAGGGTTACGGCCGGAGTCCTGCGTGTTGTCGGTCATGGTGTGCTCCTTCCAAGCGTTGCCAGCTTTGCGCCCGAACCTGAGTGAATGGTTTGTGCAGGCTGGGAGCATTCAATGACGACGCCGTGACCTTGCCCGCAGGGTTCGCCGCAACCGCGCCGCTAACAGCCCGGGCCCGCCGCGCCGACGGTGCATTCCCGGTTGACGAGCACGGTGCGCGCTTCGGCGACGACCGCGCTGAGCGGGGTCGTCGGGACCGCCAGAGTGCCGCGCACCGCGCGCCAGTCACGGCCCGCGAATCGGTACTCGGCCGAGTACACCACGCTGAGGGTGATCGAGCGACCACCGGTCTCCGTGAAGGTGTGGCTGGTGGGCGTGTCGGAGAATTCCGGGAGGTTCAGGACGGCCCAGGATGCCCCGCCTCCGGCCGAGTCCAGACCCTGGCCGTCTCCGAAGTTCCAGCGGAAACCGACCGGGGTGAATCGCACCTCGGCGGGAAAACCGAGAAGCACGCCTGAGCGGGTGTGCACGCTGGCCGTGGCGATGAAGTTCGTGGGAAGGCCGACCACGCTCCACCCGCGCGGCTCCATCTGCTGGGTCGGCGCGGCCGGGCGGAAGTTGACGAGGTCACTGACGCTCACGACCAGGTTCGGGTCGCAGGGGGTGCCGGCGACGCAGTTGATCGTGAATCCGTCCCGCACGATCGTTCCTGGGCCGGGCACCGTGGCGGCGCCCTGCCGGCCTCCGCCGCCGGACGAGTCTCCCCCGGCGCCGCCGCCCGCCTCGCTGGCGGCTCCGCCGCCGCCGCCCGATCCTGCGTCAAATCCTGCAGACAGGTCGACGCCGCCGCCGTTGATTGCTCCGCTAACCGGAGGTGGCGGGCAGAGGCCCGCCCTTAAGTCCCCTTGCGAGCATTGGCCTGCGTCAGCCATCGCAACTTTGACATCTCCGATAATCATGGAAGTGAGAGTTAGGGCCAATGCGGCCCCTAACAGAAGTTTGCGCCAGTCCATGTCACGCTCGAGGAAACCCGAAGGTCGCGAGACGACGCATTCGAATTCTCGAAATCAACTTGAAGCGGGAATCTATCGACGCGATCTGCTATCACAACGCTGGTTCCGCCTTCGTCGACTACGTCCACATTCGACAGGTCTGAGCATAAATAGGTCGTAATCCGGACCTTGCCGTTTCCGTAGTCAGAAATCGCTTGAATCTGGACCGTGTCATACGTTGTCGAACCGACAGACCGGTACTTCTTTTCCGAATAGGTTCGCGCGGTCGTAGTCTCTGCGCGAAGGGCCTCACCGACGGCAACATCTGACAACCAGCCAACATCCTTGCCACTGTTCGCCAGAACGGTATCAATCGCACGCAGGTATGCCGTATAAGCCTCGGTGGCCGCGGCGAGGGCCTCCGCGTCCGAGGCGAAGACCGGGGCATCCGTGGCCGTTGCGGAGGTGGCCCGCGGAGCCGGAGGCGAGCATCCGGAGAGTGCGAGCGTGCCGATCAGCGCCATGGCACCCATGACCGGTCGGTGACGACTGACGAACCGCATGCGGCCAACGTAGAGCAGTTTTGGCGCGGCCGCTCGAACTGTCCACAGCCGGTTGACGGGCGTGCACGCCGATGTCGTAGCTTGGAGGCATGCAGGCGACACGATGACGATCCCCGGCGCCTGGCGGCGCACCGCACGAGGCGCCGGCCTCCTCGCCGCAGACGGCACGGTCGCGGCCAGCATCTTCGCGGAGATGAGTGCCCTCGCGGCACGCACCGGCGCAATCAACCTCGGCCAGGGGTTTCCCAACGAGGACGGACCATCGGAGGTGCTCGAGGCCGCGCGCGCGGCGATCAGCGACGGAGTCAACCAGTATCCGCCGGGGCGGGGCCTCCCGGTGTTGCGCGAAGCCATCGCCCGCCACCAGCACCGGTTCTACGGGCTGGGCGCCGACCCAGAAACCGAGGTCCTGGTCACGGCCGGTGCGACCGAAGCCCTGGCCGCCACGATCCTGGCACTGCTCGAACCCGGCGACGAGGTCGTCACCTTCGAGCCGTTCTACGACGCCTACGGGGCCCTGATCGCGCTCGGCGGCGGCGTTCACCGCACGGTGAGGCTGCGCGCCCCCGATTTCCAGCCCGATCTCGACGAGCTGCGGGCCACGGTCAGCGACCGCACCCGGCTGATCATCGTCAACAACCCGCACAACCCCACCGGCGCGGTCTTCCCTGCCGAAACGCTCGCCCTGATCGTGCAGCTGGCCGAGCGGCATGACGCCGTGATCGTCACCGACGAGGTCTACGAACACCTCACCTTCGGTGTGGCGCACATCCCGATCGCGACGATTCCGGGGGCCGGCGCGCGCACGGTCACCATCTCCTCCGGCGGCAAGACATTCAACACCACCGGCTGGAAGATCGGCTGGCTCACCGCGCCCGCGCCGCTGGTCACCGCCATCCTGGCCGTGAAGCAGTTCCTCACCTACGTCAACGGGGCGCCGTTCCAGCCGGCGATCGCCGTCGGCCTCGACCTGCCCGACAGCTTCTACACGGGGATCGCCGCCGACCTTCGGTTCAAACGGGACGTCCTCGAACGGGGGCTGGCCGCGGCGGGTTTCACCGTCAGCCGCCCCCAGGGCTCCTATTTCATCGTGGCGGATGCCGCCCCGCTCGGCTACCCGGACGGCGCAGACTTCTGCCGCGCGCTGCCTGGCCTCGCCGGGGTTGTGGCCGTGCCGATTGCAGCGTTCTGCTCACCCGAGCACCGCCCCGAGTACGCGTCACTGGTGCGCTTCGCCTACTGCAAGCGTGTGGACGTGCTCGAGCGGGCCTCAGAGCAGCTGGCCGGGCTCACCGCCCGCGCATAACTCCTGCAGATCGCGGGCGGCGGCATCCGGCGCCCCGTGTTCACGGGGCCGACCCGGACAGCAAGCAGAAATTGCAGGAGTTATGCGCGGGGGGGGGCGGGATTGCCCGCGGGCCGTGATGCCCGGCGTCAGTGCTGGAGAGCCGGGTAGTCGGTGTAGCCCTCCGCGCCGGCACCGTAGAAGGTGAGCGGGTCCGGGGCGTTCTGCGGCAGGTCGTTCAGCCAGCGGCGCACCAGGTCGGGGTTGGCGATCGCGGCCCGCCCGACGACGACAGCATCGGCCACGTCGTCGGCGGTGATCGACATCGCCTCGGCGCGGGTCGTGACGGCACCGAATCCGCTGTTGACCATCACCGGTCCGCCGAAGCGGGCACGGAGACCCTGCACCAACTCACCGGCCGGGTCCTTGTGCAGGATGCTCAGGTAGGCCAGGCCCAGCGGCGCGAGGGCGTCGGCCAGGGCGCCATAGGTGGCGGCGACGTCGGCGGCATCCGGCTCGAACGCGTCCTGGATGTTGTGCTCCGGTGAGACGCGGATGCCGACCCGCCCTGCGCCGATGGCCTCGGCCACGGCCGTGACCACCTCGATGACGAAGCGCGCGCGGTTCTCCGGGGAGCCGCCGAACGCGTCCGTGCGCTGGTTCGACGCCGGCGAGAGGAACTCGTGCAGCAGGTAGCCGTTGGCGCTGTGGATCTCCACCCCGTCGAGTCCGGCGGCGATCGCGTTCTTCGAAGCCTGCACGAACTCGGCGATCACGCCCGGCAGTTCGTCTTCGCGCAGCGCGCGGGGCACGGGGTAGGCGTGCTTCCCGTCGGAGGAGCGGGTCTCCCCGGCGATGGCGATGGCGCTCGGCGCCACGACGTCCCTGCCGCCATTGGTCGCCGGGTGGGTGACCCGTCCGGCATGCATGACCTGGGCGACGAGGCGTCCCCCGGCCGCGTGCACGGCGCTGGCGACGTTGCTCCAGCCCTCGATCTGCTCGGGCGTGACCAGGCCGGGCTGGCCGGGGAAACCCTGGCCGACGTGGCTGGGGTAGGTGCCCTCGGTGACGATCAGGCCGAGGGTGGCGCGCTGCCGATAGTGCTCCACCACGAGCGGCCCCGGCACACCCTCCACGCCGGACCGCACCCGGGTCAGGGGCGCCATCACAAGACGGTTGGGAAGTTCGAGGTCACCGAGGGTGAGGGGAGAGAAAAGATTCACTGTTGCTCTTTCTGTCGGACGGGCACCACCTTGCGGCATTGCGCCGCCGCCGAATCGGAAGGCGGGTGCCCCCTGTCGGCAACTGGTCCGAGGCCCGGTCTATTCCGCCGACCCAGGCAATCCGCGCGTTCGTCGGCAACGAACCACCTTCATGACCATCCTGCTGACGCGACCACCACGGACCGCCGCGGCGCTCCCTGACACCGCCAGGGGCCCCGCGGCAGCACAGCCCGCACCGCGACCTGCAACCGCGGAATACTGTCCGTTCCCGCTCTCCCCCGATCCCCGCCGGTTCGGTCTGACGACCAGTAGCATGCGGCTCCGCGGCGGAACGATCGTGGTGCGGCACGGCCGCCGGACGGCCTCCGACACCGCGATGATCCTGCTCCACGGCGCCGCCGGGTCCTGGACGACCTGGACGCCGCTGCTCCAGGCGGCCCGCGCCGGCACCGGATTCACCGACCTGATCATCCCCGACCTGCCCGGCTGGGGCGACAGCAGCCTGGAAACGGATGCCGGAGCGCCCAGCATCGAGGCCACGGCCGGGCTCGTCGCCGAAATCGCCGAGGCTCTCGGCTACCGCCGCTGGCAGGTGCT
The DNA here is from genome assembly GCF_004403515.1 of Cryobacterium fucosi. GTDB lineage: Bacteria > Actinomycetota > Actinomycetes > Actinomycetales > Microbacteriaceae > Cryobacterium > Cryobacterium fucosi. The sequence continues at coordinate 48,248 of NZ_SOHH01000064.1, read as the reverse complement.
CGGCCACTCGATGGGCGGCTTCATCGCCCTGGAACTCGCGGCATCCTTCGTGCCGCAGACCGAATCCGTCGGCCTCGTCTCGGCGACCACCTATTCGGTGATCGACAGCGTGCGGCACCCGGTGTCCCGCCTCGGCACCCTCCCGGCCTACACCGCGCTGCTCGGGATGATGCGCGTTCTCGCCCGGTTCGAACGCGCCGGAACCTCCCTCGTGCGGGCATTCGACCGGCTCAGGGTGCTCCGTCCCCTGACCGCTCCGCTCTTCGCCCGGGTCGCCGCAATGCACCCGAGCGTGATCTCCGCCCTCGCCACCGAGGTCCGGCCCGGCCGCTTCGCCGCGGCATCCGCCCTCGCCGGCCGCTACGACGCGGATGCCGCCTGGTCGCGGATCCGCTGCCCGGTCCGGGCCACCCGCGGAGATTCCGACGTGTTCGTCGCGAACGCCGACACGGCCAGGCTGCGCCGGGTCATCCGGGACTTCACGCTGCATACCCTGCCGGGCACCGGTCACTTCGGCCACATCGAGAGCCCGGGCGTCACTCTGCGACTGCTCTGCCCGGCTCCAACCTCGCCGCCAATTCGCTTGTCAAGCGCCGTCAATGCGACCACACTGAAGTGACGACTAGTTCCTGAGACAGGGTCACACCGAATCGCAGGCTCACGAGCGCTTTTTTCAACCGAATGAAAGCGGCACCCCATGGGTTCTTTGACGTATGACCGGGTCACCGTCGAATTCGACGATCGAATCCTGGCGCACCTGCAGATCGTGATCGTGCAGAAACTGCGCCGCGGGGAGAGCTTTCTGCTGTCCTGGCGCAACGCGGCCGAGGCTGGCGACGGCCGCAGTTCCGCATGGTTGCACCCCGCGATCCCGCTCTACTTCAAGTTCTCCGGCGGCCAGCCGCCCACGATCAATCCGCTCTGGCTGGCCCAGCTCACCCGGTCCGCCAACAGCTCTCAGGGCTTGGTGGCCACGGGTGAGGAGCGGGCGATGGCCGAGCCCGACGGTCCCGGTGGACCAGAGCGAAGTCATCGGCCGGAGCAGAAGTTCACCGTGCGGGCCACCCCGAACTCGCAGGATACGATCGCCTCGGAAGGCTGAGCCTGTCAGCGGGGCTGCACCGTGAACCGCCGCAGCGCCAGCGCCGGGTTCACGGCCCGCACGGACTCAAGCCGCGCCCGCGAGACCCAGGCGACCGCGACATCCGTGGTCTCACCGATGGTGACCAGCTCGACCCCCATCGGGTCGACCACCATGCTGTTGCCGACGCCGACGGGCGGGGCGTGATCGGCGGCCGCGACGTAGACGGTGTTCTCCAGGGCACGCGCAGTGACCAGGGTTCGCCAGTGCTGCTCCTTGAGCGGGCCTCGCACCCATTCGGACGGCACCAGCACGAGATCGGCTCCGGCGTCGACGAGACGGCGGGTCACCTCGGGGAAACGGATGTCGTAGCAGGTCTGCATCCCGACCGTCAGCCCGTCGACCCGGAACGTCTCCGGGGCCTGAACCGTGCCCGGCAGCACCCAGTCCGACTCCCGGTCGCCGAACGCGTCATAGAGGTGCAGCTTGCGATACGTCGCGACCAGCATTCCCGACGGATCGACCGCGACGAGCGTGTTGGAGAATCGACCCGGATCACCCGTCGATTCCAGCATGCCGGCAACGACATAGATCCCGAACTCGCCCGCGAGCTGGGCAAGGGCGGTCACGAAGGCGCCGTCCAGCGGTTCGGCCGCCGCCACGAACGAACGGCCCAGCACGGGCTCGAAGAAGGACGAATATTCGGGGAAGACGACCAGGCGGGCGCCGCGTCCGGCTGCGGACGCCGTGAGAACGCGCATGGCGGCGATGTTGCCCGCCCGGTCGGCGCCCGGCCTGAACTGGGCGACGGCAATGCCGATGTCGGCGGTGGGATCGTCGGCGGTGGGATCGTCGGCAGCGACGGAATCGATCATGGCGCCAGCCTAGCCTCCGCCCGCGGCCGACAGGCGGGGCAGATGACCGTGCGTGAACGGCGAATAGTCTGGCAAACGGCTGCGATTCCGGCACCGGAATCCCACCCACTCACCGCACCGCCCCGCACGGCGTCGTCGACGTGCCAGCATGAGGTGAGGCGGTTCCGGCAACCGAAGGGCACCCGATGAAGATCTTGGTCGTGGAAGACGATGACCAGATGGGCGAGCTCATCGAGCGCGGCCTGCACGCCGAGGGCTATGACATCGTTCGGGCCACCAACGGAATGGATGCGTTGATCGCGATCGCCAACGACGATTTCGCCCTCGCCGCGATCGACGTGATGCTGCCGCAGATGAGCGGCTTCGAGATCTGCCGGCGCATCCGGGACTCCGGAAACACGATGCCCGTGCTCCTGATCACGGCCCGGGACACCGTGGAGGACCGGGTGTTCGGCCTGGACAGCGGCGCCGACGACTACCTCACCAAACCATTCGCCTTCGCCGAACTCACCGCACGGGTTCGCGCCATGCTCCGGCGGCATTCGATGGGAACCCCGACCAGCCTCGAGCTCGGCCGCCTGGCCATCGATTCCCGCGACCTCAAGGTGACCGTGGCCGGCCGCACGCTCTCGCTGAGCCCGAAGGAGGTCGCCCTGCTTCGCCTGCTCTGCAGCCACGCAGGAGAGACGGTCGACCGGTCGACGATCCTCGAAGAGATCTGGAACGGCACGGAGCACATCGATCCGAACATCGTCGACCAGTACATCAGCTACCTCCGGCGCAAGATCGACTCCGACGCGGCGGGAATCCGCATCGTCACCGTGCGCGGCGCCGGCTACTCGGTCGAGTTGACCCCATGACGGGAGCCCCAAGGTGAAGCTCCCCGGCCTGTCGATCAGGGGCCGAATCAGCATCGGCAGCGTGCTCATCGCCGCGGTGCTGTTCAGTTCAGCGGCGTTCTTCTTCCGGCTCGAGGTGCAGTCGATCCTGATCGACACGACCGAAACACTGCTGAGCAACGACGCAGCCCCCATCGTCGCCGATCTGGTTCGCAACCCGACCGAGTCGATCGACGCGCCCACCGAAGGCCAGCTCATCGCCGTGGTCGACCCTGGCGGGGAGTTGCGCAGGTCTTCCCTCCCGAGGAGCCTGAACAACCGGCTTGACGACCTGGCGACGATCGGCGAGCATCCGCAGGCCATCGACACCGGTAACACCCGCTACCTGGTGGCGTCGACGACCGTCGTCACCGACACCGGGAACTGGGTGATCATCACGGCCCGCAATGAGGAGGCATTGTCCCTGCTCCTCGACGAGCTGACTCGGGTGCTGACGATCGGCACGATCGTGCTCACCGTCGGCTTCGGCCTGGCCTCCTGGCTGCTGACCGGCGCCGCGCTGCGGCCGGTTAATCGGCTCCGTGCCGAGGCCGAGAGCCTGAGCACCGCCGGGGCGTCCGCCCACCTGCTCATTCCCGCAGGCAACGACGAGGTCAGTCGCCTCGCGATCACCCTGAACGACTTCATCGGGCGCCTGCGGCGCGGCGTCGACCGCGAGAAACAGGTGGTGTCGGATGCCAGCCACGAGCTTCGCACGCCCCTCGCCGTGCTGAAGTCGCAACTCGAGCTCGCCCGGCTCAACTCCGGCGACGCTCCGGCCCTCGAGCGGGACATCGCCGATGCATCCGTCACCGTCGACCGGTTGGCCCGGCTTGCCACCAACCTGCTGGAGCTGTCCAAGCTGGAAGGACAGCAGCCTCCGCCCGAGACGAATTGGGGCGGCCTCGTCGCCGAGATCTCCGCGTCGGTGGACCGCGCCCGGTTGGTTCGCAACGGCGCGGACCTCGATGTCGACTACCTGGTCGACGGGGACGATCCCGACGGCCGGTACGCCATCTCACCGACCAACGTCGGCCAGCTCGTGGACAACCTCGTCTCCAATTCGGTCAGCGCCATGCACGGAAAGGGCGCGGTGATGGTGACCCTGCACCGGGCCGGGAACGAGGCTGTGCTGACCGTGCTGGACTCGGGGCCCGGGATGCCGGACGGTTTCATCCCGGTGGCCTTCGATCGTTTCTCCCGGCCGGAGCATTCACGGGCGGGCGGCGGCACCGGTTCGGGTCTCGGACTGGCCATCGTGCACGCCATCGTCGACCGCGCCCGTGGAACGATCTCGCTCCGCAATACCGGCAGCGGGCTGGCCGTGAAAGTCGGGCTGCCCCGCCGCACCCCCGAACCCTGACGGCCTGCCGACCTGGCAACCTGAGAGCCTTCGCAGACTGCTGCCCGGCCCTCGGGGCAAACGTTAACCCGGGTGCCATACCGTGTTGGTGTGTCTTCCCTCTCCGTGCTCCCGCTCACCGAGGCTCACCCGGAGCCCCGGCCGTTGCCCGCGCGCGGTCCACTTCTGCCGGCCGCGCTGCTGGGCCTGCTCGGCGTCCTCGTCTCGGCCTTCGGTTCGTGGCAGCCGTCGTACTGGGGTGACGAGGCGGCAAGCGTCATGTCGGCGGAGCGATCCCTGCCGTCGCTGTTCCGAATGCTGGGCAACGTGGACGCCGTCCACGGCGCCTACTACCTGATTCTGCACTTCTGGATCCAGGCCTTCGGCGCGACGGAGTTCTCGACCAGGCTGCCCAGCGCCATCGCCATCGGCCTGGCCACCGCCGGAATTTTCCTTCTCGCGCGCCGGCTTGCCGACACGACGGTGGCGACGGTTTCCGCCCTCGTCTTCGTCGTGCTCCCCCGCGTCACCTACATGGGAGCCGAGGCGCGCTCGACCGCCATGGCCACGGCCATCGCGGTCTGGCTGATGGTGCTGCTCATGCACATCGTGCGCAGCCCGGCGACCGGGCGTCTCGCCCGCACCGGGATGTGGGCCGGCTACGCCTCTCTCCTCGCCGCGGGGATCTACATGTTCCTCTACGTCGCGCTGCTCATCCCGGTGCTCGCGCTCACGGTGTTCCTGCTGACCCCGAGGGACGCCCGGCGCAACGCGACCTTCCGCGCCTGGGCGTTCGCCAGCACCGCCGGCCTTCTCCTTGCCCTTCCGGTCATGCTCGCGAGTGTGCAGCAGCGGGAGCAGATCGCATTCATCGGTCGCCGCCCGCAGATCGCCCTGCTGGACGCCGCCGTGCAGCAGTGGTTCGGCAACGCTCCGCTGGCGGTCGTCGCCTGGACTCTCGTCGGCGCGGCCATCGTGACCGCCTATCTGCTCCGCGGCCGGCTGGCCGCCACGCCGGCGACGAAGCGCGCCCTGGCCATCGCCCTGGCCTGGATGCTCGTGCCGAGCGCCGTGCTCCTGTTCGGCACTCACTTCGTCACCCCGATGTACTCGCTGCGCTACCTGTCGATCTGCGCCCCGGCCGCCGCCATCGCGGTGGGAATCGGCGTCGCCTGGCTGAAGCCCCGGTGGGCGCGGGCCTCGGTCCTGGTGTTGATCGTGTCGCTCATGCTGCCGATCTACCAGGCCCAGCGCGGCGACTACGGGAAAAACTTCGGCAGCGACTGGCGCCAGGCCGCTGAAATCGTGCAGGCCGGTGCACGGCCCGGTGACGCCGTCGTCTTCGATGAGAGCGTTCGGCCGTCTCGGAAGCCCCGCCTCGCGTTGCACCTCTACCCCGCGGCTTTCCAGGGGATGCGCGACGTGACCCTCACCCGTTCCTACGACACGACCGGCTCCCTGTGGGACGAAACCGCACCGCTGGCCGCGGTCGGCGATCGCCTCACCGGCACGGACACGGTGTGGATGCTCCAATACAAGGGAAGCAAGGAGTTCACGTCCGGGAGTGACGTCCGCACGCTGCAGCAGCTCGGATTCACGGTCACCGGGTCGACGACCGTCAACCGCACAATCATCATCGAACTGACAAGGTAGCTTCATGGCACAGACTCTCGTCATCATCCCGACCTACAACGAGCGCGACAACCTCGGGCCGATCGTCGCCCGGGTGCGCGCCAGCGTGCCGGATGCCGACGTGCTGGTCGTCGACGATTCGTCGCCGGACGGGACGGGCGCCCTGGCCGACGGGCTCGCCGGCCAGGATGCCCAGGTTCACGTGCTGCACCGCACGAGCAAGGACGGCCTCGGCGCCGCCTACCTGGAAGCGTTCACCTGGGCGCTGGCCAGGGGGTACGACCGGCTCGTGCAGCTCGACGCCGACGGGTCGCACCTCCCCGAGCAGCTTCCCGTCCTGCTCACAGCCGCCGATTCGGCCGACGTCGTGATGGGGTCCCGCTGGATCCCCGGCGGCGAGGTGAAGAATTGGCCGTGGCATCGGCGGTTCCTCTCCCGCGGCGGTTCCCTCTACTCCAGGCTCCTCCTGCGGCTGCCGGAGCGCGACGTGACCGGCGGGTACCGGGTCTACACCGCCCACGCGCTGGAACGGATGAGACTCTCCAGCGTCGAGAGCCTGGGCTACTGCTTCCAGATCGACATGCTGCTGCACGCCGTGCGCGCAGGACTCCGGGTGGTCGAAGTGCCCATCACGTTCGTGGAACGTACCCGGGGCTCCTCGAAAATGAGCGGCGGAATCGTGATCGAGGCCATGGCGAGGGTCACGATCTGGGGTCTGACCGGCAAGGGAGCTCGGCGCGCCGTCCAGTTGGAGCCCGCGGCCGTCTCCGATTGACGCCCAGCGGCGATGCCGCGGTTGTGAGTTCGGGTCGTTCTGACTATATGATGGTGCCACCAGTTAGAGTCACACTGACCTTTACTTAGTGGATACCGCAGATGACCGCACCAGCACAGGCGACACTCGCCGTCTCGACGGTCATCTTCGCGCTTCGCTCCGATGCGGAGTCGGACTTCAAGACCCTGTGGCTGCCGCTCGTGCGCCGCACCCGGGAGCCATTCCTCGGCCAGTGGGCGCTCCCCGGTGGGGGACTTCCGGCCGGCGAGGAACTCGCGATGGCGGCCGCACGCACCCTGCGGGAGACGACCGGCCTGACCCCCAAATACCTCGAGCAGCTGTACACCTTCGGCGACCCCGGCCGCTCCCCCGGCGGTCGCGTGGTCTCGGTGGTCTACTGGGCGCTGGTCCAATCCGACGAGGCGGCACACGCAGTGGTCGGCGACAACGTGCAGTGGTTCCCGGCCGACCGGCTCCCCGACCTCGCCTTCGACCACAACCGAATCGTCGAGTACGCCCTGTGGCGGCTCCGCACGAAGGTCGAATACTCCCGGATCGCCCATGCCTTCCTCGGTGAGACCTTCACCCTTGCCCAGCTCCGCGATGTGCACGAGGCCGTGCTGCAGAAGGCGCTCGACCCTGCCAACTTCCGCCGAACGGTCGAGTCGTCCGGCACGGTCGTCGACACCGGGGAACGCGTGGCCGGAGCCCGGCACCGGCCACCCCGGCTCTACCGCTACAACGACTCCGTACGAGCCGTCGCCCTGGGCCCGCTGGGTCCATCGATCGGCTGACCCGGATGTCCGGACCTTCGACCTGCAGCTTTCGCCTTTCTGACCATCGAGGAGTGACCGTATGACCATCGCATCCGTTGACCAGGCCATCCAGCTGATCAGCACCGGAGCCGCCGCGGGCAGCACCTGCAGCCCCGAGCTCGCCGCCGGTCCATGGGAATTCGACGCCGGAGCGCCGGGTTACGGGCCCGGCTCCTCTATGGGCGACGTGATCCCGACCGGGTCGCCACGGCAGGGGGCACTGCCCGAGTCCTACCGGGTCGCGTCGCCGGAGGAACTGTCCGGGCGCATCCGCGCCGCCAGGGAAACCCTCGGCGACCGGGTTGTCATCCTGGGCCACTTCTACCAGCGGGACGAAGTGCTCCGGCACGCCGATTTCGTCGGAGACTCGTTCCAGCTGGCCCAGGCCACGAAGAGCCGGCCCGACGCGGAGGCCATCGTCTTCTGCGGAGTGCACTTCATGGCGGAGACGGCAGACCTGCTCTCCACCCCGGCCCAAGCCGTGATCCTGCCCAATCTGGCCGCCGGCTGCTCGATGGCCGACATGGCCGACATCGACTCCGTCACCGACTGCTGGGAAGAGCTCGAGGAGCTGTACGGCACGGCCCCGGATGCCGATGGCCGGGTGCCTCTGATCCCGGTCACCTACATGAACTCCTCGGCTGCGCTCAAGGCCTTCTGCGGCGCGCACGGCGGCATCGTCTGCACCTCGTCGAATGCCGAGACCGTGCTCGAGTGGGCGTTCGAGCGCGGCCAGCGGGTGCTCTTCTTCCCCGACCAGCACCTCGGCCGCAACACGGCGAAGGCGATGGGCGTTCCCCTCGACCGGATGCCGATGTGGAACCCGCGCAAGCCGCTCGGCGGCAGCACGGCGTCCGAACTGCACGCCGCGCAGGTCGTGCTCTGGCACGGTTTCTGCAGCGTGCACAAGCGCTTCACCGTCGACCAAATCGACACCGCCCGCCGGGAGCACCCCGGTGCGCGAGTGATCGTGCACCCCGAGTGCCCCATGGCCGTCGTCGACGCCGCGGACGAGTACGGCTCCACCGACTACATCAAGAAGGCCATCGAGGCGGCTCCCGCAGGCTCGACGTTCGCCATCGGCACGGAGATCAACCTGGTGCAGCGCCTCGCCGCCCAGCACCCGGAACACACGATCTTCTGCCTCGACCCGGTGATCTGCCCGTGTTCGACGATGTACCGCATCCACGCCGGCTACCTGGCCTGGGTGCTCGAGGGTCTGGTCGGCACCGTCGACCGGCCGCCCGTGGTCCTCAATCGGATCGTCGTGGCGGACGACGTCGCGGCGCCCGCCCGCACCGCCCTCGAACGGATGCTCGCGGCCCGGCCGCCCGTACCGGCCCGCCAGGACGCCTGAGCATGGCCAACGTCCTCGTCGTCGGAAGCGGCCTGGCCGGGCTCATCGCCGCCATCCGGGCGACCGACGCCGGCCACACCGTCACCCTGGTGACCAAGGCGGGCCTGCCGGACAGCAACACCCGGTACGCCCAGGGCGGCATCGCCGCGGCGATGTTCCCCGACGACTCGGTCGAATCCCACATGGTCGACACCCTGCGCGCCGGGGCCGGGCTCTGCGACCCCGCCGCCGTCGAGGTGCTCTGCACCGAGGGTCCCGCCCGGGTGCGCGATCTCATCCGCTTCGGCGTCGACTTCGACCGGGACGAATCCGGGGTCACCCGCGGGCTCGAGGCCGCGCACTCGAGATCGCGCGTGCTGCACGCCGGCGGCGACGCGACCGGGGCCGCCATTGAGTCCGCCCTGGTCGCCACCGTGCGGGAGCGCGCGGAACGCGCCCGCACACTCCCACGGGGGACCGCCGACGCCGGCCCCCGCCTGCTCATCCGCGAGCACACCATGCTCGTCGACCTCGCCGTGCACGGCGGCCGGGTGACCGGCGCGGTCCTGCTCGGCCCCGACGGCCAACTGCGCAGCCGGGCCGCGGACTCGGTCATCCTCGCCACCGGCGGCGCGGGCTCCCTCTACCCGCACACCACGAATCCCGCCCTGGCCACCGGCGACGGCGTCGCAGCGGCCTGGCGGGCCGGGGCGGCCGTGGCCGACCTGGAGTTCTACCAGTTCCACCCGACCGCCCTCGCGGTTCCCGGCACCCCGCTCGTGTCGGAGGCCGTGCGCGGCGAGGGCGCCGTGCTCCGCAACGCGCTCGGCACTCGCTTCATGCTCGACGTGCACCCGGGCGCCGAACTCGCGCCCCGCGACGTCGTCGCCCGAAGCATCGCCCACGAGATGGCCGGACAGGACGGGACCCCCGTGCTGCTGGACGCCACCGGACTCGGCCGCGACCTGCTCGAACGCCGCTTCCCGACCATCACCGCAGCCTGCCGCCAGGCCGGCCTGGACTGGGCCACCGACCCGATCCCGGTCGCCCCGGCCGCTCACTACTGGATGGGCGGCGTGATCACCGACATCTGGGGTCGGGCGAGCCTGCCCGGCCTGTACGCCGTCGGCGAGGCGGCACGCACCGGGGCGCACGGCGCCAACCGGCTGGCCTCGAATTCCCTCCTCGAGGCGGCCGTGTTCGCCGACCGGGCCGTGCGCGCACTGGGTGCCTCCCGCGTCGACGGCGTGGACGCCGGCGCCGCCTTGGACCGGGCCGCGGCGGACCTCCCGCGCTCGGCGGCCCCTTTCGTCCCCGGCCGATCGACCCCGGGCAACGCCGGGCCGTTCGCCGATCGCGAGGGAATCCAGCGCGTCATGTGGCAGTACGCGGGCGTGCTCCGCAGCGGCGAAGGCCTCGCCGTCGCGGCCGCGACCCTGGCCTGCTGGAGCCGCCCGGCCACCGGACCGGATGCCGCCGCCCACCTGGATATGCAGATCCAAGCATACGAAGATGCGAACCTGTTCGACCTCGCCCGGATCACCGTCGCGGCCGCGCTCGGCCGAGAGGAGTCCCGCGGCGCCCACTACCGTTCCGACTTCCCGGCCAGCCGGCCGGAGCTCGCCCACACGGTCGCCTTCAGCCGGGAACCGAACGAATCGAACACCGAGGCCGAGGAGGCCATCGCATGCTGACCATGAATGCCATCGACACCGTTGTGCGCGCCGCCCTCGACGAAGACGCTCCCTGGGGCGACGTGACCAGCGAGGTGCTCATCCCCGCCGATGCCGAGGCGACCGCCCAGCTGGTGGCGAGGGAGGCCGGGGTCTTCAGCGGGGGCGCGGTGTTCGCCTCGGCGTTCCGGCTGACCGACCAGCGCATCGACGTGCGCCTGTTCGTGGCGGACGGTGCCGCCTTCGCACCGGGAGAGGTACTCGCTGAGGCGTCCGGCCCCGCACGCGGCATCCTGCAGGCCGAGCGGATCGGACTGAACTTCGTGCAGCGAATGAGCGGCATCGCCACCCTCACCGCGCTCTACGTCGTCGAGACGGCCGGCACGCGCGCCCGGATCGTGGACACCAGGAAGACCACCCCCGGCCTGCGCGCGCTCGAGCGCCACGCCGTGCGGAGCGGCGGCGGTCACAATCACCGCTTCAGCCTGTCCGACGCGGTGATGGCCAAGGACAACCACCTGGCCGTGCTCACCGCCGGAGGCCTCGGCCTCACCGAGGCGCTCCGTCAGGTGCGCGACCGGATCTCGCACACCACCCACCTCGAGGTGGAGGTGGACCGGATCGACCAGATCGAACCGGTGCTGGCCGCCGGCGTCGACACCATCATGCTCGACAACTTCACGCCGGAGCACCTCGCCGAGGGCGTTCGGCTGACCGCCGGCCGCGCCCTGGTCGAGGCCAGCGGGGGGGTCTCGCTGGCCACCGTGCGCGCCATCGCCGAATCGGGGGTCGACATCATCTCGGTGGGCGCCCTCACGCACAGCGTGCGTTCGCTCGACCTCGGCCTCGACATCGCGGTGCTCGAGGGCTGACCCGCTGATGGTCTACCTCGACAACGCCGCCACCACCCCCGTGCGCCGGGAGGTGCTCGACGCGCTCTGGCCGCAGCTCACCGGTGGCTTCGGCAACCCGTCCAGCCACCACCGGGTGGGAGAGGCCGCGGCCGCCACCCTGTTGGGGGCACGTTCGAGCGTCGCGGGGGTGCTCGGCTGCCGCCCCCCCGAGGTGGTCTTCACGAGCGGCGGCACCGAGGGCGACAATCTCGCGGTGAAGGGCATCGCCCTCGGGTCGCCCCGCGGCCGCCATGTCATCACCACCCCGATCGAGCACGAGGCGGTGCTGGAATCCTGTGACTACCTGCGACGCCTGCACGGCTTCGAGATCACCATGCTCGACCCGGATGCCTCCGGCCTGGTCGACCCCGAACAGCTCCGCCGCCTGCTCCGACCTGAGACCACCCTGGTGTCCGTGCAGTACGCGAACAGCGAGGTCGGCTCGGTCCAGCCGCTCCGCGAGCTCACCGCCGTCACCCGGGCCGCGGGGGTGCCGTTCCACACGGATGCCGTGCAGGCCGCCGGCTGGCTCTCCCTCGACACCGCCGAGCTGGGCGTCGACGCCCTCACCCTCTCCGGACACAAGCTCGGCGCTCCCCAGGGCATCGGGGCAGCCTACCTGCGCCGCCGACTGCCGATCGAACCGCTGGTCCACGGCGGCGGCCAGGAACGCGGCCGCCGGAGCGGGACGGAGAACGTGGCGGGCGCCGTCGCCCTCGCGATCGCGCTTCGTCTGGCGGAGGAAGAACGCGAGGTCGCCTCGGAGCGTGTGGCCGGTCTGCGCGACACCTTCATCGCCACGGTCCTCGCCGGCACGTCCACTGCCCGGCTCACCGGGCATCCGTCCTCGCGCCTGCCCGGCAGCGCATCCTTTGTCTTCCCCGGCACCAGCGGTGAGGCCGTGCTCCTGGAACTGGAGCAGCGCGGGATCGTCTGTTCGAGCGGCTCGGCCTGTGCGGCAGGCAGCGACGAGCCCTCTCACGTTCTCACCGCGATGGGGCTCCCGGCCGAGGAGGCACTCACGGCCGTGCGGTTCACGCTGGCCTCCGGCACGACCGCCGCCGAGGCCGGCCGGGCCGCCGCCGCCGTGCACGACGCCGTCGCCGCCGTGCAGCACCTCGGCCGCCGCTGAGTCGACCTCCGGGCGCCCGCGTAAGGAACCTCCCGTATTCCCCGGCGGAGAAAATAGTTTGAAAATAATCCAGGCCGGAAAACAGCGTAAAGATCAGGATAAATGCATCAATGTATCTCTGATCGCTGGCCGAGGTCCCCCTCGCCGACGTGCACCCCTCTTCACGGGGTCGTAGAATTGCGTCAAGAGGCGAAAAGCCCAAGTTGGGCTGCCGAAGAGGGGCACCATGACAATAATCGACAAACCGGTCACCGAGTCACTTGCAACGACAATTGACACCCTGGTCAAAGGCGCGAGCAAGGCACTGCTCGAATATGCCGATTTCACCCAGGAACAGATCGACCACATCGTCAAGAAGGCGTCGGTAGCGGCCCTCAGCAAACACGCCGAACTGGCTGTTCACGCTGTGGAGGAAACCGGCCGAGGCGTCTTCGAAGACAAGGCCGTGAAGAACCTCTTCGCCTGCGAGCACGTTACGAACTCCATGCAAAACCTTAAAACAGTCGGCGTAATCAGCCACGACGAAATTACCGGCATTACCGAAATCGCCGAGCCGGTCGGTGTTATCTGCGGAATCACCCCGGTGACGAACTGCACCTCGACCGCAATCTTTAAATCCCTGATCGCCCTTAAGACCCGCAACCCGATCGTCTTCGGTTTCCACCCCGCAGCACAGCAGTCCTCCGCTGCCGCCGCTCGCATCGTGCGCGACGCGGCAATCGCCGCCGGCGCCCCGAAGAACTGTATCCAGTGGATCGAAGTTCCTTCGCTCGAGGCCAGCACTCTGCTGATGAACCACCCCGGCGTGGCCACGATCCTCGCGACCGGTGGAAACGCCATGGTCCGCGCGGCATACTCCTGCGGCAAGCCCGCCCTGGGTGTCGGTGCCGGAAACGTGCCGGCCTTCATCGAGAAGAGCGCCAAGCTCAAGCGCGCGGTCAACGACGTGGTGCTCTCCAAGGCCTTCGACTACGGCATGATCTGCGCGTCGGAGCAGGCCGTCATCATCGAAGAGCCGCTCTACAACGAGGCCATGGCCGAGTTCAAGCTGCTGCACGCCTACCGGGTCACCCCGGCCGAGAAGACCATGCTCGAAGAGTTCATCTTCGGCGTGCAGGCCAATTCGGAGAACTGCGGCGGCGCCAAGCTGAACGCCTCCGTCGTCGGCAAGTCGCCGGTCTGGATCGCCCAGCAGGCCGGATTCACCGTTCCGGAAGACACGTCGATCATCCTGGTCGAGGTCGCAAGCGTCGGACCGCACGAGCCGATGACCCGCGAAAAGCTGGCCCCCGTGCTCGCCGTGCTGCACGCCAAGGACACCGAAGAAGGCATCTCGCTCTCCGAGCAGATGGTGGAATTCGACGGTCTCGGCCACTCCGGCTCGATCCACAGCGAGAACCCCGCGATCATCGAGGAGTTCGGCAAGCGCGTCAAGGCCGTTCGCATCATCACCAACGCACCCAGCTCGCTCGGTGGCATCGGTGACATCTACAACGCCTTCATCCCCTCGCTCACCCTCGGCTGTGGCTCGTACGGCCACAACTCCGTGTCGAACAACGTGTCGGCGATCAACCTCATCAACGTCAAGCGGATCGGTCGAAGGAACAACAACTTGCAGTGGTTCAAGGTCCCCGCCAAGACGTACTTCGAGCCGAACGCCATCCGTTACCTGACGGACATGCGGGGCGTGGAGCGCGTCACCATCGTCACCGACGCGACCATGACGAAGCTCGGCTTCGTCGACAAGATCCTCGACGTGCTGAACCGCCGCGAGAACCGCGTGTCGCTGCAGATCATCGACAACGTGCTCCCGGAGCCGACCGTTGCCGCCGTCACCAAGGGCGCGGAAGAGATGCGGGCCTTCAAGCCGGACACGATCATCGCCCTCGGCGGTGGCTCGCCGATGGACGCTGCCAAGGTGATGTGGCTCCTCTACGAACACCCCGAAATCGAATTCTCCGACATGAAGGAAAAGTTCTTCGACGTGCGCAAGCGCGCGTTCAAATTCCCCGACCTCGGTGAACTCGCCAAGCTCGTCTGCATCCCGACCACCTCGGGAACCGGCTCCGAGATGACGCCCTTTGCCGTGATCACGGACGAGGTCAGCGGAGTCAAGTACCCGCTCGCCGACTACGCCCTCCTGCCGACCGTCGCGATCATCGACCCGTCGCTGACCGCTGCGATGCCGTCGTTCCTCGTTGCAGACTCCGGCTTCGATGCCCTGACGCACGCGACCGAGGCCTACGTCTCCGTCTACGCGAACGACTTCACCGACGGCCTCTGCCTGCACGCGATCAAGCTCATCTTCGAGAACATCGCGATCAGCGCCAACGGCACGGCCAACAGCACGGATGCCGGCGTCATCAAGGCCCGTGAGAAGATGCACAACGCATCCTCGATCGCCGGAATGGCATTCGGTAACGCGTTCCTCGGAATTTGTCACGCGATGGCCCACGTCACGGGTGCGCAGCTCCACTTGATCCACGGTCGAGTGAACGCCACGTACCTGCCGCACGTGATCCGTTACAACGGACTCATCCCGACCAAGCTGACCAGCTGGCCCAAGTACGAGAGCTACATCGCTCCCGAGCGGTTCCAGCAGATCGCCAAGCACCTCGGCCTCCCGGCCTCGACGCCTGAAGAGGGCATCGAGTCCTACGCCCAGGCCGTCGAGAAGCTGCGCGACCAGGTCGGCATCAAGCCGTCCTTCCAGGCCCAGGGCGTCAATGAGGAAGACTTCATCGGTCGCCTCGACTCCCTCGCGATGGGCGCCTACGGCGATCAGTGCGCACCGGCCAACCCGCGGATGCCGATGCTCGCCGACATGAAGACGATCATGGAAGCCGCGTACTACGGGACCTCGTTCAAGGAGGTGCGCGCCAGCCGCGCTGCCGTCGTGGACGCGGCCATGAAGACCGGCGCCGAAGACCAGAGCGACGCCAAGAAGCCCGCACGCAAGGCAGCCAAGTAGGCCTCACCGCCTGATTGTTGAGGAACGGCCCCGCACCGGAAGGTGCGGGGCCGTTCTGCCCTCTCCGGACGGGACGTGTACGAGAAAACCCCCGGAATCACCAGGATTCCGGGGGTTATTGGTTGCGGGGGCAGGATTTGAACCTACGACCTCTGGGTTATGAGCCCAGCGAGCTACCGAACTGCTCCACCCCGCGCTACAAGAATGAATCTACCACAGCCCCGCCGCCGCGCGGCGCACCCGACCGCGTGACGGGCCCGGAGGGCATTCACCCACCGGCCCAACGATTGGTCGGATTGGGAATGGGGTCGGTGAACGACATGTGAATAGTATGCCCATAAATTGACATCTATCGATGTATTCGCAAGACTTCATATCGACGCACGTCGATTCAATCGACGCAGATCCACACGTCGCGAATATACGGAGCCTCATGTCTTCCCCTGCACCACAGACCGCCTCGCCTGCCGGACTGGGCTTCACCGATCGGTTCCTGCCGGTCTGGATCCTCGCGGCGATGGGCCTCGGACTGCTGATGGCGGTCTTCACGCCGGCCGTCGGCGACGCCCTCGGCGCCTTCACGATCGGGTCGGTCAGCGTTCCGATCGCGATCGGGCTGTTGGTCATGATGTACCCGGTACTGGCCAAGGTGCGCTACTCGGATGCCCGCGCCGTCGCCGGCGACCGGCGGCTGCTGATCTCCTCGCTGGTGCTGAACTGGCTCATCGGTCCCGCCCTGATGTTCACCCTCGCCTGGATCTTCCTGCCCGACCTGCCCGAGTACCGCACCGGCCTGATCATCGTCGGCCTCGCCCGCTGCATCGCCATGGTGCTGATCTGGAACGAACTGGCGTGCGGCGACCGGGAGGCGGCCGCGTTCCTCGTCGCCGTCAACTCCGTCTTCCAGGTCGTCGCGTTCGGCGCCCTCGGCTGGTTCTACCTGCAGGTTCTCCCCACCTGGCTCGGTCTCTCCACCACCAGCGCCGAGTTCTCAATCTGGGCGATCACCGCCAGCGTGCTGGTGTTCCTCGGCATCCCGCTGCTGGCCGGCTACCTCTCCCGCCGGGTCGGCGAGGCCACCCGCGGCCGCGACTGGTACGAAAACCGGTTCCTGCCGAAGGTAGGCCCGTTCGCCCTCTACGGCCTGCTGTTCACGATCGTCCTCCTCTTCGCCCTGCAGGGCCGGCAGGTCATCGACCGGCCCCTGGACGTCGCACGCATCGCCCTGCCCCTGCTCGTGTACTTCGTGTTGACGTTCCTCAGCGGATTCCTGCTCGGCAAGCTGGTCGGCCTGTCCTACGAGCGCACCACGACCCTCGCGTTCACCGCCGCGGGCAACAACTTCGAGCTGGCCATCGCGGTGGCCATCGGCACCTTCGGCGCCACCAGCGGCCAGGCCCTGGCCGGCATCGTCGGCCCGCTGATCGAAGTCCCCGCCCTCGTAGCCCTCGTCTATGTGGCGTTGTGGCTGCGCCCCCGGCTGTTCCCGGAAGCCGCGCCACAGGCATCCGTCGCCGTCGCCGAGCCGGTCCCCGACCGGGTCTAGTCTCTTCTCACCACACCGATGCGCGTCCCCTTGAAAATAAAGAAGGAATTACCTCATGAGTGAAAAGCCCACCGTTCTCTTCGTCTGTGTGCACAACGCGGGCCGCTCGCAGATGGCCGCCGGCTACATGACCGCCCTCTCCCAGGGGCGGGTCGAGGTGCTCTCCGCCGGCTCAGCCCCGAAGGACCAGATCAACCCGGTCGCGATCGAGGCCATGGCCGAGGAGGGCATCGACATCGCGGGCAACGTGCCGAAGATCCTCACCACCGAGGCCGTCCAGGAGTCGGATGTCGTGATCACCATGGGCTGCGGCGACACCTGCCCGATCTTCCCCGGCAAACGCTACGAAGACTGGGAACTCGCCGACCCGGCCGGCCAGGGCATCGACTCGGTGCGCCCGATCCGCGACGAGATCAAGGCCCGCATCGAGGCCCTCCTCGCCGAGATCCTCCCCGTCACGGTCTAGGGCTCGCCCACAATGAGCGACACCAGCGCCCGCCGGTCGCTGCCGGGCCTGACGTATCCCGAGGAGCACCTGAGGCGTCTCGCCCGAGACCTGACCGTGAAGTTCACGGGTGTCTTCGGCGCCGAAACGGTCGAACGATACGTGCTCGAGTCCTACACGGCGCTGCTGCGCACGTCGACGGTGAAGGCGCACCTGGCCACCAACACGATCCGTTTCGCCACGGACCGCCTGACCGCCCTGGCGCAGGCGAAGGGCGCGATCACGCATCCGGTCCCCGAGGTGCTGTTCGTCTGCGAACAGAACGCCGGCCGGTCCCAGATGGCGGCCATCTTCACCAATGCCCTCTCCGGCGGGGCCGTGCACGTGCGTTCGGCCGGTTCCGCCCCGTCCAGGGAATTGAATCCCGTTGTCGTGGCGGCGATGGAAGAAATCGGGCTCGACTTCAGTGAGGCCTTCCCCAAGCCCCTCACCGACGACGTCGTGCAGGCCGCGGACGTCGTCATCACGATGGGGTGCGGGGACGCCTGCCCGATCTATCCCGGCAAGACGTACCAGGACTGGGCGCTGACGGACCCGTCCGGCCTGTCCCTCGATCAGGTCCGCGCGATTCGGGACCAGATCAAGACCCGGGTCGAACGGCTACTCGAAACCCTCGCACCCCAGGCGACACCATGAGGGCAGGCAACGTTCGCGTACTCAGGCAATGACGCGCCGGCCGGTGGTGATGCCGGTGTCACCGGTTCGTGACCATGGCACGCCTGGCGGCGAGGGTCGATTAGGCTCGTCCGTATGGTGGCATCGCGTTTCGGGCAGGACTACCCTGAGCCTGCCCGATCGGTTCTCGATCGAGATGCCGCCGAGGTCCTGGCCAAGACTCTCCGCGCCATTGCCGATCCAACCCGTCTGCAACTGCTCAGCATGATGCACGGGAGCCCGGAAGGGGAGGCGACTGTGGGCGACCTGGCAGACCGCCTCGGCCTGCGACAGCCCACTGTTTCGCATCACCTGAGAATCATGATCGACGATGGTCTCCTGGTCAGAGAGCAGCGCGGCCGCAATGTCTGGTACGCCATTTCCCCGGATCGCCGCTCGGCGATCGCGGACCTGTTGAGCTAGGCCGACATGACTTCCCGTCCCGCATATCCCCCTTTGGACCCGGCCGCCGCGTCCGAACGTGCACGCCAGGTCGCCGCGCTCGTTGATCCGGCGCGCCTCCGCGTTCTCAGCGTCCTGGTCAGTGACCCGGATGGTGTGCACACGGTCGGCTCGATCGGCTCGACGCTGGGCATCGATCGCCCGAACGCCACGGCGCATCTGCGGGTTCTGCTCGACGCCGGTCTCGTCACGACGAATCCGGCACAGGACGGCCCGGCCTACATTCCGTCACCGGATGCGTGGATCCGGTTCGGTCGGATGCTGGTGCCCGCCCGTGGGAGGGTTCCCTCCGCGATGACCACGATGGCTGCGGCTGCGGAGACCGGTCTGCCTCCAGTCATCCAACAGATCTCAAGTCGTCTCGCCTACCGATTCAGCTCGTATTTTTCCAAGGAGACCGTCCAGCGATATGTGGCCGAGAGCTACGCGCTGCTCCAGGACCGTGCCAAGGTCACCCGTCATCTGCCCTCGCTGACGAGCCGTTTCGCTACCGACCGGCTGTCTGCACTGGCGACGTCGCAAGGCCTTCACCTGTCCGGGACGCCTGAGGTGCTCTTCGTGTGCGTGCAGAATGCCGGACGTTCGCAGATGGCGGCCGGCCTGCTTCGGCAGTTCGCCGGAACACGAGTCCATGTGC
Source organism: Cryobacterium fucosi (assembly GCF_004403515.1). Classification (GTDB taxonomy): domain Bacteria; phylum Actinomycetota; class Actinomycetes; order Actinomycetales; family Microbacteriaceae; genus Cryobacterium; species Cryobacterium fucosi. The sequence goes on along the minus strand of NZ_SOHH01000064.1, from coordinate 29,041 downwards.
GCACGGCAGGGTCTCAGCCGGCACCTGTCCTGGACGACATGGTCGTCACTGTGCTGGACGAGATCGGTGTGCCGATCCTGGCGGAATTTCCGAAACCGCTCACGGATGAGGTGGTGCAAGCAGCGGACATCGTCATCACGATGGGTTGCGGCGACGCCTGTCCGATCTATCCGGGCCGCCGCTACATGGATTGGCCCATCGCTGACCCCGCCGGCCGTTCGATCGAGGATGTCCGGATCATCCGTGACGAGATCCAGGAACGCGTCGAGTCGCTGCTGCGCAGCCTGGGCTTCGACGTTCCGGAGAGTTAGGAAGTTTCGGCGACCCGATATCCGAGTCCCCGAACCGTTTCGAGTGTCGCCGCGGCCTCTGGTGAAGCTGTGTGCAGTTTCTTGCGCAGCCGCCCCAGGGCGACCCGGGTGCCCGCGACGCTGCCGTCGTCGTAGATCCCGTGGCCGGCAGTGAGTTCTTCGGCGGTCACGACCCTCGGCGACTCATTCATCAGGTTTTTCAGGAGCTGGAATTCCCGGGGGGTGAGGGAAACGAACTTGCCGTCGACTTTGACACGAAATGATTGCGGTTCCAGAATGATGGGCCCAACGGTCAGGGTGAGTGCCGGATCTCCCAAACGCGGCCCGTACGCACCCAGCTGGTGAAGTGTGTCGGCCAGGCCCTGAGCGGTGAAGGGCAAGGCTAGCAGGGCGCGGGCACCGTGTTCGAGGGCGTGAAACGCTACTTCGTATGACTGTGTGTCGCCGGACACTCCCACGATGACCGGTACATTCGCCCAGGCGCTGACGGCGTCAATGAAGTGGAGGATGTCCACGCCGCGCATATCGGTCGGCGCGATGATCGCCGCAGGCTCCTCCTGGCTCAGGCCGAGCAGGGCTGCCACCCCCTCCGAATACGGATGCAGCTCAATTCCCTGTCGCAGGAGATCGGTGCCGGACTCCTGGCCGGGGTTCGTGTCGGAGCCGATCGTCAGGACGCGAATCGGCCAACGAACAGCGCCCGGCACCCGCCGGGTTGAAGCGCGCTGGGGCTGCGCGGCCTGGTCGTTGGTCTTTTCCGTCCTGATGAGGATCACCCGAACCGACCCGAAATGTAGTCCTCGGTGCGCTGGTCCGAGGGGGACTCAAAGATTTTCTGGGTCTTGTCGAATTCAACCAGGACGCCGGTTCGGTCACCGGTGTCCTCACTGGCGAGGGCTGTGAAGAATGCTGTTCGGTCGGCGACTCTCGCGGCCTGTTGCATATTGTGAGTCACGATGACGATTGTGTAGTCCTCGCGTAGCTCAAACATGAGGTCTTCGATCTTGCTCGTCGCGATCGGGTCGAGTGAGGAGCAGGGCTCGTCCATCAGGATCACGTCGGGTTTGACGGCGATTGTGCGGGCGATGCACAGGCGCTGCTGCTGCCCGCCGGAGAGTCCGAACGCTGACTGTTTGAGCTTGTCCTTGACTTCGCCCCACAGGGCTGCACGGGTCAGAGCTTCCTCGACGAGGTCGTCCATGTTCGACGCTTTCATGCCGATCACGCGCGGCCCGTAAGCGATGTTGTCGTAGATGGATTTCGGGAAGGGGTTGGGCTTCTGGAAAACCATACCGATCCGGCGTCGCACCTCGATGGCATCGACCTCCTTGGCATAGATGTCTTCGCTTTGGAAAGTGACGGAGCCTTCCACGCGTGCACCGACAATGAGGTCGTTCATCCGGTTCAGGGACCGCAGCAGGGTGGATTTTCCGCAACCAGAGGGACCGATCATCGCGGTGATCTCGTTCTGGCCGAAGACCAGGTCAACCCCGGTCACGGCACGGAAGTCGCTGTAGTACACGTTCACGTCGCTACATTCCAGGATCGGCTTCGGGAGTTCGGGCAGAAGCCCTCCCCGATGCCCGTGCTGAGGCGTGACGTGAAGAGCCGGCTTGATTTCGGCGTTCGTTGAATAGCTCGCGGAGCGGGAGTCGCTGGTCATCACTGGTTCCTGTCTTGCGATTACCAGCGCTGCTGGTAGCGGTTGCGAATAAAAATGGCGAGACCGTTCATGGCGATCAGGATTCCCAGCAGCAGGATGCTCGCTGCGGAAGCCAATTCGTGCAACTCGGCCTGCGGGCGTGAGGTCCAGTTGAAGATCTGGATGGGCATCGTCGTGTAACCGCTGAGCAAACCGTTGGGGTCGAAGCTGACGAATACGAGGGCGCCCAAGACCAACAGCGGGGCCGCCTCTCCGAGCGCTCGGGATAGGCCGAGGATGGCTCCGGTCGCGATGCCCGGCACGGATGCGGGCAGGGTCTGCCGCCACACGGTTTGCAGGGGCGTCGCGCCCAGTGCCAGCGATCCCTGACGGATCTCCACCGGTACGGACCGCAGCGCCTCGCGGGTGGAGATGATGATGACCGGCAGCACGAGCAGTCCGAGGGCGAGGGCGCCTCCGATGACGATGTTCTTGTTCTGCACGCCCAGCAGTGCGAGAAAGCCCAGGGCGAGCAGACCGTAGACGATCGACGGAACGGCCGCGAGGTTCTGCACGTTGAGCTCGATTACCCGGTTTATCCACTTCTTGCGGTCCGCGAATTCTTCCAGGTGGATGGCCGCGGCCACCCCGAGGGGGATGGTGAGGACCGCGGTCACGCCGATCACCCAGATCGAGCCGAGGATCGCCGGCCGGAGGCCCGCTCGCTCGGGGGCGGATGAGGGGAATTCGGTGATCAATCGCGCGTCGAGCCGGTCGGCTCCGTCGATGAGCGTGGTGATGATCAGGGTCAGGAGCACGCCGAAGGAGACGAACAGGCTCAGCCACAAAATGACCAGGAACAGGATTGAGCGGGCGCTGTTCTCGCCGCCCTTGACCTTGCCCCGGATGCTCGCGCTGCGGATATGCGCGCCGAGACCGGTTGTCAATAGCGTCATCAGTAGATCTCCCGGAAGCGACGGACGAAACGGATGCTGATGAAGTTGAACAGCAGCGTGACGAGGAACAGGAGCAGGCCGACGGCGAAGAGAGTGTCGTATTCGAGGGAGCCGACCCGGGAGTCTCCGAGGGCCGCGTTTGCGATGAACCCGGTCATGGTCTGGCCCTGTTCGAGCGGGCCGGTCACCATGCGGGCCTGGCCGCCGGCGGCGATCGCGACGATCATGGTCTCTCCGACGGCTCGCGAGACGCCGAGGACGATGGCCGCGATGATGCCGGACAGCGCGGCGGGGAAGACCACCCGCACGGTGGTCTGCATGCGGTTCGCGCCGAGGGCCGCGGATCCCTGCCGCATTCCCAGCGGAACGGCCGACATGGCGTCTTCGCTGATCGAGGCGATCGTCGGAACGATCATCACCCCCATCACCAGTCCCGCGGCCAGCACGCTGAACGCCCCGGTGTCGAGGGCGAACCACTCGCGAAGCACAGTCGCTTGCACGAATTGAAGGGCGAAAAGGCCGAAGACGACCGTGGGGATCCCGGCCAGGATCTCCAGTATGGGTTTGAGTACCTTCCGAACGCCCGGTAGGGCGTATTCGGAGAGGAAGATCGCCGCGCCCAGACCCAACGGGATGGCAACGAGGAGGGCGATTCCGGAGGTCCACAGGGTTGCGCTGATGAGCGGGAGAACGCCGAACGACGCATCCGCGAACCGAGGCGCCCATCGGTCTCCGAAGAGGAAGTCGGCCACGGAAACCGTGCGGAAGAACTCGATTGACGGCACCAGGAGGGCGACCAGGATGCCGATCGTGATCAGAATGGTCAGAATCGCGGCGGCGCGCAGTACGAGCCGGACGAGAGTTTCACCGTGACGCGGTCGGGTGGACATCAGGGACACCGCGGGGCGGCCCGGCTGGATAGCCGGGCCGCCAACGGGGGTGAGTGTGCTCATGTACGCACTCTCTCCTTCTTGAATCTTCTGATCAGATGTGACGAACGTGCGGGAGTGACTAGCCGACGAGCGTGGCGAGCTCGTCCTGGGCCTTGGTCTTCTGCTCGTCGGTCAGGCCGATGAACAGGGCGGCCTCGGCAACCTTGGCTTCGTTCTCCACGTAGTAGTCGATGAAGGTGCGCAGCTGCTCCTTCTCGGCGTAGGCGGCGTTGTTCACGTAGATGTAGAGGGCGCGGCCGAGCGGCTGGTAGGTGCCGTCCTGCACGGTCTCGCTGGTGGGGTAGACGCAGCCTTCGCCGCCGTCGACCTCAATAGCGGTGATGGCGTCCTTGTTCTCTTCGACGTAGCTGAGGCCGAAGAAGCCCATGGCTCCCTTGTCGCCCGAGACGCCCTGCACGGTGATGTTGTCGTCCTCGGACGGGCTGTAGTCGGTGCGGATGGCACCCTCTTCGCCGTTGATGGCCGCGGTGAAGTAGTCGAAGGTGCCCGAGTCGGTGCCAGCACCGAAGAGGCTCAGTTCCTGGTCGGGGAATGCCGGGTCAACCTGGTTCCAGTTCGTGATCTTGCCTTCGGAGTCGGGACCCCAGATGGTCTTCAGCTGCTCGACGGTCAGGCACTTGGCCCAGTCGTTCTCCGGGTTGACCACAACGGACAGGCCGTCGTTGGCGATGACGATTTCGGTGTATTCGATGCCGGCCGTTTTGCAGGCGGCGATTTCCTCGTCCTTGATCGGGCGGGACGCATCGGAGATGTCGGTTTCACCGGCGCAGAACGCCTTGAAGCCGCCGCCGGTGCCGGAGGTGGCGACGGTGACGTTGACGCCGGGCTCGACGTCGCGGAAGAGGTCGGCGGCGGCCTCGCTCAACGGTGCAACCGTCGAGGAGCCGTCGATGGTGACGGAGCCGGACAGTCCGGCCTCCGGGTCGGTGCTGGTCCCGGTGGACTGGCCGCCGCAGGCGGTGAGGAGCAAGGTTGCGGCAAGAACACTAGCGCTGATACTCGCGGTCTTGAAAGAAAGCAGGGACACTTTCGTGGTCCTTTCCTTAGCGGCTGGTGCCGCGGAACGTGAACTGTGATTGCCGACCGACGGACGACATCACCTATAGAAGTTGGTCTATATGAACACGCGGTGAACAAAAGTTAACGGGACTCTGTCGATACATCTACAGCTTCTGATCGCCTTCGCGTGCGGGGAATCAGGCTTCTGGGTATGCGAGGCGTTCATTTTCAGAGCGATGATGGGCGGGCAGCCTGGGCATTCCGGTGGCGCGCCAAGGCCCGCGCCCTCCAGAACGACCGGGCGAGGAAAAAAGAAGACGGGCCGATGCAGCATTTCTGCTGAACCGGCCCGTCCAAAGCGCTTCCATGAAAACCCAATAGGTGTTCCGCGAAAGGCTCATGGTTGCGGGGGCAGGATTTGAACCTACGACCTCTGGGTTATGAGCCCAGCGAGCTACCGAACTGCTCCACCCCGCGCTACGACTACAAATTTACCACAGCCTCGCGAACCGGCCGACCACAGCCCCCGTCCCCACAGGCCCCCCAGACGCCGCATACGCGGGTGCCGCGCCGCGCCGCGGGTGGCAGGGCCACCGACAGGACGGCGCAGCACCCGCGTATGCGGATGGTGCGCTGGTGTTTAGCCGAGGAGCGCCAGCATGCTGGCGATGGTGTCGGCCAGCTTCTTGTCGGCCACGCCATAGGCGGAGAAGTCGCCCGCGGTCAGGGCCGCCTGCTTGTCACTCAGCGCCTGCTTGGCGACGGCCAGGAGCGACTTGAGCTCGGCATCCTTCGCCGGGTCGCCGGTCGAAGTCGGAGGGGTCGTAGTTCCGGTGGCCGGCGGGGTCGTCGTGGTCGGCGGCACGCTGGTGTCGCCGGCGTTGGCACCGGAATCACCGCCGAAGAGCACGTCGAGCGCCTTGTCGAGGGTGTCTTCGAAGGCGATCTGATCACCGAACGCCACGAGCACCTTCTGCAGCAACGGGTAGCTCGTCTCACCGGTCGACTGCACGTAGACGGGCTGCACGTAGAGCAGTCCCCCGCCGACGGGCAGGGTGAGCAGGTTGCCGTTGAGGACCTTGGACTGGCCCTGCTTGAGCAGGTTCAACTGGGTGGACACGGTCGGGTCCGCGTTGAACTTCGCCTGCACCTGGCCCGGGCCGGGAACGGTGTCGTCCTTCGGCAGGGTGAGGAGCCTGATCTTGCCGTAGCCGGCCGCACGCTTGCCGTCGGTGGAGCCGGCATCCGCGTCCACGGCGAGATAACCGGTGAGCACGTTGCGGCTGGTCGCTCCGGTCGCATCCGGGATGAAGGTCGAGTACAGCGTGAAGGCCGGCTTCTCCGACCCGGGCACCTGCATGGTGAGGAAGTACGGCGGCTGCAGGGTCGTGTTCGTCGACGGCGACACCGGGTCGTTCGGCGTGGTCCAGGCGTCGTCGACCGAGTAGAACGAGCCGGGGTCGGTGACGTGGTACTTGCCGAGCACCTTGCGCTGCACCTTGAAGAGGTCCGCCGGGTAGCGCACGTGGCTCATCAGGTCGCCGCTCATCTCGCTCATCGGCTTGAGCGTCGACGGGAAGATCTTCTGCCACGTCTTCAGGATCGGCTCCTTGTCGTCCCAGGCGTAGAGCGTGACCGAACCGTCGTAGGCGTCGACCGTCGCCTTGACGGCATTGCGCATGTAGTTGATGTTGTCGAGCGCGAACGGCTGCGGCGGCGTCTCGGTGTCGGCGATCGCGTCGCTCAGCCCGACCGGGGTCGAGTACGGGTAGCCGGCCGAGGTGGTGTAGCCGTCGATGATCCACTTGAGACGCCCGTCGACGACCGACGGGTACGCGTCCGAGTCGAGGGTGAGGTACGGCGCCACCTTCTGCACCCGGGTGACCGGGTCGCGGTCGTAGAGGATCTGCGACTTCTCGTTCACGTCGTTGGCGAGGAAGATCTGCTCCGACTGGAACTTCAGCGCGTAGATCAGCTTGTTGAACGGGTTGTCGAGCTTCGGGCCGCCGTTGCCGGTGAAGGTCGTGTAGGTCTGCTGTGCACCCTCCGTGCCGGACGGGTAGTCGAGTTCGACCGGCTTGCTGCCCTCAGCGGCTCCCACGATCGAGTAGGTCGGCGAGCTCTCGCCGAAGTACACCCGCGGCTCGTACTTGCCGAGCGATCCGCTGCTCGGGATGCCGGATTCGAGGAAGACCGGCTGGCCGTCGGCAGAACGCTGGTTGCCATAGGCCGCCACAACGCCGTACCCGTGGGTGTAGACGATGGTCGAGTTCACCCAGGTGGCGCCGGCGTTGAGGCCGGAGAGCTTGAGGTCGCGCACGGCGACCACGGTGTCCTGCGACTTCTGGTCGATCACGTACCGGTCGACGTCGAGATTCGACGGGAACTGGTAGTACTGCTTGAACTGCTCGAGCTGGCTGAACGCGTCACTGACCAGGGCCGGGTCGAGGATGCGGATGTTCGCGGTGGTCTCCGCGTCGGCGCGGAGCGCGCCGGGCTCTGCCGTGGTGCTCGCGTTGTACGGGACCTCCTCGACGTCGGCCAGGCCATAGGCATCCCTGGTGAGGTCGATGTTGCGTTTGATATACGGCGACTCGAGCGTCTTGGCGCTGGGGACGACCTGGAAGCGCTGCACCACCCACGGGTAGAGCGAGCCCAGCAGCAGGCTGCTCACGATCAGGAGCGCAGTGCCGATGACGGGCAGGCGCCAGCGGCCGATGACCGCCGTGACCAGGAAGAGGATGGCGACGACGGCTGCGATCCCCGCGAGGATCGCCCGCCCTGGGATCGTGGCGTTGACGTCGGTGTAGCCGGCGCCGGTGAACAGCTCATTCGTGTCGGTCAGGGTGGAGTACTGGTCGAGCCAGATGCTCACTGCCTGGAGCAGCAGATAGAGGCTGGCGGTGACCGCGATCTGGATCCTGGCAGCACGGGCGACGAGCACGTCGCGTCCGCTCACCCGGATCGACCCGTAGAGGTAGCTCGTCGCGGCGGCCACGATGGCGGCGATCAGAACGACGGCCGACGCGAAGCCGAGGACGGCCTGGAAGAAGGGAAGGTCGAAGAGGTAGAACGAGACGTCGAAACCGAACTGGGGCTCGGTCTTGCCGGTGGTGGTGCGGTTCAGCCACATCAGCACGACCTGCCACCGGGTCGCTGCGGCGACACCGGCGAACAGGCCGAGCAATGCCGGGATGCCGTACATGGCCAGGCGACGCAAAGGCTCGATGACCTGCTGGTACCGGTCGAGCTGCGAGTTCAGCTTGGCGTAGACGGGGCGGAGCCGGTAGGCGATCTGGATGCTCACCCAGACCGGGAGGGCCATGGCCACGAAGCCGATCAGGAACAGGACCGTGCCGGCGAGCCATTGGGTGGTCAGCACGCTGAGGAAGCCGAGCTGGTCGAACCAGAGGACATCCGCGTACAGTCCGGCGAAGATGAAGAATACAATCACCAGCCCCGCGATGATCGCGGCCGTGATGGCGAGGGGGGCTCTGCTCCGTCGGGGGATGCCCGCGGATGAATTTGTGCTCACGAATTGGCCTCTTGCTCTGTCCGATTAGGGTCAACCTCTAGTCTAGACAGGGCTTTCGTTCCGTACCTGCACGTTGACCGCGAGGCCCTGAACCTCTGCTGGGAGATCAGCCGGCCGGGCAGGTGGGCAGCTCGGCCAGGTTCCCGTCGGTGCGGATGGCGTCCAGCACCGCCAGCGAATCGTCGAGCGTCTTCACCGCGAAGACCTTGAGCCCGTCGGGGACGTGCCCGGTGACCTCGTTGCAGTTGTCTATCGGTGCCAGGAACCAGTCGACGCCGGCCTCACTGGCCCCCTCGAGTTTCTGACGGATGCCGCCGATCGGGCCGACCGTGCCGGCCTGGTCGATGGTTCCGGTGCCGGCGACATCCGCCCCGCCCTGGATCGCCCCGGGCGTGAGCTTGTCGATGATTCCGAGGGCGAACATCATGCCGGCGCTCGGCCCGCCCACCTGGTCGAGCTGGATCTTCACGTCGAACGGGAAGTCGTAGGAGGTTGTGACGTTGATGCCGACGACCACGGCCCCGGAGGACTTCACGGGGGCAACCTGCACGGTGAGGTCCTTGCCGTCGCGGAGGATGCCGATGCTGGCGGGGGCCTCGGTGCCGTTCGCCTTGAGGGCCTTCCGGAGCGTGGCGATGTCGGCGACGGCGGCCCCGTTCACGGAAACGACCTGGTCGCCGGCCTTCATGATCCCCTTCGCCGGGGAATCCTTGGGCAGGGAGACGACCGACACGACGGTCGGGTAGTCGTAGCCGAGGTTGGTCAGCGCCGCGGCGATGGCGTCCTGCTGCGAATTGACCATCATCGCCTGGTTTTCGTCGTCCCGCTGTTCGGTCGTGACGTTCGGCGGGAAGGCGGCATCGATGGGGATGACCGCCTGGCGGGGGTCCAGCCACGCCGCGGCGACCTTCAGCCAGCTCGGCCGGTTGCCGGGGTTCCCGATCAACGAGACCGTGAGCAGGTCAAGGCTGCCCTCGGTCGGGTACACGGTCTCGCCGGGGATGGTGATCAGCGGCGTCTCCGTGCCGTTGTGCTTGGCCGTGCCGATCGTGTTGTAGACGGGCCCCGGCTTCTCGATCACGTACGGCGACGGGGTCACCCCGAGGATGAGACCGATCGTGAGGGCGACGCCGAGCACGATCCAGCCGGCCCTTCCGGCGCGGCCCGATCGATGCGGATGTTCGCCGGACGGTGGCGCGTCATCGGTGAAAAGGGCCACCGGGTTCCTTCCAGGTTGCGTGTTCGCGACAGGCGGACACCAGAGACCCACCAGCGTAGGACATTTCCCAGCTCGGATAGGCGATCTCCGGATAGCGTAGAGGCACGCGACTGAGAGGTGCCTGAAGTGGCCGACGACTCACGACCCGACGAGGGTCACAATCCCGAAGACGAGTTCCGGGACATGCTGCGCGACATCCTGTCCGGGAAGTCGTCGATCGATCCGAGCCAACTCGCCGGCGCCGCCGGACTGCCCAGCGACCCCGCGAGCATCGCCGCGTTGATGAGCCAGCTGCAGGGTGCGCTGCGCGGCGACGGCGGCATCAACTGGGACGTCGCGCTGAGCCAGGGACAGGAACGCGCCGCCGCCGGGGCCCTCTCGCCGACCCCGAAAGAGCGTGCGGAACTCGACCAGGCCTTCCACATCGCCGCCCTCTGGCTGGACGATGTGATCTCCGTCGCCGAACTCACCACGTCGCCCCGATTGATGACCCGCAAGGAATGGGTCATCGCGACCATGCCGCTCTGGACCCAGCTGGCCGAGCCGGTCGCGACCAGTATCTCCGACTCACTGACCCGGGTGCTCACCGAACAGGCCCCCGAGGAACTGCAAGGTATGATGGCCGGTGCGAGCCAGGTCATGCGCAGCATCGGCGGCACCCTCTTCGCGATGCAACTCGGGCAGGTCGTCGGCCAGCTCGCGAGCGAGGTCGTCTCGGGCGGCGACGTCGGGATCCCGCTTCTCAGCGACCAGCAGGCTGCCCTGGTCCCCCAGAACGTCGCCGAGTTCGGCGACGGACTCGACGTGCCCGCCGACCAGGTGCAGATCTACCTGGCGGTGCGCGAACTCGCGCACGCGCGGCTGTTCCGCCATTCGCGCTGGCTTCGGCTGCACCTGATCAGTTCGATCACCGAGTTCGCGCGCGGGATCCGTATCGATTCCAGCCGACTCGAGGAACTGGCGGAGGGCTTCGACCCGTCAAACCCGGAGGAGTTGCGCCAGGCCATGGTGAACGGGTCGCTGATCCCGCCGAAGACCGACGCGCAACTGGCCGCACTCGATCGGCTGGAGACCATCCTGGCCCTGGTCGAGGGCTGGGTCGACGTGGTCACGATGGAGGCGACCGGACGGCTGCCCAAGGCGGACGCGATCGCCGAGACCGTCAAGCGGCGCCGGGCGTCCGGCGGCCCCGCCGAGTCCGCCTTCTCCACCCTGGTCGGGCTGGAACTCCGGCCCCGCCGACTGCGGGAGGCCGCCGCCATGTGGCAGGCCGTGACGGATGCCGTCGGCAACGAGGCGCGCGACCAGCTCTGGGCGCACCCCGACCTTCTGCCCACGAGCGCCGACCTCGACGACCCGCAGAATCTGGTCGCCCGGCTGACCAGTTCGGCCCAGGGCGCGGAGCCCGTGCTCGACGAGGTCGACCAGGCCCTCGAGGACCTGCTGCGCGACGACAACACCGAGCGGCCCCACGAGGAGTAGCGCCCGTCTCGCGGGCCGGTCTCGACAAGCTCGACCACCGGTCCGCTGCCGTCGGTGATCGAGCCCGTCGGTGATCGAGCCTGTCGGTGATCGAGCCCGTCGGTGATCGAGCCCGTCGAGATCCCCGGTCTCGACAAGCTCGACCACCGGTCCGCTCCCGTCGGTGATCGAGCCTGTCGAGATCCCCGGTCTCGACAAGCTCGACCACCGGTCCCAAGCTCGACCACCGGTCCGACCACCGGCCGCAGCGGTGCGGCTAGATCAGGCCCTTGGTGTGCCAGATCGTCTTGGTTTCCGTGAACGCGACGATGCGCGCGAGCGACGGGCTCGCGGCATCCGGGCCGTTCTCCGGCTGCAGCACCCGGGTGAGCGTCTCCGCGGCATCGATCTGCAGGTTCACCCAGTCGAGGTCACCGGCCCCGACGAGGTCGATGGCATTCACGTCGGCGTGGCTGGCCAGCCACGGCGCCATCTCGGCGGGTGAACCGGTGAGGATGTTCACGACCCCGCCGGGCACGTCGCTGGTGGCGAGGACCTCGCCCAGGCTGACCGCGGACAGCGGCATCGTCTCGTTGGCGACGACGACGACCGTGTTGCCCGCCACCAGGGCAGGGGCGACCGCGCTGACCAGTCCCAGCAGCGAGCCGCCGGACTGCGGGGCGATGATCGCGACGACGCCGGTGGGCTCCGGCACGGAGATGTTGAAATACGGACCGGAAACCGGGTTCGCATTCCCGGCGACCTGCACGTACTTGTCGGCCCAGCCGGCGTACCAGACCCAGCGGTCGATCGCCTCGTCGACCTGGGCGGATGCCGCGTTCGGCGTCACGCCCTCGGTCTGCACGATCTCGTCGATGAACTGCACGCGGCGGCCCTCGAGGAGTTCGGCGATCCGGTAGAGCACCTGGCCACGGTTGTACGCCGTGGCGCCGGCCCAGCCGCCGAGGGCCGACCGTGCCGCGACGACCGCGTCGCGGGCGTCCTTCCGGCTGGCCTGCGCGGCGTTGGCAAGGAAGCCCCCGCCGTGCGAACGGATCTCGTAGACCCGGCCCGACTCGCTGCGCGGGAACTTGCCGCCGATGTAGAGCTTGTAGGTCTTGGGAACGGCGAGGCGGGTCACTTTGCGGCCTTCTTTCGTGAAACGGGGGCCTTCGCGTCGAGCTCCGGCGAGGATTCGGCGGGAGCCGTCGCGACCGTGCGGGCGGCTGACCGCCCCGCGGCGGGCTTGAGATATGAGGCGAGGCCGTGGCGGCCGCCCTCGCGCCCGTAGCCGGATTCCTTGTAGCCGCCGAACGGGCTGGCCGGGTCGAACCGGTTGAAGGTGTTCGCCCAGATCACTCCGGCGCGAAGCTTGTCGGCGACGGCGAGGATGCGGCTGCCCTTCTCGGTCCAGATCCCGGCGGACAGGCCATACGGCGTGTTGTTCGCCTTCGCGATGGCCTCGGCCGGGGTGCGGAAGGTGAGCACCGACAGCACCGGCCCGAAGACCTCTTCCCTGGCGATGCGGTGGCTGGTCGACACATTGGTGAAGATGGTCGGCGCGAACCAGAAGCCGCTGTCCGGCAGCACGCACGCCGGGCTCCAGCGTTCGCCGCCCTCCTGCTCGCCGATGGCGGTGAGCTCACGGATCCGCCGCAGCTGGTCGGCGCTGTTGATGGCGCCGATGTCGGTGTTCTTGTCGAGCGGGTCGCCGAGGCGCAGCGTCGAAAGTCGCTGCTTGAGCCGGTCGATTACCTCGTCGTGGATGCTCTCCTGCACCAGGAGGCGGCTTCCCGCGCAGCAGACGTGACCCTGGTTGAAGAAGATTCCGTTGACGATTCCCTCGACGGCCTGGTCGATCGGCGCGTCGTCGAAGACGATGTTCGCGGCCTTGCCGCCGAGCTCCAGGATGACCTTCTTGTCGGTGCCGGCCACCGAGCGGGCGATGGCCCGGCCGGCCCCGGTCGAACCGGTGAAGGCGACCAGGTTGACGTCGGGGTGGCCGACGAGGGCCTGGCCGGTTTCCCGGCCGCCGGTGACGATGTTGACGACTCCGGCGGGCAGGTCGGCCTGCTGCAGGATCTCCGCGAACAACAGCGCGGTGAGGGAGGTGGTCTCGGCGGGCTTGAGTACGACCGTGTTGCCGGCGGCGAGGGCCGGGGCGATCTTCCACGCCAGCATCAGCAGGGGGAAGTTCCACGGGATCACCTGGGCGGCGACGCCGCGAGAGGACGGGGTCGGTCCGACGCCGGCGTGGTCGAGCTTGTCCGCCCACCCGGCGTAGTAGAAGAACCACGCGGCGACCAGGGGCACGTCGACGTCGCGGCTCTCCTTGATCGGCTTGCCGTTGTCGAGGGTCTCGGCAACGGCGAGTTCGCGGGCGCGCTCCTGCACGAGGCGGGCGATCCGGAAGAGGTACTTCCCGCGGTCGCTGCCGGAGAGCTTCGACCAGGTGCGGTCGTAGGCGCGTCGGGCCGCGGCGACGGCGGTGTCGACATCCGCCGTGTTGGCGTGCGCGATCATCGCGATCGGCTTCTCGGTGGCCGGGTTGATGGTCTGGAACGGAACGCCCCGGCCGGGGACGAAATCGCCGTTGATGAACAGGCCGTAGTCCGGGCGGAGGTGCAGCACGGCCTGGGACTCCGGTGCCGGAGCGTAGTCAAGAAAAGTCATCATATTCCTTCGGTGATCGAGCTTGTCGTCGGTGATCGAGCTTGTCGTCGGTGATCGAGCCTGTCGTCGGTGATCGAGCTTGTCGACGGTGATCGAGCCTGTCGACGGTGATCGAGCCTGTCGAGATCAGTCAATCGTCACGTAGTCGGGGCCGGAGTAGTGCCCGGTTGTCATCTTCTGGCGCTGCATCAGCACGTCGTTGAGCAGGCTCGATGCGCCGAACCGGAACAGGCTCGGGGTCAGCCATTCCTCGCCAACGGTCTCGGCGACGGTCACGACGTATTTGATGGCGTCCTTGGAGGTGCGGATGCCGCCGGCCGGCTTGACGCCGACCCTTGCGCCGGTGAGGCGCTTCCAGTCCCGCACGACCTCGAGCATCGACAGGGTGACGGGCAGCGTCGCCGCGGGCACCATCTTGCCGGTGGAGGTCTTGATGAAGTCGCCGCCGGCCAGGATGGCCAGCCAGGACGCGCGGCGCACGTTGTCGTAGGTGTTCAGTTCCCCGGTTTCGAGGATCACCTTGAGGTGGGCAAAGCTTCCGTCGGCCCGCTTGCAGGCCTCCTTCACGGCGACGATCTCGTCGTAGACCTGGCCGAACCGGCCCGAGAGGAACGCGCCCCTGTCGATGACCATGTCGATCTCGTCGGCGCCCCCCGCGACGGCGTCGCCGACATCCGCCAGTTTGACGGCGAGGGATGCCCGGCCGCTCGGGAAGGCGGTGGCGACGGCCGCCACGTTGACGCCGGTGTCGGTGCCGGCGGCGTGGGCGGAGCCGAGCGCCTCAACGGCGATGGGAACCAGGTCGCCGTAGACGCAAACGGCGGCAACCCGGGGGCAGGCAGGGTCGCCCGGGTCGGGGGTGAGGGCCTTGCCGACCAGGGAGCGCACCTTGCCGGGGGTGTCCGCGCCCTCGAGGGTGGTCAGGTCGATCAGGCTGATGATCTTGTCGAGCGCCCACTTCTTCGAGCTGGTCTTCACCGAGCGCGAACCGAGGTCGGCGGCGCGCTGTTCGAGGCCGACGGCGTCGATCCCCGGGATACCGTGCAGGTACCGGCGCAGGTTCGCGTCGGTGGCCTCGCCGCCGAGGAGCGCCAGTGCACGTTCGCCGGTGTTCAGCCGGGCCATGGCCAATTGACTGCTAGTCATGAGTTGTCCTTGCGGTTTGGGTTGGTCAAGCTTCATCGCCGAGGATGGCGAGGGCGGTGTCTTCATCGGTCACCAGCACGGTGCAGAGCCCGCTACCGACAATGGCGCGGGCGATGGCGTGCTTCGAAGTTCCAGCAATCACGGCGATCGCCGTTTTCGCCTGGCGCAACTGCTCGAGCTGGATGCCCACGGTGCGCCCGTCGAGCTCCGGGTCGACGATGTTGCCGTTGCTGTCGATGTACCGGCCGACGATGTCGCCGACCGCGCCCTTGCGCACAAGCTCGGCGACCTGCTCGGCGGTGAGGTAGCCGCTGTCGACCAGCGCCGAGAACTCGTCGGCCTGTCCGGCGCTGAAGAGGTACGCCGAGGCCGCGGTCGCCAGGTTCAGCACCGCGGCGACGGCACGGTCGGACTCGATCGCCTGTTTGGTCTCGAGGCGTTCGAGGATGGCCGGGCTGGGCAGCAGCGTCGCCGCACCCGCGGCCTTGTGCGCGATGTTCACCGCGGTCGCCGCCGCGGTCCCGGCACGCCGGTTCAGGCTGACGCCGCCGTTGATCTGCACGACGTTGACCCCGTGTGCCCAGCCCTGCTTGAGGTGCAGGGCGACCTCGTGCAGGGTCCGACCCCAGCTGATTCCGAGCGTGCGGGGAACCGGGCGGAGGCCGGTGAGGTAGTCGGCCGCGGCCTGAGCGGTGCGGGACTGCAGTTCCTCGTCGCCGGCGACGCCGGCGGAGGAGACCACGATCGCATCCGTCAGGCCGGTGGCCTCGCGGAGCCGGCGCTCGACCGAGAGCCGGCGGGCCCGGGGGTGCACGATCTCGATCCGGATGAAGCCGCTTGCCTTAGCCTGGGCGAGCAGCCGGCCGACCTTCCACCGGGTGAGGCGGAGGAGGGTGCCGATCTCGTCCTGCGTCTTGTTCTCCTCGTAGTACAGCTCGGCGGCACGAATTGACAGCAGTTCGTCAGTGTCGATCACTCTGGTGCGCTCCATCCGATTTGACTCCAGCCTAGGTTGCCTGCCCGCCCCGATCAACATCTGTTTGAAATCTTGCTCATCTGAGCAACCGGGCGAACGGATGCCACGATCTAGGCTCAGAGCATGTCCCCCACGTATGCGCTCGCCGTCGACCTCGGCGGCACCAAGGTCGAGGCCGCCCTGGTCGACGACCACGGCGCCGTCTTCTCCTCAAGCCGGCACCGTTCCCCCACCGGCCCAACGGCCACGAGCGAGCAACTCGCCGCCGCAGTCGTGTCGGTCGTCGGCCGCGCCCTCGGAGGACTGTCGGCCGGGTCAGACTTCGTCGGCGTCGGCATCGGCAGCGCCGGACCGATCGCCGTGGCCGACGGGGCCGTCTCGCCGCTGAATCTGCCGGCCTGGCGTGGGTACCCGCTCCGGGACCTGGTCGAACGGCTGGTTCCGGCTGGACCGGTGCGGGTGCGCCTGGACGGCCTGTGCATCACGCTGGCCGAGCACTGGCTCGGGGCAGGGCAGGGCGCGGACAGCCTGATGGGCATGGTCGTATCCACCGGCGTCGGCGGCGGGCTCATCCTCGGCGGCACCACGGTGTCCGGGCCCAGCGGCAACGCCGGTCACATCGGACACATCGAGGTCGGCGGGTTCGACGACCGGTGCGCCTGCGGCGGGATCGGCTGCCTGGAGGCCGTCGCATCCGGCCCCCGCACCGTCGCCTGGGCCAGGACCCAGGGTTGGAGCGGCTCGACCGGCGAGGAGCTCTCGGCCTCCTACGCCGCCGGCGATCCCGTCGCCGTGGCCGCCGTGCGCCGCGCCGGCCGCGCGATCGGCCAGGCCATCGCCTCGGCCACCAACCTGGTCGACCTCGACGTCGTCGCCATCGGCGGCGGCTTCTCGCACGTGACCCCCGACCTGTTCGACTTCGTGCGGGAGGCCGTCGACGAACGGACGGTCTTCGAGTTCGCGAGGCGCGTGCGGGTGGTGCCGTCCGCCCTATCCGGGGACGGCCCGCTGATCGGCGCCGCCGCCCTCATTCACCGGGCCGCTCTCGTCGCCTGACCGCCGGCACGCCGACCACCAGCGGACCGAGGGCGCCGAGGGCGTAGCCGATACCTGCACGAACCCTGCTGCTCCCACTCATCAACCGCCATTCGTCCGTGCGGAATCAACTGCCATCTCGGAAGTCTGCCGGCACGTTGGTGCTGTATGTGATGTTGTCGAACTCGGCCACACACCTGTCGCCCATCGGGGCCTGTGCCAGGAATCCAACGCGCAGGGGACCGTCAAAGGCGAGACGGAAGACACGAACGAAGACCCAGCTGTGGCCGTCAAAGGAATAGTGGAACGCCCAGCCCGCCCCGGAGCGAAGAACGCGGAGGTAGACCGCTTCCTCGGAGACCAGTGTTGAGTTGCAGTCGTCCGAGTACTCGTTCGTCACCACAGACACGACCATGGCCTGTCCCTGAGGCGAATACTCGAAGCACAGCTTGGCCCAATGGTCAGGGTCGCCCCAGATCGCCAGGACCGCGGCGTCGAACGTTGTTCTGTCATTCCGCACCTGGGCGCGGACCGACAGCGAAAAGTCTTTTGCCGGAGCGAAGCCGAGCGCGGTCGCTGCGTGTTGTTGAGGACCTCCGAACGCGTCATTGGTCCAGTCGGCGCCAGCGGCAGAGGTGAGGATGAGGACGCCGCTGGTGGGCGTCTCAGCCGAGCCCCGTCCGTTGACCCATTCGAGCGGCGGTACCCCCGGCACAACAACGTTCATGCGAATTCGTTCCTCTCGGCGTGGACGCAGTCCACAGCGCCGTTGTCAGCGTAGGGGACGGAGAGCTGTGGGCAGCGCCACGTGGCACTGCGAGTATCCAGACATCCATGCAACTGATGCAGAGTCCCTGGTCGTCGTGACGGCGACGACCGCCCACGGCCTCGCTGCGGCCGCGCGCACAGCCCCTCTATGGAATCTCGTGCGGGACGTCCGAACGCCGGTCCACTGCAATTCCGGCAGGGCGGCCAGAGATAAACTTCCGCAGTGCGGTCTTGACGCCCTCAATGTCAGCAGCGGCCAGTGACTGCTCGATGAAGCCGTGAAGTGTCGTTTCAACGTGCTGAATATGGGCTTCCTTCTCTCGACCGGCGTCAGTCTGGGAGAGGATCACTCGGCGACGGTCGTTGAGCGCTGGCATCCGTTCGAGTAGGGTCGCGGCCGAGTGGACCGTGATCGGCCAGCACCCGAATATCCATACGTGAGTTTCCGCACCGATCCACCTCAGACCCCGAGGTTGGCCGCCACCAGCACGATCCCGACCAGGGCGAGGGTGCGCCCGGCCCGGTGCCGGTTCGGGGTGTCGATCACCGGGCAAGTCTAGGCTGGACACCATGCCGGAATTCACGAAGTACCTGCCGTTCAGCCAACGCCCGGCCGTCGACGAGTCGGGGGCAAGTTCCGACTGGAGCGCGCCGCTCGCGGAGACCCTCACGGCCATCGCCGACCTCCTCGCCGGGCTCAGCCCCGAACAGTGGGAGGCTCCGAGCCTCTGCGGCGAGTGGCGGGTGCGGGATGTCGCGGGCCACCTGGTCTGGCGGCTCGGCACCATCAATACGAAGTTGGTCCGCGGCGTCGGCCGCGCGATGCTGGACGGTCGGTTCCTGAACCCGAACCGAGGGATCGACGTGCTCAGCCGGGCCGCGGCCGAGGCGGAGCCGGCCGAGCTCGTCGCCGCGCTGCGCCGGATCGCCGCCGGCCGGCTGGCTGGTGTCGGCCGGCACGGCGTCACCGAACTGACCGAGGCCGTCGTGCACGGCTTCGACATCGCCCGCGCGCTGGACCTGACGTTGCCGGTGGCGCCGACCGTGTCCGGAGCGGTGGCGCTCCGCCGCGCGCTGATCGCGCCCACTCCGGTGAAGGCCGTTCTGCGCCGGCGCACCCTGGTCGCGACGGATGCGCTCTGGCGCGTCGGCCGGGGACCGGCGTTCGAGGGCGCCGCCGAAGACATCGTGCTGTTCCTGTTCGGTCGCGAGGGTTTCACGCCGGGCGGGCGCCGCGCCTGATTTCGACAGGCTCAATCACCGGGACGAGCTCAATCACCGTCGGAGGTCGAGCCTGTCGAGACCAGCTCGCGTCACGTGATTTCGACGCGCTCAATCACCGGACGGTGGTCGAGCCTGTCGAGACCAGCTCGCGTCACNGGTCGAGCCTGTCGAGACCAGCTCGCGTCACGTGATTTCGACGCGCTCAATCACCGGACGGTGGTCGAGCCTGTCGAGACCAGCTCGCGTCACGTGATTTCGACGAGCTCAATCACCGGGACGAGCTCAATCACCGGACGAGCTCAATCACCGGGGCGACCGACGGCAGTCAGGACAGCAGGTGGCGCACCCGTTCGACGTCGTCCCGCATCTGCACGATCAACGGCTCGATGCCCGTGAAGGCGACCATTCCACGGATCCGGTCCACGAACGACACCTCCACCACGTGGTCGTAGAGATCGATCTCCCGGTCGAGCACGTAGGCCTCGACCTGCTTCTGGGCCACGCCGTCGAAGGTGGGGTTGTTGCCAACGGAGATCGCCGCCGGGTAGCGCACGCCGGCATCCGTCAGCCAGCCCGCGTAGACGCCGTCGGCAGGAATGAGACCCTCGGAGTCCGGCGACAGGTTCGCGGTCGGGAAGCCGAGTTCCCTGCCCCTGGCCGCGCCGTGCACGACCTCGCCGCGAACGGTCGGCAGGTGGCCGAGCAGGCCGGTGGCCGCGAGCACGTCGCCGTGGGCGAGGAGCTCCCGGATCCAGGTCGACGACACCCGGCGGATGCTGTCGGGCTTCACATCGTCGATCAGTCGCACGTCGAACCCGTCGGCGACGCCGAGTCGCTGAAGCAGGTGCACGTCGCCGGCGGCGCGGGCACCGAACCGGAAGTCCCGGCCGACGAGCACGTGCTTCGCATGCAGGCCGTTGACGAGCACGGAATCGATGAACTCCTCGGCCGGGAGCGCGGCGAGGGCATCGTTGAACTCGAGCACGAGGGCGGCGTCGACGCCGGTCTCGCCGAGGAGTTTCAGCTTCTGCTCGGTGCTGATCAAGGCCTGCGGGCAGTCGTCCGGCGCCAACAGCGCGAGCGGATGCCGGTCGAAGGTGGCCACGACCGAGGCAAGCCCCTCGGCGTCGGCGAGGGCCTTCAGCTCGGCGATGACGGCCCGGTGGCCGGCGTGCACACCGTCGAACTTTCCGATGCTCACGGCGGAGGCGGGCCAGTCGGCCGGAATGTCGCCGAGCCCCCTGATGATCCTCATCCGCGGCCCGGCGCCCGGCGGGCGAGCCACCACATGCCCAGGATCGGCAGCACGAGCGGAATGAACAGGTAGCCCCGGCCGTAGACCGACCAGACCGAGTCGTGCGGGAACAAGGAGGGGTCGAAGAGGCTGAGGGTGCCGACCAAGAGCACACCGAGCAGTTCGAAGCCGATGGTGATCCAGGCGACCCGGTACCAGCCGCGCCCGCTTCTGACCAGGGCCACGGTGGCCACGATGTAGACCACGGCGGCGAGGGCGGAGAGCGAGTAGGACAGCGGGGCGTCGGCGAACTTGGAGACGATCTGCACGAAGGACCGGCCGGTGGCGGCGAGCGCCAGGATGCCGTACACGGCGATGAGCACTCGCCCGATGCCGGTCACCCGACGGGTCGGGGCATCCTCGGTCGTCTTCACTTCGGCATCGTTCTGGGGTCCAGTCATGGCTTCGTAATTATCGCAGCATCCGGCGGGGGCTTTCTCACAGCCCCTGCACGGTCCAGATCTGCAGCATCCGGTAGAGCATGACCGCGACGGCGAGGCAGGCCGCGCCGAGGATGACCGTGCTCCACCGGCTGCGCTCGATCAGTGCCCAGATCGCCGCGGCGACCGGCACCAGGATGGCGCTGACCAGGTAGGTGTAGAACTCAAGCAGGCTGCCGCTCGCGTTGTTGCCCGTGAACGGCGCGACGATGGCGACGACGAACTGCGCCAGGAGGAGCAGCTCGACCAGGGCGGTCGCTCCCATCGACAGGTCGGTGGGCTTGCGGCCGAGCAGCCCGAGGCCGACGCAGAGCAGGCCGCCGAGGACGGCGACCGCGACCTGGGCCCAGGCGAACCACTCGATCATGCGGCACCGTCCGGCCCGGGAAGGGTGACGGAAGCGGCGGGGAGCGGAGCGTCGTCCGGCGGGAAGTTGACGAGGGACTTGGCCTGCCCGCCGCGGAACTCGACCAGGCCGACCAGCCGCCCGCCGGGGGCGATGGCCGCGACCGGACCGGCCGGACTTCGGTCCTGGTCGCCGCCGATGTCGATGCGTTTGCCGTGGCCGAGGTCGATGGTCTGCTGCTCGGTGAGATCGAGTCGGCCGAGGATGCGCGTTGCCGCCGCGGCCGGGCCGATCAGGGCCGAGGCAACGTCGAGTTCGTCGAGGGGGCAGGCGTCCTCGATCCGGAACGGGCCGATCCGGGTGCGGCGCAGGCTGGTGAGGTGCCCGCCGACGCCGAGGCCGGCGCCGAGGTCGCGGGCGAGGGCCCTGATGTAGGTGCCGGAGGAGCACTCCACTCGCACGGTGAGGTCGAGGAAGCCGTCGACGGGCGTCTCCTGCAGCAGCTCGAACGCGCTCACGGTGACCGGCCGGGCCGGGAGGTCCACCGCTTCACCGGCGCGCACGCGTGCGTAGGCGCGCACTCCATCGACCTTGATGGCGCTCACTGCGCTCGGCTGCTGGCTGATGGCGCCGGTGAGCGCCCGGATTCCGGCGACGACGACCTCCGGCGTGAGCGCTGCAACGGCGCCCGCGGGGGCCCGGCCGAGCTCCTCTCCCTCGGCGTCGTCCGTCGTGGTGGCGACCCCCAGCCTGATCGTGGCGAGGTATTCCTTGTCCAGGCCGACGACGTAGGTGAGCAGCCGGGTCGAGCTGTTGATGCCGAGGATGAGCAGGCCGGTGGCCATCGGGTCGAGCGTGCCGGCGTGGCCGACCTTGCGGGTGCCGGCGAGGCGGCGGGTGCGTGCGACGGCGTCGTGACTGGTCCAGCCCTGCGGTTTATCGATGAGCACGAGCCCACTGGCGGAGCCGCTCCTGCGCGCTGGCTGAGCCTGCGGCCCGTTGTCTGGCTGCCGGGAATCGTCGCTCACCCTTGTCATGGTATCCGCCAATCATCGGCGCCAAATCATCGGGGCCGCGTTCGCCCGGGCCGGGGACGGTGGCGGCGCTCCTCCCGCACGGTGCGACCTAGGCTGGGGCCATGAAGATCGCGGTAATCGGAACGGGCGCCCTCGGCGGCACCTTCGCCACCCTGCTGGTCCGGGCCGGTCATGACGTGACCGTCACGGCGCGCGGTGCCGGGTTGGCCGCCATCCGGGCCGACGGCATCCGTCTGACCGGAGGGTTCGGCGAGGCGCACGCACGCCCGGTTGCGCTGGAGCGCCTCCTCGAGACACCCGATCTGACCCTGGTCTGCACCAAGGCGCAGGATGCCGCCGCCGCCATCTCGGACAATGCGGCCGTTCTCGACGGCTCCCCCGTGATCGTCGTGCAGAACGGTCTCGACGGGGTGGCCACGGCCGCCCGTCTGCTGCCCCGCTCCGAATGCTTCGGCGCCCTGTCGATCATCGCCGCGAACTATACGGCCCCCGGCCGGGTGAACATCACCACCCCGGCGCCGACCTACCTGGGCCGGGGCTCCGGCGCCGCCGACGCCGAGGCCGCGGGGTGGCGGGATGTGCTGGCCGAGGCCGTGCCCACCCGGGTGATCGACAACTTCGTCGGGGCGCAGTGGACGAAGCTCGTCGTGAACATGCTCAATTCGTTGCCGGCCATCACCGGCCGCAGCGTGCAGGAGGTCGTCGACCATCCCGGCCTCCGCCGGGTGATGACGGCCAGCATGCGGGAGACCGTGCGGGTGGGCATGGCGCGTGGGATGCGGTTCGGAGCGCTGCAGGGACTCGGCGACGTCAGGCTCCGCCTGTTCTCGCGGCTGCCGCTGTCGCTCGGCCAGGTGCTGCCCAGGATGATGCGGGCGCGGATGGGCGACGTGCCGAACCTCGGCTCCACCCTGCAGAGCCTCACGCGGGGCCAGCGCACCGAGATCGACTACCTTAACGGCGCCGTCGTGCGCGAGGCCGGGCTGGCGGGGCTGGCTGCGCCGGTGAACGCGCTGCTCACGGCCCTGGTGCACGAGGTCGAGGAATGGGGCACAGCGCTCACCCCGGGCGAGGTCTGCTCGCGTTTCGCGACGCTCGTGTTGCGCTGAACCGCCCTACCGCCGAGTCCGAGCGCCGTTCCCGGTCCCCGTCCCGCGGCCCCGTCAGCAGCTGTCGAAGAACCTGCGCTCTGGCCGGGTCTGGTCGGTGAGGTCGACAACGGCGGCGACCCGGCTGCGTGGCCTCACCTCGGTGCGGTAGAGCCGGTCGGCCTCGGCCTGTTCGTCGCCGCGGTCAGCCGGACCGTCGCCCTCGATATCTGCAGGAACGACGCTGAGGGCGTCCGCGGCTTCGGCCGCCGTCTCGACGAGCACGCTGTACTGCCAGAGGTCGCGCAGCTCCCGCCGGTTCAGGTGGTCGCCGTCGATCACCAGGGTGGCGTCGGGCGGCCCGGTCAGCCAGGTCGGTTCGATCCAGGCGTCCCGGTCCGGGTCGAACGCCAGGGTCACGAAGCCGGTGCTGCCGCCCATCCGGAACGGGTCGAGCAGCACCCGGCGCAACAGCGAAAAGTCGTAGCGATGACGGAAGAGCCGCTCAGGGGACTCCGGGCCGAACCGCTCCTGCTCAGCTCGTGACCTCCGGAAATGGGCCAGCGACGCCCGGAATGCCGGGTGCTCCCGCTCGATCAGCACCGCGGCCAGATCATCGGCGAAGGCGGTGCGGGCCGCGTCGTCCGTGCCGTCAACGGCCACGACCGTGCGCCCGCGCCCGTAGAGGCCGAGGATCTCGGACGCGAGGTCGCGGAGGAAATCGATCCGGGGTGTGGAGACAAGCTTCATGAATCGACCCTAGGTTAGAAAGCGTGAAGGTCACAGCCCAGGCGAAACGCATCGTCCCCGCCATCACTGCCTGGTTTCGGGCCAACGGCCGGGACCTGCCCTGGCGACGCGACGGCTTCACTGCCTGGGGCACCCTGGTCAGCGAGTTCATGCTGCAGCAGACCCCGGTCAGCCGGGTCATCCCGCGATTGGAGGACTGGCTCGAACGCTGGCCGACACCGGCCGCTCTTGCCGCTGTGCCGCCCGGCGAAGCCGTACGCGCCTGGGCGAGCCTCGGCTACCCGCGACGAGCACTCTGGCTGCACGCGGCAGCCGTCGAGATCACCCGCCGCCACGACGGCGTCGTGCCCGACGACGTCGACGCCCTGCTGGCGCTCACCGGGGTCGGCGACTACACCGCGCGGGCCGTTGCCGCCTTCGCCTACGGCCACCGGCATCCGGTCGTCGACACCAACACCCGCCGGGTGATCGCCCGGGCCGTCGGCGGACAGGCCGAACCCGCACCGCCGGCCCGCACCCGCGACCTCGACGCGATGAGTGCGCTGCTGCCGACGGACCGCGCCGAGGCCGCCGCGTTCAACGCCGCCATCATGGAGCTCGGGGCCGTCGTCTGCACGGCCAGGAATCCCCGCTGCGACGCCTGTCCGATCCGGGACGACTGCGCCTGGCTGGGCGCGGGATCTCCCGCCTACGACGGCCCGCGCAAGGCCGTGCAGAAGAAGTTCGAGGGCAGCGACCGCCAGGTGCGCGGGCTGGTGATGGCCGAGCTCCGGGCCACCCACCGCCCCGTGACCGACGCCGAGATCGACGGTTTGTGGCCGGATGCGCCCCAGCGCCGGCGCGCCCTGGCCGGCCTGATCTCCGATGGTCTCGCCGTGCACCACGGCGACGACGGCTACACCCTGCCGCACCAGTGACGGCGGGCCCGGGAATCACCCGCGCGCCGGGTGCGCCGGCGTGCGGCGGAATCCCCGGGGAGACCGTACGATCGTAGCGATGACTGCTTCGATCCCGACCCCATATGAAGACCTGCTCCGCGACACCCTCGCGAACGGGACGCCCAAGGCCGACCGCACCGGCACCGGCACCAGGAGCGTCTTCGGCCGCCAGCTGCGCTTCGACCTGGCCGCCGGTTTTCCACTGGTCACGACGAAACGGGTGCATTTCCCGTCGATCGCCTACGAGCTGCTCTGGTTCCTCCGAGGCGACGGCAACGTGAACTGGCTCCGCGACCACGGCGTGACAATCTGGAACGAGTGGGCCGACGCGAACGGCGACCTCGGCCCGGTCTACGGGGTGCAGTGGCGCTCCTGGCCGACGGCATCCGGGGAGAGCATCGACCAGCTCGCCCAGATCATCGAGACCCTTCGCACCGACCCCGATTCCCGCCGGATGATCGTCTCCGCCTGGAATGTCGCGGACATCCCGAAGATGGCCCTGGCTCCCTGCCACGCCCTGTTCCAGTTCTACGTCGCCAACGGCAAGCTCTCCTGCCAGCTCTACCAGCGCAGCGCCGACCTGTTCCTCGGTGTGCCGTTCAACATCGCCAGCTACGCGCTGCTGACCCAGCTCGTGGCCGCGCAGGTCGGGCTGGAGCTCGGCGAATTCGTCTGGACCGGCGGCGACTGCCACATCTACGACAACCACGTCGCCCAGGTCACCGAGCAGCTGGGCCGCAGCGCCTTCCCCGCACCGACCCTGCGCATCCAGACCCCGCGGGACAGCCTCTTCGACTACGAGTTCGAGGACCTCGTCCTGGAGAACTACCGGCATCACCCCGCAATCAAGGCCGCGGTCGCGGTATGACCCTCGGGCTGATCTGGGCCGAGAGCAGCAACCGGGTCATCGGGTTCGACGGCGCGATGCCGTGGCACCTCCCGGAGGATCTCGCGCATTTCAAGGCGCTCACCAATGGCGGCGCCGTGCTGATGGGCCGGCGCACCTGGGACTCGCTTCCGCCCCGGTTCCGGCCGCTGCCCGGCCGGACCAACATCGTGATCACCCGCCAGCCGGACTGGAGGGCGGATGGCGCGGTGACGGCGCACTCCGTCGATGACGCCCTGGCGCTTGCACCGGGCACCGACGCGTGGGTGATCGGGGGTCTGGAGATCTTCGCGCTGACCATCGCCGCCGCTGACGTGCTCAAGGTCACCGAGATCAACGCCGACTACCCAGGCGACACGGCTGCGCCGGCGATCCCGGCGGGCTGGCGGCGGGCCGCCGTCGACCCGGAGCAGGGCTGGCACACCTCGCGCACCGGACTCGAGTACCGGTTCGTGCGCTACCTGCCCCGGTAACCTCGCCTGACCCGCTCTCGTCAAGCTCGACCACCGCAGCGCGCCCCCCGAGTGAGCTCCGTGCCGAATTCAGGTGCAGAGCCCGGAAGAGCCCGGAACAGTGCGACGGATGCTCGCCGTGCCCCGGAATTTTCGCTGTTCTCCTGAATTCGGAACACGCTAGAGCGCTGGGCTCGATGGACGCGACGGGCGCGGCCACGGGGCGGGCTAGTTCTTGTCCTCGGTGTGTGCGTGGGTGGACACGACCGGAGCCACCTCGTCCTCGTCCTCGTCGTATACGCGGGGCTTGACGTACGGGTCCTCGTCGCCGGCGTACTTCGCCGTGCGGGCGAGTTCGCCGACCTCGGTGTCGCGCTCACGCGCCTCCCGGAGGAGGTCGTCGATGAGGGCGGCGTTCTCTGGGATCGCGTCCGCGATGAACTCCAACGACGGCGTGAGCCTGGCCGTGATGTTCTTGCCGACCTCGCTGCGCAGCATCCCGGTCGCGGCCTTGAGGGCTGCGGCACTGTCGGCGCGTTCCTCGGCGTTGCCGTAGACGGTGTAGAACACCGACGCGTGCTGCAGGTCGCCGGTCACCTTCACATCCGTGATCGTCACGAAACCGAGCCGCGGGTCGCGGAGTCCGCGTTCGAGCCGCTTGGCCACGATGACCTTGATGCGGTCGGCCATCTTCCTGGCGCGTGCCGGATCTGCCATGGTAACTACTCCTAAATTCGAAAAACTACTGCCGCTCTCAAGCTCTCCCCCACCAAGGAACTGACGGTTCGATCCGTCCGAGACGGTGGGTCGTAGCTGGATTCCCCTAAAAAGGGAATCGGGGTAGGGGTCCCCGCTCTCTTTCCTTTTTAGGGGAATCCAGCGGAGACCCGCACCCATCATCCGTAAGTCGTTAGACCCGCGGCTTTTCCTTCAGTTCGATCGTCTCGATCTCGTCACCGATCTGGATGTCGTTGAACTTGCCCAGGCCGATACCACACTCGAAGTCCGTGCGGACCTCGGTGACGTCGTCCTTGAACCGTCGCAGCGACTCGATGCCCAGGTTGTCGCCGACGACGATGCCGTTGCGAATGACCCGCGCCTTGGCGTTCCTCGTGATGACACCCGAGCGCACGATGACGCCGGCCACGTTCCCGAACTTGGAGGAGCTGAACACCTCGCGGATCTCGGCGACACCGCTCTGCACCTCTTCGAACTCGGGCTTGAGCATTCCGGTGAGGGAGTTCTCGATGTCCTCGAGGGCGTTGTAGATGACCGAGTAGAAGCGCACGTCCACGCCTTCACGGGCGGCGCGTTCGCGCGCCTTCGTGTCGGGGCGAACGTTGAAGCCGATGATGATGGCATTGTCGACGGTGGCGAGGTTGACGTCGCTCTCCGTGACCGCACCGACACCACGGTGGATGATACGCAGCTGCACCGAATCGTCGACCTCGATCTTGAGGAGCGACTCTTCCAGGGCCTCGACGGCACCGGACACGTCGCCCTTGATGATGAGGTTGAGCGACTCGACCTTGCCCTCTTCGAGTGCGCGGGTGAAGTCCTCGAGGCTGATCCGCTTGCGGGCCTTGGCCAGCAGCGCGTTCCGCTCGGCGGCTTCGCGCTTCTCGGCGATCTGACGAGCGGTGCGGTCTTCCTGAATGACCAGGAAGGTGTCGCCGGCTCTCGGAACGCTGGAGAGGCCCTGAACCTGCACGGCCCGGGACGGGGTCGCGGTGAGCACGGGAACGCCGTTCTCGTCGGCCATCGCACGAACGCGGCCGTAGGCCGTGCCCGCCACGATGGAGTCTCCGACGTGCAGCGTTCCCGACTGGATGAGGACGGTCGCCACGGCGCCGCGGCCCTTGTCGAGGCGAGCCTCGATGGCCACGCCGCGGGCATCCTTGTCGGGGTTGGCGCGCATGTCCAGTCCGGCGTCCGCGGTGAGCAGCACGGCGTCCAGGATCTCCTGGATGCCGGTCTGCTGCTTGGCCGACACATCGACGAACATGACGTCTCCGCCGTATTCCTCGGCGACCAGGCCGAACTCGGTCAGCTGCTGGCGAACCTTCTGCGGGTTCGCGCCGGGCTTGTCGATCTTGTTCACTGCGACCACGATCGGCACGTTGGCGGCCTGGGCGTGGTTGAGCGCCTCAATCGTCTGCGGCATGATGCCGTCGTCCGCCGCGACCACGAGGATCGCGATGTCGGTGACCTGCGCGCCACGGGCACGCATGGCGGTGAACGCCTCGTGGCCCGGAGTGTCGATGAAGGTGATGGCGCGTTCGATGCCCTCGTGCTCGGTGACGACCTGGTAGGCACCGATGTGCTGGGTGATGCCACCGGCTTCGCCGGCCGCCACCTTGGCGTTGCGGATGGCGTCCAGGAGTGCGGTCTTGCCGTGGTCGACGTGACCCATGACGGTGACGACCGGCGGCCGGGCGAAGAGCTCGTCGTCGGTCTCGTCTTCCAGCTCCTGGTCGATGTCGATGTCGAAGCCGAGCAGCAGCTCGCGGTCCTCGTCGTCGGGCGAGACCATCTGGATCTTGTAGCCGAGCTCGCTGCCGAGCACGTCGAAGGTGGCCTCGTCGAGGGACTCCGTGGCCGTGGCCATCTCACCGAGGTGGAAGAGCACGGTCACGAGGTTTCCGGGGCTGGCGTCGATCTTGTCGGCGAAGTCCGTGATCGAGGCGCCGCGGCGCAGACGCACCACGGTTCCGCCGTCGCCGCGGGGGACGCTGACGCCACCCAGCGACGGGGCCTCGCGCAGCTCGAACTCCGCCCTCTTCGTGCGCTTGGACTTGCGAGCCTTGTTCTTGCCGCCACCGCGACCGAACGCACCAGCGGTTCCGCCGCCCGGGCCGCGACCGCGGCCACCTGCACCGCCGCCGCCCGCCGGGCGAGGCGGGCCGAAGCCG
>NZ_SOHH01000024.1 GCF_004403515.1 Cryobacterium fucosi | reverse complement strand
GGGCGTCGCGCCCGTGTCGCCCCCGGCCGTGTCGGGCGTCGCGCCCGTGTCGCCGCCGGCCACCAGTCCGAGCGCCTCGGCGCCCGTGACCCCGAGCGAGGGAAGGGCTGCCGCGAGATCGGCGCGCGCCACCGGCAGGCCGAGCACGAAAAGCCACGCCAGGGTCGCGGACGGTTCGGCCCTCCCGAGCTTCGCCCGGAGAGCCGTGAGCGCCCGCTGGGCCGGAACCCGCTGGTTGCGGCGGAGCGCGGCATCCGCTTCGCTCCCCCACAGCCCGGTCAGCGCCGAGACGGAGTAGTGGGCGGCGTCGAGGTCGGCTCGGAGCTGGTCGACGAGTGCAGAAGTCACTGACCTATTCAACTGCACCGGAACCCCACCCGGGCTCAGTCCCTCCAGCGGCTGTCCTGTGCATAACTCCTGCACATTCCGGAGCCGGCACCCGGCCGGCCCGGAATTCCGGGCCGGATTCCGGGGCGACTCCCGGATTGCAGTAGTTATGCACGGGTGGGGACGGAATCGCCGCGCCCGGTCGGCGGGAACGGCCGCCGGGGCCGGGACGGGAACGGCGGGACGGGAAGGGCGGGACGGGAAGGGGCGGAGGTCAGCGGCGCTCCTCCGCGATGCTGTTGCCGCCGTCCACGACGATCGTCTGCCCGGTCACGTAGGAGGCACCCGGCGAGGCGAGCCAGGCGATGACGGGCCCTGGCGAAACATGCGTGCCGCCTTGCGGATGCCGCGCCGCGCAGACCTCCGGCCCGTGTTGCTCGCGCCGACGGCAGGAGCAACACGGGCCGGAAGGCGGGGCCTCAGCCCTTCTCGGAGCCTTCGGTGGTGTTGGTGAGCCGCTTCTGGAAGACGAAGAACATGATCGCGATCGGGATGGTCATCAGCACGGCGGCCGCCATCTTGAGCGGGAACTCGTTGCCCGAGCCGAGCTGACCCGAGAACAGCGAGGCGATACCCGTCGTGAGGGTGTTCGTCTCCGGGCTCTGCCTGGACACGATGAAGTGGCCGAATTCGTTCCACGAGCCCTGGAAGCTCAGGATGAACAGGGTCACCAGGGCCGGCCGCGCCATCGGCAGCACGATCGTCCAGAAGGTGCGGAAGACTCCGGCGCCGTCGAGACGGGCCGCTTCCTCCACCCCGCTGGGGATCGACTCGAAGAACTGCTTCATGATGAAGATGCCGGCCGCGTCAACAAGCAGCGGCACGATCATGCCCGCGTAGCTGTCGTACATGCCGAACTGCTTGAGGATGAGGAAGCGCGGGATGAGGAGCACCACCCCGGGGACGGCCATCACGGCGACGAGGGACGCGAAGATGAGGCTGCGCCCGCGGAACCGCAGCCGGCTCAGCGCGTAACCGGCCAGGGAGTCGAAGAACACCCGGCCGAGGGTGATCGTGATGGTCACGAAGATCGTGTTCATCGTCCACAGCGGCAGCGGGACATCCGTGAACAGCCGCTCGAACGACGCGAACGACCAGATCTGCGGGATCAGCCGGAGCGGGTCGTTGGTGGCCTCGTCATCGGTCTTGAACGCCGAGGACAACGTGATCAGGAACGGGTAGATGTAGACGAGGGCGAGCACGCCGAGCATGAGGTAGCTGAGCCCCGCGCCGGTGCGGAGCCGCCAGCCGATCGATCGCTTGCGCGGCGTGGGGGCCGGCGTCGGCTCGGAGGCCGCTGCGGCCGGGGCCTGGGGGTGGTCACGGCGTTCATTTGTCTTCTCCGGCCTGGTTCGAGGAGGCGCTTCCGGTGGAGGGTGGCGTTCCGTTCGAGGATCCCCTGGCCGAAGCGGATGCCACGGTGGTCGCCGCGACGACGACGGCACGATCCGCGGCGATCGCCCCCGCCAGAGCTCTGCTCACTCTGCCCTTGTCCTTCCGATCCCGCAGAACATACCGCTGCAGGGCGGTGAGCAGGATGATGATCACGAACAGGATGAAGGAGATCGCCGCACCCTGACCCCAGTTCAGCTGCTTGAACGAGGTGTCGTAAGCCAGGTAGGCAGGGGTCAGCAGGGTCTTGCCCGGCTTGCCGCCGCCGGTGAGGTAGATCTGGTCGAAGACCTGCCAGGTGCCGATCAACCCGAGCGTGAGCACGGTGAAGAGGGTCGGCTTGAGCATCGGCAGAGTGACAGAGAAGAACTTGCGGAACGGGCCGGCCCCGTCCATCAGGGCCGCCTCGTCGACCTCGGCGCCGATCGCCTGCATGGCCGCGATGAAGAGCAGCATGAAGGTTCCTGACGTGGTGAACACGGCGAGCAGGATGATGGCGCACATGGCCACGCTCGGCCCGCTCAGCCAGTCCCACCAGCTGACCCCGAGCATCCCGCCGCCCGTGAGCGCGCCCGGTGCCGAGGAGACGCCGAAGGCGCCGAGGATGATGTGCAGCACGCCGCGCGGGTCGGCGAACCAGACCGGGCCGCTCGCCCCGAAGAACCCGAGGATCTTGTTGACGGCACCGGTGGCGCCGAAGAGGAACAGCCAGATCGCGGTGATCGCGATCGAGCTGGTCACCGAGGGGAAGTAGAACGCGGTGCGAAAGAAGCCGCGGCCCTTGAGGATGCGCCGGTTCACCTGCACCGCAAGGAACAGGGCGAGCGCGGTCTGCAACGGAACCACGAGCAACACGTAGTAGACGTTGTTGCGGATGGATGTGCCGAAGTCCTTCTGGGCGAGGCCCGGATCGGAGAGCACCGCCTCGAAGTTCTTCGAACCGACGAAGCTGACCTGCGGGTTCAGCGGTGAGCCGAGCCCGCTCCAGTCGCTGACGCTCACCCAGATGGCGAGGAGCACCGGCACGACCAGGAAGACCCCGATGATGATGATCGGCGGAGTGATGAACAGCCAGCCGTACTTCGCCTCGCCGCGATGCACGCTCGATCGAGACGTGCCACGGCGGCGATTCGGGGCAGACCCTGCCCCACCGGATGCCGTTCCGGCATCCGTTGTTGGATTGGTGCTGCCCCGAATCGCGCTCATGATGTCCTGCCTACTTCTTGTTCGCTGCGTCGAGGGCGTCCTGCAGGTTCGTCTGCAACGCGCTCAGGATCGCCTTGGGGTCGCCCGTGCTCAGGCCCTGCAACTGCGAGTTGAAGTCGCCGATCACGGTGGATGCGCCGGCGAACGCGACCGGACTGACCGCGTAGTCATTGCTCTTGACGAACGACGCGTTCTGCGGGAACGTCGTCGAGTAGACCTTGGCGGCCGACTCGGTCGAGGGGATGACCCCGAACGCGTCGGAGAACTTCAGCTGCTGCTCGTCGGCGGTGAGGAACTTCACCAGGCTTTCGGCGGCCGCAGTCGTCTTGGACTGGGCCGGGATGCCCCAGCAGTTGCTGAAGGTGAAGGTCGACTGTCCGCCCGGGCCGGCGGGAAGTTCAACGGCCTTGTACTTCAGGTCGGGGTAGTCGGTCTTGAGCCCGCTGATCCAGGGACCCTCGATGACCATGGCGGCCTTGCCCTTGCCGAGCGCCTCTCCACTCCAGCCGGAGTCCAGGTCGGCCGGGAACTTGAGCACGCCGTCGGTGAGGAGCTTCTTCACCTCGGTGAGTCCGGCGAGGTTCTCGGCCGAGTCGGCCGTGACCTTCTTGCCGTCCTTGGACAGCATCGATCCGCCGGCCTGGTTCATGAACGTGCCGATCCGGCCATATTCGGCTCCGAAGGACAGCCCGGCCGTGTCGGCCGTGGTGAGCTTCTTCGCGACGGTCTCCAGACCGGCCCAGTCGGTGGGGATGTCCGCGTCGGTGAGCCCGGCCGCATCCCACTTCTCGGAGTTGATGATCAGGCCGAGGGTGGAGAAGTCCTTGGGCTCGCAGTAGAACTTGTCCTTGTAGCTGAACGCGCTCTTCAGGGCCGGGTAGAAGGCGTCCTTGTTCGCGGCCTTGTCGGCGTAGGGCTCCAGGTACTGCTTGCTCGCGTAGGTCTGGAACTGGTCCCAACCCATGTAGAACAGGTCGGGCGGGCTGCCGCCGGCGAAGCCCTGGCCCAGCTGCTGGGTGAGGTCGTTGGCCGCGACGACCTTGACGGTCGCCTTGTTCGTGGTGCCCCAGGCCGTGGCCGCGTCGGTCACGGCCTTCGTCTCGGCGTCGCCGCTCGAGCCGATCAGCACCGTGAGCTTCTGCCCGGCAACGTCGCCGCCGGCGCTGTCACTGCCACCGGACGAACAGGCGGCCAGGCTGGCCAACAGTCCGCCGGCCACCAGGACGGCACCCCAGCGTGCTCCTCGTTGTAGTTTCATTGTGATTCCTTTCCATCCTTGTGATTGCCGACCGCATTCTTGGTTGCGGTGGGGGTCGATCCCGCGTCAGGGGCCAGCAGCCGCAGCGGCTGCCGGATGACGAGGTGAGGTGTGATGAGCCGGTGACGAGTGTCCCCGGCGTCGGCGTCGCGGTGCACGAGGTCTCCCCCGGTCTCGCCGAGCAGAAGTTCGAGGGCGCCGCCGGCGACCTCGTCCAGGGTCTGGTCGACGCTGGAGAGGCCGATGGCCTGACCGACGGGCGAGTTGTCGAAGCCGATGATCGGCAGTTCGCTCCGGCCGACGGATGCCGCGGCGATCATCGCGCCGAGGGCGAGCGTGTCGCTCGCGCAGACCAGTCCGTCGATCCGGTCGTCGCTCTCGAGGAGTGCCATCACGGCATCCCTGGCGTCCTCGAGGCGGTCCTCCACACTCAGGTTGAGGGCGGCGAGGTCGCCGTCGCCCGGGGCCAGGCGCTCCTCCACGGCGGCCTGCCAGCCGCGGCGACGATCGTCGCCGGTGCCGGAGAGGCTCGGCCAGCCGACGAAGCCGATCCGGGAGGAGCCCTGGTCGATCAGGTGAACGGTCGCCTCGCGCATCCCCGCGAAACCATCCACGTCCACCCAGAGGTGCCTGGGGTTGTTCATGTCGTTCGCGCCCCACGGCCGGCCGAAGGTGACGAAGGGAACATCGTTCTCCACCAGCCATTCGGTGCGCGGGTCGCCGTGGAAGGTGGCGGTGAGCACGAACGCGTCGACGTCGGCGCCGGCGCGCAGCTTGCGGATCTGCTCGATCTCGGCGGCCGGGTCGGCCGCGGTGAAGAGCAGGACCCGGATGCCGCGGGCATCCGCCTGCTCGGTCAGGGCGTGCAGGAATCGGTCCAGCAGCGCGCCCGAGATACCGTTGGTCATCGGGTCGAGCCGGATGGCGATGGTGGAGGACTTGCGCATCCGCAGCCGACGGGCCGAGGCGTGCGGCCGGTAGGCCAGCTTGCGGATGGCCACCTCGACGCGCTTGCGGGTCGCCGGCTTGACGATCGCCGGCGTGTTCAGCACGTTGGACACGGTCTGCCTGGACACCTGGGCGGCACGAGCGACGTCTTCAATCGTCGGTAACCGGTCCACGGTGCCTCCTTGCGGTAAGTGGTGATTTGATCGTTCAAAAGTTTGATCGTTCAAATCTTGAGTGCTACGTTACCTGAATACGCGAATCTGTCAACAATCAATCGCACATCGGGCCTCGAATGCAGTACTCCAGGGCTCATCGAATCAATGAGGAGTCGTGAATCCACGCATGTCCGAGACATCGAAGCACCGCCAGCAGCCCCTGCTCCACGACGAGCTGGTGGCGCTGTCCGCGCCCACCCAGGTCTGGTCCTCCCCCGACGGATCGATGGGCAGCCGCCCCCTGCACGGCGTCTACCATTCCGACACCCGCATCGTGGGCGCCCTCACCCTCCTCGTGGACGGCCAGGTCCCCGAGATCATCTCGCACAGCGTGACGGATGCCGCCACGCTCCGCTTCGTCTCCCTGCTGCGCCACCTCGACGGCCGCGGCGCCGACCCCCGGGTGCTGCTCAACCGGGTGCGCCAGGTGCGCGACGGCCGGGTGACCGAGACGATCGAGCTCACCTCCGCGATCACCGACCCGATCGAGACGACCGTGACGCTCGAGCTCACGCCGTCGTTCGACATCATCCACGACGTCAAGGGCGGCGTGCGGACGCCCGACGTCGAGATCGCGTCCCTGCTGGACGACGCCGGGGTGCACTACTCCTCCGGCGGGGTCACGGCCTCGTTCACCTCCGCCGACGCCGACCTCGTCGTCGACGCGAACGGGCTGACCACCGCCAGCTGGAGCGTCACGATCCCCGCCCACGGCAGTGTCAGTGTGAGCTGGGAACTGGCCATCGTCGACCCGTCGGCCGTTGTGCGCGGCGCGAGCGGGGCATCCGAGTGGGCCGGCGTGACGGCCCGCGCCGACGACTCCCGCCTCGGCGCCTGGGTCGACACCGCCCTCAAGGACCTCGCGGGGCTGCGGATGGTCACCCGCGACCAGCCGGACGAGGTCTTCCTCGCCGCCGGCGCGCCGTGGTTCTTCACCCTCTTCGGCCGGGACTCGATCTGGGCCGCCCGGATGCTGCTGCCGCTCGGAACCGGCCTCGCCGCGTCGACCCTGCGCGTGCTCGCCGCCCTGCAGGGCACCGAGACGGTCGCCGCGACCGCCGAACAGCCGGGCAAGATCATGCACGAGCTGCGCCCGGGCACCCTCGACATGCCCGGCGAGGAGACCTCCCTGCCCCCGCTCTACTACGGCACGGTCGACGCGACCGCGCTGTGGATCACCCTGCTGCACGACGCGTGGAAGTGGGGCATGGCGGACGCCGAGGTCGAGGCGCTGCTGCCCAACCTCGAAACCGCCCTGGTCTGGATGCGCTCCTACGGCGACAGTGACGGGGACGGCTTCCTCGAATACGTCGATTCGACCGGGCACGGCCTGGCCAACCAGGGCTGGAAGGACTCCGGCGATTCCATCCAGTGGCGCGACGGCCGCCTCTCCGAAGGCCCGATCGCGCTCTGCGAGGTGCAGGCCTATGCCTACCAGGCTGCCATCGGCGGCGCCGAGCTGCTCGACCATTTCGGCCGCTCCGGCGGCGCGGACTGGCGCGACTGGGCTGCCGCGCTGAAGGTCCGCTTCAACGAGGCGTTCTGGATCGAGTCACCGGACGGCGCCTACCCGGCGGTCGCCCTCGACGCGCACAAGCAGAAGGTCGACACCGTGACCAGCAACATCGGCCACCTGCTCGGCACCGGCATCCTCGACGAGAAGGGCTCGCGCCTGGTCGCGCAGCGCCTGATCTCCCCTGAGCTGAGTTCCGGCTACGGCCTCCGCACCATGTCCACGGATTCCACGGGCTATTGGCCGCTGAGCTACCACGGCGGCTCGGTCTGGACCCACGACACCGCGATCGCGATCGCCGGCCTCGGCCGGGCCGGCTTCGGTGCGGAGGCAGCCATCCTGATCGAGGGGCTGCTGCGCACCGCGGAGGGCTTCGACTACCGGATGCCGGAACTCCACTCCGGTCACTCGACCGAAGAGTCCGCCGCGCCGATCCCGTACCCCGCGGCCTGCCGCCCGCAGGCCTGGTCGGCCGCGTCCGCGGTCGCCGTCCTCGGCACGATCCTGGGCCTCGAGCCCGACGCCCAGGCCGGCGAGCTCGGGGTCTCCCCCCTGCCGATCGCCGGGGGGCTCGACGTGCGCGGCCTCGTCTTCGGCGGCCGCAGCTTCGAGCTCGCAACGGATGCCTCCGGCGCGGTGAGCCGCAACACGCTGCTCGGGGCGGCATCCGTCGCCGTCGGCGGCGCGTAGGCCACCGCGACCGCGACTCCCCGATGCTGCGCCGAAGTCTGGCGAGCCTCACCTGCGTAACTCCTGCTATTTCTGCCTGTGGCCGATCCCGGCCCCGGGATTTCGGGCGAGTCCGGTGCCGGGCGTTCGGATTGCAGGAGTTATGCATGAGACGCAGCGCTGAACCATGGGTCGGTGAGGAAGAGCGGGCGACCGGGTTGGCCGGGGTTCAGCCGGGGGTACCCGGCTAGAGCCAGCGCATCGTGAACGCGCGGGCGAGGATCGCGCTCGCCGGCGGCACCGCGAGCGCGCGCACGAGGCCGTTCCGCGCCCGGAGGCGCAGGCCGTCCGCCGGACGCCCCATCGCCATGTTGAAGCCGGCCTGCCGCGCGGCCATCCGGGCGCTGCGTCGGCGGCGACGGTCGTAGTCGGCGAGAACGGATGCCGCGGCATCCGGTTCGCGGATCGCCCGTTCCAGCGCGGGGGCGAGCTGCAGCGCGTCGAGCCAGCCGAGGTTCATCCCCTGGCCGCCGATCGGGCTGATCTGATGGGCTGCGTCTCCGACCAGCACGACCCGCCCGGCCACCAGCCGCCTGGCC
This sequence comes from Cryobacterium fucosi, assembly GCF_004403515.1. GTDB lineage: Bacteria > Actinomycetota > Actinomycetes > Actinomycetales > Microbacteriaceae > Cryobacterium > Cryobacterium fucosi. Next base: position 48,215 of record NZ_SOHH01000024.1, on the reverse strand, counting down.
AGTCGCTGCTGCACGGCGAAGGAGCTCGCGGCCGACTCCGACGGGGGCAGCTCGATGCCGGTGCGGGTGCGGACGAGGGTTGCAAGGTCACCGCTCGTCGCATCCGTCAGCAGAGCCGGGGTCATCGCCACCCACCGGCGCCGGCCGCCGGGCAGCGGGAACGACTCGACCACCCCGCCCCGCTCGAAGAACAGGACCGCCTCACCGCCGTGCTCGCCGGTGTCGGCGAAGTCGCTCATCAGGTAGGTTTCGCCGCCGGTGCGGGCGGTGCAACGGATGCCGAGCAGGTCGCGCACCAGGCTGCGGGCGCCGTCGGCCGCCACGACATAGCGCGCCTCGAGGGTCTCGCCCACATCGGGGGCGACGTCGAGTGCGACCCGGTCGCCCCGGTCGTGCACCCCGGTCACGGTCACGCCACCGCGGAACCCGCCCGGCCGGAGCTCCGCGAACCGGGCGCGCAGCACCGCCTCGGTCTCGTACTGGGGCAGCGAGATGACACGCTCATAGCGGTCGGCGGTCTCGGCGAACCTCAGCCGACCGAGGCGTCGCCCGCCGGACCGCACCTCGCCGCCGCTGATACGGACCGCGCCCTCGATGATCGTCTCCGCGACGCCGAGCTGCCGCAGCGCCCGGAGCGACGGCGGGTGGATGCCGATGGCCCGGGAACGCATCGACGGCTCACTCCGCTGCTCCAGCACCTCGACGTCGAGGCCGCGCACGGCGAGCAGCCCGGCCAGCAGGATTCCGACCGGCCCCCCACCGACGACGATGACGTCACGCATCCGCAGCCCGGGCGCCCGGCGCCCCGACCCCCGTTACTCCGGCCCCCGTTACCCCGGCCCCCGCACCCGAGGCTGCCCGCTCCCCGATCGAGATCGACCTTTCCGGTCGAGCCCGCCCGGTGTGCGGGGCGGGTTCGACCGAAGAGGTAGATCTCGGCGGGGAGGGCGACGCGGATGCCGGCGGGGACGGGGGCGGCGCCCAGCGCAGCACGAGGCGCGACGGCCGTTCCCGGCTCACCCGCCAGCCGGGAGGGACGACGGCGCGCAGCTCGGCCGCGGTGAAACTACGCCGGATCGAGGTGAGGCCGTCGTCTCGGATGAACGAGCGGCGGAAGAACGGCCAGGTGGCCAGGCCGAAGCCGAGGTAGGCGAAGCGGCTGCGTTCGATGTCGCCGTGCAGTACCCGGCCGGCGGCCAGCCGCTCAGAGTCGACGAGCAGGCCGCCGAGTTGCGCGGCGGTCAGGTGGTGCAGCACGTGGTTGGAGACGACGAAGTCGAAGCGCGCGCCCTCGCCGACCAGCTCGGAGCTCAGCGCCCGCCGGAACGTGAGCCTCGGCAACGGAGGCAGGCCGGTCGCGTAGGCGTGCGCCCGCGCATCCGGGTCGATCGCGGTCACGGCCAGTCGCAACCCGTCACGGGCAGCCCAACGAGCGAGCGAACGGGCGACGTCTCCGCCGCCCGACCCGACATCCAGGAGGGTGCGCTCCACGGTCGTGGACAGCGCCGGGCGGATCTCACGCCGGTAGATCTCGCGCCAGCCCGACACGACCGCGTTCACGAGCCGGAAGTTCGCGTAGGTGCGGTCGAGCCGCTCCCGGTCGCAATCCGGGTCGTCCATCAGCTCGACGGCGTCGCTCGCGCGCAGCCGCAGCGACGGGATGCCCACGGTCGCCTAGCCGGCGGTGACGGTCATCAGCCCGGACTCGACGGTGAGCCCCGGCCCGAACGCCATCGCGCAGACCCGCTCCCCGTCGGCCGTGGCCGGGGCGTCGAGGATGGCCTTGAGCACGAACAGAACCGTGGCGCTACTCATATTCCCGTACTGGCGCAGGGTCTCCCGGGAGGGCACGAGCTGCGCCTCGCTCAGCCCGAGCTTGGCTTCGGTCTTGTCCAAGATGCTGCGCCCGCCCGGGTGGATCGCCCAGTGCGCGATCGCCGAACTCAGGGTCGCTGCGGCGACCCCCGCCGGAGTCCCGGCAGACCTCCCGGCAGGCACGGCGGCCGGCGCCCCGATCGGCGTCGACCCCGGCCCGCCGACGGCTGCCCCCACCAGTTCACGCTCCGGCTCCGCGGCGGGCGGCGCCAGCTCGGCCATGAGCGACTCATCCCGGGCGAAGAGCGGCGCGAGGGCCGCTTCGATGTGTTCGTCGATGATGTGCGGCACATACGTGCTCAGCACCATTTCGAAGCCTTCGTCGCCGATCTTCCACGCCATGTCGCCCTCGCCGACCGGGGTGATCACGGTCTCGAACAGGTCGAGGTTCAGAGCCTTCTCCCCCCGCCGCGGAACACGGGTGCTCACGAGACCGGCCGCGGCGCCGTCGGAGAACAAGGACGACGCGACGATCGTGTCCGGGTCGTCCGAGGTGCGCAGGTGCAGCGAGCACAGCTCGGCGCTGACGACGAGCACGACCGCGTCCGGGTCGGCCTCGACGAACTGCTTCGCCGTGCGCAGGGCGGGCATCGACGCGTAACAGCCCATGAAACCGAGGTGGTAGCGCTGCGTCGCCGGGCTCAGCCCCAGTTCGCGCACGAGCATGTAGTCGGGCCCGGGGGCATAGAAGCCGGTGCACGACACGGTGACGACGTGCGTGACGTCGGCGGCCTCGATGTCTGGGCAGGCGGCGAGCGCCCGGCGCCCTGCCTCGACGAACAGTTTGGTCGCCTCGACGATGTAGAGCTCGTTGCGTACCCGGGTGCCCGGCATGAGCAGCCGCTGCGTGGCCGCGTCGAAGAACTGCGGGTCGGCGGTGTCCGAGTCGAGGGTGAGCTCGTCGATCACGGTGTGCCGACGATCGATTCCCGAGAGGTTGAAGGACGCCGTCACCAGGCGTTGGGCCAGGCGGCTCAGCCCCGGCTGGGCCGCGAACACGTCGCGCACCTGGTCCTGCACCAGGATTGTCGGGGGGACGACGGTCTGCAGCGCTCTGAGAGTGACGGGCATAGCTCCCAGTGTTACACGCACCCCCGCACCGGCACACCCCCATATACCCCCGTGATAGGCCCATAAACCGTGACAGGCCGGGAGGTTCCGCCTGGACGCATCCTGCAGGCCGCCGCGGCCCGGCGCCGCGGTGAGAGAGGGTCAGGGCAGGCGGGAGAACAGCCGGGTTGCGGTGAGCGCCACGGTGAAACCGGCCGCGATGATCGCCGACACCCCGCCGATGTACGCGATCGGCGGCCCGGGCGTCGATCCGAACGCCTGGAAGTAGGTGACCAGGAACGCCGACACGGCGACCACGAGGAACGGCACCAGGATCCTCAGCTGAATCCGGGCGCCGGCGGCCGGCGGAGCCTTCATGGTGGTCGGGTCGTCGCCGCGCCACACGGTCAGCGCGACACCGCCGGCGCACCCCCACACCGCGACGACGAGCAGGGCCGCGATCACGTCGCTCGGCCGGTGCCAGCCGTTCGCGAGGGTCGACACGCCCGCGATGAGCGCGAAGGACGTGCCCGCAAGGGCGGTCAGCCAGCGGGTCCGAGGGCTGGAGACGAGGAAGACGGCGAGGGCGGATGCGGCGGCCACGGTCGTATGCCCCGACGGGAACGAATTGCCCGCGTAGCCGTCGACCCCGAGGTCCGGCCGGGTCAGCAGCCAGCCCTTGAGCACCTGGGTGGTCAGCACCGCACCGACCGCCGAGCCGACCGCCACGATCAGAGTGCGCAGGTTGCGACGAACGGCGGTGAGGATGCCGGTGATCACCACTCCCGCGATCACGGACACCATCGGCAGCGCATCGAGCACCTGCTGGGTGAACGGGGTCACGCTGCGCCGGCCGAACTCCGCCCCGTCGAACGCGAGCTGGTCCATGGTCTGGCCGGCGAGGGTGCGCACCGAAAACAGGTAGATCACGATTAAGACCGCGATCGAGCAGAAAGCACCCACGACATAACGGAGGGGGCTGGTGGTCGACGTGGTGCGCACATTCCAGCTTCGCATGCCTGAGGGCACAACCCATCACCCGGCCCCCGGCATCCGCCCGTCGTTCGCGCACAGCGTGCGGAAAACCCCTTGACTCGGCGCTTCGGCGGCGTAGCTTGGGAGAATGTTCAACTGGCACTGGGGCCGGACACGGACCGGCCGGAAATCCGGGGGCAGGCACGGCTTCGGCCTGGGCGGCTTCACCGGACTCGAGGGCGACTTCGAGGCGGAACGTCGGCGCGCCGCCGACGCATCCAATGAGCAGATCGAGCCGTACGAGCAGGACGAGATCGACAGGCCGAGCCTGCCAGGCTCTGCCCCCGGCCTGACCCACCCCTGAGCCGCCCCTCCGCCGCGACCGCAGGCCCGTGTCCTCGAAGCGGAAAGCGGTCGGGCCCGGGGGTTTTCCTCCGGGCCCCTTCCGCGTCGTTCGCGTGGCGTACACCGGATGTTCAAGAACTACTGATCGAATATACGGAGTAGCGTCAGCGCACTCAAGGAAGAGTGCTCCGAGTACCAACGAATGGAAGCTCCGTGAACATTCGCACGGCCGAATACCCCAGTCCGGACCATTTCCTGCTTCACCTCAGTGACACGCACCTGCTCGCGCGCGGCGACCGCCTGTACGACCGGGTCGACAGTGCCGCGCATCTCGCCGGGCTGTTCGCCGAGGTCGAGGCCTCGACCGGGCGGCCGGAGGCCATCATCATCACCGGCGATCTCGCCGACAAGGGTGAGCCGGATGCCTACCGCATGCTGCGTTCCATCGTCGAGCCGGCCGCGGCCAGACTCGGCTCCCGGGTGATCTGGGTGATGGGCAATCACGACGACCGGTCGGCGTTCCGCACGACGCTTCTCGGCGAGCCGGCGTCCACCGCGCCGATCGACCACGTCGACTTCATCGGCGGACTGCGCGTGATCACCCTGGACACCTCGGTTCCCGGCCACCACTACGGCGCCGTGAGCGAGGCCCAGCTGGCCTGGCTGGGGCGGGAGCTCAGCGTGCCCGCGCCGGACGGCACCATTCTCGCCATGCACCACCCGCCCGTCCCCAGTGTTCTCGACCTGGCCGTCTCGGTCGAGCTGCGCGGCCAGGCCGCCCTCGCCCGGGTGCTCCGCGGCACAGACGTGCGCAGCATCCTCGCCGGTCACCTGCACTATTCGTCGACGGCGATGTTCGCCGGCATCCCCGTGTCGGTCGCGTCGGCCACCTGCTACACCCAGGATCTCAACGTTCCGGTCGGCGGCACCCGCGGGCAGGACGGCGCACGCACCTTCAACCTCGTGCACGTCTACGCGGACACGGTGCTGCACTCGGTGGTGCCGCTCGGCAGCTACCCCGCACTGGAGTACATCGACGCCGCCGAGACCAGCAGGCGGCTGGCCGACTCCGGCGTCGAGATCATGCCCGCGGGTACTCTGCCAGCGTTCCGTGAGCCGCCGATGACCATGCCGATCCGGGTTCTGAGCTAGTCGCCGACGAGCCGACGCTGAGCCGGCCGTTCGCCTGGCTTTCCCGCTCCCACGGCGCCACGATCGGGAAGTAGCGCTCCAGGAAGTCGGTCACGGCGGCGCGTCGCACGTCGTCGGAGATCTCGGGGAAGCTGCCGTCGTTGAGGCAGAACATGTCCTGGTCGCGGCGTTTGCGCAGCTTGTTCATCTGGCGCAGCGCCAGCTTGAGCGTGGTCTCGATGTAGAGCGACCGCGCCTTGGTCTGCTCCACCGCGCGCCCGGTCATCAGGGCGTAGTAGTGGTAGAGCGAATTCGTGACCGAGATGTCGGTCGCCGAGCGGAACCGGCTGGCCGCGGTGCGGGCGAAGTCTTCGGGGAACTCGGCCTCGAGTTCGCGCAGCACGCTCTTGCGCAGCGGTGCGGCCGTGTGCTCGAGGTGGCGCGTGGTGACCTTGCCGAACCGTTCGCGCAGCAGCGCCCGGTTGACCCTGGCCGCGTTCTCGAATCCGCTCCGGGTCGGGTCGTTGTCGCCGAGGCCGATCCGGGTGGACGCCTCGACGAACTTGGTGATGCCGCCCGGAGAGAAGAAGAGCTCAGGGCCGACCGGGCGGCCGAAGAACATGTCGTCATTGGAATAGAGGAAATGCTCGGACAGTCCGGGGATGTGGTGCAGCTGGCTTTCGACCGCGTGCGAATTGTGCGTCGGCAGCGCGCTGGTGTCGGGGAAGAAGTCCTCGCTGCGCATGATGGTGACGCGCGGATGCTCGGCCAGCCACTCCGGCGCGGGCGAATCCGTGGCGATGAAGATGCGGCGCACCCACGGCGCGAACATGTAGACGCTGCGCAGCGCGTACTTGAGTTCGTCGATCTGGCGGAACCGGGCGTCGGACTCGTCGCCCTCGCCGACGACGTAGGCCTGCATGCGCTTGGCCCGCTCGCGCTGGAAGTCGCTGGACGAACCGTCGACCCAGGAGAAGACCAGGTCGATGTCGAAGCTGATGTCACTGGCCAGGTCGTCGAACATGTGCTGCAGGGTGCGCCAGCTGCGCCCGAACAGGGCGATCGTGGTCTCGCGGGCCTCGCCGCGCGGCATCCGGGTGCGCATCAGCGAGTTCTCGACCGGCGCGACGATCTCGTCCTCACCGAAGTACCACAGCTCGAATTGGAAGGCGGTCTCCGCGCCGTAGCGGAGCCGCCCGATCGGCTCGATCCGTGGACGGTAGACCCGGAAGACGGATGACCCCCGCAGCGTCGCGAGGGCGCCGTCGGCGAGCAGCAGCGGCTGGGTCAGGTCCCCGTCGAGCGGCTTCGCGTAAAAGGGCTCATTGGCGAACGCGGCGGCGAGGATTCGGGTGAGCTGCTTGCGGCGTTTGCGGTCGACGGCGATGACCGGGCGGTCGTGGTCGCCGCGCACGAGCAGGAAGTCGATTCCGGCCAGGTCGAGCGCGCCGGCGACGGCGAGCAGGTCTTTGACCATGGATTCGCGCGGGGTGAAGTGGCCGTTGACCAGGGCGATCTCGCCCTTGCGCACGACGAGGTCATCACGGTCGAAGCGGCGGGTGCGGGCATCGACGGCACGGAGCACCAGCTCGGGCTCGTTGCTGAGCGAGAGGACCGGGATCGAGGCGGTCTCGGACACCGACCGGCTCCGGGGGGCCGCGCCGTCAAGGTTCTCGGTCGGCGTTTCGAGCATGGAGGGGCCGGTGGCGTCAGATTCGGTGCTGCGTCCGGTTGGGGCGTGCCGGTCGGCAGTGGGGCGATTGTAATCAGCCATGGTCCTCCTCTGGAATTGGGAACACTCGTCTGCCAGGTTCACCAGCGGGGAGAGTGCGTCCGGTTTTGTCGCACGACCGCACACCCGTCCTGAAACCGAGTGCGAAGCAGCCGGCGGAACGCGGTGGCGCTGCTCTCAGTGTACGTCGCGGGACGGGCCGGGAACGCGACCGGCGACGGCCCCGAAACGGGGCCGCCGCCGGTGTTCACCTCGGGCGGGACTACAGGGCGCTGATGCCGAACAGTCCGATGATCAGGGCCATCAGCAGCAGGGTGACCAGTTCGTGCGCAATGTTGAGCACGGTGAGGCCCCAGGGGCGACGGTCGAAGGCGTCGTGGGTGGCCATCCGTGCCGCCGTGAAGCCGGCCCAGAGGATGACCGAGGTCAGCAGGGTGTTGGCGAGGAAGCCTCCGCCATAGAAGTTCTGCGCGATCGCGGCTGCACCGGCCAGCACCCACGCGGTGATGAAGCTGACGATGACCGTGAGGATGAGCGGCGCCGCCGACCCGGTGCGCATGCTCTCCTCGTCATGGCCGACCGCCTTCATCCAATAGGTGCCGAAGGCCCGTCGGGAATACCAGATCGAGCCGACGACCATGCTGGAGGCGGTTGCGAGCAGCACCGCCCAGATGTTGATTTCGGGAACCATGGTGAATCCTCTCGGCCGGCTCCGTGGCTGGAGCGGTTGACGCGTGTGCTGTTGGCTCGATGCTATGGGGTCGGCGGTGTGCCGGCAGGGAGGCTCCCGGGGGAAGTCCGGGCGTGTTCGCCGGCGGGCGGACCGGCGGCGGGCGGACTGGCGGCGGGCGGGGCGGTGCGGGTGGCCTCGAGGTACTCGCCGAGAATCCGGGCGTGGTTCACGAGGGGGTCCCTGGCGCCGTAGACGAGGGTGATGGCCGTTCCGGCGCGCGCGTTCGCGGCGACCAGGCTCCGCAACCGGGCGACAGCGACGGCGGCCGTCGGGTCCACGTCGAGTTCAGCTCTGTACCTGACGGCGAATTCGTCGATCCGGTCGGGGTCGTGATTCCACCAGGTGCGCAGGCCGGGGCTGGGAGCGACGTCCTTCAGCCACTCGTCGAGGTCTGCCCGCGCCCTGGAGACGCCCCGCGGCCAGAGTCGGTCCACCAGCACCCGGCTGCCGTCGGCCGTGGACGGGGCGTCGTAGACGCGCTTGATCCGGATGGTCATGCGCCCATTGTCGTCCCGGACGGCCGCCCGGTCGAGCCCGGCGTCCCGGCTGGAAGGTCGGCCGGGTCGGTCACCGGCAGGCTGCAGACGACGTCCCGGCACACGTAGGCGGCGGCCACGCCTGCGCGGGCGGTGCGGTCTCGGAACAAGCCGAAACCGGCCTCGGCGAAGGCCTTCGCCTGGGCCTCGGTGACTGCGGCGACGAGACCGGTCGCCCGCAGACGCGCGGCGACGAGCAGCCCGCCCGGGTTCCGATCGAGGGCGGCGGGCGGCGAGACGGGCCGGACGGGACCGGTGTCTGCTGGGCCGCCGTCTGGCGAGACGACGACCAGTTGCTCGACCGGGGCCAGCAACGCCGCGCTCAGGCGCAGAGCCGCACCGAACGCAAGTGGACGGGCCAGCATGGGCCCTCCCAGCACCGCCATCGCGGACTTGGCCGCGGCCAGGTAGCGCGGTTCCGCGGTGAGCAGGTGGAGCAGCCAGGCCGCCCCTGCGATGGCCGTCAGACCAGACGGGTACGCGCCCTCCGACGGGTCGACGGCGAGGTCCAGGCCCTGCGCTGCCAGCACGGGGTCGGCGCCGTTCGGCGCCCGGAACGTAAGCGGATCCTGAGCCGGCGGCAACGTCGCGTCAACGAGGTGGCGCGCCGCGACGGCATAGCGCACCTCCCCAGTGGCCAGGGCGAGTTCGAGGAGGCCGCGTGCGAACATCCCGTAGTCCTCCAGGGTCGCCTGCGCTCCCGAGACGCGACCCGAGGTGGACGCCCGCACGAGTCGGGTGCCACCTGGTGCAGGGTCGAGCAGATGCTGGTCGAGAAGCTTGTCGGCCGCGCCCGTGGCTGCCGCCCGGAGGCTGAGGTCGTCGAAGGCGAATCCGGCCCGGGCGAGGGCCGCGATGGCGAGGCCGTTCCAGCCCGTGAGCACCTTGGCGTCGAGTGCGGGCCTGGGTTGCCGCTTCCGGGCGTCCTCATCGAGGGTGTAGTAGCCGCCTTCGACGCGCAGCCCGTCCACGGTGCTCTCTGAATCCTGCCCGCTGGCGAAGCCTGCGCCCGGCAGCGCCAGCACCGACGTGAGGAAGCGGGCGATTCCCTCGGCCACGGCGCGTGCCCACGGCTCGCCGGTGAGCTTCCACGCCTGCGTGTAGAGGTCGAGGAGCTGGGCGTTGTCGTAGAGCATCCGTTCGTAGTGCGGCTCGCTCCAGTCCCGGTTGACCGCGTAGCGGAAGAAGCCGCCCTCGATCGGGTCCCGCAGCGGAGAGGCGCCGAGCCGTTTGAGGGTGCGCAGGGCAAGTGACCTCCCCTCGGCCCGATCGCCGGCGGTGCCCTCGGCCCGGTCGCCGGCGGTCCCCTCGGCCCGGTCAGCCCTGTCGAGCAGGAAGCCGAGGACAGGCGCCACCGGGAACTTGGGGGCGTCTCCGAAGCCGCCGTGGACCGGGTCTTCCTGGGCGACCAGGGTGGCGGCGGCCGCGCCGATGGCGGTCGCGTCCGGGCGCGCTCCGATGGTCATTCCCTGCCGGGAGGCCGTGGCCAGCGCCTCGGCAACCAGGTCCGCGCTCTCGGTGACCTCCATGCGGCGGGTAGTCCAGGCATCCGTCACCGCCTCGAGCACCTGTCGGAACGACGGATGCCCCGACATCGGCTGCGGCGGGAAGTAGGTTCCGACGTAGAAGGCCCGGCCCTCCGGGGTGACGAACACGTTCAGCGGCCAGCCCAGGCCGCCGACGAACGCGCTGGCCGCGGCCAGGTAGGCGGCGTCGACGTCGGGGTGTTCCTCCCGGTCGACTTTGACGCTCACGAAGTGCTCATTGAGATAGGAGGCAAGGTCGGGGTCGCTGAAGCTCTCCCGCGCCATGACATGGCACCAGTGGCAGGTCGAATAGCCGATCGAGACGAGCACGGGAACGTCGCGCGCGCGAGCCTCCTCGAACGCCTCCGCACCCCATCCCTGCCAGTCGACCGGGTTGTCGGCGTGTGAGCGCAGGTACGGACTGATCGCATCGGCAAGTCGGTTGGGCATGCCTCCATTGTGCGCCGAGACCGCTTCCGGTGAGGCGGTCGGCACCCCGGCCACTGGATCTCCCGTTCGGGGGTGGTTAGGCTGGCACTGACAGTGGGGGGCTGCACGTGACGTTGAAGACAGTGGCCGGTCGCCTGGAAACCGCGGCCGAGACCGACCTGGGACTGGTGATCGCACTGCGCGCCGCCTACCGGGGCCGGCACGATGTGCAGGATGCGCTCTGGTGGCGGGCGCACCCGCTCAGCCGCACCCCGGGAGGCCGCCCCGATCCCCTCGTCGGCCTCGGCGCCGAGCAGGCCGCCGTGTACTCGCGCACCCGGATCGATGGACCGCTGAGCGAGGTCGCGGACCCCGACACCGGCGAGCCGGTCAGCGCCACCATCGGCGAGCACCGGCTGCGGGAGCTCACCCGGCTGCTGGCACAGGATGCCGCAGCCCTCGACCTGGTGCTGGTCAGCTTCCGGGCCTGGCCCGGTGCCGGCTACGAGAACGACGACCGGGACACCGACGTGGAGCCGAGGCGCGGGGCCCGCACGAACCGGCGCCCGGTGCGCGGCATCCTGCTCGTCGGCGCCGGAGCCACGGCGGGACTCCTCATCGGCGTGGCCACGACGCTGGCACTCCGTACCCCATAGCAGCCGAAGATCGAGACGACGATGAACATGATCAGGCGCCCGGCCTGGCCGAGCAGGTCGACCGGGTTGGGGGTGCCGAAGACGGCGCCGACGACGCACCGCTGGCGGGAATCAGCCATCGCGACCACCGCCGGCGCCGTCACGGTCACCGGCATATCGTTGGTAGCAGCTGAGGAGACTCGCCCTAGTTCACGTCGTTGGGGTGGGAGCTGACCCGGCCCGCGCGCTCCAGGGAGGAGATGGTGGCGAGCTCGGTGCGGCTGAGCTCGAAGTCGAAGACGTCGAGGTTCTCGATCATCCGCGCACGCCGGTTCGACTTGGGGAAGAGTATGTTTCCGGTTTGCAGGTGCCACCGGATCACGACCTGCGCGGGCGTCTTCCCGTGCGCCTCTGCCGCGACCGCCACGACGGGCTCCTCGAGGAGCGGGTACTTGCCCTGGCCGAGCGGCCCCCAGGCCTCGACCGCGATTCCCTGCGCCCGGGCGAACTCGGTCAGCTCGCGCTGCTGGTGCGCCGGGTGCAGTTCGATCTGGTTGACGGCCGGCACGATGTCCGTCTCGATGAGCAGGCGGTCGAGGTGCGGCACGAGAAAGTTGGAGACGCCGATCGAGCGGGCCCGGCCGGACTCGCGGATCTGCTCGAGCGCCTTCCAGCTTTCGACGTAGCGGTCTTTCGCGGGCGTCGGCCAGTGGATCAGGTAGAGGTCGACATAGTCCAGGCCGAGCTTCTCCAGACTCTCGTCGAACGCGTCGAACGCGGACTCGGTGCCCTGCCGGTCGTTCCACAGCTTGGTCGTGACGAACAGGTCGGCGCGGGAGATTCCGGATGCCGCGAGCGCGAAACCGACTCCCTCCTCATTGCCGTAGATGGCGGCGGTGTCGATGTGCCGATAGCCCACCTGCAGCGCGTCGGAGACGATGCGCTGCGTCTCCTCCGGCTCCACCTTGAACACGCCGAAACCGAGCTGCGGAATGGTGTGGCCGTCATTGAGGGTGAGGGTGGGAACAGGAGTCTTCATGGCCCCACCCTAGGGGCCGCGCCCGAACGGAGAGTGAACGCGGCAACTCCCCCGGCCACTCCGGCGACGCACCCGGCTACTCCCGAGACGCACCCCCGGCGGACGGCCACGAACCACGCAGCCGAACCTGGCACAGCTCCGGGCCCACGAAGGGGAGCAGCAGGGTGCCCTCCGGGTCGTGTCCGAGGTCCCGGACGATGCCCCGGATGAGGCCCAGGTGGACGGAGCAGATCACCTCGGGGGACGCCCGGGCGTCGGCGCGGAACGGGCAGGCCACGAGGTTGATGACGGTAGCCTCGACCGCGCCACCAGCGACAGCGACAGCATCTGAATCGCCCGCGCCTGCGTCGTCCTCCTCACCGGCCTCATCCGAAACCTCCACAACGGGGTCGAAACCCAGCCGGTCCAGGATCTGCAGGAGGGGCAGTGCGCCCTCGCCGGCGCGCCCGGCGAGCTCCCCGGCGAAGGCGTCGGCCCAGTGCTCGCCGGCCCGAATCGACCTCGCCCGCCCGCCGTCGACATCCTCAGCCAGAGCGCCGGCCAGGGCCTGGCCCAGGTCGTGCCTGGCCGAGTCCTCCCGGGCGGCCGGACCGATGCTGAAGAGGATGCGCGGCCGCCCGCGTGTGCCGGCCCGCTCCACGGAACGCCGGATCAGCCCGGCGCCCTCGAGCTGTTCGAGGTGGAACCGGGCGGTCGTGATATGCATTCCGACCCGAGTCGCCACGGCGGCCGCATCGAACGGATTGGGTGACCCCATGAGCAGTTCGAGCACCTGCCGGCGCGCGTCGGAGGCGAGGGCGGCGTGCCGTCCTCCGTGCCCAACCTCCGGGTTCATGCATTGATGCTAACATCGTGCGGTTAAAGTGGGGCACGGCGGGCGGCGCACCCGGACGTCGCACGGCTTGGAATACGATGGAAGGCTCATGATCCCCGTCGTCATCACCTTCCCGCCCGAGCTCCCGGTCAGCCAGCGCCGCGAGGATATCGCGCGCGCCATCCGGGACAACCAGGTGGTGATCGTCGCCGGAGCGACCGGCTCAGGCAAGACCACCCAGCTGCCGAAGATCTGCCTCGAACTCGGCCGCACCAGCATCGGCCACACCCAGCCGCGCCGCCTCGCCGCCCGCACCATCGCCGAGCGAATTGCGGAGGAACTGGGCCAGGAGGTCGGCCAGACCGTCGGCTACCAGGTGCGCTTCACCGACCAGGTCGGGCCGGAGACCCGGATCAAGCTGATGACCGACGGCATCCTGCTCAACGAGATGCACCGCGACCGGATGCTGCGCAAGTACGACACGATCATCATCGACGAGGCGCACGAGCGCAGCCTCAACATCGACTTCCTGCTCGGTTACCTGCGCCAGCTCCTGCCGCAGCGCCCCGACCTCAAGCTCATCATCACCTCGGCCACGATCGACCCGCAGAGCTTCGCCGAGCATTTCGCGGCCGCCGACGGCACGCCGGCCCCGATCATCGAGGTTTCCGGCCGCACCTACCCGGTCGAGATCCGCTACCGCCCGCTCGTCGCAGAGGCGATGGACGACGACGAACTGACGGATGCCGCGCCCGCCGTCGACCGCGATTACATCGAGGGCATCTCCGCCGCGCTCGACGAGCTCGACCGGGAGTCCAGCGGCGACGTGCTCGTCTTCCTCAGCGGTGAGACCGAGATCCGTGACGCGGCCGACGCCCTGCAGGGCAAGTTCGCCGCCGCCGGGCGCGGCAGCCCCACCGAGGTGCTCCCCCTCTACGGCCGGCTCTCCGCCGCCGACCAGCACAAGGTGTTCCAGCGCTCGGCCGTGGCCGGGGTGCGGCGCCGGATCGTGCTCGCGACCAACGTGGCCGAGACCAGCCTGACCGTTCCGGGCATCCGTTATGTCATTGACGCCGGGACCGCCCGGATCAGCCGGTACAGCGTGCGCTCGAAGGTGCAGCGGCTGCCGATCGAGGCGATCAGTCAGGCCTCGGCGAACCAGCGCTCCGGCCGGAGCGGGCGCACCAGCGACGGCATCGCGATCCGGCTGTATTCGGAGGAGGACTTCACCCGGCGGCCCGAGTTCACCGAGCCGGAGGTCCTGCGCACCAACCTCGCCGCCGTCATCCTGCAGATGATCTCGCTCGGCCTTGGCGACATCGCCGCGTTCCCGTTCCTGACCCCGCCCGACTCCCGCGGCATCAAGGACGGCCTCGACCTGCTCGCCGAGCTCGGCGCGGTCGCCCCGGGCACCGGCGGTGGCAAGGCGAGCGGCGGCGTCAGTACCGACAAGACCGCCAGGCTCACCCGGATCGGCCAGCAGCTCGCGAAGCTGCCGATCGACCCCCGGTTCGGCCGGATGGTGGTGGAGTCGAAGACCCAGGGCACCAGCCGCGAGGTGATGGCGATCGTCGCCGGGCTCACCATCCAGGACCCGCGCGAACGCCCGCTCGAACGCCGCGCCCAGGCCGACCAGCAACACGCCCGGTTCGCGGACCCGACCAGCGACTTCCTCGGCCTGCTCAACCTCTGGAACTACCTTGAGACCCAGCAGAAGGAGCTCGGCTCCAGCGCCTTCCGGCGCCTGTGCAAGAACGAGTTCCTCAACTACCTGCGGGTGCGCGAGTGGCAGGACGTCTACAAGCAGCTCCGGCAGATGGCGAAACCGCTCGGCCTGGCTGTGTTTGACTCCAAAGCTGGCGGAGAGGCGAGCGTGAACCCCGACGGCATCCACCGCTCCCTGCTCGCCGGGCTGCTCTCGCATCTCGGCCTCAAGGACACCGCCAAGAAGGACTACATCGGCGCTCGCCAGCAACGCTTCGTGATCTTCCCCGGTTCATCCCTGGCGAAGAAGCAGCCGAACGCCGTGATGAGCGCCGAACTGGTCGAGACCAGCCGCCTGTTCGCCCGGATGAACGCCGTCATCGACCCGGCCTGGGCCGAACCGCTCGCGGGCGACCTCTGCAAACGGAGCTTCTCGGAGCCGCACTGGGAGAAGAAGCAGGGCGCGGTCGTCGCCTACGAGCGGGTCACCCTCTACGGGGTGCCGATCGTGCCGCGCCGCCGCATCCAGTTCGCCCGAGTCGACCCCGCGTACGCCCGTGACCTGTTCATCCGGCACGCCCTGGTCGAGGGCGAGTGGGACCTCGACCGGGTCGACCAGCGGGTCACCGCGTTCGACCGGGCCAACAAGAAGCTGCGCACCGAACTGGCCGAGCTGGAGGAGCGCACCCGGCGGCGGGACATCCTGTTCGACGACGAGGCCGTGTTCGAGTTCTATCAGACGCGTATCCCGGCGGATGTCTGTTCCACCCGAACCTTCGAAACCTGGTGGCGCTCGGCCAGGGCGGCGACCCCCGACCTGCTCACGATGACGGCCGAAGCGCTCGCGCCCGAGGACGCGCCGGAAATCGACGAGGCCGTCTTCCCGCCGGTCTGGCACCAGGGCGACCAGCGGTTCAGCCTCCGCTACCGGTTCGAGCCGGGCGAGGAGGACGACGGCGTCACCGTGCAGATCCCGCTGGCGCTGCTGGCCCGGCTGTCCCCTGCCGGCTTCGACTGGCAGGTGCCCGGGCTCCGCGCCGAGCTGGTCACCGCTCTGATCAAGTCGCTGCCGAAGAGCATCCGGCGCAACGTCGTGCCGGCGGCCGACTGGGCGGCGCGCCTGCTCACCGAGCTGCCGCCCGCCCCCTCGCTGGTCGAGCCCTCGCTGGTCGAGCCCCCGGTGGTCGAGCCCGTCGAGACCAGACGCCCGGTGGTCGAGCCCGTCGAGACCAGACGCCCGGTGGTCGAGCCCGTCGAGACCAGACGCCCGGTGGTCGAGCCCGTCGAGACCAGACGCCCGGTGGTCGAGCCTGTCGAGACCCCCTTCACCGAGACCCTCGCCGCCCTGATCCAGCGGCTGACCTACGTTCCGGTCACCGCGGGCGACTTCGACCAGGACCGGGTGGCGGCGCACCTCAGGATGACGTTCCGGATCGTCGACGAACGCGGCCGCCCGCTGGCCTCGGGCAAGGATCTGCGGGAGCTGCAACGCCGCCTGGGCAGCCGGGCCCGCGAAAGCGTGGCGAAGGCATCCGCGGCCACCCCCGCCAACGCGATCGAGCGCACCGGGCTGACCACCTGGGATTTCGCGGAGCTGCCCCGCTTCATCGACACCAAGCAGGGCGACAACACGATCCGCGGCTACCCGACCCTGGTCGACGAGGGCCAGTCGGTGGCGATCCGGATGATGAGCACCGAGGCCGAGCAGGCCCGGACCCTGCCCGGCGGGGTGCGCCGCCTGCTCCTGCTGGCCACCCCCTCGCCGGTCGCCTACGTGCAGCAGCACCTCACCGGGGCCGAAAAGCTCAGCCTCGCCACCAGCCCGTACCGGTCGACCCAGGCGCTGTTCGACGACTGCCTGGCCGCGAGCGTCGACGACGTGCTGTTCCGGGTGAAGCCCGGCGGGCAGGTGTTCATGAAGGCCGAATTCGACACCATCCGGGACCGGGTCTCCGGCGTGGTCATGGACTCGATGTTCGAGGCCGTCGGCCTTCTCGCGCGCATCCTCACGGCGTCCCGGGCCGCAGACAAGGCACTCAAGGCATCCACCAGTATGGCCCTGCTTCCGGCGTTGACGGATGCCCGCGCCCAGCTGGCCGGGCTGGTCTACCCCGGCTTCGTCAGCGCCACCGGCCTCGCCCAGCTCCGGCACCTGCCGCGCTACCTCGGCGGGATCAGCTCACGGATCGTGAAGCTCGGCGACAACCCGAGCCGCGACCGGGTCTGGATGAACGAGAGCCAGGCTGCGACCACGCGGTACACGGATGCCGGCGGCCGGATCCCCCTGGCCCCCGACTCCCCGGCGAACCTGGTGCGCGCCCGCTGGATGATCGAGGAACTGCGGATCAGCCTCTTCGCCCAGGAGCTGAAGGCCGCGGAGTCCGTCTCCCTGCAGCGCATCCACAAGGTGCTCACGAGCTGACCTTCTCCCGGCCGCTCGCCCGTCCCTCCTTTCGCACCTCGCCGAGCTCACCTCGCCGAGCTCACCTCGCCGAGCGCACCTCGCCGAGCTCACCTCGCCGAGATCGACCTTTTCGGTCGAACCCGTCACGTGCGCGAGTCGGTCTCGACCGAAAAGATAGAACTCGACGAGATCTAGTCGGACGAGATCGCCAGGCATCCGCTGACCGGATCTACCGGCTACAGCACCTTGGAGAGGAACGCCTGGGTGCGCCGGTGCTGCGGATTGGTCAGCACCTCGTCGGGGTCGCCGGCCTCGACGACCACCCCGCCGTCCATGAAGACGAGCGAATCGGCCACCTCCTTGGCGAATCCCATCTCGTGGGTGACCACGATCATGGTCATGCCCGACTTGGCCAGGCCCTTCATCACGTCGAGCACCTCGCCGACGAGCTCGGGGTCGAGAGCGCTGGTCGGCTCGTCGAAGAGCATCAGTTTGGGCTCCATCGCGAGTGCCCTGGCGATGGCGACCCGCTGCTGCTGGCCGCCGGATAGGTGCGCCGGGTAGTAGTCGGCGCGTTCGGCCAGTCCCACCCGGGCGAGCAGGTCGCGCGCGGTCTGCTCGACTTGGGCCTTGGGCAGTCCCTTCACCCGGATCGGCGCCTCCATCACGTTCTGCAGCGCCGTCATGTGCGGGAAGAGGTTGAAACGCTGGAAGACCATGCCGATGTCGCGGCGCTGCTTGGCCGCTTCCTTCGGCGCCATCTCATAGAGCTTGCCGTGGGACTCGCGGTAGCCGATCAGTTCACCGTCGACGCTCAACCGACCCGCGGAGAGCACCTCGAGGTGGTTGATGCAGCGCAGGAAGGTGGACTTGCCCGACCCGCTCGGGCCGACCAGGCACATCACCTCCCCGCGCTTTACCTCGAGGGAGATGCTCTTGAGCACCTCGTTCGAGCCGAAGCTCTTCGAGACCTGCTCGGCCAGCACCATCGGCACCTCCGGGCGGGATTGCGCCATCGGCACGTTCATGGCGCTCATCGCGTACCTCCAGGTGCGTTTTTCGGTGGAACGATCACTGCGGGCGGGTCGGAACCGACGACGGGCATCACGCCCGTGAATGCGCCAGTGGCCGTGCCTGGGTCCTTCTTCTCCGTCTGGCGGTCGCCGACCCCGCGCGCGAACCTCTTCTCGAGGAAGTACTGACCCACCATCAGGATCGAGGTGAAGAGCAGATACCACAGTGACGCAACGATGAGCAGCGGGATCGGATTGAATGTTTCGGCGGAAATGTCTCTGGACCGGGTGAACAGCTCCGTACTGAGCGGCACCGCGGTGACCAGCGACGTGGTCTTCAGCATGCTGATGACCTCGTTCCCGGTCGGCGGGATGATCACCCGCATCGACTGCGGCAGGATGACCCTGGTCATCGTCTGCGCCCAGCTCATGCCGAGTGCGGTGGCCGCTTCCTCCTGGCCGCGGTCCACCGCGAGCAGTCCGGCGCGCACGATCTCCGCCATGTAGGCGGCCTCGTTGAGTGACAGGCCGATCACGGCGATGGTGAACAGGCTCAGCAGGTCACCCGTCTGAAACGACAGCCACGGCTCGGTGAACGGGATTCCGATGTCGATCCTCGAGTAGATCAGCGAGATCAGACCCCAGATCGTCAGCTGCACGTAGACCGGTGTGCCGCGGAAGACCCAGAGATAGAACCAGGCCACGCTCTTCACCACGGGGTTCGGCGAGAGCCGCATCACGGCCAGGATCACACCGAGGACGATTGCGATCACCATTGAATAGACCGTCAGCGCGATCGTGACGACGGCGGCCTGCGAGATCCGCCGGTCGAAGAGGTACTTGCCCACCGACGGCCAGTCGTAGGCCGGGCGGAAGGCCGCATCGATCATCAAGAGCGCGAAGACCACGACGATCAGGACCGCGAAGACCATGCGCCACGGATGCCGCAACCTGATCGCCTTGATCGGCACGGAGGCCGGTTCGGGCGCCGGCGGGGTTGCCCCCGCCGACGCGCCGGTGCGTTCTGTGGTGCTCACGGGCTAACCGTTCGCGGCTGCGTTGATCGTGATCGTGTCGATGCCGCCGTCGGCCACACCCCACTTGTCAAGGATCTTGCCGTACGAACCGTCGTCGACCATCGACTGGAGGGCGGCCTGCACTGCCTTGGTGAGGTCGGAGTTCTTCTTGACCACGATGCCGTACGGCGCCACGTCGAAGGTCTTGCCCGCGAGCTGCAGCTTGCCCTTGGTCTGCTCGATCGCGTAGAGGGTGACAGGCGAGTCGGCACTGAGGGCGTCGGCCTGGCCGAGCACGACCGCGTTGGTGGCGGCATCCTGCGTGTCGAACTTGAGCTTGTCGATCGGCGGCTTGCCGGCGGCGACGCAGGCGTCGCTCTTGGCCGGGACCTCGTCGGTGTCCTCGAAGGTGGTGGCCTGCACGGCGACCTTCAGACCGCAGGCGTTGTCGGGGTCGACCTCCTTGCCCTTGGCGGAGGCCCACTGGATGCCGGCCGTGTAGTAGTTGACGAAGTCGACCTGCTTCTCCCGCTCGACGGTGTCGGTGAACGACGACTCTCCGATGTCGGCCTTGCCGCCGGTGACGCTCGGGATGATGTTGTCGAACTTGGCGACCTGGAACTCCGCCTTCAGGCCGAGCTTGCCCGCAACGGCGCTGGCGATCTCGATGCCCCAGCCGATCGGCGCGCCGGCCTCGTCCTTGAACTCGTTGGGGGCGTAGGTCGGGTCGGTGCCGACGACGAGCTTGCCCTTCTTGGCGATGTCGGCGGGAAGCAGTGCCGCGGCCTTGTCGTCCTTCGTCACGCTGGCGGAGCTCGAGCCGCCGGTGGCCGGGGTGGAGTTGTTCACGCAGCCGGTGAGCGTCAGGGCGGCCACGGCGGCCAGGGCGGGGAGGAGGTATTTGGGGCGCATTGCGAGGCCTTCTTCATGGTTGTCGGATGTTGCGGGTTCGTCATTGAGGTCCGTGAGCGGTTTGCGACAAATGCGAGCATATAACACCTCGATGACGCGGATTCCGTGCGCAGATAACGTTTTGAACCGGCTATCCCGAGCGTCGGACCTACCCTGGACCAGTATGGCCGCCGTGTGTTTCGCGCGGATTTCGCAGCGACCGGGTCGATCCAGGGCGACCGTTCGAGATGGAGTTTTTCGCGACTCGCCGCGGCGCGTGGCCGCTCTCGCGGCGTGTCGGCAGAATCTCCGTTCCGACCGTGACGCCCCATGCCTGAGCGGGCTGCCGCGGATCGCCTATCCCGTCGTCGGCGGCGCCTCACCGGTCTCGACCGGGCGATCCGGCAGGTTGGACCACTGCGACCACGAGCCCGGGTAGAGGTAGGGCACGAATCCGGCGATTGCCAGCGCCGCGGCCTCGTGCGCGGCGGTGACGCCCGACCCGCAGTAGACGCCGACCGGCCGCATCGCGGTCACGCCCAGCGCCTCGAACCGCTCGCGCAGCTCCTCGGCCGGCCGGAATCGCCCGTCGGCCCTGAGGTTGTCGCTGGTCGGGGCGCTGATCGCCCCGGGGATGTGACCCGCCCGCGGGTCGATCGGTTCCGTCTCGCCGCGGTAGCGGGCCCCGGCGCGAGCGTCGAGGAGGATGCCGGTGCGGGCGATCGCGGCGGCGGTGTCCGCGTCGATGGTCGCGAGCGCGCCGTAGGCCAGGTGCACCGTGCCGGCCACGGGCCGCGCCTCGTCGCCCCCGGCCAGGGGAAGGCCCGCCGAGCGCCACGCGGCCAGCGCGCCGTCGAGCAGCAGCACGTCGCCCATCCCCGCGTGCCGCAGCAGCCACCACGCCCTCGCCGCCGACTGGGAGCCGAGGTCGTCGTAGACCACGACGGTGTCGCCGTCGTGGAGTCCCCACCGCCTGGCCGCGGCCTGCAGATCGGCGACGACCGGCAGCGGATGCCGTCCCTCCTCCGGGGCGCCATGCCCCGCGAGCTCGGTGTCGAGGTCGACATAGACTGCGCCGGGGATGTGACCGGCGCGATACTCGCCGAGACCGGGCGGGCCTCCCAGTCTCCAACGCACGTCGAGCACGCGGATATCGTCCCGCCCATCCAGTCGGCGGGACAGGTCATCGGCCGAAATCAGAGTGTGCACGAATCAACGCTAGTCCGTGTGCACCGTAAGGGGGCCGGCGCGCCCGCGGCCATAGACTTGAGTAATTGTGAGCAGCTACTGGACCCTTCTGAAGACCCCGGGCGTTGCTCGCGTCATCGCCGCACAGCTCACCGCCAGGTTCCCGTTCGGGATGCTCTCGCTGGCGTTCCTGATCCACATCGAGCGGGTCTACGACTCCTACGGCGCTGCGGGCCTCGTGCTCGGCGCCATGAGCATCGGCCAGGCCGTCGCCGGACCGCTCACCAGCCGGCTGATGGGCCGCTGGGGCATGCGCCCCGTCATCGTGTCGACCCTGATCGTCTGCGCGACCTCGATCATCGTGATGGCCCTAGTCCCGCTGCCGATCCCCGGCCTGATGGCGATCGGCCTCGTCGCGGGCCTGTCGACGCCCCCGATCCAGCCGGCCGTGCGCACCATCTACCCGAAGATCGTCAACTCCCGCCAGCTCACCCCGTTGTTCTCCCTGGATGCATCGGCCCAGGAGATCATCTGGGTGCTCGGCCCGGTGATCGCCATCTTCGTGGCCATCCAGGTCAGCTCGGTCGCCGGCATCCTGCTCGCCGCCGCGTTCCTGATCGGCGGCGGGATCTGGTTCGTGGCCCTGCCAGAGGTCGGACGGGTGCGCATCCCCCGCAGCCGACGAAAGCTCGGCGCCGTGCTCAAACGCCCGCCGGTGATGCTCAGCACCATCGTCGGCTTCATGCTCGTGGCCGCCTGCGCCGCGGTCGAGGCGGGCGTCGTCGCCGCGTTCGGCCACGGCAGCTCCGACTCCGGCTGGGTGCTCGGCATCTTCGCGGCCGGGTCGCTCGTCGGCGGGCTCGCCCTCGGGCACGCGCCGATCGGGCCGTGGGCGCTCGCCGGACGGATGCTCATCGTCACCGTCGGCCTCGGCCTCGCCACCCTCGGCCTCAACTTCTGGTGGCTCGCCGGCACCCTCCTGCTCGCCGGCATCGGCATCGCCCCCGCGTTCGCCGTGCTCTTCGGCATCGTCTCCGCGAGCGTCAAGTTCAGCGACACCGCCGAGGCCTACGGCTGGGTCGGCACCGGCCAGCTGATGGGCGCCGCGATGGGCTCGGCCATCGCCGGTTTCATGATCGACCACAGCGGGGCGGGCGCGGCGATCCTGGTCGCGGCGGGCTTCGCGGCGCTCGGAACCCTGATCCCCGCGATCGGACGCCGCTGGCACCCTGACCTGCGCGGTCGGGACGCGAGCCCGATCCCCGACACCGCCCCGATCCAGGTCCAGGTCTCCTAACCCGTTCGGCGCGGCAGACGGACGGCGGTTTAATGGAGGGATGACCCTCTCACCCTTGCTTCGGCTCAACGACGGACACAGCATCCCGCAGCTCGGCCTGGGTGTGTACAAGGTTCCGGATGCCACGGCCGCCGACACGGTGCAGGTCGCCCTCGAGGCGGGCTACCGTCACATCGACACGGCCGCGCTCTACGAGAACGAGACGGGTGTCGGCCAGGGCATCGCCCGGTCCGGGCTGCCCCGGGACGAGGTGTTCGTGACCACGAAGGTGTGGAACGACCGCCACGGCTACGACGAGACGCTGCGCGCCTTCGACGAGAGCCTCGGCAAGCTCGGCCTCGACTACGTCGACCTGTACCTGATCCACTGGCCGGCACCGCGGCAGGACCGGTACGTGGAGACGTGGCGCGCCCTCGAGCACCTGCGCGCCGGGGGGCGGGCTCGCTCGATCGGGGTGTCCAACTTCCACACCCACCACCTGGACCGCCTGCTCGCCGAGGGCGCCCTGGCGCCGGCGATCAACCAGGTCGAGCTTCACCCCTGGCTGGCGCAGTCGGCGGTGCGCGAGTACGACACGGCCCATGGCATCCTGACCGAGGCCTGGTCGCCGCTGGCCCGCGGCCGTGCGATCGGGAACCCGGCCCTGGACCGAATCGGGGCGCGGCACGGCAAGTCGGCCGCCCAGGTGGCCATCCGCTGGCACCTCCAGCTCGGCAACGTCGTCATCCCGAAGTCGGTGACACCGGTGCGCATTCGCGAGAACCTGGACGTGTTCGATTTCGCCCTCGACGCGGGCGATCTGGCCGCGATCGGCGCCCTCGACTCCGCCGAGCGCACCGGAAAGGACCCGGACGACCTGGACTGACGACGGGATTGCCGGGGCGCCCCGTGATTGAGCCCGCCCCGGTGATTGAGCCCGCCCCGGTGATTGAGCCCGCCCCGGTGATTGAGCCCGCCCCGGTGATTGAGCCCGCCCCGGTGATTGAGCCCGCCCCGGTGATTGAGCCTGCCGAAATCATGCCACCGGGTCTCGACAAGCTCGACCACCGAGGCACGCTCGACCACCGGGTCTCGACAAGCTCGACCACCGAGGCACGCTCGACCACCGGGTCTCGACACGCTCGACCACCGGGGCACGCTCGACCACCGGGTCTCGACAAGCTCGACCACCGGGGCACGCTCGACCACCGCGGCCGCGAACGCGACCAGTGACGGGCCGCTACCAGCGCGGGTGGATCTGGTCGCGCAGCATCCGGTCGTAGATGTCCTGCACGCCTTCGTTGAACTCGAGGCTGAGCTGCGGGACGGAGCCGGCCGCCGCGTTGCCCTCGGCCTGGGCCACCGACCGGGCGCCGGGGATGACCGAGCTCACACCGTCGATCTGCGCGACCCAGGCCAACGCCGCCTGCGCAGGGGTGAGGCCGTCCGGCACGATCGCCGCGAACTCCGCCGCGGCCTTGAGGCCGGTCTCATAGTCGACCCCGGAGAAGGTCTCCCCCACGTCGAAGGCGCTGCCGTCGCGGTTGTAGTTGCGGTGGTCGTTCGCCGCGAACGCGGTGTCGCGCGTGTACTTCCCGGTCAGCAGGCCGCTCGCGAGAGGAACCCGGGCAATGATGCCGACGCCCGCAGCGCGCGCGGCCGGCACGACCTCTTCGAGCGGCTTGAGCCGGAACGCGTTGAGGATGATTTGCACGGTGGCAAGGCCTGGCCGGGTGATGGCGGCGAGGGCCTCGTCGCAGGTCTCCACGCTCACGCCGTAGCTGGCGATCGCGCCCTCGGCGACCAGGGTGTCGAGCGCGTCGTAGACCTCGTCAGACTCGACCACGGCGCTCGGCGGGCAGTGCAGCTGCACGAGGTGCAGGGTGTCCATGCCCAGGTTGGCGCGCGACCGGTCGGTCCAGGCCCGGAAATTTGCGAGCACGTAGTTCTCGGCGAGCTGGTCGACCCGGCGGCCCATCTTCGTTGCCACGGTGACACGATCGCCGGCCGGGCTGGCCGCGAGGAAGCGGCCGATGATCTGCTCGCTGCGGCCGTCGCCGTACACGTCCGCGGTGTCGAAGAAGGTGACTCCGGCGTCGACGGATGCCGCGAGCACGGTCGTCGCGTCGGCCTCCGTCACGTCGCCCCAGTCCGCTCCGAGCTGCCAGGTGCCGAGGCCGATCACGGAGACGGTGCGGCCGGTCTTGCCCAGTATGCGAGTGTCCATGCGTCCAGCCTATCCACCGGCGGCCGGTGGGCCACACCGTCAGGTCAGCGGTTTGCGGGCGGTTCCCCGGGCGGTTCTCCGGCCGGCACCGCGGCCCTCGACACCGAGGTCTCCGCCGCGGTGCCCGCGTCGATCACTCCCACGAGCGCTCTCGCCAGGCGCGGCCGAATCAGGTGGTCGTTGGCCTCGACCCGATGCATGGTGACGTGGCGCATCCGTTCGATCACCGTCATGCTGCCCAGCGCGATGAACGCGTCAAGGGTGCCGTAGACCACATCGACCGGCACCCTGAGACTGGCGATGTCGCTGACCACCGTTTGGGACTCGATGCAGTGCTCGAGGGATTTCACGAACGGGGTCCAGTTGCGCTCGGAGATCTCGAAGATCCCCTTGGGGAGCAGCCGGGAGATGATGGCCGCGTTGCTGATCGTGAAGTCCTTGTTCAGGCGCAGGAAGTCGTAGGCGCGCAGGTAGGCGCTCACCCGCGCCCGCACCCAGCGGTCGCCGATGTCCGAGGGCGAGAGGTAGACCGGCGGCCCGACCAGCACGACCCGGGCGACCTGGCTGCGCCGGGACATCCGGGTGCGCGGCAGCGACGCGAAGCGGGCAACGATCAGGCTGCCGAGCGAGTGGCCGACGAGGATGAACGGGTCGCGCAGTCTCAGGGACCGGATCGTGGCGTCGAGCGAATCGACGTGGTCTTCGAGCCGGTATTCGCAGCCGTCGGGGGCCGGAGACTCGCCGAAGCCGAGGATGTCGACGGTGATCACCCGGTGCCCGGGCACGAGCAGGGGCACGACCTCCCGGAAGGTCACCGACGACGACGCGATGCCGTGGACCAGGATCACCACCGGGCCGGTGCCCTCGTCGGTGGCGATGTGCAGGAGGGGCGGGCGTCGCCGACGGAGCCATTCGATCAGAGCCGTCCACCAGGTCATGGTTCCAGTATCCCCGCCCGGGCCGGGTCCGTTCAGGCGGCCGAGATGCGATTGTGATTCGACTCCCAGAGTGCATCCAGTCTGTGACATCCGCCGTGACCCTACAGTGGGGCCATGAAGCGAATATCCGTTGCCGCATTGGCCGTCGCCGTCCTGCTGCTGGCCGGTTGTTCCGCGCAGGGTTCTTCGACGTCGGGGTCCGACTCCGGCGGCGTCGTCGGAGCCCCCCAGCCGGTCTCTCCCGACTCCGCCGTCAAGGACGGCACCACGGGCGAGGTCAAGTACTCCAACCGCGATGTGATCACGACCGGTTCGGTGTCGATCACGGTGAAGGACCCGATCAAGTCGGCCCAGGATGCCGTCACCATCACCGAGCAGGCGGGCGGACGCGTCGACAGCCGCACCGAGAACCCGGCCACCCCGAACCAGCCGGCGAGCGCCAACCTGACCCTGCGCATCCCCTCAAACGAACTCGACCGTACCGTCGCCGAGCTGAAGAAACTCGGCACCGTCAATTTCGTCTCCTTGAATGCATCCGATATCACTCAACAGACCCAGGACCTCGATGCCCGGATCACCTCACTGAAAACCTCGGTCGACCGCCTGCTCACCCTGATGCAGCAGGCAACCAACACCACCGACCTGATCGCCATCGAAGGCGCCCTGTCCGCCAGACAGAGTGAGCTGGAGGGCCTGGAGTCCCAGCGCGATTACTTGTCGGATCAGGTCGATTTCTCCACCGTCAGCCTCGAGCTGTACTCCACCGGAACGGTCGCTCCCGGCTCCCCCGACAGCTTCTGGACCGCAATCGTCGCCGGCTGGAACGCCCTCGTCGCGGCCCTGGGCGGCGCCCTGATCGGAATCGGCTTCGTCCTGCCGTGGCTGCTCGCGCTCGGCGCGGTCGCGGCAATCGTGCTGCTGATCGTCTGGCTGTCGACGAGGAAGCGCAAGGCTGCCTAGGCTGGAGTCTGTGACGACGTCCGACAGCCTCTCCCCGCTCGGCGACGACGTCCTCGAACGGATCCGCTCCCGCGCCCCCGGGCACGACCAGGCCAACACGTTCCCGGCCGAGGATCTGTCCGACCTCGCCGCCTGCGGCTACCTGCGCGCCCTCGTTCCGATCGAATTCGGCGGCCTCGGCCGGAGCCTCCGCGACGTCGCCCGCGACCAGGTGCGCCTCGCCGCCCACGCCCCGGCGACGGCCCTCGCGGTCAACATGCACATGGTCTGGACCGGCGTCGCCCGAACCCTGCACGACCGAGGCGACACGTCGCTCTCCTTCCTCCTGCGAGAGGCCGGCACCGGCGAGGTGTTCGGTTTCGGCGTGAGCGAGCCGGGCAACGACCTGGTCCTCACCGGTTCGATCACGGATGCCCGCCCGCAGCCCGGCGGCGGCTACCGGTTCACCGGCACCAAGATCTTCACCACTCTCTCCCCCGCCTGGACCAGGCTCGGCACCATGGGACTGGACACGACCTCCCCCGACGCACCCAAGATCGTCTGGGCCTTCCTCGACCGCAGCGACCCCGGCATCAGCCGCAAGGACGACTGGGACACCCTCGGCATGCGCGCCAGCCAGAGCCAGACCACCGTGCTCGACGGCGCCCTCGCCCTGGCCGACCGGGTGTTCCGGCGGCTCGACCCCGGGCCCAGCCGCGACCCCCTGATCTTCGCGATCTTCGCCAACTTCGAGATCCTCCTCGCCGCCGTGTACACCGGGATCGGCCGCCGCGCCGTCGAGCTCGCCGTCGAGGCGGCCGAGCGCCGCACCTCTCTGCGGCACGACGGCCGCAGCCTGGCCCAGGACCCGGACATCCGGTGGCGCGTCGCGGAGGCCGCCATCCTGATGGACGGCATCTACCCGCAGATCGACGCCCTGGCCGCCGATGTCGACGCCCTCGCCGACCACGGCCCCCAGTGGTTCGCCCTGCTCTCCGGCCTCAAGCACCGCGCCACCGAGACCGCACGCCTCACCGTGGACCAGGCCATCCGCGTGACCGGGGGCAGCAGCTACTACGCGGGCAACGAGCTCGGGCGTCTCTACCGGGACGTGCTCGCCGGCCTGTTCCACCCGTCCGACGCCGAATCCGCGCACGCCACCGTCGCCGCGGCCTGGCTGGGACCGCTCGATGTCTGATCCGACGACCAGCATCGGCGTCTTCGACAACGCCGCGTACACCCGCTCGGTGCTCGACCTCACGATGCGCCTGGCCGAGGTCATCTTCGCCGCCGGCGCCGGCGCCGAGGACGCGACGGCCGCGATGGAGGCCATCACCCGCGCCTACGGGCTGAAGGGCACCGAGGCAAACATCACCCACACGATCATCACGCTCACCCACGAAGACCCGGGCACGCACGAGTCGATCACCCGCAGCCGTAACGTGAAGTACCGTTCGCTCAACTACGGCAAGCTCACCGCCACGTCCGAATTGATCGTGGACCTCCTCGAGACGCCGATGGATGTCGCGGACGCCCGCAAGGCCCTCGCCACCATCGTGAGCGCCAAGCCCCAGGTCCCCGCTCTCTACCGGCGCCTGGGCTGGAGCCTCGTCGGGGCCGGGGCCGCCGTGCTCATCGGCGGCGGGCCGATCGTGCTCGCGGCGGCGTTCGTCGCCACCTTCTTCATCGACATGATCACGACCGCCCTCGACCGGCGCCAGGCGCCCCTGTTCTACCAGAACGTCGTCGGCGGCGCGATCGGCCCGATCGTGGCCGCGATCGTGGCCCTGATCGACCCGACGGCCAACCCGTCCCTCGTCGTGATCGCGACCATCATCATGCTCCTCGCCGGGGTGACCACCTTCGGCGCAGTGCACGACACCCTCTCCGGGTTCTACCTGACCGGCACGGCGCGGCTGATGGAGGCGCTCCTGATCACCGGCGGGCTGGTCACCGGCGTCGCCGGCGCGTCCCTGCTGCTCGCCCGGTTCGGCCTCCAGCTGAGGGTGGATGCCACCCTGACGCCGACCCTGGCCGACCTGCCGGCGTTGCTGACGGCATCCGTTGTCATCGTGATCGGTTTCGGCCTGGCCGTACAGGTGCCCTGGCGCGCCTTCTGGGTGGTGTGCGTGCTCGGCGCGGTCGCCGAATTCCTCTATCTGGCGGCGGCGTCGTCCGGGTTCGGTCTGGTCTGGTCGTCGGGTGCGAGCGCGATCGGCGTCGGCCTGGCCGCTGCGGTCGCTGCCCGAATCGTGCGCACTCCCCCGCTGGTCATCATCGTCACCTCGCTCGTGCCGCTCGTGCCCGGGCTGATCCTGTTCCGCGGACTGCTTCAGCTTTCCGACGGTGACATCAACGGGCTGCTCAGCCTGTTGACCGCGGGCGCGGTCGCGGTCGCCCTCGCGGCCGGGGCCATCCTCTCCCAGTACGTCGTCCAGTTCGTCTGGGGTCCGGCAAGGCGCCTGCAGCGCCGATTCGTCGGCCCGCTGATGGCCCTGCCCGTGCGGCTCAGCCGCAGTCCGGGCAAGCGAATCTAGCCGTCCGGTGGTCGAGCCGCCCGGTGGTCGAGCCTGTCGAGACCTGGTCGGCGGGGTCTCGACAAGCTCGACCACCGGGGCAACTCGACCACCGGGGCAGCTCGACCACCGGTAGTCCCTAGTTGGGCACGTCCGCTTCGCCCGCTGCGTCGTGCAGGTCTTCGACGTAGCGGTAGGAGATCGGCTCCTCGGTCACATGCCCGATCTTGAATACGCGGCGCACGGTGGCGCCGTCTTCGGTCACCTCGAGGGTGACGGTCTGCTGGTAGCCGCCGTCGACGTATTCCAAATCACGCTCCGTGCCGGCCGCGATCGGGTTGGCACCGTAGAAGATTGCTCGGTAGGTGGTCTTCTCGTTCATGATCTCCCAATCTGTGTCGGTCAGGTTGTGCCGGTCAGGATCGCTCCGTCACGGGGTCGTCGGCTCGCTGAAGACAGACTACGACGCAGACGCACCGTTGCACAGGGAGGAACCGGAAGATGCCGATTCGGGCGAATCCGCGTAGGGTCGAAGAAACGGTGCCGCTGGGGCTCGGATCGAAGGAGTACACATGGCTGACAAATCGCCCAAAAAAGACGCGACTAAGAAGGTCGCCGGGAAGTCCTTGAAGGAAAAGCGCGCCGACAAGCACGCCAAGTCCAACGAAACGGCTGAAAAGGCCCGCAAGGCCTAGCGCCTCCTCCAGCATTGACGAGGGTGCCGCCACGTGTGTACGCGGCGGCACCCTTGTGTGTACGCCCGGTTGCTTCCGCTTGTGTGCCACCGCCGATTGTGTGCCAGCGCCGCTCGTGAACGGCCCGCTCGAAAGGACCCGCTCGTGACGTTGCCCCTCGAGGACACCCTGGTCGGGTACCCCTCCGGCGAGACCGTGAATTCCACCACCGTCCTGCACTCCGAGCCCCTGCCCGACGGTCGCCTCGCGGTGATACTGGAGCGCACCTGCGTGCACCCGGTCGACGCCGGCTGGCCCGACCAGGGCGCCGACCGCGCCCTCATCCGCGTTGCCGGAGCCGAACTGCCCGTGCTGGACTGCGTCGTCGGGGCGACGGACGGGGGCACGCTGCATCTCGGCCGCGACATCCCTGTCGGCAAGGGCACGGAGGGCTGGGCCTTCGTCGTCGTGCACCTCCTGGCCGGCGACGCCGTCATCGCCGAGGGCGAGACGGCCGAGGTGGTCGTCGACGCCGGCTACCGCGGCCGGCTCTCCGCGGGGCACACCGGATGCCACCTGGCCTCACTGGCGCTCAACCGCGCGCTCGCCGACCGGTGGAAGAAGGAGACCCGGGCCGACGGCCTCGGCAACCCCGACTTCGACGGCCTCGCCATCGACGTGTCCCTGATCGGCGAGAACGGGTCCACCGACACCTACCGGCTCGGCAAATCCCTGCGCCGCAAGGGCTTCGTGACCGAAGGCTTCGTCGACGGCCTCGCCGAGGTGCAGGCCCAGGTGAACGCGAGCCTGGCCGGATGGGTGGCCACGGGGGCGGGTGTGCGGATCGACCGCGACGGCGATCGCCTCAACGACCGCCGGTACTGGGTGCTCGAGCTGCCCGGGCACACCGTGCGGATTCCATGCGGCGGCACGCATCCGTCGTCGCTGGCAGATGTTGGTTCCGCGCGGGTCGAGTTGTCGACCGCTGACGTCGACGGCGCCACCGTGCTGACCATGGCCACGTTCGTCGGCTGACCGGCCCCGGCCGGTGGGGAGCACGTCCGTGCCGAATCGTTCCTTCAGACTCCTTCGCCCGCCACCTCCGGTAGTGGGACGCTGAACGCCGACTCGGTCTTGCTGCGGATCTCCTCGACGGACACACCGGGCGCCAGGCGGCGCAGGACGAGGCCGGCGTCGGTGACGTCGAACACGGCCAGGTCGGAGATGATCCGGTCCACCACCCCGACCCCGGTCAGTGGGAGGGTGCAGGTCTCGACGATCTTCGGGGAGCCGTCCCTGGCCACGTGCTCGGTCAGCACGATGACACGGGGTGTCCCGGCGACCAGGTCCATCGCCCCTCCCATTCCCTTGACCATCTTTCCGGGGATGGTCCAGTTTGCGAGGTCGCCGGAGCCGGAGACCTGCATCGCGCCGAGGATGGCGACCTTCACGTGCCCACCGCGGATCATGCCGAACGACGTCGCCGAGTCGAAGATCGACGCCCCCGGCAGCAGAGTCACGGTCTGCTTGCCGGCGTTGATCAGGTCGGCGTCCTCCTCCCCCTCGTAGGGGAAGGGCCCCATCCCGAGCAGGCCGTTCTCGCTCTGCAGCGTGACGCGGATGCCGGCCGGCAGGTTGTTGGCGACGAGGGTCGGGATGCCGATGCCCAGGTTGACGTAGTCGCCGTCGCTCAGTTCTTCGGCCGCGATCGCGGCCATCTCGTCTCTGGTCCAGGTCATACTCGTGTGCTCCTTGATCGAAAAACTCGGGCAGGGTCAGGCAGGCATCTGGGCGGGCCGGGGCCGCACTGTGCGCTGCTCGATGTTCTTGGTGCGATCGGTCGCCTGCACCAGGCGCTGCACGTAGACCCCGGGGGTCACGACGTGGTTCGGGTCGATCTCACCCGGCGGCACGATGTGCTCGGCCTCGGCGACGGTGATTCGACCGGCCGTCGCCACGATCGGGTTGAAGTTGCGGGCGGTGTAGCGGTAGACGAGGTTGCCCTCGGTGTCCGCGAGATGCGCGTGCACCAGCGCGACGTCCGCGATGATGGCCCGTTCCTGCAGATAGGTGACGCCGTCGAACTCGGCGAGCGGTTTCCCCTCGGCGATCAGGGTGCCCACCCCGGTCTTCGTATAGAAGGCCGGGATGCCGGCGCCGCCGGCCCGCAGTCGCTCTGCGAGCGTCCCCTGGGGGCTGAACTCCACCTCCAGCTGTCCGGCGAGAAGCTGCTCGGCGAAGAGCTTGTTCTCGCCCACGTAGGAAGCGATCACCTTCCGGACCTGGCCGGCGTCGAGCAGACGGCCAAGGCCGAGACCGTCGACGCCCATGTTGTTGGACACGATTGTCAGGCCGGTCACCCCGGATGCCCGCACCGCGTCGATCAGGTCGGCCGGGATCCCGCTGAGTCCGAATCCGCCGACGGCCAGCACCATCCCGTCGCGCAGCAGATCGCCGAGCGCGTCGGCGGCGCTTGCCACAACCTTGGACATGGAATTCTCCTCATCGAGCATTCTGCGCATCCACTTTGTGGACACGTCGTCTATCGGCCATGCTAGGTGGCGGACTGAACTACTGTCAATGGACCTCAATCAATACGAAAAGTTGTCATTCACCCCGTGAACAGTAGACTCGCGTGTATCCACATTATGGACAAAGTGAGGCAACCATGACCGGGAACCAGGGAATCCCCGTGCAGGGCGCGCAGGTGGTCGGGCGGATCGCACTCCTGCTCCGACTGGCGGGACGCAACCCCGCCGGCACCCCCCTCGCCGAGATCGTGCGGGACTCAGGTCTCACCCGGCCGACCGTGCACCGCCTGCTCAGCTCGCTGGCGGCCGAAGGCATCCTCGACCACGACCCCGCCACCCACACCTGGCACTACGGTCCGGAGATCTTCGTGATGGGGGCGGTCGCCGCCCAGCGTTACCCGATCGAGGAGCTGGCACGGCCCAGCCTGCAGCGCCTGGCCGAAGAAACCGGGGAGAGCGCGTTCCTGTCCATTCGGCGCGGCGCGGAGACCGTCTGCCTCCTGCGGGAAGAGGGCAGCTTCCCGATCCGCTCCTTCGTATTGCACGAGGGCGTGCGTTTCCCTCTCGGCGTCGCCTCGGCCGGGATCGCAATCCTGGCCTTCCTCCCCGGGGCCGAGGTCGAGCAACTGCTCGTGCAGGACGAGGCCTTCGTCGCCCGCTGGGGCGGGCAGCACTCGGCGGACGCCATCCGAGCAAATCTGGCCCGGACACGGGTGACGGGGTATTCGGTGAACCCCGGGCTCATCTTCGAGGGCAGCTGGGGCATGGGCGCCGCGATCTTCGATCGCGCCAATCGGCCGGCCTGGGCGCTCTCCCTCACCGGGATCGAGCCCAGATTCCGCCCGGAGCGGCAAAGGGTGCTCGGTCAGCTGCTGCTCGAGGAGGCCAACCGGATCACCCGGCTTCTGCAGAAACCGGGCCTTCCCGGCCACCAGGCCTGAGCCGACCGCGCCGCGCCGCATTCGGCCTCAGAGATACCGATCCGGCGCCACGGCCCCCAGCGTCACGAGGGCGCGGGCCAGCATCTCCTCGATTCGCTCGGGGAGGTCCTCGCGCGCGGAGAGGCGATTGGAGATCTCCTGGACTCCGGAGAAATAGGCCACGAGATGCCAGGCCTCACGGTCGGGGTCGAGGCCCGGATGAATCTCCCCGGCGACCTCGGCCTCCCTGAGCAACCCGCCGATACGCGCAATCCAGCCCACGTAGGGCGTCGGCAGGGTGACGGGAATCAGGTGATACTCCCGCATGAGCCGCACGGCGGCCCGCACCATCACATCGTCGCGGAACGCACCCGCGACACTGCGAATCGAGGCCACCACGGCCTCCAGGCCGTGAGCCGAGTCGACGCCGAGCAGATTGGCGAATGGCGCCTCGGAGAACGCGGAGCGCACAATCGCCAGTGCCATGTCCGACTTCGCTTTGAAATGGTATTGGACCAGGCCCTTCCCGGTCGCCGACTTCTCGGCGATCAGGGCGATCGAGGCGCCGGCATAGCCGCGGTCGGCGAATTCGATTGCCGCGGCGGCGAGAATGCGCTCGCGCGTTTCCATCGAGCGCGCATCGCTGCGAATCACCAGAACCTCCCGAGAATCGTCACGGCCGGCGCGGTTCAAGCGTAGCCAACATCGCCGGTGGGCCAAACGTGTTGTACGATCGTACTAGTTCCGTGGTGAGATTCGATACTCGAATGACCCTGGGGGGTTCAAGGGCCCGGAACGAGGTCGCCCCAGTCAGGCTCAGGCCCGGCTGGGGCGGTCCTCATTCCCCTTCGCCGAGTCAGGTGGTCGGCCAAGGCGGAGAATTTTGCGACGCGCCGACTGGGCGGGCGAGAATCCCGGCGTGTTGCGAAATTCTCCGGTTGAACCGGCGGCCGCGTGCGATGAGACGAGGAAAGCCCCCGGTCTCCCGGGGGCTTTCCTCGTCGTACTCGGTGGAGCTAAGGAGATTCGAACTCCTGACCTTCTCATTGCGAACGAGACGCGCTACCAACTGCGCCATAGCCCCTTACCGCTTATGCAGAATATCACGCGCGGGGACCGCGTTCGAGCAGACCGGCCGTCGCGTCGCGAATCCGGCCGTCCCCGGGCGGAAGAGTCCGGCGGAGTGGAGGGTCAACCGACGGCGCGGCGGCGGCGCAGCACGGCATCGAGGTCTGTCATTCCCGGTGCCGTCTCGCCGACCACGCCCATGGACGCGAAGCGATTCGACGCTGCGGAGACGGCGGGCGCCGCTGACTCCACGGCGGCCGGCGCGGCCTCGCGCCCGCCGCCGCGCCTCAGCGGCGTCACGGCCACCGCGAGTTGGGCGGCGCGCCTGGCCACCTCGGCCTCCGCAGCGGCCTTGCGGAGTCCGGCCGCCGCATCCGCTGACGCCATGGCCGTCTGGGCGATCGTGCCGGGGGCCAGATGGAGGGGGCGCGGAAGCGGCTGGGGCGTCCAGGTGGGCGTGGCCACCGGAACCTCGTCGAATTGCACGGGTTCGAATCGCTGGCCGGCCCTGGTCGGCGCGGCCGCGTGGTCACTGCCGGCGCCGCCGCTGCGGAGCCGGGCCGAGTGCCGGGTGGTGCGGGCCAGTCGCGAGAGGGCGCCGAAGGCAAGAGTCGCCGCGGCGGCCCCGACCGTGGTCAGCGCCCAGGTGCCGCCGGCGGCGGCGGCGAGCGCACCGCTGACCACGAGCACGACACCGATCAGCAGGACAAGCGTGGACAGCGCACGAACGCGACGAAGTCGCCGGGAGCGCAGGAGTTGAGCTGAGATGGGAGGTTCCCGCCTTTCCGAACGGTTGGCGGCGGCAAGCGCCGCAGTGGCACGACGCTCGGCGGAAGCGGCTCCCGCCACGGCACGCGCCTCGGCCCTGGCATCATCTTCGGCCTGGGCCAGCAGCTTGCGCTGGGTGACCACGGTGCGGGCGTTCGCTTCGAGGCGAACCTGCTGGGGCACCTCGGAGGTCTCCGCGAGGATGCGGAGGGTCTGTTGCAGGCGCACGGCATTTCTCTCGGTGGTGACAAACTGGCGCCGCCTGGCCCAGGTCGGCATGAGATACGTCACCCAGAGGGCGGCGGCGACCGCCACCATCACTCCCCCGCCCAGGACCTCGCTGCTCATGCTGTCTACGCTAGGAGCGCAGTGGCCATCCGGAGCTGATTACGAGGGCGTGTCACCGAGATTGGCCGAATTCATCGGTCGCTGACCGGCAACGGATGCGCCGCCGCCGCCCGGTCCAGCACGCTCACCATGGCCGCCTCCGAGGACACCGCTCCCTCGCGCCAGCGCCGCAGCACGCCCTGGCGCACTTCTTCGGCGACGAGGGCGAAGCAGTAGTGGTCGCGCCAGTCACCGTTGATGTGGATGTACCGGCGTCGCAGTCCCTCGTACCGGAACCCGAGCTTCTCGACCACCCGCAGGGAGGGGGCGTTCTCCGGCCGGATGCAGATCTCCATCCGGTGCAGGCCGAGCTGCCCGAAACAGTAGTCGGTGGCCAGGGCCACGGCGATCGGCGTGATCGCCTTGCCGGCGAATCGTTCTCCCACCCAATAACCGATGGTCGCCGACGACAGGGACCCCCAGGTGATCGATGACACGTTCAGTTGGCCGGCGAGTTCGCCCTCATTCTCGATCAGGAAGGGCAGGCCGTGTCCGCTGCGCGCGTGTGCGAGCAGGCTGCGGATGCTGGACCGCGTGTCGAAGGACATCGGCGCGTACGGGCTGGTGGCCTCCCACTGGCGCAGCCAGCCGCGGTTCTCCATCAGCGCGTGCTCCAACGCCTTGTCATCGCGCAGCCGCACGGGGCGCAACGTGACGTCACCCTCGTGAAGCGTCGGAATCGCGATCGCCACTGCCTGCCCGTCTTCTCATGCCCGATGTGTGTCACAAATGTAGCCGACCCAGTGGGGGCCGTCGCGCCTCAGTCGAGGGTGGCGACGAAGTCGTGCAGCCAGGGGCGGAGGTCAGGGCCGAGGTCGTCGCGGTCGACGGCGAGTTGCACGATGGCTTTGATGTAGTCGAGGCGGTCGCCGGTGTCGTACCGGCGGCCTCGGAAGATGACGCCGTAGACGCCGCCGGTCGCCTCCGGGGTGACCGCCATCTCCTGCAGGGCGTCGGTGAGCTGGATCTCGTTGCCCTTGCCCGGCTGGGTGTGCTCCAGCACGCCGAACACCTCGGGGCGGAGCACGTAGCGGCCGATGATGGCCAGGTTCGATGGGGCATCCGCCGCAGTGGGCTTCTCGACCAGGCCGGTCACCCGCACCACGTCGGGGTCGTCGGTCGGCTCGACCGCGGCCGCTCCGTAGAGCTGGATCTGCGACGGGTCCACCTCCATCAGCGCGATGATGCTGGCGTTCCGCTTGCCCTGCTCGGTGAGCATCTTGGCCAGCAGCGGGTCGCGGGCATCGATGATGTCGTCACCGAGCAGCACGGCGAACGGCTGGTCTCCGACGTGCATCCTGGCGCGGAGCACCGCATGGCCGAGGCCCAGCGGGTCGCCCTGGCGCACGTAGTGCATGTCGGCGAGGGTCGTGGCGTGGTTGACCTTCTCCAGGCGGCTCTGGTCGCCCTTCTTCTCCAGGATCGCCTCGAGCTCGGTCATCCGGTCGAAGTGGTTTTCGAGGGCATTCTTGTTGCGCCCGGTGATCATCAGGACGTCGTGGAGGCCCGCCTCGACGGCCTCCTCGACGACGTACTGGATGGCCGGCTTGTCGACCACGGGGAGCATCTCCTTGGGCATCGCCTTGGTGGCGGGCAGGAAACGGGTCCCCAGGCCAGCGGCGGGGATGACGGCCTTAGTGATTCGTGTACCCATGCCCCTTACGCTATCGGCATCTAGGATGACTTGTATGGACTCCGACATCGCTCACCGAAAGCGGGCGCTCCGCGCCGAGTTGCGGGAGCGCCGCCAGAACATGACGTCGGCGGAACGGGATGCCGCCACGGCCGGATTCACCGAGAACCTGCAGAACACCGTGCTCGACCTGTCCGCCCGGTCGATTTCCTGCTATCTCTCCGCCCGCACCGAGCCGAACACCCGCCCGTTCGTGAACTGGGCCGAGGCCCAGGGCATCAGGGTGCTGTTCCCGGTCTCCCGTGACGACGGACTTCTCGACTGGACCGTCGGGGAGGACGAGACCGAGGTCGAGGGCCTCGCCGGTGTTCCGGAAGCGGCCGGCGAGCTGCTGGGTCCGATCGCGATCAACGATGTCGACCTCATCATCGTGCCGGCCGCCGCCGTCGACCGCACCGGCCTGCGAATGGGCTGGGGCCGCGGCTACTACGACAAGACCCTCGGGTCGATGGAGAAGTGCCCGCCGGTCTACGCCGTCGTCTTCGACGGCGAGTACCTCGACGAGGTGCCCCGCGAGGTGCACGACCAGCCCGTCGACGGCCTGGTCACCCCCACCAGAATCATCGCGTTCTGATCCCCGAACCATTCTCACAACACGCTCTTCTCACAACACATCCACAATCGGAGACCACGGTCCGCGCTCGCGGTCCGGGTCCCACAGCCGGAGTTCCAGTGCCTACCTATTCCTACCGTTGCACCGAGTGCGACACCGCCTTCGATATCCAGCAGGCCTTCACCGATGACACGCTGACCGACTGCCCCAACTGCGGCGGAAAGCTCCGCAAAGTGTTCTCGTCGATCGGCGTGAGCTTCACCGGGTCCGGCTTCTACCAGAACGATGCCCGTTCCGACGCGAAGTCCGCCCAGCAAGCCAAGTCGAAACCGTCTCCCGCCCCGGCGGAGAAGAGCCAACCTGCGCCCGCGAAAACGGAGACGAAGTCTCCCGCAGGCGCCGCCTCCTCGCCCACTACCATCAAGAGCGCGGCGACTCCGGCCGCCACCTGAGAGGTTCGACAATGATCAACGGTTTCAAGCAATTCATCATGCGTGGCAACGTCATCGACCTCGCGGTCGCGGTCGTCATCGGTGCGGCGTTCACGGCGGTCGTGAACGCAATCGTCTCCGCGATATTCAACCCGATCATCGCGGCCATCTTCAACTCCGACGATCTGAAGACTTCTCTTGGGGTCCCCCTCCCTGGTGGTGGCGTCCTCGCCTTCGGCGAGGTCCTCGCCGCCATCATCAACTTCCTGCTGATCGCCGCCGTGGTCTACTTCGTCTTCGTGCTGCCGATCAACCGGATGAAGGAGGCCCAGGAGAACCGTCGCGCCGCCCTGGCTCCTCCCGGCGCCGAGACCGCGGCTCCGCTCACCGAACTCGACCTGCTCGCCGAGATCCGCGACCTGCTCGCCTCCGAATCGCCGCAGCCGCAATCGCAGCCGCACACGCAAACGCAGCCGCAGCCACCTCGCCCGACGTTGTAACGGACGCAGCAGTCCAGCTCGCCGCCGCGCCCGTTTCGGCACCCCGCTACCGCCCCGGCCGTCGCGTCCTGCCGAATCGGGCGCGGTTGCGCGCGCTGCCGACCGTTACCAGTGCGGCGGACGATCCTGGCGAAGCCGGTCGTCGTTCTCGCTCCGGGCGGCCTTGGCGTTGCCGCTTTCGGGTGCGACGCCGCCCTCTTCGCGGAGCACCGGAGGGCGCGGGTCCGGATCGGTGTCCGGCGCGGGCATCAATCTGGCGCGCCGCGCCCGACCCGATGCTTTCACGACGGCCTGCCTGGGTTCGGGGTTCGCCGGGACGTCCCCGCTCATTCGATCGGGGGTCGCTTGACCCCGGCCAGGGCGGCCACCCGCGCGGCGACCGCGTCCGGATTGCTGAACAGTTCGAAGCTGTGCACGCGCAGGTAGTGCCAGCCCAGGCGCCGCAGCACCTCGGGGCGGAGCCTCAGCGACTCGCGGAGGCTCGACCGGCCGACCACGGCATCCGTCTCGACCACGACGGCACGGCCGGCGTGGGAGCCGGCCAGGGCCAGCTTGCCGCGGTGGCCGAGGGACACGGTCAGGCCGAGGCGTTCGAGGCGGCGTGCCAGGTCGACGAGCATGGCCTCGCTCGCGTCGGGAACCTGCGCCTCGCCTCGGCGGGCCTCGGTCTCGCTGAGCACCTGGGACAGGGCGAGGATGCCGTGCCGCTGGCGATCCTCGTCGATGTCGGCCGGGCGGAAGCACGAGACGATGTCCATCGCCCGCCTCGCCCGGGTCATGCCGATCGCCAGGAGCCGCTCGCCGCCCGGCTCACCGAGCGAGCCGAAGTTGGTGAGCAGGCGCCCGTGCGGGGTGCGGCCGTAGCCGATGGAGAAGATGACCCGGTCGCGGCTCTGCGCCACGGCCTGCTCGAGAGTGAGCACGGTGAACGGCTCGGCCCGGTCCTTCAGGATGAAGTCGGACAGGTCGGTGCGCTTGGAGAACGCGGAGAGCACCGCCTGGTGCACCCGCACGGAGTGGCGGGCGCTGGCCGTGATGACCATGAGCGATTCCCGGGGGCGCTTGACGGCGTGGTCCATGACGAGTTCGACGACCTTGGCCACCTCAGCGTCGACGCTCTCGACGGCGCCGCTGTCGGCATCCGGCATGCCATGCCCGCCGGCGACGTAGTTGAGGGTGAGGCTGCCGTGGCCGAGGAAGCTGCCGGCCCAGGGCAGGGAATCGATCCGGCCGCCGTAGAAGCGGTGGTTGACGAGCTCGGCGAGGTCCTCGCCGCCGGCCCGGTAGCTGCGGGTGAGAGTGAGGGTGGGCAGCAGTTCGCCGAGGCGGGCGAGGGCGGAGTCGGCATGGAGGGCGTCGACGCTGGTGTCCTGGCCTGACCTGTCGTCGCCTGACTCGCTGATCCCGGTCTCGAAGGCGGACGGGGTCTGGGTCACCGGGTCGCCGAAGGCCACGATCTGCTTGCCGCGGCGGATGGCGCCGACGTTCTCGGCGAAGGTGGTCGCGCCCGCGTCCACGAGCAGCACCGTGTCGAAGCTCATCAGGTCGTCGAGGCCGGCAACCTCGTAGGGGGAGGCCAGCCAGACGGGCGCGAGGACCCGGCCCAGGTGCGGCGCCGCCTTGTGCAGCCGGGTGGGTGTCGCCCGGTCGGCCCGGAGCAGACGACGGAGGTTGTCGGCTTCCTCGGGCCAGTCGACGACGCCGATCTTCCAGGTTTCGGCGAGCAGCCAGGCCAGCAGCTGGCCGGTCGTGGAGGCGTGGGCGTCGTCGACGAGTTTGAAGTCGGCCTCGAGGCGGTCGAGCACCTGGGTGTTCGCGTTCAGGAGGGCCTTGTCGCCGCTGAGCATCGTCTCCAGCACGGACTGCCACCAGGCCAGTTCGAGTTCGCCGGCGACGTCCTTCTCCGAGACGTGGCGCTGGGACAGGTCGGTCATCAGAGGGTCGAGGTTGTGTTCGCGCAGGGCGGCGAGCAGCGCGGTGCGTTCGTGCAGGTTGGCGAGCACCTCGCTCTCGGCCGCCAGCCCGGAGATCGTGTAGATGAGCTCCTTGATCGGCCGGGCGGACAGCTGCCGGGTGGTGCCGGCCGTGCCGAGCGGTATGTCGAGGCTCGCCAGGTCTTCGGAGACGCGCTGGAAGGCGACGTGGACATCCGAGATCCCGACCGGAACCTCGGGGGTGACCCCGGCGACGACGTAGCGCTGCCAGAGCGTGCGCTGCTGCTGGATTCGCCGCAGGCTCTCGTTCATGTCGCTGACGTGCACGCCCGGGCGCAGGTACTCCTCGGCGAGCTTGCGCAGCCGGCGACGGCTCGACGAGGGCATCTCCGGGGATTCCCGGCGCGACCCGGTGGCGGCGATCAGCTCGGTCAGCGACCGGTCGAAGACCGCGGGCTGGAACTTGTCGAGAGTCTCCCGGATGTCCAGGAGCAGCCGCAGGTAGATCCCGAGTTCGGCTATCGTCTCGAACGGGCGCAACCGGGTCTGGCCGACGAGGCCGGCCGCCCGCTCGAGCAGTCGCGGCAGCTCGACCTGGTTGACCCGCTTGGCCAGCTGATGAGCCGCGGACGCGTCCGCGGTCGAGGTGAAGGAGGCGCCGTACCAGGGCGAGTCCCCCGGCCCGTAACGGAACTCACCGAGCGCGGCGGCCTTGATCAGCGTCGCGGCGGCGGCGGCGCGCCCCTGGGCCAGCCGCTCGAGGGCGCGACGGTCGAGCCGGGCCGTGGTCGAGGGCGGCGACGGAAGCTGGGCGAGGCGGGCGAGTTCGCCGAGGGCGTCGAGCACCGAGACGCCGAGGGTGCTGTCCCGGCGGGTGAGGGCCGAGCGGTAGTCGAGCAGCACCTTGCGCAGGCGCACGAGGGCGTCGTCAACGTCGCCGACCATCGGCTGCGCGGCCTTCTCGTTGCGGGTGATCGACTGGATCAGGTCGCGGCGCAGGGTGCGGGGGGTGACGGCGACGCCGGGCAGCCCCACCTGCACGAGTCGGTGGGCGATGCCGTCGAGGCTGGACCGCCTGGCGCTGACCACGAGCACGCGCTTGTGCTGGGAGATGAGCGAACCGATCGCGTTGACGATGGTCTGCGTGCCGCCGGTGCCCGGCAGGGTCTTCACGACGAGGGAGTTGCCGGCCGCGATCTGTGCGACGACGTTCTCCTGCTCGGAGTCCGCGTCGAGGAGAAGGGTGTCGGTGGCCGGCGGGCGGGAGTCCTGGCCGATCGGCACGACCGGGTGGTAGGCGGTCTCGATGGCGCGGCGCGCGTTCTGGTTGCCGGCGACGGCGTCGAGCAGCGGATGCTCCAACCGGGCCGCGTCGGCGGCCAGCGCCCGCCCGACGTCGGCGAACGACGAGGCGACAAGGCGCGGGACCACGTTGAACCAGGGCAGATGTGAGGTGAGGCCGCGCAGCCGGTCGATCACGGGCTGCGGTTTGAAGGCGCCGTTGGTCACCGCGAGCGCGACGAACGCGTCGGCATCCAGCGTGATCTGGAACTGGTCATGCAGCGCACGCGCCAGCTCGGGGTTGAGGAACGGCGCCCCCTTGAGCTTGAGTTCGAAGTCGCGCCCGTATCGGCGGATCGCGAGTGGGCGCAACAGAATGGGCGCGGTGTAGTCGACGTCGCCGTGGCGCCATTCGGCCAGGCCGATCGCAAGGTGCACCGACTCGATTCCGCGCATGGAGCGCAGTTCGATCCCCTTCTGGGTGATCTCCCCGGCCGCCAGGCGCGCGTTGCGCAGCGCGAGCTCGTCGCGGATCAGGTTGGAGAGCAGGGTGGTCTTGCCGGTGATGAATTGCGGCAGCCCGCCGGGGTGGGTGGCGCTCAGCTCGATCCGGGTGCGCGGGCCGTCGCTGAAGTGCAGCAGCGGCGAACGGCCGCCGACGCCGGCGAGTTCGTCACGCCAGCGCAGCCAGGCCGGGTCTGCCACATTGCCCACCGAGAGGGCCGGGTCGCCGAGGCTGACCGCATGCGCCGAGGCAAGATTGTGCGGGTCGGCGGGGGAAGCATCCTGAATTTCCGACAGGATGCCGTCATCATCTGGTTTTCTATCGAGGCGCCACACATCGACACCCTAAGTCAGACTCGCCCGATTCCCGGTGAGGCGGCCCGGGTTTCGCCGGATTCCGCGGAAATTATCGGACCGGGAGCGCCCCGGGCCAGGGTGTACGGCGTCCGGGGCATCGTCTTGGGAGAATGGGGCAATGAAACTCCCTTTGGTCGAACTCCACCTGCACATCGAGGGCACCCTCGAACCCGAACTCCTTTTCGACCTGGCCGCACGCAACGGCGTCACCCTGCCCTGGGCGTCCCTGCCCGAACTGCGCGCGCAGTACGAGTTCGACGACCTGCAGTCCTTCCTGAACCTCTACTACCGCAACCTCGACGTGCTGCGCGAACGGGTCGACTTCGACGACCTGACCCGCGCCTACCTCGAGCGGGCACGGACGGCGGGGGTGCGCCACGCGGAGATCTTCGTCGACCCGCAGGCCCACACCAGCCGGGGCATCCCGCTGCTCACCGCCCTCGGCGGGGTGCGGGACGCCCTCGACGCGTCGGAGGCGGACTGGGGCATCAGCACCAAGCTGACCGTGACCTTCCTCCGGGACCGGCCGGCCGCCGAGGCGATGGCCATGCTCGGGGAGATCCTGGCCGGTGACTTCCGGATCGACGGCATCGGCCTCGACTCCGCCGAGGTCGGCTACCCGCCGGAGCTGTTCACCGAGGTCTTCGAGCTGGCCCGCGCGAACGGACTGCACCTCGTGGCGCACGCGGGCGAGGAGGGCCCGCCCGCCTACGTCTGGCAGGCCCTCGACCTGCTCGGCGTGGAGCGGATCGACCACGGCATCCGCAGCCTGGAGGACGAGCTGCTCCTGGACCGGCTGGTGCGGGACCGGATACCGCTGACCGTCTGCCCGTTTTCGAACGTGCGCCTGCGGGTGATCGACACCCTCGCCGACCACCCGATCGTGCGGATGCTCGACCGCGGCCTGCTCGCCTGCATCAACTCCGACGACCCTGCCTACTTCGGCGGCTACATCGACGACAACCTCGCCGCGCTCGACCGCGAATTCGGGCTCGGCCCTGACCGGCTGGCCCTGCTCGCGCGGAACGGGATCGAGGCGTCGTTCCTGGCCGCGGCCGAAAAGGCGGCGCTGGGCGCCGAGGTCGACGCCTGGCGAGCGGCGCAGGGGTAGGCGCAGTCGGCGGCGGGCGCCAGGCTCAGAGCCAGCCGTTCTTCTTGAACACCCCGTAGAGGCCGAATCCCATGGTCAGCATGAGGCCGAGCGCGAACGGGTAGCCGAAGACCCATTTCAACTCCGGCATATGGGTGAAGTTCATGCCGTAGATCGTGCCGACGAGGGAGGGCGCGAACAGGATGGCCGCCCAGCTCGAGATCTTCTTGACCTCCTCGCTCTGGGCCAGGCTGGTTTCGGAGAGCCGCCGGGTCTCGTCGTTCTGCCGCTGGGAGACGAGGGTGCTGTGCACGATCAGGGCATTGTCGAGGAGCTGCCGGAACGCGTCGCCGCGCTCGGCGACGCGCAGGGTGTGGTCGAGCACGTCCCGCAGGTGGTGGTGCAGTTCGACGTCGACGCTGTACTTGTCGAAGCCGCGCTGCAGGGCCTCGAGCATGCCCACGAGAGGCTGGGTGGCGCGCTGGAACTCGATCACCTCACGGGAGAGGGCATAGATGCGCCGGGAAACCTCCTGGTCCCCGTCGAAGAGCTGGTCCTCGATCTCGTCGATGTCGTTTTCGAGCCCCGCGACGACGGGGCCGTACTCGTCGACGACCTGGTCGAGGATGGCATAGAGCACCGCCTCCGGCCCCAGCGCCAGCAGCTCTGGGGTCGACTCCATCCGTGCGCGCACCCTGGCCAGGTTCGGGGATTCGGCGTGGCGGATGGTGGCGACGAAATCCGGTCCGACGAAGACGTGCAGTTCGCCGAATTCGACCCGCTCCTCGTCGTCGATGTAGCGGGCCGGGCGCAGGACCACGAACAGGATGTCATCGAAGCGCTCGAGCTTGGCGCGCTGGTGGCCCTTGAGGGCGTCCTCCACGGCCAGGTGGTGCAGGCTGAATTCCGCGGCGACCGAGCGCACTTCCCGCTCCGACGGCCGGTACATGCCGATCCAGGCGAAGCCGTTGTTCGCCTTCATGACCTCGTAGGTCTCGTCCAGCGTCTTCGGGGTGGCGGCCCGGCGGCCGTCCACGTAGATCGCGTTGTCGATCAGTGCCATCGGTTCTCCTCCTGTGCAGGTTCCAGTGTCGCACCGGCGCGAA
This sequence comes from Cryobacterium fucosi, assembly GCF_004403515.1. GTDB lineage: Bacteria > Actinomycetota > Actinomycetes > Actinomycetales > Microbacteriaceae > Cryobacterium > Cryobacterium fucosi. Next base: position 3,486 of record NZ_SOHH01000024.1, on the reverse strand, counting down.
CGGTGACGCGCCGGACACGGCACGCAGCGGGGCGCTAGCGTGGTGCCGTGACTGACGAACGAACGCCCGACGTCCTCGTCGTCCTGGGGCCGCGCGGCGAGACGGATGCCGCCGACCGCGCCTTCCTGCTGGCCGCCGCCGGCTGGGCCGTCGGTTCCGCCCCCGGGGCAATGTCACTCGACCGGCACTGCCCGACCTGCGGCGGCGCAGACCACGGCAGGCCCCTCGTTCGCCGTGCCGGCACCGCGGCCGGCACCGCGGCCGGCCCTGGGCGCCGGCTCGACGTCAGCCTCAGCCGGGCCGGTTCCCGGGTCGCGGTCGCGCTCTCGTTCGCCGGCCCCGTGGGGATCGACATCGAAAGCGTCGACGCGGTCGCCCGCGCCGGATTCGACGATGTGGCCTTCAACCAGGTCGAGCTGGCCGCGCTGGCCGAGGTGCCCGCCGAGGGCGCCGACCGGGCGCGGGCGACGATCTGGACCGGCAAGGAGGCCGCCCTCAAGGCGATCGGGGTCGGCCTGCGGGTGGACCCGCGCGCGCTCACCGTTTCCCTGCCGGGGTCCGGCGGGGTGGCCCAGCCGGAACTCAGTGCGGAACCGGGCGACGGGCTGCCCCGGCTGCTCCCCCGGCTCGTCCGCTTCGACGCCGGGTCCGGCCTGGCCGGCGCGGTCGCCGTGTTCACCACCGCCGGACCGGTCCTGCGCGTGCTCCCGGCCGGGAGCATCCGTGGCCGGCCGCCGCCCTGACCGGGTCAGAGCTTGGGCAGGGCGGTGCGGAACAGCCAGCGGTCGATGATATGGCGCACCTCACCGCTGCCCGTGTGCACGGTGAAGAACTCGACGAAGTCACCCGTCGACACCGAGCCATGCCGCCGGGCCACGGTGTACGCCCGCACGGCACCGAAGAACGCGTCGTTGCCGAGCGAGCGCCGCAGGGCGTGCAGGGCCAGGGCTCCGCGTTTGTAGACCCGGTCGTCGAACATGTCGTGCGGCCCGGGGTCTCCGACGATGATGTCGCGGGGCAGGGCATCGAGCTTGGCCCGGTGCCAGGCGGCGCTCTCGTCGGCCGTGCGGCCGCCGCTGGCCTCAGCCCACAGCCACTCGGCGTAGCAGGCGAACCCCTCGTGCAGCCAAATGTCCTTCCAGAGCGACACGGTGAGGCTGTTGCCGAACCATTGGTGGGCGAGTTCGTGCGCGATCAGCCGGTCGCTGCCGTGGAGTCCGTCGACGTGGTTGCGCCCGAAGATGGCGAGGCCGTGGGCCTCGAGGGGGATCTCGAGTTCGTCGTCGGTGACGACGACCGCGTACGCGTCGAACGGGTACGGCCCGAACAGGGTGCTGAACAGGGAGATCATCTCGCCAAGCCGGCCGAAGTCGACGCCGACCTCGTGGGCGAGGTTGGCCGGGAAGAAGATGCGCTGGGCGACCGGGGCGGCGGCAACGTCGGTGCGGCGGTACCGGCCGATCAGCACGGAGGCCAGGTAGGTGGCCATCGGCTCAGCGACCACGAAGGTCCAGGAGGTGCGCCCCGACCTGGACGACCGGGAGACCAGGTGTCCGTTGGCGACGACCGTGTACGGGTCCTCGCAGGTCACCCGGATCCGGAAGGACGCCTTGTTGCTCGGGTGGTCGTTGCACGGGAACCAGGAGGCCGCGCCGGTGGGCTGGCCGGCCACGAGCACGCCGTCGTCCAGCTCCTCCCAGCCGACCTCGCCCCAGATGCTGCGCAGCGGATGCGGCGTCCCCCGGTACCGCACGGTCACCTCGAACCTCTGGCCGGCCTCGATCGTGGTCGCCGCGGCGATCGTGAGTTTGCGCGCCGACTGGGCGACCTTCCGCGGCCGGACCCCGTCGACCGTGACCCGGTCGACGCTGAGACCGTCGAAATCGAGGCTGAACCGGTCGAGCCGCATCGAGGCCACGGCCGTGATGGTGGCGGTCGCCCGCAGTTGGTTCGTGGCCACCCGGTAGTCCAGGTCGAGGTCGTAGTGCACGGCACGGTAGCCGCCGTTCCCGTTCGAGGGGAGGTAGGCGTCGCCGGCGGACGCCGAGCCGAAGGTCTGGAGCGGGGTGTGAGGCATGGTGGGGATCAAGTCTGCCATGGCGGCCGGTGCCAGGGCGAAATGGGGTTCCCGGCCCAGAGCGACCCGGAGGGTACGCGTTCGCCGCGCATCACCAGGGAGGCGGGCCCGACGGTGGCGCCCTCATCCACTGCGGCCGCCGGGAGGATCACGCTGTGCGGGCCGAGGGTCGACCCGGCGCCGAGGCGCACCCGGTCGAGCTGCATGATCCGGTCGTGGAACAGGTGGGTCTGCACGACGCAGCCCCGGTTCACGGTCACCCCGTCGTCGATGGTGACGAGGTCTGCCTCGGGCAGCCAGTAGGTTTCGCACCACACCCCGTGGCCGATCCGGGCGCCAAGGCTGCGCAGCCAGACCGACAGCACGGGGGTGCCGGCGGCCTTGGCGGCGAACCAGGGCCGAGCCACCATCTCGACGAAGCAGTCCGAGACCTCGTTGCGCCAGATGAACGACGACCAGAGCGGATGCTCCGTCGCGTCGATCCGGCCGACCAGGCTCCACTTGGCCACCGTCGTGATCCCGGCCGCGACGGCGCCGGCGGCGAGCATGACGACCCCGGAGAGTGCGACCGTCCAGCCGAGGCCGAGACCGAGCCACAGCCCGTCGAGGGCGGCCAGCACGCCGAGAGCGATCAGGGCCGAGACGATCACCGGAACGATCCGCAACACTTCCCAGAGGGCGCGGGCGGTGCGGAGGCGGACCGGCGGCAGGAATGTGCGGGCCTCGTCGACATCCGTCACCGTGCGCCGCAGCCGCTCGGGCGGGTTGCCCAGCCAGGACGAGCCGCGCTTGGCCTTCCGGGGCGCGGAGGAGAGCACGGCGACGAGCCCGTTGCGGGGAACGGTGCGCCCCGGGCCGGCGATGCCACTGTTGCCGAGGAACGCCCGCCGCCCCACCTTGGCCCGGCCGATGCGCAGCCAGCCGCCGCCCAGCTCGTAGCAGGCCACCATGGTGTCGTCGGCGAGGAAGGCGGCCGGGGCGATGGTGGTCAGCGACGGGATCAGCAGCACGGTCGAGGCCTCCACGCCGGCGCCGACCTTCGCGCCGAGCAGCCGCAGCCAGACCGGGGTGAGCAGGCTCGCATAGATGGGGAACAGCAGGGTGCGGGCGCCGTCGAGGATGCGTTCGGTCATCCAGACCTGCCAGCCGATCCGGCTGCGCACCGGGTAGTACCCCTCCCGGAGGCCCACCCCCACCAGCCGGACCGCGGCGACGACGAGCGTCGCGTAGACCAGTCCGGCGACCACGACGGCGAGCGGGGTGGCCACGGCGGCCCGCCAGAGCGCGTCGGCGAGGGTGGCGGCGTCGCCGACGGCCGCACCCATCACGAGCACGCCGAGCGCTACGGCCGCGGCCGGGACGGCGGTCATTCCGACCGCCCCGGCCGCGAACGCGATCAGCCAGCGACG
>NZ_SOHH01000014.1 GCF_004403515.1 Cryobacterium fucosi | reverse complement strand
CGCGCCCGCACCGATCGAGCCTGCGCCCGTCGCACCGGCCCCGGTGAATGTGGCACCCGTCGCAGCACCTCTGGCTCCGGCACCGGCCGCACCAGCCCCGGTCGCAGCGCCCGCGCCCGTTGCGGCTGCACCGGTCGCAGCCCCGGAACCGGTCACAGCGCCGGCCCCCGTGGCCGCACCGGTTGCCGAGCCCGTGTCCCGCGGCTCGCACGCCGGGACCAGCGGCTACGTCACGCCGATCGTGCGGAAGCTCGCCAACGAGGCCGGCGTGGACCTGTCCACCGTCTCCGGCACCGGCGTCGGCGGACGGATCCGAAAGGAAGACATCGAGTCGGCCAGGGTGACGGCATCCGCCGCCGCCGCCACGCCGTCCGCACCGGCCGTCGAGGTTTCGCCCCTGCGCGGCACCACCGTGCCGATGTCCCGCCTGCGCAAGGTCGTCGCCGAGCGCGCCGTCATCTCGATGCAGTCGTCGGCGCAGCTGACGACCGTCGTCGAGGTCGACGTGACCCGGGTCGCGATCCTCCGCGACAAGGTCAAGGCGGCCTTCCACAGCCAGACCGGCAACAAGCTGTCCTTCCTGCCGTTCTTCGCCCTGGCCGCGGCCGAGGCGCTCCAGGCGAATCCGATCATCAACGCCAGCATCGACGGCGACTCCATCGTGTACCCCAGCCAGGAGAACATCAGCATCGCGGTCGACACCGAACGCGGCCTGCTGACCCCGGTCGTCCGCAACGCCGGCGAACTCGATCTGGCCGGCTTCGCTGCTCAGATCGCCGACCTGGCCCAGCGCACCCGCGACAACAAGCTCAAGCCCGATGAACTGTCCGGTGGCACCTTCACACTCACCAACACCGGGTCGCGCGGCGCGCTGTTCGACACGCCCGTCGTCTTCCTTCCGCAGAGCGCGATCCTCGGCACCGGCGTCGTCTACAAGAAGCCGATCGTCGTCACCACGGACGGCCTCGACTCGATCGCCATCCGGTCCACGGTGTTCCTGGCGCTGTCCTATGACCACCGCATCATCGACGGCGCGGACGCCTCCCGCTTCCTCGTCATGATGAAGCAGCGCCTCGAGGCCGGAGCCTTCGAAGCCAACCTGGGCATCTGACAACCGGGCAGCTGACGCAGTCGGCTGTCAGTAGTCGAAGATCTGCCTGATCCGCCAACCGGCCTCGCCCTTGACCACAAGGACCGAGGCCGGTTTGCCGTCTCCCTCCGCCGACGCGTCCGCCAGCACCACAGCCACGAGGGCAACGTCGCCCCTGCGTTCGACAAGGGTCGGTGTCGTCTGACCGGCCTCTACCACGGGCACGGCACTTTCCCCCTGTTGACCCGCCCGGGCGGCCTGTCCGTCCGATGCCAGCGCCGCGGATCCGGCCTGGTCGACGCCGTCGAGACAGGCCACGGATGCCGCCCGGATGCACCCGGCGCGCAACCGGAGCAGCACCCGCACCGCCGGGACCGGCTCGTCGCCCTCGACGGCCGCCACATCCGCGGCTGCATCGCCCGGTTCCGCGATCGGCGCTGGCGTCTGTCGTGGGGACGCCGCGGAGGACGCCGCCGAGGAGGCCGGGACTGGTGCTGCCGGGGACGCTGATCCCGGGGCCGGAGCAGCGTTCCCACGTCCTCCGACAGGGTGATAGCCGAGCGTCAACAGCAGCACCGCACCGGCGGCGGCCAGGAGCAAACCCACGAGGATCGGACCGCGATGCGCCCGGAGCGCTTCGGCCCCGCGATCCCGGAGCCGGTCCGGGATCCGGGCATCCGCCAGCAGGCGTGCCAGCCCGCGCAGCCGGGCCCCCACCGCACCGGGCAGCCGCCAGGACCCGCCGGATTCGTCCGACCCGCCGGACTCCCGGCGTTCGTCCTCCGCACGCTGAGGAACACCGGCTGGGCGGCCAGTGCCGCCGCCGGCCAGCATGCCCCGGATAGATCGACGCGAGGCCCACCCGACCTCCTGGCCGGGCGTGCGGTCCGGCGCGGGCGCCCACTGGGCCACTGCCGTGGCCGGCGCCCATGCGAACAACCGCCGCTCAAGCTCGTCGAGCAGGCCGCGCAAGGGATGGCCCGGCGAGATCGACCCCAGCCAGGCAGCCGGGCCCGGCACCGGCGCGTCCCGGCCGGGTTCCACCCGGTCCAGCACTCCCAACGCGAAGGCGGTCACGCGGCGCTCCGCCTCCTCTGCCACGTTGCGCCGGTCCGGTCCAGGCGGGGGCAGCTCCCGCAGCCGCCCCAGCCCGGTCAATACGGGTCTTCCGGCGGGATCGAAGATGACCGCCGACGGGCTGAGCCCCTCGTGCACGTAGCCGAGCGCCAGCAGTTCGGCCAGAGCCGCCAGGATCGGCGCCAGGATCGTCACCGCCTCCCCCGGCGCGAGCCGACCGTCCTCGCCGAGCAGCCGGCTGAGGCGCCTTCCGGAGAGGTGTTCCTGTACGAAGCAGACTCGCCCGTCGGAGAGCGTTGCCACGTCGACGAGGGATGCGAATCGGCCTCCGGTCGTTTCGGTCAACACCCGGAATTCCCGCTCGATCACTGCTCCAGCCGTTTCCGGCCGGAAGATCTTCAGGGCGACGGGCGGGCGAGTGCCGGCCTCGATGATGCCGGCCTGGACCGGACCGGAGGGCACGCCGAGGTAGACGTCGGCGCGTTCACTGGCACCGAGCCGACGGAACACCCGATACCCACCGACTATCGCCCAACCGGACACCGACCCGGACGCCGATTCGAACGTCGATTCGGGGAGGCCCGCCCTCGACACCGGGCCCGGGTCACGCCTCGCTCTGTTCCTCATCCGCCGGAGTGTGCGCCCGCTGCGGGGATCCAGGGGCGCCTGGGCGCGTTCCGGGGAGAATCGGCGCGGGCGGCAGACACGGAGGACAAGCTGACCTAGACTGGCCGGATGCTCGACTTTGTCGTCGCGGGGCTAAGCGCCAACTCCGTGCCGTATGTTGAGGGCCTTGAGCTCCAACGCGCAGTCCACCGTTCCGTCGTCTCCGGTGAGAAACCCGACACCGTCATCTTCCTCGAACACCCTGCCGTGTATACGGCCGGGAAACGCACGGAGCCGGAGGAGCGCCCAACGGACGGCACCCCCGTCATCGATGTCGACCGGGGCGGGAAGATCACCTGGCACGGACCGGGCCAACTGGTCGGCTACCCGATCCTTCGCCTCGCCGAACCCATCGACGTCGTCGGGTATGTCCGGATGCTGGAAGGGATCCTGATCGACGTGCTCGACCAATTCGGCATCGTCGGCCGCCAGGTTCGCGGTCGTTCCGGCGTCTGGGTCGGTCCGGACGGATTCGAAGAGAAGATCGCGGCCATCGGCATCCGCGTCGCCGAAGGAGTCACCATGCACGGATTCGCCCTCAATTGCAGCAATTCCCTGGAGGCGTACAGCCGCATCATCGCGTGCGGCATCAAGGACGCCGGGGTGACGACCATGTCGCGCGTACTCGGCCGCGACGTCGCCACCTCGGAACTTATCGATCCGATCAGGGCCGGTTTCCTCCGCGCAATGGCGGTTGCAGCATGAACGCCGTGCCGGAGGGCCGGAAGATGCTCCGCCTCGAAATCCGAAACGCGGAGACACCCATCGAGCGCAAACCCGAGTGGATCAAGATCAAGGCCAAGATGGGGCCCGAGTATCAGAAGATGCAGAATCTCGTCAAGAGCGAGGACCTGCACACGGTCTGCCAGGAGGCCGGCTGCCCCAACATCTACGAGTGCTGGGAAGACCGCGAAGCAACGTTCCTGATCGGCGGCTCGCAGTGCACCCGGCGCTGCGACTTCTGCATGATCGACACCGGCAAGCCCGCCGAGTACGACCGGGATGAACCACGCCGGGTGGCCGAGTCCGTCGTCAAGATGCAGCTGCGTTACGCCACCGTCACCGGTGTCGCCCGCGACGACCAGCCCGACGAGGGCTCATGGATCTACGCCGAGACGATCCGGCAGATCCACCAGCAGAGTCCGGGCACCGGGGTGGAGATCCTCGTCCCGGACTTCTCAGGCAACCCTGACCACCTGGGTGAGGTCTTCTCGGCGAAACCAGAGGTGTTCGCGCACAACGTGGAAACAGTGCCGCGCATCTTCAAGCGGGTTCGCCCGGCGTTCCGGTACGACCGTTCCCTCGACGTGCTCAGCCAGGGCCGCAAGGCGGGCCTGATCACCAAGTCCAACCTCATCCTGGGCATGGGCGAAGAACGGGCCGAGGTCAGCCAGGCCCTGCAGGACCTGCACGACGCCGGCACCGACATCATCACGATCACCCAGTACCTGCGTCCGAGTGCTCGCCACCTGCCGGTCGCCCGCTGGGTGAAGCCGGAGGAGTTCGTCGAACTCAAGCAGGAGGCGGAAGCGATCGGATTCATCGGGGTGCTCTCCGGCCCGCTGGTGCGCTCCTCCTACCGCGCCGGACGCCTCTGGGCCCAGTCCATGCTGGCAACCGGTCGTGAGGTGCCGGCAGAGCTGCGTCACCTGGCGGATGCGACGCTCGGGTTCGCCCAGGCCGTCAGCTGACCCTAAAAACGGTCACCCTCCAGGCGAGCGACTCGGTAGTCTTGGAACCATGGCACGCAGCAAGGACAAGACTCCCCGCACCCCCAAAGAACCCGGCCGCCTGAAGCAAATGTGGCAGGTGTTCCAGATGACGAGGCGTTACGACTCGAACATCGTCCTGTTCATGATCCTGGCGTTCCTGATCCCGGTCGCGATCAGCCTCGTGCTCGCGTTCGTGTTCTCCCCTGGCAACGTCGTCACCATCGTGCTCTGGGTGATCGCCGGGGCCCTCGGCGGCCTCCTCGCCATGCTCATCATTCTCGGCCGCCGCGCCGAGAAGGCCGCGTACTCGCAGATCGAGGGCCAGCCCGGCGCGGTCGGCGCGGTGCTCCGCAGCTCGCTCAAGCGCGGCTGGGTCGGCAGCGAGATGCCGGTCGCCGTCAACGGCAAGACCCAGGATGCGGTCTACCGCGCGGTCGGTCGCGGCGGCGTCGTGCTGATCAGCGAGGGTCCGCGCACCCGCACCGCACGTATGCTCGACGAGGAACGGCGTATGGTCACCCGTCTGGGCGGCAGCATCGCCGTGACCGTGATCTCGGTCGGACCGGACGCCGACGCCGTTCCGCTTCACAAGCTCGCCCGTCGCCTCACCCGGATCAAGCCGACGCTGACCAAGGCCGAGGTCCTCGCCGTGAACAACCGCCTCTCGTCCATGACGAAGAAACTCCCGATTCCCAAGGGCGTCGACCCGATGAAGGCGCGGCCGCAGCGCGGTAACTAGCCGAACCCGGCATCCGTCAACTGCGGATGAGGACGGTGCCCGCGATCTTGTCGTGGAATCCGCGCTGGTCCGAGTCCCAGACCAGCGCGGGGATGGCGAAGCCCAGCAGCACCGAGCGAAGCATGGGGCGCCACACGCCCGGCCGGCCGCCGGTCAAGGAGATGACCCGGAGCCCGGCCAGCCGGTGACCGATGCTGCCACCGAGGGTCGGAATGAACACGATCTGAAGCAGCACGAACATCCCGCTCACGGCAAAGCCGTTGTAGTCCAGGAACGTGTAGTCGAACGCCCAGAATGCGGCCCCCGTGGCGAGAACCTGGTCGATGGCCAGGGCCGCGACCCGGCGGCCGACCCGGCCGACCGAACCGGCGCCGTCGTTCGGCAGGCCCAGTCGCTCCCCCGGCCATCGGCTCGGCGGAAGCTGTCCGAAGGTGGTCGGTTTGGAGGCTGAGGCAGACACGCGATGAGTCTAGCGAGCCGTCCCCGCTGTAACATGTGTGAAACATAAGCGTCACTGTCGGGTAATGCAGCCCCACTAATCTCAATGGAGCCGCAGTGCGCGACTTTTCGAGATTAACGCCCACGTCGTTTGGAGTAAAACCGCATGTTCCGCGATTCGTCAGAAGTGCTCAAATTCATCAAGGACACGGACGTCAAGTTCCTTGACATCCGTTTCACCGACCTGCCGGGTGTGCAGCAGCACTTCAACATCCCCGCGTCGACCGTCGACGAAGAATTCTTCACGGTCGGCCAGATGTTCGACGGTTCGTCGATCCGCGGCTTCGCATCGATCCATGAATCCGACATGCAGCTCATCCCCGACGTCACCACGGCGTACATCGACGCCTTCCGCACCGAGCGCACTCTGATCATGCTCTTCGACATCTACAACCCGCGCAACGGGGAGATCTACTCGAAGGATCCGCGCCAGGTTGCCAAGAAGGCCGAGAAGTACCTTGCGTCGACCGGGATCGCCGACACCGCTTTCTTCGCGCCCGAGGCGGAGTTCTACATCTTCGACGACGTTCGCTACGAGGTCAACCAGTACTCCAGCTTCTACTCCGTCGACTCCAGTGAAGGCGCCTGGAACTCGGGCCGCAAGGAAGAGGGCGGAAACCTCGCCAACAAGACGCCGTTCAAGGGCGGCTACTTCCCGGTCAGCCCGGTCGACCAGCACGCCGACATGCGCGACGACATCTGCCTCAAGCTCATCGCGGCCGGCCTGATCCTCGAGCGGAGCCACCACGAGGTCGGCACGGGCGGCCAGGGCGAGATCAACTACCGCTTCGACACCATGGTGCACGCGGCCGACGACCTGCTCAAGTTCAAGTACATCGTGAAGAACACGGCCAACGAGTGGGGCAAGACGGCGACGTTCATGCCGAAACCGCTTTTCGGCGACAACGGGTCGGGCATGCACACCCACCAGTCCCTCTGGGCCGGCGGCAAGCCGCTGTTCTACGACGAGGCAGGCTACGGCGGGCTCTCCGACGTCGCACGCTGGTACATCGGCGGACTGCTCAAGCACGCCCCGGCCGTGCTCGCGTTCACCAACCCGAGCGTGAACTCGTACCACCGCCTCGTCCCCGGCTTCGAAGCACCGGTCAACCTGGTCTACTCGGCCGGTAACCGCTCGGCGTCCATCCGGATCCCGATCACGGGCACAAACCCGAAGGCCAAGCGCATCGAATTCCGCGCGCCGGATGCCTCCGGCAACCCGTACCTCGCATTCGCCGCCCAGCTGATGGCCGGCCTCGACGGGATCAAGAACCGGATCGAACCGCACGAGCCGGTCGACAAGGACCTCTACGAGCTGCCGCCCGAAGAAGCCAAGAACATCCCCCAGGTTCCGGCGTCCCTCGAGGCCGCGCTGCTGGCCCTCGAGGAAGACCACGACTTCCTGCTCGCGGGGAACGTGTTCACCCCTGAGCTCATCGAAACCTGGATCGACTTCAAGCGCGAGAAGGAAATCAAGCCGCTGGCCCAGCGTCCGCACCCGTTCGAATACGAACTGTACTACGGCGTCTAGACCGTCTGGTCCGTTCGGTGATCGAGCTTGTCGAGATCTCGACAGGCTCGATCACCGGCGTCTCGATCACCGGCGTCTCGATCACCGGCGTCTCGATCACCGGCGTCTCGATCGCCGGCGTCGCAGGGAACAACGGCTCAGCCCCCGAAGGGTCCGGCGCGTTCGACGGGGCCGTAGAATCGACGTTCGAAGACGGCCCGCGCGCGGCGCGTCACGGCCAGGTAGTCCTCTTCGAGCCGATTCGCGGAGCCGGGCGGATACTCGAGCACCCGCGCGACGCCTTCGAGCTGGATCCGGTCGGCGGGGAGCACATCCGCGGTCCGGTTCGTCCAGAGGGTGATCGCGGAACGGCACCGGGAGGCGAACAGCCAGGCGGCCCGGAGGGTCTCGGCATCCGCTTCGCCGACCAGGTCTGCCCCCACGGCGGCCCGGAGCGCACCCAGGGTGGACGAGGTGCGGAGCGCGGGGATGCGCGCCGCATGCTGGAGTTGAAGCAACTGCACAAACCACTCGACGTCGCTGAGCGAGCCGCGCCCCAGCTTGAGGTGACGGTTCGGGTCGGCTCCTTGAGGGAGCCGCTCGCTCTCGACCCTGGCCTTGATCCGCTTGACCTCCCGCACCTCCAGCTCGCCGATGCTCTCCGGGTAGCGCACGGCGTCGGCGACCCGGTCGAAGTCGTGGAGGAGCGCGGTGTCGCCGGCCACTCCCCGACCGCGCAGCAAGGCCTGGGCCTCCCAGGTCAGGGACCATCGCCGGTAGTACGCCTCGTACGATTCGAGGGAACGGACGACCGGCCCGTTCTTGCCCTCGGGGCGAAGGCCCATGTCCAGGTCGAGCGGAAGCCGGTTGTCGTCGGTGAGCCGGTTCAGTTCCCGGACGATGAACGTAGCGCGGTCGTGCGCGGCTCCCCCGTCGAGCGCGCCGGCCCGGAAGACATACATGACGTCGGCGTCGGAGCCGAACCCGAGTTCGGCACCGCCGAAACGACCCATCCCGATCACCGCGAATTCGATGCCGTCGGTGGGCGCGCCCGGCTCCCCCGAGAGGTTCGTCCCACGGATGGCGGCGGTCACGCCCTGGATGATCGTGGCGGTCACGTCGGTGAGCCCCGCCGCAAGCTCGTCGATCGACAGCCGCCCGAGGATGGCGGAGAAGGCCAGCCGGAGCACCTCGCGGCGCCTGGCGGTGCGCATGATCGACGCCGCCGCGTCGGGGCTCTCGTGCCTGGCCAGCACCGCCCTGGTTTCCTCCTGGAGGGTGGCAACGGACCGCGGGCGCAGATCGTCCTCGTTTTCCAGCCAGGCCACTGACTCCGGGATCGTCTCGAGCAGTTCCCCGATGAAGCGGGAGGAGGAGAGCACCCGGGTGAGCCGTTCGGCCGCGCCGGACGAGTCGCGGAGCATCCGCAGGAACCAGTAGGTCGAACCGAGGCTGTCGCTGAGCCGCCGGAAGGACAAAAGGCCGTAGTCCGGATCCGCGCCCTCGGAGAACCACTGCAGCAGCACGGGGAGCAGGTGCCGCTGGATGGTCGCCCGACGGGACACCCCGCCGGTGAGGGCCGCGATGTGACCGAGGGCTCCCTTGGTATTGCGGAAGCCGATGGCGGCAAGCCGCGCCTCGGCCTGAGCGCTGGTGAGGTTGAGTCCCTCGGCCGGCAGTGCGGCCACAGCCGAGAGCAGCGGACGGTAGAACAGTCGCTCATGCAGGCCGCGAACGCGGCGCTTGACCTCGGCCCAGCGCAGGGTCAGCTGCGGGGCACTCGCGGCCAGGCCGGTCGCCCGGGCGAGAATGCGCAGGCTTGCCTCGTCCCGGGGCATCAGGTGGGTGCGCCGCAGCCTCTCCAATTGCAGCCGGTGTTCCATCAGCCGCAGGATGCGGTAATCCCGCGCGAATTCGGCGGCCTCTGCCCGACCGACGTATCCGCTGTCCGCCAGCGCGGTCAGCGCGGGGAGGGTGCCGGCCTGGCGCACGGCAGGGTCGGCCTGACCATGCACGAGCTGCAGCAGCTGCACCGTGAATTCGATGTCGCGCAGCCCGCCGGGTCCCAGCTTCAGCTGCACCGCGACCTCGTCGTCCGGGATGTTCTCGGTGACCCGCTCACGCATCCGCTGCACCGATTCCACGAAGTTCTCGCGGCTGGCACTGGTCCACACCATGGGTGCCACCGCCTCGATGTATCGCAGGCCGAGGCCGAGGTCGCCGGCGAGGGGCCTCGCCTTGAGCAGAGCCTGGAATTCCCAGCTCTTGGCCCAACGCTCGTAGTAAGCAAGATGGGATTCGAGGGATCGCACGAGCGCTCCCGACTTGCCCTCCGGCCGGAGATTCGGATCCACCTCCCACAGCTCGGATTCGATCGTCGGCTGGTTGAGTCCCCGCATCGTGAGGATGGCCAGCCGGGTGGCGATATCGACCGCCCGGGACGTTTCCAGCTCCTCGGCTGGGTCGGCCTCGGCGACGAAGATGACGTCGACGTCGCTCACATAGTTGAGCTCCGCGGCACCCGCCTTCCCCATCCCGATCACGGCGAGCCGGGTCGCCCGCACCTCGGCGGCGGGGAAGACCCCGTGCGAGGCCACGGGACCGCTCGCCATGCTGCGGGCCACGGCCAGTGACGCCTCGAGCGCGGCCGCAGCGAGGTCGGCGAGTGCCCGGGCTATGCCGTCCAGGCCGGCCACCGGGTCGGCCTGCTCCAGGTCGAACGCCGCCAGCTCCGCCAGCCGCCTGCGGTAGCGCACCCGCAGGGCAACCCACCCGGCGTCGTCGACGAGCGTCGCAAAACCGTCGACGGAGCCGACCGAGTCGAGAAGGTCAGCGGTCAGCGCCGGCCCGGCAGGCAGGTCGGCGCGAGCCTCCGCGAGCACTCCCAGTTCCTCGGGGTGCTGGAGGAAGAACTCGGCCAGGCCGCTGGAGGCGCCGAGCACCCTCAGCAAGCGCAGCGGCGCACCGGGGTGGGCCAGCAGAGCCCGCAACTGCGTCGGGGCCTGCCGGAGCAGCGCCAGCAATCCCGTGAGGGCACCGTCCGGGCTTGCCGCCAGGGCGAGCAGGGGCAGGAGGACCGACGGCTCAGGGCCGCCCAGTTCGGTGACCTCCTCGAGCCGGGCCCCGACCTCGCCGAGTTCGACGAATCCGACCCGGGCCAGGTCGGTCAGAGTCAGCGGATCCGGCTTCATTGCGTCCCGTCCCTCAGCCTGCGTCAGAGCATCTCCAGGTTCTTGTCAAGCTCGAACGGAGTCACCTGGGAGCGGTATTCCTTCCACTCCTGGCGCTTATTGAGCAGCACGTAGTTGAATACGTGCTCGCCGAGGGTCTCCGCCACCAGCTCGGATTCCTCCATGAACTGGATCGCGTGGTCGAGGCTCGCGGGAAGCTGACGGTAGCCGAGCGCCCGGCGCTCGGTGTCGCTGAGCCCCCAGACATTGTCCTCAGCCTCCGGCGGCAACTCGTAGCCTTCCTCGATCCCCTTGAGCCCCGCGGCCAGCATGAGCGAGTAGGCAAGGTACGGGTTGGCGGCCGAGTCGATGGCACGGTACTCGATCCGTGAGCTCTGGCCCTTGTTGGGCTTGTAGAGCGGCACCCGAATCAGTGCGGAGCGGTTGTTGTGCCCCCAGCAGACGAAGCTGGGCGCTTCGTCGCCGCCCCAGAGCCGCTTGTAGGAGTTGACGAACTGGTTCGTCACCGCGGTGATCTCCGGCGCGTGTTTGAGCAGGCCCGCGATGAACTGGCGGCCGGTCTTCGACAGCTGGTACTGCGCGCCCGCCTCGTAGAAGGCGTTCGTGTCGCCCTCGAAAAGAGACAGATGGGTGTGCATGCCGGAACCGGGCTGGTCGGACATCGGCTTGGGCATGAACGTCGCATAGACGCCCTGCTCGATCGCGACCTCTTTGATCACGGTGCGGAAGGTCATGATGTTGTCGGCGGTGGTCAGGGCATCCGCGTAACGCAGGTCGATTTCGTTCTGACCGGGGCCGGCCTCGTGGTGGCTGAACTCCACCGAGATGCCGAGGTCTTCGAGCATCCGTACCGACCGGCGCCTGAAGTCGTGGGCCGTGCCGCCGGGCACGTTGTCGAAGTAGCCGGCGGAGTCGACCGGGGTGGGCCCGTTCTTGCCGTACTTCGACGACTTGAGCAGGTAGAACTCGATTTCGGGGTGCGTGTAGAAGGTGAACCCGCGTTCGGCCGCCTTCGCCAGGGTGCGCTTGAGCACGTTCCGCGGGTCGGCGACGGCGGGCTGGCCGTCCGGAGTGGTGATGTCGCAGAACATCCGGGCCGTCGGGTCGACCTCGCCGCGCCAGGGCAGGATCTGGAACGTGGTCGGGTCGGGGTGGGCCAGCACATCCGCTTCGAACGAACGGGTGAGTCCCTCAATCGCGGACCCGTCGAATCCGAGGCCTTCGGCGAACGCGCCCTCGACCTCGGCCGGCGCGATGGCGACCGATTTCAGTGTGCCGACGACGTCGGTGAACCACAGCCGAATGAACTTGATGCCCCGTTCCTCGATGGTCCGAAGAACGAAATCGCGCTGCTTGTCCATTCACGCCCCTTCTTGTTGCTCCCTAGGCTACTGTCTGGCGCCGCATCCGGGGTGTAACAGGCCGCCGGCCGCCCGAATGCCGGCCCTGACTACACTTGAGGCATGCCAGAGCCGACCTCGTCCGACGCGCCAGCGCCCGTCATCCCGCAGAATCCGTTTGTCCCGGCGCCCGCCGGGCCCAAGCGAGTGCGAACCAGGCATTTCCACAACGCCAAGCAGCAGGGCATCCCGATCACGGGGCTGACCAGCTACGACATGCTCACGGCACAGATCTTCGACGCGGCGGGAATCGACTTCCTCCTGGTCGGCGACTCCGCGGGCAACAACGTCTTCGGCTACGAGACGACGCTGCCCGTCACGGTCGACGAGCTCATCCCCCTCACCCGCGCCGTCGCCCGCGCCGTCACCCGCGCCCTCGTCGTCGCCGACATGCCCTTCGGCTCATACGAGACCGGCCAGACCGAGGCGCTGCACACGGCCGTGCGGTTCATGAAGGAGGCGCAGGCCCACGCCGTGAAGCTCGAGGGCGGCGTCCGCAGCTACAAGCAGATCAAACGCATCGTCTCCAGCGGCATCCCCGTGATGGGCCACGTCGGTTTCACGCCGCAGAGCGAGCACGGGCTCGGCGGGCACATCATCCAGGGCCGCGGCGACGACGCCGAGCGCCTGATCAAGGATGCCCTCGCCGTCCAGGAAGCCGGGGCCTTCGCCGTCGTCCTCGAGATGGTTCCGGCGACCGTCGCCGCACAGGTCACCGCCCGGCTCGAGATACCGACCATCGGTGTCGGCGCCGGACCGGACGTCGACGGCCAGCTGCTGGTCTGGACCGACTTCGCAGGGATGACCGACGGCCGGGTCCCGAGATTCGTGCGCCAGTACGCGAATGTCCGCAGCGTCCTGACGGATGCCGTGCACCGCTTCAAGGACGACGTGCAGACCGGCGCGTACCCCGGCCCTGAGCACAGCTACGAGTAGCCGCTAGCGCCCTTCTGCCGCGTCGTCCGCGGCCCATTTGGCGCTGTTCGCGCGCAACTTCTCCAGCGCGTGGGATGCTTCCTCCCTGGTGGCGAACGGGCCGACCCGTTCGACAGACGGGGACTCGAAACCCTGTTCGACTGCGCTGGTGCGCATGTTGTACCAGAACTGCTCGCGCTCATCATCGGACATAAGGTTGATCCTATGCCTAAGGATTCCATCGGTCACCTGCTCCCCGGAACGGTGTCCCCGATCCGACCAGTTCCCCGCCACATCACCCGCCCGGAATATGTCGGGAAGGACGCGCCGGCCCGATTCACCGGATCGGATGTCTACTCCGCGCAGAAGATCGAGCTCATCCGCGAATCCGGACGGATCGCGGCCCGGGCGATTGAGGCTGTCGGCCGGGCGATCCGCCCCGGTGTCACGACCGAAGAGCTCGACGCGGTCGGCCACGACTACCTGGTCGCCAACGACGCGTACCCGTCGACGCTCGGCTACCGCGGGTATCCGAAGTCGCTGTGCAGCTCGGTGAACGAGGTGATCTGCCACGGCATCCCCGACAGCACCGTGCTGGAGGAGGGTGACCTCGTCAACATCGACATCACCGCGTTCAAGAACGGCGTGCACGGGGACACGAACGTCACGTTCATCGTCGGCCAGGCCGGCGAAGACGTCACCCTGCTAGTCGAGCGCACCCGTGAGGCCCTCGCCCGCGGCATCAAGGCCGTCGCCCCCGGCCGCCAGGTCAATGTGATCGGCCGCACCATCGAGTCCTACGCCAAACGCTTCAACTACGGGGTCGTCCGCGACTTCACGGGGCACGGCGTCGGCGAGGCCTTCCACTCCGGCCTGATCATCCCGCACTACGACTCCGCACCGGTCTATGACACCGTGATGGAGGTGGGCATGGTCTTCACAATCGAACCGATGCTCACCCTGGGTTCCCCCGACTGGGACATGTGGGCCGATGACTGGACCGTCACCACGAAGGACAAGGGCATCACCGCGCAATTCGAGCACACCCTCGTCGTCACCGAGACCGGTGCCGAGATCCTGACGCTTCCCTAACCGATAGGTTCTAACCATGAGTTCAACCACGGCAATCGGCATTGACATCGGCGGCACCGGGATCAAGGGGGCGGTGGTCGACCTCTCGACCGGTGCGCTCCTCTCCGATCGAGTGAAACTGCCCACGCCGAAGGGCGGTCGTCCTGCGGACATCGTCGAGACGGTGAAGGATCTGCTGAAGACCGTGTCCGAAAAGGCCGCCGCCCCCGACCTCCCGGTCGGGATCTGTTTCCCGGCCGTGGTCAAGAACGGCCACACGATGTCGGCGGCGAACGTCTCCGACAAGTGGATCGGGCTCGCCGCGGAGAAACTGTTCGAGAAGGGCCTCGGCCACCCCATCCACTTCGTCAACGACGCGGATGCCGCCGGTTACGCCGAGTCGCAATTCGGCGCAGCCAAGGGCGTCCCCGGCGTCGTCCTCCTGACCACCCTGGGGACGGGCATCGGAACCGCGCTGCTGAACGACGGCATCCTGGTGCCCAACACGGAGCTCGGACACCTCCAGATCGACGGCGTCGACTACGAGACCAGGGCGGCGTACTCCGCGAAGGAACGGGAAGACCTGACCTGGGAAAAATGGGCCGGTCGTCTGCAGAAGTACTACTCGACCCTCGAAACGCTCTTCTCCCCCGACCTCTTCATCGTCGGCGGCGGGGTGTCGAAGAACCACCAGCACTTCCTGCCGCTGCTGGACCTGAAGACACCGATCATCCCCGCGGTCCACCGGAACAACGCCGGCATTCTCGGAGCGGCCGCGCTCGCCGTCAAGAACCGCGCCTGACCCGGAAGTGGAATGGGCCGGCTGATACGCCGGGTTCTGTCCCGGTGCGCGAAGCACCCTGGACGGCCATCTATCTGGGGACTACGTTGCCGCAGCCCTCTAGCGGTCTACCCGGAAACTCGGCGAGCCGCCTTAACGTTTCCTGTCTGACCTTGCTCCGGACGAGGTTTACCAAGCCGACCAGGTCACCCTGGCCTCTGGTGGTCTCTTACACCACCGTTTCACCCTTACCTCCGGCCGAAGCCGGGGGCGGTCTACTTTCTGTGGCACTGTCTCGCGGGTTGCCCCGGGTGGGTGTTACCCACCGCCCTGCTCTGTGGAGCCCGGACGTTCCTCGGCATCCGACGCCCTGCGGCACCGGATGTCGCGACCGTCTTGCCGACCCATTCCGAAAGTCAATCCTACAGGTGCGATCCCCGACTCAGATCCCGGACTCCTCCGTGCGAACGAGGATGGCGCCGCAGTCCGGGCAGAACAGCACCTCGTCGGCCGGCGACGAACGGACTGCGTCCAGGTCGCTGCCGGTCAGCGTGATCGTGCAACCGCTGCAGGTGCGGGCGCGCAGCAGAGCGGCCGCGTTGCCTCGCCCCGACACTAACCGCTTCTCGTAGAGCGCAGCCAGGTCGTCCGTGATGCTGCCGGCGATGGCAGCACGGTCACGACGCAACTCGCCGAGTTGACGGTTCAGGTCGTCGAGACTCAGGTCACGGGCCTTCTCGGCGTCGGCGACCCGAACGGCGATAGCATCGCGTTCGGCTTCCACCTCGGCGACGGCGGTCTCGGCCTCCTCGAGCCGTTCCATGACCGCGATCTCGATTTCCTCGAGCGCCAGGAGGCGTTTGCGGAGCGCGACGAGCTCGGTCTCCAGCGCCTGGACGTCCTTCACCGAGGAGGTGTGCTGCACCCGGTCGGAGTCTCGGGCGATCCGTTTCTCGACCACGTCGACATCCGACTCGATCCGGTGCAGTTCGATTCGGATGTCCTCCGCGGCGCCGGCGCGGGTGCCGAGGGTCATCCGCGTCTTGTCGGCGGTGGCGGCGAGTTCCTTGAGCTCGGCGTGCTGCGGGAGCGCCTTCGTCTGGTGCTCGACCTGCTGCAGCCTGATGTCGAGGGCCTGAAGCCGGAGAAGCTCCTTCTGTTCTACGGGAGATGCCTTCACTTGTGTCCTGACCTTCGGGTTATTGGGTTGCGGTAGTGAATGTGAACGGGATGGTGAGTTCTGGGCAGGCTACTGCACGATGACGAAGTCCCACGGATCGGTGCGGAGGTCGCTGACGGTCACGCGCACCCCGGGCAGCGCCGCCCGGAGCACGTCGGCCGCGGTGTCCAGCCACAGCCATTCGCTGGCCCAGTGTGACACGTCCATCAGGGCCGGGGTGTTTCCGTTGAGGCGGGCCTGCTCGCGAGCCTCGGACGCCGGATGGTGCCGCAGGTCCGCGGTGACATACACGTCGCTCCCGACCACGGCGGGGGTGCCGAGGAGCGAGTCCCCGGCGCCGCCGCACACGGACACGGTCTCGACCGTGCTGCCGTAGTCGCCGGACACCCGTACTCCTGACGCGGTGGCGGGCAGAAGATCGGCGACCCGGCGGGCCAGCGCGCCCAGCGTGGTCGGCTGTTCGAGTCGGCCCACCCGGCCGATGCCCGTTCCGGGCACTGACCCTCCGGAGATCGGTCGGGTGTCGATGAGCCCGAGGCGGCGGGCGAGGATGTCCGAAACGCCGTCGGCGACGACGTCCGCGTTGGTGTGCGCGGCGAGCAGAGCACAATCGGCCCGGATCAGGCGGCTGAGGAGTGCGCCCTTGTACCGGTCGGCGGCGACCGACGTGACCCCTCGAAGAAGCAACGGATGGTGCACCAGCAGGAGGTCGGTTCCGGTCTCGATGGCCTCGTCGACGGTGAGTGCCACGGCGTCGACCGCGAGGTGAATGGCCTCGATGCCGCGTGCGGGATCCCCGCTGGCCAGGCCGGGCGCGTCCCAGCTTTCTGCCCCGGCCAGCGGCCACAATTCGTGGACGGTGCGGGTGACTGCGGCGAGCGAAAATGACACGTCGCCAGCCTACCGTCGGCCGGGGTCAGCCGCCTTCCGGGTGACCCGGCACATCGCGGACGGGTGGGATGCCGCGGCGCCTCAGCGCGGCGGCCACCAGCGGCGAAGCCCACGGCGGCGCGGCGCACCGTGGATCACGCTCGCCTCAGGTTCAAGCCGCGGGCTGGCTCGTGGCGGCGAGACCGCGCCCGACACATCGTCCGCGTCGTCGGGCAGGTCCTCGTCCACCCCGGCCGGAAGCACCGGATGGGATCCCGTCACAGCCGCAAGACCATCATCGACACCACCTTGAGGCCGGCCAGGGCCGGCTGGCTCTGGGCCGGCTGGCTCTGGGCCGGCTGGCTCTGGGCCGGCTGGCTCTGGGCCGGCTGGCTCTGGGCCGGGTGATGCGAGGGGATCCTGCCCCGTCGAGGCGAACTCGGGCATGACCCGATTCTACCGAAGAATCCTCAGGTTTTTCGTCGGGATTGCGTCAGACCTGGGTGGCCGCGCCGAGGACCAGACAAATCCCGGCCAGGGGACTCACCAGCCGCGCGTGCCGGGGTCACCCTTGAACGGACCGACCACCCGCGACGTGATCCACCCGCCGTAGAAGTCGCCCGGTTGGGGGCGGACGGCTTCGCCGTCCACCGTGCACGAGTCCATCCGGCCCGGGTAGACGGCCACCCGGTCGGCGAGTTCCTCATAGCCGCTCCACGGCGCCGGATAGGTCCAGGCCGCGGCGTCCTCGCGCCGGCCGCGAGCGACAACGGACAGATAGGCGGCCTGGCCCTTGTACTCGCAGATCGACCGCCCGGCGGCGGGCACGAGACTGCCAGGACGGAACGCCGTGCGCGGCAGGTAGTAGACCGGCGGGTGGCTGGTTTCGAGGACCCTCACCGCGTCGGTTGTGTCCGCGATCACTGTGCCGCCCAGCCTGATCACCACGTGCTGCGTGCTCCGCTCGATTCGGGGCGGACGCGGGTAGTCCCAGACCGATTCCTGCCCGGGGCCGGGAAGGATCGGCTCGATGCGCTCTGACTTCATTCGGCCAGCGTACCGGGACCGAAGGCCCGAACCCCTTCCCTCGCGGCCGGTTCGCGGTTGTGCAGTTCGGCGCCGTACACGGCTGCCTGGGTGCGCCTCTGCATCCCGAGTTTTCCGAGCAGTCCGGAGACGTAGTTCTTGACCGTCTTCTCGGCGAGGTCGAGCTGCTCGCCGATCTGACGGTTGGTCAGACCCCGCGAGATGAGCTCCAGGACCTGGCGCTCCCTGGCGGTGAGGGTCGCCGCCGGTTCGGCCCGATCGGCCCCGAGCGAGGTGACCACGTGCGCCGCCACCGCCCGGGTGACCAGGGTCTCGCCCAGGGCCACCCGTCGGATGCTCTCGATCAGCCGCTGGCCGCGGATGTCTTTGAGGACGTAGCCGGACGCCCCGGCCAGCACCGCGGCATACGTGGCCTCGTCGTCGTCGAACGCGGTGAAGATCAGGCACTGAACCGTCGGGTTCTTGGACCTGATCGCACGGCAGACGTCGATCCCGCTGCCGTCGGGCAGGCGCACATCGAGAACGGCAACGTCCGGCAGCGTCGCGGCGAGCCGCGCCACCGCCTGCCTGGCCGTCGACGCCTCCCCCACGACCTCCAGATCGGCTTCCGCATTGATCAGGTCGGCAATGCCTCGGCGCACGACCTCGTGGTCGTCGACCAGGAATATCCGGATCATTGTGCCGGTCCTTCCCGTTCGCCGGTCAGCCGCGCGCTCCACCGGAGAAGACATCCCCCCGCGTCGATCCCGGTCAGGGCGAGGGCGCCATGCCAGCGTCGGGCGCGCTCCGCAAGGTTGGCCAGGCCGCTTGACGTGACGGCCCCCGCTGGCCCGACCCCGTCGTCGACGATGTCGACCGTGATGGTGTCGCCGGCGACCCCGACGGACACCGTTGACTCGCGTGCCCCGGCGTGCCGGAGAACATTGGTCAGCCCCTCACGGAGGACAGCCACGAGGTCGTCCGCCAGCGCGTCCGGGGTGAGCAGGTCGATCGGGCCGGAGAAGGTGATCCGCGGGGGATGCTCGAAGAGCGGGCCGAGTTCGGCGAGCAGGTCGAGGATTCGGTGCCGGACCGACGGCCGGTCGGGGTGGATCTGGGCCGAGAGGGCGAAGATGGCCGTCCGGATCTCGGCGATGGCGTCGTCGAGCGCGTCGACCTGGGCGAGGATCCTGTATCTGAGGTCCGGCTCGACAACCGTGCGGGCGATGGCCTGCAGCCCCAGCCCCGCGGCGAACAGCCTCTGGATCACCTGGTCATGCAGGTCCCGGGCGATCCGGCTGCGGTCCTCGAGAACGGCCAGTCGCTGTCGCACCGCCCGGCCGCGGGCCAGTTCGAGTGCGACACCGGCCTGCCCGACGAAATCCGCTGCCATCTCCAGCTCGCCGGGCGAGAAGCCAGGTCGCCCCGCCCGGCGGGACGCCGTCAGGACGCCGTAGGGCCGACCGGCCGTCCGTAGCGGAATCACCATTGTCGGCCCGATCAGGATCACCTCGTCCGGATGCCCCGCCGCGCCGTAGGTCAGGAAGGGCTGACCGCTTTCCAGCGCCCGCCCGCACACCGCAGCGGATGCCGGGAAGACGAGCCCGCGGACCTGATCGGCGAGCGCGCCGCGTGCGGTGTCCACCAGGAGAGTCTCGGGGCTTCCCGGCACGACGACGCAGACGAGGTCGGCACCCGCGATCGCCCCCAGCCGATCGGCAAGCAGCGCCCGCGGGTCGTCGGCGCGTTCCGACAGCAGCGCCGCGCTGATCTCGGCGGTGCCGGCCGACCACCGCTGGTGCCGCTGGGTCTCGTCGAACAGACGTGCGTTCTCGATCGCGATTCCGGCGGTGGCCGCGAGCACGCAAAGCAACTCCTCGTCTTCGCCCGTGAACGCGCCCGATGCCGGCTCGGTCAGGTAGAGATTTCCAAAGACCGCCCCGCGAACCCGCACGGGAACCCCCAGGAAGCCGTCCATCGCGGGGTGGCCGTCCGGGAAACCGACGGAACGGTCGTCGTCCCCCAGCCTGGCCAGCCGGATCGGTTGCGGCTCGTCGATCAGGGCGCCGAGCAGACCCAGGCCGACCGGCAGGTGGCCGATCCGTTCGGCCAGGCCATCCGGCATGCCGACGTGGATGAACTGCTCAAGACCGCCGTTCGGCGCGATCACGCCGAGGGCGCCGTAGCGCGCCCCCACGAGTTCGACCGCGACGTCGACGATGCGTCGCAGAACCGAGGAAAGCTCCAGTTGCTCCACAACGGACTGGCTGGCCTGGAGCAGGCTACGCAGGCGAACCTCCGACTCAGTGGCCGAGGTCCGGGGAATCCGGCCGGTCACGGTGCCGAGGATGGGTTCAGGGGGCATGGCCGTGGTCCGCCTCTCGGTCCGTTGCAGGGAGTCTACTCGCGTGGGACGTTCGGCCCTTCCCCGGTCAGGTTCAGCCTGCGAGCCTTGGTGACATCGAGAGAGTCGTTCGATTTTCCAGGATGGAACGGAGCCCGGTCATGGTCGAAAGAGTCGTCGTTGCCGTCGACGGGGGCCCGGCCAGCACGGCCGCCCTCGATTGGGCCCTCGAACGGGCGAAGGTCCTGCCCATCAGCCTGGAACTGACGACCGTCGTCGACTTGGGCTGGGCCCCCGCGGGCGGGCCCGACGACGACTTTCGACCGATCTACGAACGGGCGCTCTCCGACGCGACCCAGCGGGTGGAACATGAGGTTCCCGACATCAAGAAGACGAGCTACGTGCGGCGTGGAGTCCCGGCCGACGAACTGGTCAGGGCATCGGCATCCGCGGACCTGCTGGTCATCGGCACGAACAAGACCGGGTTCCTCGCCGGGGCCGTCTACGGGACTCTTCCGCTGCGTCTCGCCGCACACTCGCACTGCCCGGTGGTTGTCGTGCCTGCCACCTGGAACCCGACGGCCGGGACCGTCGTTGTCGGACTGGAGGACGACGCCACGGCCGAGGTCGCACTGTCCTTCGCCGCAGCCGAGGCGACCCGCCTGGGACGCGTCCTCGACATCATCCACGCGTGGTCGATACCGGCCACTGTTGCGGTCGAATACGGCGCGGTCATCCCGTTCGACGAGCTCCGTGACGCGCACGCCGCGATCCTCGCCGAAGCCGCCGGGCGCGTGCGCACCGCGCACCCCGGGCTGGAGGTCAGGGAAGTGCTCGAACAGGGACCCGCGGCCATGGTCCTCGTCGACGCGTCAGGGGAGGCAGAACTGGTCGTGGTCGGCACGCACGGTCGTGGCGCGGTCGGCAGTCTGTTCCTGGGTTCGGTCAGCCACGACGTGCTGCTCAACCTCACCTGCCCCGTGGCGGTCATCCCGCGACCGGAACGCCTGCCGGACCGGGTGGAGCCGTGACCACCTGCTTCATCGGCGCGGACGGATCCGGCCCGAGTCGCGCGGCCATCCGCTGGGCACTCGCCCGGGCGGCCGGAGACAGCAACCCGGTCGTCCTCGTCCATGTCATAGACGATGAATGGGGTCTGCTCGGCGCCGGCTACGCTGCCGAGGCCGAGCGTCGGGCCCGGGAACTGCTCGCCGTCGAGCTGGCAGACGCGGTGCGCCGGTATCCCGGGGTGGATGTTGGCGCCCGGATCGTGCACGGCAGCCCCGCCTGGACCCTGGCCGGCCTGCCGTCCGCCGACGACCTCCTGGTCGTCGGAACCCACAAGACCGGTTTCCTGCACGGGCGTGTGCTCGGCTCGCGGAGTGTGCAGGTGGCTGCGGCCGCCCGCTGCTCGGTGGCGGTCGTGCCCGACACCACCTTCGACACCCGGCGGGGGGTCGTCGTCGGCGTCGACCGTTTCGACGGGTCGGCCGCGGCCGTGGTTCGCGGGGCGCGCGAGGCCGCCCGCCTGGGCCAGGAGCTGTTACTGGTTCACGCCCCGCCGGTGAGCCACGTGCTCCGGTCAGCCGACCTGCCGAGCAGCACGGGTACGGCGCAACGGCTCCTCGCTGAGGCTGCGGAGCGCGCCGCCCAGGCCGCACCTGAGACCACGGTGCGTCGCCGGCTGGTACACCGGGAACCCGCGGAGGCTCTCCTCGACGCCGGGAACGGCGCTTCGCTGCTGGTGCTCGGAGTCTCCCACCCCCACGCGGCGACCCAGTCCGTGATCGGTTCCGTCACCCACGACGTGCTGATGAACATCACGGTGCCCGTGCTCGTTGCCCGCGACGCCTGACGCGACCATTACCGATTCCGCTGCTAGCGCGTTGGCGGCGCCGCGGTTCAGGAACTTCAGGCCGATGAGGATTCGCCCGACGCGGTCGCGCCCGATTCGGCCGCTCTCGACGCGGCCTCACTCGGTGCGGGCCTGATCACCGCCACGGGGCAGGGCATCGTGAGGACGATCACCTGGCTGACCGAGCCGAGCCAGAACCGCTGCAGGCCGTGTCGTCCATGGCTGCCGACCACCAGCAGCCTGGCGCCGGCGGCGACCCTGGCCAATGTCTCCGAGGGCAGTCCGAGTTCAAGGCGGAGGTCGAGATCGAGGTCGGGATACTGCGCGGCCAGCCCGGCGACGGCCTCGGCCAGCACGAGACGGTCGGAGTCGTCCGGCTCCATCGGCCAGTCGATCACCGCGGTCTCCGCCGTCCATGGGGTCGGCGCGCTCCAGCAGTACACCGCGGTCAGCGGCTCACCGTGCCGGTCGGCCTCCTCGGCAGCGAACCGCACTGCGGCCAGCGACAAATCAGACCCATCCACCCCCACCACTACGCCGCGCCCCGGGGATTGCGTCCGCTCCGGGACCACAACCACCGATCCGGGTGCGCGCGCCGCGATCTGGGCGGCGCGGGTGCTGAACACGTAGTCGCGGAACCGGCCGAGGGCGTGGGAGCCGACGACCAGGAGTTCCGCGCCCGCAGCCCTCTTCGCCAGGGCCGAGGTCGGGGAACCGACGAGCACAGTGGAGTGGATGACGAGGCCCGGCTCCCGGCGGACGGCCTCGGCCACGTCCCTGGCCAGTTCGGTCTCCGCCTGGGCCCGGGCAGATCCCCGGAACCCGGCCGGGATTTCTCCCCAGGTTTCGTCGACCACATGCACCAGATCGACCTCCAACCGGCGCGGCGCGGCGTAGCCGAGAGCCCATCGCATGGCGCCCTCGTCCGTCGGCCGTCCGCTCAGTCCGACCACAATCCGCTTGTTCATCATGCGCTCCTCCGCTGCCCGGCAACGGAACCATGCTCTTCGACCACGTCAGGGACGGATAGAGGCCAACGTCCCGGCCGAGTCGAGGGCGCGTTCGGGTTCAACCAGGGCGTGGGGAAGGATCAGTAGTCGAACTCGTCGAACTGCGGAGAGTCGAGACCGTCGCCGGTCCAGCCGACCAGCGCGGCATCCGTGCCGACGAGCGCGCGGCGGCGCAGATCGTCGGTGGTCCTGCCTTCGACGAGTTCGCGGAGAACCGGCTCGCTCGTCACACTCATGAGCTGGCTGGACGCCCCGATCAGGAACTGGGCCCGGCCCGGCAAACCCCCGTCGGTGAGAACGGGGATGTCGACCATGTCGACCTGGCTGCGGCCGCTCAGCGACTCCGCGTAGTCCATCACGGCGTCGGCGAGAGCGCTGCCCGTGACGACTGAGCCCCCCGGGTGAAAAATGCGTTTCATGGTCGACCCTCCCAAGCTCACCGAATGGCGGTGCTGCCAGGGTCTGGGGCGCAAACTCAGTATAAGCCGATCCAGGCCGGCTAGCGAGTGCCGGGGGCGTTCAGAGGGCCAGGGTGCGGTTGACGACGCCGTCGGCCACGTCGACGAGTGGCAGGCCGTTGTTCCGGGCATAGGACCTCAGCACATCGAAGGCTTCCTCCATGTTCGAGTTGCGGGTGTACGCCACGACGCCCTTTGCCTGCTCGATCAGTACCCGGCTGTTGAGCGCGTGCTGCAACTGCGCCCGCGCGACGCCGCTCTCGCGCAGGGCCCGTTCCTGCAGGATGCCGATGGTGGCCGTGTCGGCCAGGGCCTGCACGGTCAGGAGATCGTCCGCTCCCAGGCCACCGAGCCGGTCCCAGAAGAGGTTGAGCGAACCGATGGTCGTCTGCCGAAGACGGAGGGGAACGGAATGCATCGACTTGAAGCCCAATTCGAGAGCCCCGGCACGAAATCTGGGCCATTTGGGAGCGACGACGTCGAGGTCGGGGATCGCAACGGGCTTGCCCGTCGTGTAACACTCGACACACGGGCCGTTCCCCGCCCGAAGCTGGAGGATCTCGACGAGACGGCTGCGCTCGTTTGTCGAGGCGACAACCTCGAGTTCATCGTTTTCGCCGGCCGAAAGGATGATGCCGACGGCGGACGCCTCGAACAGAAGGGCGCACTTGTCGACGAGTGTGTGCAACAGGTCGACGATGTCGTAGCCGACGACGAGTGTGTCCGCCAAAGTGACGAAGGTCTCAACCAGTTGACCCTCACGTGTCTTGGTCACCATGAACCCATTCTAAAAGGAGGACGCACTAGGAGCCGTCGTATTCTGCCGGAAAAGTGATCTTCCGCGCCACTACATCAGTTGCAACGTCGCGAACCGTCCGTCCGTGAGAAAAAGCATAGCCGCGTAGCACGAGCAGTGCATCCGCCGCCGGGAGGTCGAGCTGCGCCAACAGCATCCCGGTCGCCTGGTGCACCAGCCGCCGCGAATACCCCTCGTCGTCGATCGCGTCGGGCACTCCCGGACGAGCCAGCAATGCTCGCCGGAGTACCTGGCGAGCGGCCAGGGCCACCAGCGCGGAGGCATCATCGATCTGCGACATGGACAGGTTGCCCGGCCGGGTGGAGTAGAGGTCGACCGCCCCGATGTTGAGCGATCCGATGAACATGGGGAAGGCGAACAGCCCCCCGATGTCCGTTGCTTCAATGGCCCGGACGAACATCGGCCAGGCTGCCGACGGGTTCCTGATGTCGGCACTGATCACCGGACGCCGGGTTGACAGAGCCTCCCAGCACGGCCCCTCGCCGAGGTCGAACTGGAACTCGTCGATCTGAGCGGCCCTGTCGTCGCTCGCGCAGACGGTTTCAGTTCCGAACGGGGGGCCGAGGGTCGAAATCGCGGCGCCCGTGATCGGGAGAGTGCGGAGGAACGGCCGGCAGAGATCGGAATTGACGTGATCGGGATCGGAAAGCTCCCGGGACGCTGCGGCGAACACTCGCCGGCCAGACGACGGCATCATGCCCCCCGCCCCGGCATCGAACTGACGAATCGCATGCGGGTTCCAGCTGGGAGCCATGGAAACATTGGCCGTCACGACCCTCTCAGCTCTTCGAAGGAGCGAATGGCTTCCGTACTGGCTGGGAGCGACGCGGATGACCGCACTAGAGCCAGCGTATCGCCGCCCACGGCCAAGGTGAAGTCGGCGATGCCGGGTACACGCTCGGGTGTCCGGCTCCGCTCCGTGAACCGGTCGGGGATTCGGGGTCCAGGGGTGGGCCCTACCGGGCTCGAACCGATGACATCCACGGTGTAAACGTGGCGCTCTACCAACTGAGCTAAAGGCCCCTGCACTTCGACCCTTCCGGGTCGATGACCACTATACAGAGGCCACGTACCGATGCCGATAACCGATGCCGGGTGGCGAGCCGCCACGGGCGGGAGCCGACGGATTCACGCGGGCTGGAGCTCCTCGATCGCGGCCCAATACGCACCCAGGGAACGGGCCTCGCCCGGGGCCGTGATGAAACTCGCCCGGATGATGCCCTGTCGGTCGATGAGGAATGTCGCCCGGTTGGCGAATCCCTTGTTTTCGAGGAACACGCCGTATTCCTTGGAAACTGCACCGTGCGGCCAGAAATCGGCGAGGAGGTTGAACGTGTACTTCTCCTGCTCGCCCCAGGCGCGCAGGGTGTGCTTCGAGTCGACCGAGATGCCGATCACCTCCACCGCGCTATCGGCGAAGAGTCCGATGTTGTCGCGCAGTTCGCACAGCTCACCGCTGCAGATTCCGGAGAAGGCCAGAGGGAAGAAGACCAGCGCCACCGATTTCGCTCCCCGGAACTGGCTGAGCTGGATGCGCTGGCCGAACTGGTTGACCAGTTCGAAGTCCGGTGCCTGCGTGTCGTTTTCCAAAGCCATCGAGCGCTTCCTTTCCCTCGCCCACCGGTGCAGTGGAGCGCAGCGACACAGCCTAGCCCCGCCGGTTGCGGGAACCAAGAACGCCTCCTGCGAACCCCCGGGGAGCCCGGAGCGGGACGTGCGCGGACCCCAGCCGGAATCTGTAGGCTTGCGAAGTGCCATTGGTCCAACCCGACCGCAATCCGGCACGCCTAATTCGGCAGAACAGAACAACGGTCTGCCCAGGACAGAGAGGTCGATTGTGACTGTCAACGACCAGGACCCGTACTCGGTGAACAGCACGGATGCGGACCCGCAGGAGACCGCAGAGTGGTCTGAATCCCTGGATTCACTCGTCGCCGCGCAGGGACACCAGCGCGGCCGGGAGATCATGCTGAGCCTGCTCAAGCGGTCCAAGGAACTGCACCTGGGCGTCCCCATGGTGCCGACCACCGACTACATCAACACGATCGCGGCCGGAAACGAACCGGACTTCCCCGGCGACGAGGACATCGAGCGCCGCTATCGCGCCTGGATCCGCTGGAATGCCGCCGTCCTCGTCCACCGCGCCCAGCGCCCCGGCATCTCCGTCGGCGGGCACATCTCCACCTACGCGTCCTCCGCCGCTCTCTACGAGGTCGGTTTCAACCACTTCTTCCGCGGCCAGGACCACCCGGGCGGCGGCGACCAGATCTTCATCCAGGGCCACGCCTCCCCCGGAACCTACGCCAGGGCCTTCCTCGAAGGTCGTCTCTCGCACGACCAGCTCGACGGCTTCCGCCAGGAGAAGTCCCACGGGCCGAATGGGATCTCCTCCTACCCGCATCCTCGCCTGATGCCCGAATTCTGGCAGTTCCCGACCGTCTCGATGGGTCTCGGACCGATCAACGCGATCTACCAGGCGCAGACGAACCGCTACCTCACCAACCGCGGCATCAAGGACGCCAGCGACCAGCAGGTCTGGGCGTTCCTCGGCGACGGCGAGATGGACGAGGTCGAGAGCCGCGGCCAGCTGCAGGTTGCCGCGAACGAGGGCCTCGACAACCTCAACTTCATCATCAACTGCAACCTGCAGCGCCTCGACGGGCCCGTGCGCGGCAACGGCAAGATCATCCAGGAACTGGAAAGCTTCTTCCGCGGCGCCGGCTGGAACGTCATCAAGGTGGTGTGGGGCCGCGAGTGGGACGACCTGCTGGCGCGCGACGTCGACGGCGCCCTGCTGAACCTGATGAACGTCACTCCCGACGGCGACTACCAGACCTACAAGGCCGAGAGCGGCGCGTACGTCCGCGAGAACTTCTTCGGTCGCGACCCGCGCGCGCTCAAGCTCGTCGAGGGCTACACCGACGACGAACTCTGGAACCTCAAGCGCGGCGGCCACGACTACCGCAAGGTGTACGCGGCGTTCAAGGCGGCATCCGAGCACAAGGGCCAGCCGACCGTCATCCTGGCGAAGACCGTGAAGGGCTACGCGCTCGGCCCGAGCTTCGAGGGCCGCAACGCGACCCACCAGATGAAGAAGTTCACCCTCGACAATCTGAAGACCTTCCGCGACAGCACGCACATCCCGATCACGGATGCCCAGCTCGAGGAGAATCCGTACCTTCCGCCGTACTACCGGCCGGACGACAACGACGAGGCCATCCAGTACCTGCACGAACGCCGCCGCGCGCTCGGCGGCTACCTGCCGGAACGCCGCAGCAAGTACACCCAGGTCAACCTCCCGGGCGACGCCACCTACGCACCGACGAAGAAGGGTTCCGGCACGCAGGAGATCGCCACGACGATGGCGTTCGTGCGACTGCTCAAGGAGCTTCTCCGCGCGAAGGACTTCGGCAACCGGATCGTCCCGATCATCCCGGACGAGGCCCGCACCTTCGGAATCGACGCATTCTTCCCGAACGCGAAGATCTACAACCCGAACGGCCAGCAGTACACCTCCGTCGACCACGCCCAGCTGCTCGCGTACAAGGAGAGCCCGCAGGGCCAGATCCTGCACGTCGGCATCAACGAGGCCGGCGCCATGGCCGCCTTCACGAATGTCGGCACATCGTACGCAACCCAGGGTGAGCCGCTGATCCCGATCTACGTGTTCTACTCGATGTTCGGCTTCCAGCGCACCGGAGACGCCATGTGGGCCGCGGGCGACCAGATGGCCCGCGGGTTCATGATCGGCGCGACAGCCGGTCGCACCACCCTCACCGGCGAAGGCCTCCAGCACGCCGACGGCCACTCTCCCCTGCTGGCCTCGACGAACCCGGCCGTGGTCTCCTACGACCCGGCCTACGGCTACGAGATCGGTCACATCGTCCGGTCCGGCCTCGAGCGGATGTACGGCGGGCAGCACCCCGACCCGAACGTCATGTACTACGTCACCGTGTACAACGAGCCGGCCGTGCAGCCGGCCGAGCCGGACGAGGTCGACGTCGACGGCATCGTCCGCGGCATCCACCGGATCAACCACTCGCCGATCACCGGACCGAAGGCCCAGCTCCTCGCCTCCGGCGTCGCCGTGCCGTGGGCCCTCGAGGCGCAGGCGCTGCTCGCCGCCGACTGGGGAGTGTCGGCCGATGTCTGGTCGGTGACCTCCTGGGCAGAGCTCCGCCGCGACGGCATCGCCGCGGAGGAGCACAACTTCCTCTACCCCGATGAGACACCCCGCACCCCGTACGTCACGGAGAAGCTCGCCGGGGCCGCCGGGCCGTTCGTCGCCGTGACCGACTTCATGCACGCCGTGCCCGACCAGATCCGTCAGTTCGTGCCCGGCGATTTCGCGACGCTCGGCGCGGACGGGTTCGGGTTCTCCGACACCCGGCCGGCCGCGCGGCGCTTCTTCAAGATCGACGGACCGTCGATGGTGGTTCGCACCCTCGAGCTGCTCTCCCGCCGCGGAGAGGTCGACCGCAGCCTCGTCGGCCAGGCGATCGCGAAGTACCGTCTGTACGACGTGACCGCGGGTACCACGGGCTCTGCCGGGGGCGAGAGCTAAGGCCCCCGTGGCACCCACCCCGAAGACGAAGGAACAGACGCTCAGCTGGTTGCGCACCATTTCCGGCGAGCTGTCCACGGCGACCCTGAAGCGTCTCGAGGACACGCTGCCCTGGTATGGCGACATGCCGCCGGGACGCCGGTCCGCCGTCGGACTGGTCGCCCAGGCAGGGATCACGTCGTTCATCTCCTGGTTCGACGACCCGCGATCCACGCCGTGGATCGCGGCGGATGTCTTCGGCGCGGCCCCGCGCGAACTGCTCCGCTCGATCAGCCTGCAACAGACGCTGCAACTGATCCGGGTCACCGTCGAGGTGGTCGAGGAACGAGTCAAGGACGGCAGCGAACTCCTCCGGGAGGCGATCCTGCTCTACTCCCGGGAGATCGCGTTCGGGGCCGCTGACGTCTACGCCAGGGCCGCGGAAGCGCGCGGCCTCTGGGACGTACGCCTCGAGGCCCTCGTCGTCGACTCCATCCTCAGCGGCGAGTACGACGACGAACTGCCCAGTCGGATCGCCGCCCTCGGCTGGCACGGTCACGGCGAGGTGTGCGTGCTCGTCGGCACAACGCCGAAGATGCTCGACGTGGACCAGCTGCGCCGTTCTGCGCGGCACATGGCCGCGGACGTGCTGATCGGGGTGCAGGGCAACCGGCTGGTCCTGGTCATCGGCCGGGCCCACCCGAAACCGACGGATGCCGAGGAAGCCATCGGCACGGCATCTGCCCTCAGCTTCATGGAGATCGCCGTTCAGCTGGAACCGAGCTTCGGGGCCGGCCACCTGGTGCTCGGCCACGAGGTTCCCAACCTCGTCGACGCGTCGAAGAGCGCCAAGGCCGCGCTGGCCGGGTTCGCCGTGGCCCGCTCCTGGCGGAACGCCCCCCGCCCCGTGCAGGCGGACGATCTTCTGCCCGAACGGGCCCTGGCCGGCGACCCGCTCGCCCGGGCCACGCTGATCCACCGCATCTACCGTCCGCTCCAGGCGCACTCGACCGAACTGCTCACCACCCTGTGGTGCTACCTCGACAACGGCCGGTCGCTCGAGGCCACGGCCCGGGAGCTGTTCGTGCATCCCAACACCGTGCGCTACCGGCTCAAACGCGTGTCGGAGGTGATCGGCTACGACGCCACCGGGGCCAGGGAGGCCCTGATCCTCCAGGCCGCCCTGATCATCGGGTCGATCAGCGATCACGACGGTTCGACCAGGCGCAGGTGAACACGGCGTCCGATCTGGTGACTATCGACAAACGTTTCGCGAATACTTGGTGTGCAGTCGACACCCGTCCGGGAAATGGGCTTGGGAGACTGGAAACATGATTGTTGTCGTCTGCCCCGGCCAGGGTTCACAAACCCCTGGATTCCTCGAACCGTGGCTCCGCGAGGCAGGCTTCGCCGCCGGCCTGGAAGAGATCTCGGATGCCTGTGGCATCGACCTCGTCCGTCACGGCACGATCAGCGACGCCGACACGATCCGCGACACGAAGATCGCACAGCCGCTGATCGTTGCGGCGGGTCTGCTCACCCTCGACGCCCTCCTCGCCGGTGGACGCCGCGGCAAGATCGCCGGCATCGGCGGGCACTCCGTCGGTGAGATCACCGCCGCCGCGGGCGCCGGCATCCTGAGCCCCGCCGAGGCGGTCGGCTTCGTGCGCGACCGCGGCAGCGCCATGGCGCAGGCAGCCGCCCTCGAACCATCGGGGATGAGCGCGGTGATCGGTGCGGACGAGGCAGAGCTGCTGGCCCGCCTCGACGAACTCGGCCTCGAGCCCGCGAATTTCAACGGAGGCGGCCAGATTGTCGTCGCTGGTTCGCCCGCCGCCCTCGCCGCCCTCGCCGCAGCGCCGCCTGCCCGGGCCAGGGTCATCCCGCTCCAGGTCGCCGGGGCCTTCCATACCCGGTACATGCAGCCGGCCGTCGAGCATCTCACCCAGGTCGCGGCCGAGCTG
This sequence comes from Cryobacterium fucosi, assembly GCF_004403515.1. Lineage (GTDB taxonomy): Bacteria > Actinomycetota > Actinomycetes > Actinomycetales > Microbacteriaceae > Cryobacterium > Cryobacterium fucosi. The sequence goes on along the minus strand of NZ_SOHH01000014.1, from coordinate 28,291 downwards.
AACCCCCACGATCCCACCCTGCCGATCTGGTCGAACCGGGACGGAACCCTCGTGTCCAGCGGCGCGCGGTTCGTGGACCTGCTGGTGGCGCAGGTGTCCTCGCCGGTACGGTGGGACCTGTGCATGGCGTCCTTTGCCGCCGCGGGAGTGACCGGAATCATCGAGGTCGCACCGGCGGGAGCCCTCGTCGGCCTTGCCAAGCGCGCGCTCAAGGGCGTGCCCAGCGTTGCGATCAAGACGCCGGACGATCTGTCCGCAGCGTTCGACCTGATCGACCAGCAGAACCAAGCCTGACCGAAAGAGAACATGACCAAGCCAACACTCCAGCAGTCGCACGGTCCCCAGTACACCCGCATTCTCTCCGTCGGCGCCGCCCGCGGCGACCTTTCGGTACCCAATGCCGAACTGATCGGGCCGATCGACTCCTCGGACGAGTGGATCCAGCAGCGCACCGGGATCATCAGTCGCAGCCGGGCCAGCCAGGACATCGAGGCCGTGGACCTGGCAACGGATGCCGCGCACGAGGCCATCGAGAAGTCGGGCATCGATCCGAAACTGATCGACGCCGTCATCGTCGCCACCATCAGCAATGGCCGCCAGACGCCGTCGATGGCCGCTGTGCTGGCCGACCGCGTCGGCGCCAACCCCGCCGCCGCCTACGACGTGAACGCCGCCTGTGCCGGCTACACCTACGCGATCGCCCAGGCCGACGCCCTGATCCGCACCGGCGTGGCGCACTACGCCCTCGTCGTCGGCGCGGAGAAACTCTCCGACCTGGTCGACCCGACCGACCGGAGCATCTCGTTCCTGCTCGGCGACGGCGCCGGCGCCGTCGTCATCGGGCCGAGCGACTACCCGGGGATCTCCAGTACCGTCTGGGGATCGGACGGGTCGAAGGCCGACGCGATCACCATGAACAGCACCCTGCAGGAATACCGCCGGGGCGAGACAGAGTGGCCGACCCTCCGCCAGGAGGGCCAGACCGTCTTCCGCTGGGCCGTGTGGGACATGGCCAAGGTCGCCAAGAAGGCCCTCGAGGCCGCCGGGATCACGAGCGACCAGCTCTCCGCCTTCATCCCCCACCAGGCCAATATGCGCATCATCGACGAATTCGCCAAGCAGCTGGGGCTCCCGGATTCCGTGGTCATCGCCCGCGACGTGGCCACCACCGGGAACACATCCTCGGCCTCGATCCCGCTGGCCACCCACCAGCTGCTCCAGGAACACCCGGAACTGAGCGGCGGCCTCGCCCTCCAGATCGGCTTCGGAGCCGGCCTGGTCTTCGGCGCGCAGGTCGTCGTCCTCCCGTAGATCCCCCGCAAGACCTCTAAACTGAATCTCGGTCAAACGAGACACCCCCAAGGAGAAAAAAATGGCATTGTCCACCGAAGAAGTTCTTGCCGGCCTGGCCGAGCTCATTAATGACGAGACGGGCATCGCGGCCGACACGGTTGAGCTGGGGAAGTCGTTCACCGACGACCTGGACATCGACTCGATCTCGATGATGACCATCGTCGTCAACGCGGAAGAAAAGTTCGACGTCAAGATCCCCGACGAAGAGGTCAAGAACCTCAAAACCGTCGGCGACGCCGTCGACTTCATCGTCAAGGCACAGGACTAACCCCACCAAAGGACAGGCCGGCCGGCGCCTGCCGACCGGCCTGATCTGTGGGTCAGCCCCACCGTTTTCTACGCTCATAGAGAGTCTCGTCATGACCAAAAAGATCGTTATCACCGGCATCGGTGCGACCACCCCGCTCGGCGGCACCGCCGCCGAAAGCTGGGCCTCCCTCCTCAACGGCGAATCCGGGGCCAGCACGCTGGACCACGAATGGGTCGTCCGCACCCAGCTTCCGGTGACCTTCGCCGCCCAGGCGAGAGTTCCCTCCACCGAGGTCCTCGCCCGCCACGAGACGAAACGCCTCGACCCCTCCAGCCAGTTTGCCCTGATCGCCGGGCGCGAGGCGTGGGCGGATGCCGGCTCCCCCGAAGCAGACCCCGAACGCCTCGCCGTCGATTGGGCCACTGGCATCGGCGGGGTCTGGACCCTGCTCGATGCCTGGGACACGCTGCGCGAACGCGGCCCCCGCCGGGTCCTCCCGATGACGGTCCCCATGCTCATGCCGAACGGCCCCGGAGCCGCGATCGGGATGGACCTGCACGCCCGCGCCGGCATCACCACGGTCGTGTCCGCGTGCGCCTCGAGCACTGAGTCGCTCGTCAACGCCTACAACCGTCTCCAGGCCGGGCTCGCCGACATCGTCATCGCCGGCGGGTCGGAGGCCGCGATCCACCCGCTCCCGATCGCGTCCTTCGCCGCCATGCAGGCGCTGTCCAAACGCAACGACGACCCGGCGACCGCGTCCCGTCCCTACGACATCACCCGTGACGGCTTCGTGCTGGGCGAGGGCGCCGCCGCGCTCGTCGTCGAAACCGAGGAACACGCCAAGGCCCGCGGGGCCCGCATCTACGCCGAGCTGGTCGGCGGCGCCGTCACCAGCGACGCGTACCACATCACCGCTCCTGACCCCGAGGGCTCGGCCGCCGCCCGCGCGATGATCGCGGCCATCCACAATGCCGGGGCCTCCCTGTCGGATGTCTCGCACATCAACGCGCACGCCACCAGCACCCCGGTCGGCGACATCGCCGAATACAACGCGCTGCGCCTGGTCTTCGGGGACCTGCTCGAGGGCATCCCCGTCTCGGCGACCAAGGCGTCGACCGGCCACCTGCTCGGTGGTGCCGGCGCGATCGAGGCGCTCTTCACCGTGCTGGCACTCGCCGACCGCATCGCGCCGCCGACCATCAATCTGGCCAACCAGGACCCGAACATCCCCCTCGACGTGGTGACCACGCCGCGGGCGCTGCCGGCCGGGGACCTCCTCGCCATCAGCAACTCGTTCGGTTTCGGCGGCCACAATGCCGTCGTCGGGTTCCGTTCGGCCTAGCCAGACGGCTGGTGCAGACGGAATGACCCCGACCGGGTGCCGGTCGGGGTCATTTCTTTTGAGATCCCTCGCATTTCGCTCACGCGCCACCGGGAAGAGTCAACCGGTCAACGCGCCATGCGCCATCCTCGGGCAGTCGATGCCGTTCAGCCGACCTTGTGCAGCCAGACGACGGAGTTGAAGTCGCTCGCGTGGCGGAACGGTTCGAGTTCGTCGTCCCAGGCCTGCCCCAGGGCGATACGGAGTTCGCGGTGCAATTCGAGGGCGTTCGCGCCGGCGCGTTCCATGGCGCTGCGCACCCGGTCCTCCGGAATGACCACGTTGCCGGCGGTGTCGGTCTGGGTGAAGAAGATTCCCAGGTCGGGAGTGTGCAGCCAGCGGCCGCCGTCGCTGCCGAGCCCGGCGTCCTCGGTCACCTCAAAGCGCAGATGTTCCCAGCCGCGAAGCGCCGACGCCAGGATCGCGCCGGTTCCCTGGGCGCCCTCCCAGTAGAACTCGGCGCGCTGGGCGCCCTTGAGCACGGGTTGGTCGGACCAGGCGAAGTTCACCGCCTCGCCGAGCACGCGACCGACCGCCCACTCGACGTGGGGGCTCAGCGCACGCGGCGAAGAGTGCACGAAAAACACCCCTCGCGCAGACGGTGCCTGACGAGCCTGTGTTGCCGACATCGTTGTTGCCGCCATCGTTTCTTCCTCCGTTCTGTGAGATGCGTCTTCCCCAACGACCTCTGAACGAAACACTGCTGAATAAACGATGCCAATGCAGCGAAGATATGAACTTGTGCGACCCTCCGGCCGCTAGCGCAATTATGCCCCAGGCAACCGGGAAATCACAAGGATCCGCGCGGCCTTGCCAGATCCGATTGGGCATACTCGGTATGGTTATCGAGGAATCTATCGGAGGCCCAGTGTCCGTTCGCACCACCCTGTTGGCGATCCTCACGATCGGACCGGCGTACGGTTTCCAATTGCACGGCGAATTGGAGGCACGAACCGCCGCTCGGCGCCCGGTCAACGTCGGCCAGATCTACGGCACCCTGGAGCGACTCGTCAAGCAGGGCGCCGTCGAGTCCGGCGGAGCCACGCCCGACGGCCTGCCGCTGTACCGCCTCACGGCCGAGGGCCGGGCCGAAGCCCTGGACTGGCTCACGTCCGTCGAGAGCACGCGCGGGGAGGAATGGAACGACCTGGTGGACCGTGTCCTGATCGCGTCCTCGCTCCCCCACGTCGACACGCTTGCCCTGATCACCCGCTACCGCGAACACTGGCTGGCCGCGGCCGCGTCCTCGGCGCTCCTCGCGTCTCCGATCGGACAGGACCTGCTGGAGGCCGGTGCGCGCGCCGCCCTCGCCACGGCTGCGGTCGCGTGGCTGGACTCCGCCGGGGAGTCGCTGCGGGGTCCGCGCGCCGACGCGTTCCAGCGAGGATTGAGTGACGTGAGGCCGCGCCGCGGACGGCGCCCCGTGCCGGTCGCCTAATCCGAACCGGCCGGCCCGGTGGCGGCAGGTTCAGCGCCGTCGCCGTCTCATTTCGCCTGATCGTAGCTGTCGACGGTGGCAACGGTGAGCAGGAAGTCGACCGGGAAATCTCCGAACAGGTGCCGGCCTGCTGTGGCCGCGGCCCGGACCACGATCTGCTCGACCTCCTCCGCCAAGCCCGCGGGGGTATGCACGATGACCTCGTCGTGCAGGAAGAAGACGAGGTGCGGGGCGTGCGTGAAAACCGGGGAACGCCCGGGAACGGTCCCCTCCGGCGCCTGCAGCAGGCGGAGTTCCCGGCGGATCTCGGCCATCCAGCAGAGCGCCCACTCCGCGGCGCTGCCCTGCACGATGAAGTTGCGGGTGAACCGGCCCCAGTCCCTCGCCTGGCTGCGCGCCCGGCGCTCGTCGGCATCCGTGGCCCCTGGGTGGTAGGCCTGGGCCTGGGCCTGGGTCGCCAGCCAGCTCTCGCCCGGCCGGGGTGAGGAGCGGCCCAGCCTGGTCGTCACCGCCTCACCGCGTTCGCCGGCCCTGGCCGCCGTCTCGGTGAGTCCGAGCGCTCGAGGATAGGCCCTGGCCAGGCGGGGAAGCAGGCGCCCGCTCTCCCCCGTGGTCGCGCCGTACATCGCGCCGAGCATGGCCACCTTGGCGTGGTCGCGGGTTTCGACGACGCCGCTGGCGACGATTCCGGCGTAGAGGTCGGTGCCCCGGCCGGCGGTGGCCATGGCTGTGTCGGCCGACAGCGCGGCCAGGATGCGCGGTTCGAGTTGCGCCGCATCGGCCACGACGAGCTTCCAGCCGTCATCGGCGATGACGGCCCCGCGCACCTGCCTGGGCAGTTGCAGCGCTCCCCCGCCGCGGGTCGCCCAGCGGCCGGTCACCACCCCGCCGGGCACGTACTCGGGGTGGAACCGGCCGTCGACGATCCAGGTGTCCATCCAGTACCAACCGTTGGCGCTGAGGAGCCGGGCGAGCTTCTTGTATTCCAACAACGGTGCGATCGCCGGGTGTTCGAGTTTCTGCAGTTCCCAGGCACGGGTCGAACTCATCGTCAGCCCGGCCCGCTGCAGGGCACGCAGCAGGTCCTGCTGGGAGTCCGGGTTGACCTGGGGGTCGCCCAGTTCGAGACGGATGCGGCGGGCAAGGTCCTCCAGCCTTTCCGGCCGGAGGCCGGGGGCGACCCGGGGGCCCAGCTCGCGGGTGAGGAGCCGGTCGTGCACCTCGGTGCACCAGGGCAGACCGGCGAATTGCATCTCCGCCGCGATCAGGGCCCCGGCCGATTCCGCGGCGAGGAGGAGGCGGAGCCGCCCGGGCTCCGCAGAGGCGGCCACTGCCGTGAGCTGCCGCCGGAACTCGGCCTGCGCATCGTCTTCGGCCGGGTCCTCGTCCAGCCCGTCGTCGGCGAAGCCGAGGTCGAACAGGGTCGAGTGGGGTTCGGGGGCCTCCGGCTGGGCCGCGGGGCCGCTGTCCCACCGGCTCGGGGCAGCCGTGGCGAGCTCGCTCGTCGAGGTCAGCGCCGACTGGCGGAGGATGGCGTGGCAGAGGCGCAGGTCGTGCCCGCGCTGCACCCGCACACCCGCGGCCAGCAACAACGGGTAGAGCCGTGAGGTGTCTTCCCAGACCCAACGCGGTAAGCCCTGTTCGGCCGCGACGACCTCGCCCAGGAACTCGGCGAAGGAGAGCCGGCGCGCCGGCGCGGTCTCCAGGCCCGTCGAGTCGAGCGGAACGACGAGGAACTCCCCGTTGCCGGTTCGTCCGGCGAGTAGGTACACGTTCCATTCTGCCCGGTGCGGCCGACAACGACGTGCACCGCGAGTCTCCCCGGGCATCGTCAGCGACGCGTCAGCCACCAGTCCAGGCGGCACGAAGCAAATCGGCCGTTTCGTCGTCGGAAAGCTGGTGGAAGTCCCGGTAGAACGGGCCGATCGCCCAGAAGTCCCCGGGTGACTCCAGGACGACGACCTGGGCCGCTTCGGCCGAGAGCTCCGCGACGAGCCGGGCCGGAGCAACGGGGACCGCGATCACGGTGACGGCTGCACCCTGTCGTCGAAGGTCGGCCAGCGCCGCCCTGATCGTGGCCCCGGTCGCGATCCCGTCGTCGACGACCACCGCGGTGCGCCCTTCCGCGCTCACCGGCGCGCGATCGCCGCGGTAGTGGATGCGACGACGCTCGAGTTCGACCGCCTCGCGGCGCGCTGCCCGGCCGGCCCCGCCGTCGCCTGATCCGCCGACGAAGAGGAGGTCGAGGGGTGCGTGCAGCCGTTCGGCGATCCGGGCCGCGACCGGAACGCCTCCCCTCGGCAACGCGTAGATCACCGGGTCGGGAAGACCCATCGCGGCCAGCCGATCGGCCAGCCTCCGGCCGGCGTCGCTCCTGTCCTCGAACATCGCGCTCAGCCGGTCGGCCCGCCGATCTTGTCTCCGCTCGGCGTCAGGGCCCACCACACTCCGCCTACTCCCTGGCCCGCGACCGTCCCGGCAGCCGTGTCGCCGGCGAAGGTGTAGAGCGGCCAGCCGTTGAGGGTGACCTGTTTCGCGCCGTCCGTGCGGGTGATCGTGCCCACCGTGCCGGTCACGCCGTCGACGACGGGCACGGGATCGGTGGCGACGACGGTCGGCCATTTGGCCAGGCAGTCGCCTTCGCAGACGCTCGTCCCGGAATTGGCGGTGTCCTTGTCGAAAAGGTACACCGTGAGCCCAGTGCCGTCGACGACGATGTCGCCGAGGGAGGTCGAGGCCGTCGCCAGCACGGGCTGGGCGGGTGGTGTCGCCGGTTCGCTGCTCGACCCGGTCGCTTCCCCTGAGGACGTCGTCGACCCGCCGGCGGAGCAGCCGGCGAGGGCGAGCACCCCCAGCGCGACCGCTGCGCACGTGATCACGAGTTTTCGATTCATGGCGGATCCTGCTTCCGGTTCGATTGCGGCTTCTTGGCACCCTCGTTGCCCTGCACCCAGGGCGTCGGTCCCCTGTCAAGAACACGAGACCGGGGACACTACGGTTCACCGCGCCGGAGAACCGAGGTTCGCGGGCCTGCCCTCGGGGGCATCGTGACGTCGGTGGGTCTCAGCCGAGAATCCGGCGCCTGGACGAGACCATCGGCGCGGGCCACCGGTGCACTTAAATGCCCGGCAGGAGGCGGGAATCCTGTCATTTCGCCGAGCCGTGACGCCGCCCCGGTCTGATTGACATCCGGTGAGCCCGGGAGCACTATGTGAATCACATCCGCCCATCGATTGGACCGGGCGCGCCGCGACCAGGAGGCATTGTGCAAATACCGGCTCAATTCGACTACGTACGCGCGAGCACGATCGAAGACGCCCTCGCCCAGCTTGAGTTGCACGGCCCGGAATCCCGCGTCGTCGCCGGGGGGCACAGCCTCCTGCCGATGATGAAACTCCGGCTGGCCAGGCCCGAGTGGCTGATCGACATCAACGACCTGTACGAGCTCGACTTCATCCTCCCCGAGGCGACCCAGCTACGGATCGGCGCACTGACCCGTCACTCGACGCTCCTGGAGTCGGCCGATGTGGCCCGCCTCTTTCCGATCGTGATCGACGCCGAGCGGGTGATCGCGGATCCCATCGTGCGGAACCGGGGAACCATCGGCGGTTCGCTCTGCCAGGCCGACCCGGCCGAAGACCTTGCCACCGTGTGTGACGTCCTGCGCGCGCAGGCCGTCGTCCGCGGTCCGGCAGGTGAGCGCATCCTGTCGATGGACGAGTTCCACAAGGGACCCTACGAGACCGCGGTCGCGCAGAACGAGTTGTTGGTCGAGATCCGGTTCCCGATCCGGCCACGATCGGGCAGCGCGTACGAGAAGGTCGAACGCCGGGTCGGCGACTGGGCCGTCGTGGCGGCCGGCGCCGCCGTCAGCCTCGCCGAGGACGGCTCCGTTGACGATGTGGCCATCGGCCTCACCGCAGTAGGCCTTGACGGCACCATCGCGGAGGCGGAGGCGGTGCTCCGCGGCCGGCAGCCCTCCCAGGCGCTGTTCGAGGAGGCAGGCAGGCTCGCGGCGCTGGCCTCCCTGCCCGTCGCAGACCAGCGAGGACCGGTCGACTACAAGCGGCATCTCGCCGACGAACTCACCCGCAGGGTCCTGCGCCGCGCGTGTGCGCGCGCACTCGAGACCCAGACCACGACAACGCAGGAAGGCTGAAGCCAATGCAAATCAGCATGACCGTCAACGGCGACGAGATCACCCGCGCGGTCGAACCGCGCGTTCTGCTCGTCCACTTCATCCGGGATGAGCTGAGGCTGACCGGCACGCACTGGGGCTGCGACACGTCCAACTGCGGGACCTGCGTGGTCCTGATGGACGGCGTGCCGGTGAAATCCTGCACGGTGCTCGCGGCGATGGCGGACGGCCATGCCATCACCACGGTCGAGGGGCTGGCAACCGGCGCCACCCTCGACCCGGTGCAGCAGGGCTTCATGGAGGAACACGGGCTGCAATGCGGTTTCTGCACCCCGGGCATGATGCTCACCGCGCGGGCGCTGCTCGACCGGAACCCGCACCCGGATGACACGGAGATCCGCGAGGCCATCTCCGGCCAGATCTGCCGTTGCACCGGGTACGCCACCATCGTGCGATCGGTGAAATGGGCTGCCGACCACCCCGTTGTCGCAGAAGACGCTGAAGAAGAGGTCCCGGCATGACCATCACGGAGACCCACGCCCCGAACCCCGCGGCGGGCGACGCCGATCGCCCGATCGGCTACGGACGCATCCAGCGCAAGGAAGACCCTCGCTTCGTGCGCGGCAAGGGACACTACGTCGACGACATTGTGCTCCCCGGAATGCTGCACGGAGCCATTCTGAGGTCGCCGGTGGCGCACGCCCGCCTCGTCTCCATCGACACCACCCGGGCCCTCGCGCACCCCGGTGTCGTGGCCGTCATCACCGGCAAGGACCTTCTCGGGCTCAAGCTGGCCTGGGCGCCGACCCTGTCTGCCGACGTGCAGGCCGTGCTCGTCACCGACAAGGTTCGGTTCCAGGGGCAGGAGGTCGCGTTCGTCATCGCCGAGGACCGCTACGCCGCCCGCGACGCCCTCGAACTCATCGACGTCGACTACGACGTGCTCACCCCGGTGATCGATGCCCGCCGTGCCCTCGACCCGGGCGCCCCCGTCATCCGCGACGAAATCGAGGGGCGCACCGACAACCACATCTTCGACTGGGAGGCCGGGAACGCCGCGGAAACCGACGCGGTCTTCGCCACCGCCGACGTCATCGTGAAACAGGAGATTGTCTATCCGCGGTCACACCCGGCCCCGATGGAAACCTGCGGGGCGGTCGCCGACTTCGAACCGATCGAAGGTGCCCTCACCCTCTACGAGACCAGCCAGGCCCCGCACGCGCACCGCACCCTGTTCGCGATCGTGTCCGGCATCCCCGAGCACAAGATCCGGATCGTGTCGCCCGACATCGGCGGCGGGTTCGGCAACAAGGTCGGCATCTACCCGGGTTATATCCTCGCCGTCGTCGGGTCGATCGTCACCGGCCGCCCGGTCAAGTGGGTCGAGGACCGCTCGGAGAACCTCATGTCGACGTCGTTCGCCCGCGACTACATCATGCAGGGGGAAATCGCGGCAACGAAGGATGGGAAGATCCTGGCTGTGCGCACAAACGTGCTCGCCGATCATGGGGCATTCAACGCCACGGCTCAGCCCACGAAGTACCCGGCCGGCTTCTTCCACATCTTCACGGGCAGCTACGACATCCAGGCCGCGCACTGCAAGGTCACCGGCGTGTACACCAACAAGGCCCCGGGCGGGGTGGCCTACGCCTGCTCCTTCCGGGTGACCGAGGCCGTCCTCCTGATCGAACGCCTGGTCGACATGCTCGCCCACAAGCTGGAGGTCGACCCGGCGGAGCTCCGGCTGAAGAACCTGATCAAGCCGGAGCAGTTCCCGTACAAGAACAAGACGGGCTGGGAGTACGACTCCGGAGACTACGAACGGGCGCTGCGCCTGTCGATGGAGATCGCCGGCTACGACGACCTGCGGCGAGAGCAGAAGGAGAAGCGCGCCCGCGGCGAACTCATGGGGATCGGCGTCTCGTTCTTCACCGAGACCGTGGGTGCCGGACCGCGCAAGCACATGGACATCGTCGGCCTGGGCATGGCGGACGGCGCCGAGTTGCGCATCCACCCGACCGGCAAGGCCGTCGTGCGGATCTCCGTGCAGAGCCAGGGCCAGGGCCACGAGACCACCTTCGCCCAGATCGTGGCCGAAGAGATCGGCATCCCGCCGGAAGACATCGACGTGGTGCATGGCGACACGGACCAGACCCCCTTCGGCCTCGGCACCTACGGCAGCCGGTCGACCCCGGTCAGCGGGGCCGCGGTGGCCCTCGTCGCCCGCAAGGTACGGGAGAAGGCGAAGTTCATCGCCGCCGCGATGCTCGAAACCCGGCCGGAAGACCTCGAGTGGGAGAAGGGACGCTGGTTCGTCAAGGGCGACCCCAGCGTCGGCAAGACCATTGCCGAGATCGCCATGGGCGCGCACGGCACCGTCGCGTTGCCGGAAGGCATCGACGGCAACCTGGATGCCGAGGTGACCTACGACCCGCCCAACCTCACCTTCCCGTTCGGCGCCTACATCTGCGTCGTCGACGTTGACCCGGGGACGGGCCACGTCAAGGTTCGCCGGTTCATCGCCGTCGACGACTGCGGCACCCGGATCAACCCGATGATCATCGAAGGGCAGGTGCACGGCGGCCTGACCGACGGCGTCGGGATGGCCCTGATGCAGTTCATCGGGTTCGACGAAGCCGGCAACAACCTCGGCGGGTCGTTCATGGACTACCTCATCCCCACCGCGATGGAGGTTCCGAACTGGGAGACCGGGTTCACGGTGACTCCGTCGCCGCACCACCCGATCGGTGCGAAAGGTGTCGGTGAGTCGGCAACGGTCGGGTCACCGCCCGCCATCCTGAACGCCGTGGTCGACGCCCTCTCCCCCCTCGGCGTCACGCACATGGACATACCGTGCACCCCGGCCAGGGTCTGGGCCGCCATGCAGGGCCGCGCGACACCGCCGATCTAGCATGCCGATCTTGGGCGGGGCACTGGAACAGCGTGCCCAGGAACTCGCCGGGCGGCGTGAGGCGTTCGTTCGCGCCACGGTGGTGCGAGCCCAGCGGCCGACGAGCGCCCACGCCGGTGACACGGCGCTCCTGCATTCCGACGGGCGCCTCGACGGATTCGTCGGCGGCGCCTGCGTGGAGGCCTCCGTGCGCGAATACGGGCTGCAGGCGTTGTCTGCGCGGGAGCCGCTCCTGCTCCGGGTCGTCGCCGGGGAGCCCTCGCACACCAGGGAGGACGGCGCCGTCGAGGTGTCGAACCCCTGCCTGAGCGGCGGCGCCGTCGAGATCTTCCTCGAACCCTCCGTTCCGGCACCGCGCGTCGTCGTGGTCGGCGCGACCCCCGTCGCGCTCGCCCTGGCAGCGCTGGGCGCCGGGCTCGGGCTCGAGATGGAGCTGGTGGACGGGGCGGCGACGGAGCCCCTGCCCGACGACGCGGCCCTGATCGTGGCATCGCACGGCCACGACGAAGAACCGTCCCTCGAGGCCGCACTCAGGGCGGGTGTCCCCTACGTTGCCCTCGTGGCCAGCTCGAAACGGGGAGCCGCCGTTGTCGCGTCCCTCAACGTCGACGACGGGCTGCGCGCCCGCGTGTTCAGCCCGGCCGGGCTGGACATCGGCGCGAGGACCCCGGCCGAGGTCGCCCTGTCAATTCTGGCCCAGCTGGTGGCAGAGGGGGCCAGGGACCGGGCGGCGCACGCAGCGGCATCCGTGTCACCGGCCACGCCGGCGACCGCCATCGACCCGGTATGCGGGATGAGCGTCGCCGCGGTCGACGCGACCCTGCACGTGGAGCGCGACGGCGTCACGACCTACTTCTGCTCGGCGGGCTGCCGCGCCGCCTTCCTCGCCGATCCGGAGCGGTATGCCAGCCAGACCTGAAACGAGGGTCGCCGACGCCCTTGGGCGGACTCCGTGACCGCGTCGGCCCGCGCGGGCGCCGAAGACGCGGTGAAGGCGCTCATCCCCGACGTGGACTCCCTGCTGCAGAAACTCGACGAGATCGACTACCTGGCCGATCCCGGACTGGCCACCGCGCTGTTCCTGGCCGTGCGGATGCCGCAGCCCATCCTGCTCGAGGGCGAGCCGGGCGTCGGCAAGACCGAGGCGGCGAAGGCGCTCGCCCGCGTGCTCGACACACCGCTGTTCCGCCTGCAGTGCTACGAGGGCATCGACGCCGGCGAGGCCCTGTACGAATGGAACTACCCTCGCCAACTGCTGGGGATCCGACTGGCCGAGGCGCGCAATGTGGCGCTGGCCGAGACGGAGCTGTTCGGTCCGGAGTACCTCCTGCGCCGCCCGCTGCTGGCGGCCATCGAGCATCCGGGGCCGCGCCCCGCCGTGCTGCTCCTCGACGAGATCGACCGTGCAGACGCCGAGTTCGAGGCGTTCACCTTCGAGCTGCTCGCGGAGGCCGCCGTGACCATCCCGGAGCTCGGCACCGTGCGGGCCAGCCACCCGCCCGTCGTCATCCTGACCTCGAATCGCACCCGTGACCTGCACGACGCGCTCACCAGGCGCTGCCTGTACCACTGGATCGACTACCCGGTGCCCGAACGCATCGCCGAGATCGTGCGGCGGCGCGTTCCGACCAGCGCGGAGCCGCTCGCCCTGCAAGCTGCCACCGCCATCACCTCGCTGCGTTCGCTCGACCTGGCGAAGCCGCCCGGCATCGCGGAGGCCATCGACTGGGTGTCGGCGCTGGCCGTGCTCGGTGTCGACCGGCTCGGGCCCGCGAGCATCGACCACACCTGGGGTTCGATCCTCAAGAACCGGGACGATCTCGACCTGGCCAGGTCACGCGGGACCGCCTGGCTGATCGGTGCGAATCATGGCTGAGCACCAGGCGCTCCGGAACGCGCCCCGGGTGGAGGCCGCCGCCCTCGCGGCCGGCTTCAGCACCGCCCTGCGCCGGTCGGGGCTCCCGGTGTCCCTGGACCGGGCCGCCCGGCTCGCCGAGGCGCTCCGCCTCGTGCCGCCCCACGCCCTCGGTCCGTTGTACTGGACCTGCCGGGTCGTCCTGGTCAACTCCCGCGAGCAGTTGCCCGTCTTCGACCGCGTCTTCGCGGCCGTGTTCGGCGGGTTCCTCGACCCCGCCGACAGCCGCGGCGACAACGCCGCACCGCCGCCGATCGGCTCCGAACCACGCTCCCGGCCGTCCCCCGCCGACAACCGTCCCCTCGGCTCCGATCGCGCCGAGCGCGCACCGCAGCCGCCCGCCCTCGTGCCGGGAGGCGACTCGCCCGGCCAGGACGGCCCGGAGCGGGAGGCTGTCCTCGTGATGGCCTCGGCCGCGGAACGCCTGCACGACACGTCCTTCGCCGAACTGACCGACGACGAGATCACCCGGATCCGGCACCTGGTGCGCCGGATCGCCCTGGCAACTCCGACGCGCCTCAGCCGGCGCACCCGCACCTCGACCACGAACACCGCCCGGCTGGACCTCCGCCGCACGGTGCGGGCCGCGGGCCACACCGGCGGGGACCCCGCGCGGCTGGTCTATGCCAGGCGGCGCCCGAGGCCGCGCCGCCTGGTGCTGCTCTGTGACGTGTCCGGGTCGATGGAGCCGTACACCCGTGTCTTCCTGTCCCTGCTCCAGGGAGCGGTCTCGGACGCCCAGGCGGAGGCATTCGTCTTCTCGACCAGGCTGACCCGGCTGACCCGGCAGCTGGCGCTGCGGGACCCTGACCAGGCCCTGGCCCGGGCCGCCGCCGGCGCCGAGGACTGGGCCGGCGGCACCCGACTCGCCGACAGCATCCGCCGATTCATCGACGACCATGGACGCCGCGGCCTTGCCCGCGGCGCGGTGATCGTGGTGATCTCCGACGGTTGGGCCCAGGACGACCCGGCGGAAGTGGACGCTCAGATGGCGAGGCTTCGCCGCCTGGCCTTCCGGATCGTCTGGGTCAACCCGAGGAAGGTGGCGCCGGGTTATCAGCCGCTCGTGGGCGGCATGGCCGCCGCCCTGCCCTACATCGACGCCTTCGTCAGTGGTCACAGCTACACGGCCCTGGCGGAAGTGGCGGCGGCGATCGGCGCCGACCGCGTTCCACAACCCGCGAACAGAGGGACGAAATAATGCAACTCGACAGCACATTCACCGTTGTGGCCCCGATCGACACGGTGTGGGAAACCCTGATGGACTTCGAACGCGTCGCCGGCTGTGTCCCCGGGGCAGAGGTGCTCAACAAGCTTTCCGACGACGCTTACCAGGTGGGAATGAAGGTGAAGCTGGGCCCGGTGTCAATGCAGTACAAGGGGTTGATGAACGTGATCGAACGGGACGCGACCGCGCACCGCGCCGTGTTCCAGGGCCGCGCCCAGGAGACTCGCGGCCAGGGCACAGCCCAGGGCACGGCCACCCTGTCCCTCGTCGAGTCCGACGGCACGACCACCGGCACGGTCAGCGCGGAGGTGGACCTCTCCGGTAAGGTCGCTGCCATGGGGAAGAGCATCATCGGCAGCGTGACCGACCAGATGATGGCGCTCTTCGCAGACAACCTGCAGGCCATGGTCGCCGGCACCGACACCGGCACCGAGCCGGCCACGACGGCACCTGCCGGCGGGAAACCTGCCACGGCCACGGCAGGTTCGGCACCCGGGCCCGACCAGACCGGATCGTCGGCGATGCCGCACCCGGCGACCCGTCCGCTGCAGCACCAGGCGCCGCGCACGGCCGACACCAGCCTCAACGCGCTCGCCCTGGCAAAGGGGATGCTGGCCGACCAGCTCAGCAACCCGGGGAAACTGATCGGCCTGCTCGTCGGCGTGGCGTTCCTCGCCTATCGCGTAGGCCGAGCCGTCGGCCGGCGGGGCTCCCGATGACGCGCTCCCCCGGCGATCATGCGTGACATCATCGGTGCCCTGATGCCGGGTTGGCGGAGCGGAGCCACCGCCGGCCTCGCGACCGTGGTGCGCACATTCGAGTCCGCCCCGCGCCCGGCCGGCGCGTCGATGCTGGTCGCCCCTGACGGAACGGTCACCGGTTCGGTGTCCGGCGGATGCGTGGAGGGGGTGGTCTACGACCTCGCGAGCCAGGTCGCCGCCGACGGCCGGCCCGTCCTGGTGCGCTACGGCATCAGCGACGATGATGCGTTCTC
This sequence comes from Cryobacterium fucosi, assembly GCF_004403515.1. Taxonomy (GTDB): domain Bacteria; phylum Actinomycetota; class Actinomycetes; order Actinomycetales; family Microbacteriaceae; genus Cryobacterium; species Cryobacterium fucosi. The sequence goes on along the minus strand of NZ_SOHH01000014.1, from coordinate 12,680 downwards.
GGTCGGGCTCACCTGCGGCGGCATCCTCGACGTGTTCGTCGAACCCGTCTCGCAGCAGACGTTCGCCCAGCTCGAGGCCGTCCGGGCGGACATCGACGAGTCCCGGCCGGTGGCGGTGGCAACGGTGATCGAGCATCCGGATGCCGATATGGTCGGCCGGCACCTCGTGGTCAGGCCGACCGGGTTCGAGGGAAACCTCGGGTCGGACCGGGCGAACCGCGCCGTGAGCGACGACGCCCGGGGCCTGCTGGCCGCCGGCCGCAACACCACACTGACCTACGGCCCCGACGGCGAGAGGCAGGGCGAGGGCATGCGGGTGTTCGTCAACAGCCAGGCGCCCCGGCCGCGGATGTTCGTGTTCGGCGCCATCGACTTCGCCGCCGCCCTGACCCGCCTGGCCGCGTTCCTCGGCTACCGGGTCACCGTCTGCGACGCGCGGGAGGTGTTCGCGACCCCGGCGCGTTTCCCGGGCGCCGACGAGGTGATCATCGCCTGGCCGCATCGGTACCTTGCCGAGCAGATCACGGCCGGTCTCGTGGACTCGCGCTCGGTCATCTGCGTGCTCACCCACGACCCCAAATTCGATGTCCCCCTGCTCGAGCTCGCCCTGCGCGCCCCGCAGGTGGCCTACATCGGTGCGATGGGCTCCCGGCGCACGCACGCCGACCGCCTCAGCCGGTTGCGGGATGCCGGGCTCGTCGACGCCGAGCTGGCCCGGCTGCATAGCCCCATCGGCCTCGACCTCGGGTCGAGGACCCCCGAGGAGACGGCCGTGTCGATCGCCGCCGAGATCATCGCCGGGCAGTGGGGTGGGACCGGTGAGCCGCTCGGGAACCTCGGCGAGCGCATCCACCACGACGACCTCCCCGAACCGGCCGAACGCGCGGCGCGGTGACCCCTTGCCGAGGCTGGCACACCTTTCTAGACTCTGGGCATAACCGGCGACCGGCCGATTCGAACGGCGACAAGCGAGGAGACCGCAATGGCACTCAAATTCGGAGTATTGGCCTTGGTCGAGGCGCGACCCGGCAAGGAAAAGGACGTGTGGGACTTCCTCAACGGTGGCAGGGACATTGTTCTCGGTGAGCCGGACACCCGCACCTGGTACGCGTTCCGGGTCGACGATGTCACCTTCGGGATCTTCGACACGTTCGAATCCGAGGCGGGCAGGCAGGCCCACCTCGGCGGCGCCATCCCCGCCGCCCTCGCCGAGCACGGGCCGACCCTCCTGGCGAAGGATCCGGACATCCGGCTGGTCGAGATCATCGCGGTGAAATGAGCCTGCCGCCGGCCCGATCGTGAGTTCCGTGGACGAGACCCTGGTCCTTCTCCCCGAGCCGGCGCGCCGGAGCCGGATGACTCCTCCCGAGCTCGAGTGACATACTGGCGGTGACCCTGGAGAACACAGGCGTCGTGGGGTGGAAATGGCCGGCGGGGACTTTGCACGGTGGATGTACCGGGGCACGCGGCCCAACCGGGTCGCCCGGTTCCTCAATTCACTCTGGAGTTGGGCCGGTTCCACCGGGCTGATGGCCGGATGGCTCGTCCGCCTCGAAACGACAGGGCGCGCGTCGGGCCGGACGTATTCGCTCCCGGTCGTCACCGCCGTCGTGGACGGTGAGCGCTACCTCGTGTCGATGCTGGGCGAGGATGTGAACTGGGTGCGCAACGTGCGCGCCGCCGACGGCGCAGCCGCGCTGGTGCGGGGTCTGCGTGAACAGGTCCGCCTCGACGAGGTCGAGGTGAGCCGGCGCGCGCCCATCCTGAAGGCGTACCTGAAACGGGCGCCCGGAGCCCGGCCGCACATCCCGGTCGACAAGGATGCTCCGCTCCCGGCATTCGAGAGCATCGCCGCGGGCTTCCCCGTCTTCCGGGTGGTGCCTCAGTCGCGGCGCGAACGTTGAGGACTGGCGATGGCTGTCAGGCGGTGCCTATCCGGGAGGGTGGAGGGGAGTTATTCTGGCGGCATGAATGAGACTGGTACTCACGGGAATGGTCTTGGCGAGCGATACGTGCGCTTCATCAACCGGTTGGATCGCGGGCTCGTACGAGCCATGGGTCCGGCGCCCCTGGGCCCCTATGACCAGGTTGAGAAGAGAGTCGGCGAGGCGGTGTGTCCCGTCTGTGGCCGGCCGATGTTCGAGCACACTATCGACCACTCCACTTCGAATGCGATCCTCAATTGCCCGGCGGGGCACAAACCGGAGCCACCGGCCGGACCGGTCAACGAATTCGGCATGCCCAAACCGCAGGGCTGAAGTTCGATGGTGCGCTTGATGGGAGCGTCGAGGAGGTGAACCAGCCAGCCACTATCACCGCCGACCGCATCAAGAAGACGCTCGGAGACAACGCCGTGCTGCGGGGCGTGCCCCTCGAGGTCGGCACCTCCGAGACTCAGGCCCTGATCGGGCTCAACGGCGCAGGAAGGCCTCGCCGATGCGTAGGCTGCCCGGGGTGCTCACGCCCGGCAGCGGCCGGCCGCGCCGCTTGGGCCCGAAGTGTGCACTAAGGCGACGAGGGGAGGTGGGCGCTCAGGAAGAACCCGCTGTCCCTCGGCCCCCATTCGATGCTCCCCCCGGCGACTTCCACTCTCTCTTTGAGCCCCACGAGCCCAAAACCTGTACTACCGTCATGAGGGCTTTCGGGCTTTCCGGCTCCGTCGTCGGAAATGTTGAGAATTAGCGCCCGAGGCTCCCACCGAACCTCAATGAGCGCATTCGTTCCAGATCCAGCGTGCTTGGTGATCACACCGTGTGGCTTTAAGAGTCTCAGAAGGCGTGCAAGTTCCTGCGTCGCTTCGCTCCCGCTTGACGGTGAGGTGTTCGGCGGTCCCGCGGCCGGACACATCTGGGGCGAGTACCTGCGGGTCGAGGATGCCGAGACGGTCGCGACGTTCACCGACGGTGCGCTCGGCGGCTGGCCAGCGGTGACCCGGCGGGGAACAGCTGGCGGAGCCGGGTGGTACATGGCCACGCTCCCGGAGCCCATTGCACTGCGCCGCCTCGCCGAACGGGTCACCCTGGACGCTGGTATCGAGTTGCCGCCCGTGATGGCGAGCGGCGAACAGGCGGAGGTGGTTCGCCGCGGCGGGTCGCTGTTCGTGATCAATCACGGAGCGGATGACGCGGAGTTGCTCATTGACGGCACCGCCGGCCCGGTCTCCGTCGCCGAAAGCTGGGATCGCCTCCGCACCGACAGCGCCTTCCACGCGGTGCTGTGGATCAGCGAATGGCCCAGGTCCCAGGTGTTCCCCGGCTTCCTCTCGCCCCTGGTCTTTACCAACGGCATCCTTCGCACGGTGTCGCTGCACTACCTACCCGTGCGCGCGGATCAGGCCGCGCGGGACCTCCGCAAGAAGAAGACCGAGCTGATCAGCGACGCTTACCAGCGCAAGCGCATCGGCCAGATCGAGGATGCCGGGGCGACCGCGGAGTACGACGACCTGCTGCACCAGGAGGCAGACCTCACCGCCGGACACGGGGTGCTGCGCACGACCGGTCTCGTGTGCGTCACCGCGCCCACGGTCGACGTGCTGCGCGGGCGCGTGAGGACGTTGCCGACCCCTGGGTCGCCATGCGAGACCGATCCGCAAATTACGCCAGGCACACGGTCGCGCTGTGAACAACGCCAGTGAGAATGAGCGTATGCACACAGCTGCGCTGGTCGAGCCGCGTGGCCCATCCGCCGCTGCTCGGCCAGGAACCTGTCCGCATCCGCGAACGACGCCTCCCACAGAGGCCCGGTCATCGACCGGGCGAACTCGATGATCGTCGCCCGCGTGGTGCGGATATGCCCATCGCTGAGCCCAGCGGCGGCCATCGCCATCGCGTACTCGTCAACTACCTCCTGCTCGAAGTCCTCGACATCCTGAGCAGTCCGCAGCACCTCATCCGCGGCACCACCGCCGCGCAGCGCGACGAGCCTCATGGAGTCTCGGGTTCACGCTGGTCGATCATGCGTCAACCATACCGACGAAAGATCAGCCAAGGTGAGCATTTGTCACAGCGTGTCGCACCCACGCGGAGCCCGCAACCACAAGGGAACCGGGATCTTCACGGCCCGCGGTCCAAGGCGGAACTTCGATGCATGGAGATTGGAGCCTAGACGTTCCGTAGGTTTTTACGGTTTTCGCCGGGTGCCTCGATTAGAACGCTCGCGTAGCGCGGGGCTCGCGTCGGCGACCCGACGCTCCAAGCCCTCCAGCAGCAGCTCCAACCCATAGTCGAACTCGTCCGCGAACGCGTAACCGCCCCCGCCGAACAGCTCGGCGCGCGACCGCGCAATGTGCGGATACAGCTCCGCCGGCGCCGCGACCTTGACGGCGAACGCCTCCTCGGCGCCGTCCCCCGGTTCGAACGGCAGGCTCGTCTCGGTCAGCGCGAACCCGTACACGTAGGCGTCGATCGCGGAGAACGCGTGTGTCGCGAGCGCGGCGCTGAAGCCCTCGGTCATCAGCACGCCAAGTAGCCGGTCGTGGTGCTGCAGCAGCGCCGGGCCGGGGTTGGGGCGGGATTCCATCATCCCCAGCGCCCACGGATGAGCGGTGAGCACCGACCGTGCCGATCGTGCCCGGGCGGTCAGCGCCTCTCGCCAGGTATCGCCGACCTCGGGCAGCTCGATCCTCTCGAACACCCAGTCGGCGAGGTCGTCGAGCAGTGCTTCCTTGCTTGGCACGTGATGGTAGAGCGACATCGCCTCAACGCCGAGCACCTTCGCGACACTGCGCATGCTCACGGCGGTGACACCCGCTTGGTCGGCTACGGCGGCGGCCGCGCCAATGATCCTCTCCCTGCTCAGTGGTGTGCGCCGCGTCATCTTCCCATCCTTGCGCACTTACGCTCGTAAGGCTACGCTTGGGACCGGTTCTTACAACCGTAAGTCCCGATCTATCGAATCAAGCCAAGGAGCATTGTGATGAGAACGCCTCAATCCCACACCGCACTGGAGAATCCGCCGTCCCAGAGCACGCTGGAAGATCTGCGCATGCCCGTGCAGGCCAAGCTTGCGGCTGCCTGGACCAGCCTCATGTTCCTCGTCATCTACATCGGCTACTTCCACCTCTACCAGCCCGGCGAAATCGACGAAATCCGGGGTGGCGACATCTTCGAGTTCGACATCAGCGGAACGTTGATGTCCATATTCTTCGTGATCATCGCGATCCCGGCCCTGATGGTGATGCTCTCCATGACGCTGCCCGCCCGGGTGAACCGCGCCACGAACCTCGTCGTTGCATCGCTGTACATCCCCATCATGGTGTTCAACGCGGCAGGGGCGACCTGGGACTATGCCCTCTACTACGCCCTCACCATCGGAGTCGAGGTGCTGATCCTGGCCTTCATCCTGCGCTCCGCCGGGACCTGGTCACGCCGCACCGCATCACCGGCGACCCTGGCAGCCAGCCTCGACAGCGAGCCACTCCGCACGACGCAGCAGGCGTGACTGCCCACCCAATGCTGAGACAGGTGACCGCGCCCCCGGGTGGCGCGAGCGAAGGATGGCGGGCGCGCTGCCCTCCATGGCCGCCACCCACAACATCAAGGCCTCCCGGGTCAGCAAGGTCATCGAGATGACCGGCCTGGCCGGGGTAGCGACCAAGCGCGTCGGAGGATTCTCCCTCGGCATGGGCCAGCGCCTGGGCATNTTCACGCCCTCCTCGACGTCGGCCTTCTTCAGCCAGTTCGCCAGGCAGGACTCCGAGATCCCGAAGTCCTTCGCGATCTGGTTCAGCGGTGCTTCGTGCTTCCTGGCCACGGCGACAACGTCGCGGCGGAACTCGGGTGGGTAGGGCTTCGGCATGATGAACATCCTTCCAGCGAAGACGAATCTCCACAGGTCCGGAGTCAACCAAACCGGGGGCAGTCCCAACCGTCGCATCAAACTGTCAGCACCCGTAACGTCGATCGGACGCCGCCATCGACCGGTTCGAAAGACGATGTCGCACGAGACGGCTGACCTGTCGGCAGGGCAAGAGATCAGCGGGGAGAGCCGCCATCGCCTAACGCGTCCACGACGGCGTCCAGGGAAATCAATGTTTCGTGCAAGGAATCGACCTGTGCCGAGATCCGTGCCCGTTCGCCGATGAGTCGGTCTCGGAGCAGTGGTGTTCGTGCGGCCGGATCCGTGATGCAGGGAAGAAGTTCTGCGATCGTCGAGCTGCACAGGCCGGCCTGGTAGAGACGCTGGATAAGAAGAACGCGCTCTGTCGCCTTCTCGGAATAGATCCGTTGGCCGCTGGTAGAACGACTCGATGAGAGCAGATGTTGCTCCTCGTAATAGCGGAGTGACCTCGGGCTTGCACCAGTTACTCTCGCCAGTGCCCCAATCCGCATCAATGCTTGCCCCTCACATCCATGTCAGGTTTTAGTGCAGCGATCATGAGTACACACACGAATGCTTCAGCCAACGTCCTCCAACTCCGGGTCATTGTGGAGGCCGAGGACTTCGAAGCGGCCATCGCCTTCTACCGCGACGCTCTGGGGCTGCACGAACAGGCCGCATTCGAGGGAGACGGCGACGCGCGTGTTTCGATTCTGGATGCCGGCCGGGCCACCCTTGAAATCTCAAGCCCAGCCCAGAAACGGATGATCGACCACGTTGAGACCGGGACACGTCAGGGCCCCGGCATCCGGCTTGCATTTGAGGTGACCGACGGCCGCGGCGTCACCACCAGACTTGCGGCGGCCGGGGCCACCATCGTCGGTGAACCACGCGAGACACCGTGGCGATCACTCAATTCCCGACTCGACGGCCCCGCCGGGCTGCAGATCACCGTGTTCGAAGAACTCGAGGATGCGGCCGACCGAACACAGCGCGCCGGATTCGGAACATCCGCGGGCCGCTAACGGCAGGAAGCCAAACGCGCACTGCGCGCGTTAGGTCTGCGACGGAACCCGTGGCGCATCCAGCAGGGTGGGTGAAGCCGACAGGATTTCCAACCCGGCGGCATCGGTCGAGCCGGGTTCGGCCGAATGCGTCAACATCCGTTGCCCGCGGGCACCAGGCAGGTGGAGGACCTCGAAACTCAGATCGAGGTCCCCGACCTCGGGGTGGCGGAATCGTTTGACCCCGCTCACACACTGTTGAACGGGGTGCTTCGCCCACATCGCGGCGAATTCGGCGCTTTTGAGTGTCAGTTCGCCGATGAGCTGGGTCAGCTCGGCGTCGTCCTGGTGCTGTGCGGCGGTGAACCGCAAGGACGCGACGGCGAGGGCGGCCTCGTCACGCCAGCTGCGATAGAGCTCTCTTGTGTGGGGGTCGAGGAAAAGCATCCGGGTCAGGTTGGGCCGATCCGCTGGACGGGTTGGCGAATCAAAGTCGGTGTGTCCGGCGACGAGCAGATGTCCGAGCGGGTTCCAGGCCAGGACTTCGTTCCGTTGGCCCATGATCACGGTCGGCACATTCTTCATGGCGTCGAGCAGGCGAATCGTGCCGGGCCGAGCATGGTCGGGTTTGCTGAAAGCGCGGCGCTTGGCTTTAGTGGGACGCGCCAAGTCCTGCAGGTGCACTTTCTCATCGTCGTTCAGGTTCAACGCTCGCCCGATCGAGTCGATGACGGACTCGGAGGCGTTCCTAGATTGGCCCTGCTCCAACCGCGTGTAGTAGGTGGCCGACACGCCGGCCAGCTGAGCGAGTTCCTCACGCCTGAGCCCCGGCACCCGACGGGCTCCGTACGAGGTGATGCCCGCATCGTCTGGCGTGAGTTGTGCACGCCGAGTTCGAAGGAACTCGCCGAGATCGTCTGTGGGGTTCATACCAGCCATGGTTACATTCTCAACTGTCTGAGCCGATCAAGCCTGACCCTGTCAGTGCTAGGCACCGCGGTGGTCGGATGACGCGGGTCTGGTTGATGCGCGCACGGTGGCCCAGAGTGGCAAAGCACCAACTTTCCGACGCCGACGAATCGGTTCTCCCTCTATCGAAAGGACGGGTATGTCCAGCACCGTTCAAGCCGCCGACCACGCCGTCAACCATTCAGGCCCCGGCGCGGATGCCATGAGATTGAGGGGGCGGCAACGCCTCGCTCTCCTCGTCCTGCTCACGGCCAGTTTCACCCTGGCCGTGGATTTCTCGATCCTGAACGTGGCGTTACCCACCATCGGTGCCGACATTGGATTCAGCCTCGATCACTTGCAATGGATCGCGACCTCGTTTGCCCTGTGCGCGGCAGGGTTCACTCTGTTCTTCGGGCGCATCGCGGACCTGTTCGGTCGTCGTCACCTCTTCCTCCTCGGGATGGCCCTACTTGGTGTCTCTTCGCTCGTCGGCGGTCTCGCACAGGAACCGGTGTTGATGATCATCGCCCGGGTGGCCCAGGGGCTCGCGACGGCGATGGTCGTGCCAGCCGCACTATCGCTCCTGACGACGTCGTTCCCCGAAGGACCGCAGCGAAACAGGGCGCTCGGCCTCAACGGTGCTTTGATGGCCGCAGGGTTCACGACCGGGGCGATCCTCGGCGGCGTCCTCACCGATCTCCTGAGCTGGCGGTGGGCATTCTTCATCAACGTTTTCGTCGCAGTTGTGGTCCTCCTGATGGCTCCTTTCGTCCTGAACGAAAGCCGGCCCAACGAACGCCCCAGACTTGACTTCGCCGGCGCTGCCGCCGTGACCCTCGGGCTTCTCGCTCTCGTCTACGGGCTGACCACGGCGGGCGAAACCTCCTGGGGCAACCCGCTCGCTTGGGGGTCGATCCTGGCCGGCTTCGTCTTCCTGGTCGTCTTCTGGGAGATCGAGAAGCGGGTGGCGCATCCATTGGTTCCCGTCGCAATCCTCAAACGGAAGTCTGTCGCCTGGGGCAACATTGCGGGGCTGCTGGCCTTCGCTACCGAGACCTCACTGGTGTTCCTGCTGACCCTGTACCTGCAGAAAATACTCGGCTACTCGCCACTTGCAGCTGGACTTTCGTTCGCCGTCCTCGGAGCGGGCACCGTACTGGGCGGAATCATCGGCCCGAAAGCCATTGGCAAACTCGGCTCACGCCGTGCAATCGTCGCCGGGTTCCTTCTCCAGGCAGCCGCCACGATTCCCCTGATGTTCCTCGGCCCCGACTCCCGCTGGATCCTTCTCCTGCTCGTCGCCACCTTCATCGGGGGTATCGCAAACCTGGTCGCGATTGTCGGATACGTCGTCACCTCCACCTCCGACCTGCCCGACACGGAACAGGGACTGGCGACCGGCCTGGTCACGATGAGTCAACAGGTCGGAATCACGATGGGAATCCCGATCATGTCCGCGATTGTGACCGCACGAATAAACGCCCTCGGCGACACCGGACCCGCCGCGGTTCTCGGCGGCATCACGACCGCCATCGGCGTGAACGCATTACTGTGCGTGCTGGCCGCCGCAGCCATTGCGCTGTTCCTGCGTGCCGCAAAGTCAGACATGGTCAGCGCATGAACAAGCCCACCGTCCTCATCGTTGGGCCATACGGAGTCGTAGGAGGTGCAATCGCCCGAAGGATGGCCGCCGACTCTGCGTGGGACGTGATCACCGTCTCACGCCGCGATGCAACGGATGGTCTGAACGCCACACAACTCAGCGTCGACCTGCTGGACCCGCAGGCTCTGGCCGGCACCGAGATCCTCAGCCGTGTCACCCACCTCGTCTACGCCGCCTATCTTGAACGCCCAACGATGGCCGAGACCACCGCACCGAACCTCACGATGCTCGCCCATACCCTCGACGGCCTCACAGCAGCCGGCGCACCGCTCGAACACGTTATTCTCACTGGCGGAGGAAAGTCGTACGGGGAACACCTCGGTGCGTACAAGACACCGGCGAAAGAATCCGATCCAAGACTCCTCGGACCGATCTTCTACAACGATCAAGAAGACCTCCTCGCCCTCCGTGCCGACCGAGACGGGTTCACCTTCACAGTTCTTCGCCCCGACGTGGTGATCGGGTTCAGTCTGGGCTCGCCAATGAACCTGCTCAACGCCATCGGCGTCTACGCCTCACTATCCAAAGCGGCCGGCGTGCCGCTCCGATTCCCCGGGACAGCAGGCGCGTGGACAGCATTGCATCAGATCACCGATGCCGACCTCCTCGCCTCCGCAGTGAGCTGGGCGCTTACCGCTGAAAGTGCTCGAGGCGAGATCTTCAACGTCACCAACGGGGACCAGTTTCGATGGCAACACATCTGGGACGACATCGCCAACGCATTCGACATGCCGACGGCCGCCCCACAACCGATGAGTCTCGCTGCGCAGATGTTCGACAAAGAGCCAGCCTGGAACGCCCTTCGCGCAGCCCACGGACTGCGGCCGACTCCGTATGAACAACTCACCTCGTGGGAATTTGCGGATAGCCTCTGGGCCGCAGACTTCGACATGGTCCAAAGCACCATCAAAATCCGCCAGGCTGGCTTCGCCGGCAGCCTCGACTCCCATCACAACATCGCCACCAAGCTCCGGCAGCTTCGACGAGACAAATTCCTGCCATGAGAGGAAGCCGCCCAGCCACAACTTGGTCGAAAGAAGTCGTCCAGCGCCCACATCCATCGTGCGCTAGCGCAAGTAGGACCGCTAAGAGTTTGACATCTGGCAGTGCGCACTTCGGCTCACCGCGGCGGTTGGATAGGGTGAACCGATGACTGCTGCGCCAAGCCCCTACGTCGAGATCGATGGGCGCCGGCCAGAAGTCGAAGACCTCATCCATCCAGCCCTCGTGAACTTTGGGCACTTCACGGCCATGCAGGTGCGCGGTGGGGCCGTTCGCGGCCTCCACAAGCACCTCCGTCGACTGCGAGTTGCTCACGTCGAAATGTTCGGTACCGAAATCGAGACAGAAGCGATTCGGTCACACATGCGCAGCGCGGTGTCCCGCCGGGCGAATTCTTACCTTCGCGTGACCCTGTTCGAACCGCACCCGGGCTCGATACGGACGATGTCAGCGGTGCGGCCGCCACTCGACGCACCCACGACTCCCCAATCCCTGAAGTCTATTTCGTACTCTCGCCCGGTGCCACACATCAAGCATGTCGGATCGTTCGCCCAAATCTTCCATAGTCTGAAAGCAAGAGAACAGGGTTTCGATGACGCTCTCCTCACCTCTCCTGACGGGGAGGTGTCGGAGACAACACGTGCCAACATCGGCTTCTACCGTGGCCATCAGGTCGTATGGCCCAAGGCTCCCTCGCTTCATAGAATCACTTGGCAGATCCTTGACGAGCATCTGGGCGAGCACGGTTTCTCAGTCCATCCTGAGCACGTCGCGCTCAGGGACGTCGCACGTTTCGATGGGGCATTCCTTGCCAACTCCATCGGCGTCGTCGGCGTGGGACGAATCGACGGGCACCGCTACCCGCCCGAGTTGGACATGGCCAGCGAGCTGTCTGCTGCCTATGCGGCGGCACCCTGGGACGAAATCTGATTCCGTGTGTCGCAGTCGGCTCATGACCAAACAATGTCCGTAGGGCAGTGGCCTTCACGGTTCCACCGATCGCCACGGCGATCGAACGTCGTGTTAGCGGAGAATCGGGACATCTTCTGCTGATCTCCTGGTGAGTTGCTCTGCCCGGGAGTTGTGAGGTGGTCGGAGGCGGCCCTGGCCAACGAGGATCGCCAGGACGACGATGATTCCACCGACGACTTGATTCCAGAGAATCGTCTCTCCGAGGATCAGCACCCCGAGGAGTATTCCGGTAATCGGGGTGAGGTAAGTAACTGTGGAGGCGCTGGGGGCGCCCCAGGCGTTGATGACGTTGGTGTACCAGACGTAGGCGATGCCCGTCCCTATCCCGCCGAGAACGATCACGCTCCCGACGATACCGGGCGTTAGTGAAACAGGACTCATACCGATGAACGGCGTGAGCAGCAGGATTATTACCGCTCCCGCTCCAATCTGAGAGGCGGAGACGGTGATCGCGTCATAGGAGTATCCGCGCACGAATCGCCGAGTGTAAGAGAAGCCGAGGCCATAGCAAGTAGTCCCTCCCAAGCAGGCCAGCTGCGCCCAGAAGAACATGCCGTTGGTCGTGTCGGCAATAGCATCCCACGGTGCGGCGACCAGGATGACGCCGCCGGCCGCGACAAAAAGGCCAGCCGTCTTGATCTTGGTGAGCCGCTCGTCGGGAAGGATCGCCAACGCTAGGAGCATCGTGGCGATCGGGGTAGTTGCGTTGTAAATGCTCGACAGCCCCGACGGCAGGTATTGGGCGGCCCAGGAGAACAGGAGGAACGGGGCGACGCACATGATCGCCCCGATCGCCGTCAGATGACTCCACACTCGGAGGCCGCGGGGCCACCTCCGCCGTGTGACCAGCATGATCATGGTTAGGACGAGAGCGCCGAAGACCAGGCGGCCGAGTACGACTTGCGCGGGTGAGAGGCCGTCGATGGCGACCTTGATAAACAGGAAGCTCGCCCCCCACACTGCGGCCGCCCCCAGGTATTGGGCACTGAGCGCGATGCCGCGTCTGTCCAGTGACGCAGAACGCTTCTTCGTTTCCATGTTTCCCCTTCGTTCTGTTCAGTCTCAGCTAAGCCTCGATCCACCGGTCGGATTGAGGAGTTAGCGGCGCGTTAAACAGAGAATGTCCTTTTGATCAGGAAAAATAGGGCTTACCACGGCAACTATTTACCAAATCAAGAGGACATCTCGTAGATGCAACTGAACCATAGATCCACGTCCCTGTCAGCGACCTTCGACGATACGAATCTCGTGTCGGCCGCCGGACTCGTCCC
>NZ_SOHH01000048.1 GCF_004403515.1 Cryobacterium fucosi | reverse complement strand
GCCGCGGCCGCCAGCGCCGTCCGGGCCGCGACTGCACGAGTCTCCGCCGCGGCGTTCGCCGCCGCCGCGCGCCACGGTGCCGCCGTCGCAACGGCCCAGTCTCGCCTGGGCGCGGCACGGACCGCCCTGGGCAAGGCGAACCTCGCCTACGCCACGGCCAACGCCGACTACGAGGCCGCCGTCAGCCGGGCCGACCTCGTGCGCGCGCTGAGGGAGAAGGCCGGCGTCACCGCCGACGCCTCCCGCCGGATGCTTGCAATGCTCGTCCGGGGCCTGATGCAGCAATCCGGCACCGCCACCGTCGACGTGCTGCTCGATGACAAGGCCGGCAGCGACCTCCTGTTCCAGCTCGGCACGCTCGACACTCTGTCCAGGCTGACCGCCAACCTCGACGAGGTGCGCGCGAGGGTCGCCGCGGACACCGAACGTGAGCAGGCGCTCGAGACCCAGGATGCCGCGGCGCAGTCAGTGACGGCCGCGGTCCCGGTCGCCGACGCCCTCGCGGCGGTCGCGACGGCGCAGGCAGACATCGACGCGGCATCCGCCGACCTCGCCGCACTCGCCCTGTCGGCTCCGGCCGCCACCGTGGTGAGCGAGCTGAGGCCGCTTCCGGCCATTCCACCGGTCGCGGACACCGGGCGTCTCAGCGAACAGGGCTGGGCCAGACCCGCCGCCGGGCGCATCACCGATTCGTTCGGACCCCGCCTCGTGCACCCGGTCGCCGGGGTCGGTGACTTCCACCGCGGCACCGACATCGGGGCCGGCTGCGACGCGGCGATCTACGCGGCAACCGACGGAGTGGTCGAAGCCGCCGGTGCCCTGGGCACCTACGGCAACTGGATCCTGATCGACCACGGCAACGGTATCGAGACCGGCTACGCCCACATCGCCGCCGGGGAGACGCTCGTCAGCGTGGGTGAGCAAGTGCTCGCCGGCCAGGTGATCGCCGGGGTCGGCAGCACCGGCGCCGCCACCGGCTGCCACCTGCACTTCGAGGTCAGGATCGACGGGACGGCCGTCGACGCCGCCCCGTTCCTGGCCCAACGCGGCGTGAACCTCGGCAACTGAGCGGATGCATCCACTCACGCCAACGCACGTAATTCTTGCCAGCGAATGACATCCGTGTTTTACTGGATGGCACAGTCAAGGCAAGGGAGCAGCATGGCCGAGTCGTCCACCCGCACCGTGGAGCGCGCGCTCGACCTGCTCGCCGTGATCTGCGACGGTGACGGGCTGACCCTCTCGGAGAGTTCCCGCGCCGTCGACCTCTCCCCCAGCACAGCCCTGCGCCTGCTGCGCACCCTCGAAACCCGCGGCTTCGTGCGCCGCGGGGACGACGGCAGCTACCGCCCAGGCAGCCGGATCATCCAGCTCGGGGCCCAGTCCCTGAGCGGCGAATCCCTGGTGACCCTGTCCAGGCGCGCCATGGAGGACCTCGTCGCCGAGACCGGCGAATCGGCCTACCTGAGCACCCCCGGCCACGACCACTGCAGCCTCTACATCGCCATCGTCGAGGGCACCCACTCCGTGCGCCACGCCAACTGGGTCGGCCGCACGGTGCCGCTCGAACGGTCGGCGGCCGGCCAGGTGCTCACCGGCCATACCCCGCCGGCAGGCTACGTCGTGGTCGAGCGGGGCGTCGAAGCGGATGTCACGGCCATCGCCGCCCCGATTCGCTCCGAGCATCGGGTCGTGGCGGCCCTGAGCCTGGTCATCCCGAGCTACCGGGTCAACCCCGCCGACGTCGCCCGGTACGGCCCCCTGCTCGTGCGCGCCGCCGACACGGTGTCCGCCGGACTCGGCAAGACCGTCCCGGCCGCTGCCGAACCTGTCTGACCCCCCTACCCTCCGAGCACCCAGACCTTCGCCCATCCAGAACCGCCACGAGCCAGAGGAACCGCCCATGTCCGAATCCCGTCCCGTCCGCGCCGCGCGTGGCACCACTCTCACCGCCAGGAGCTGGCAAACCGAGGGTCCTCTCCGGATGCTCATGAACAACCTCGACCCCGAGGTCGCCGAGCACCCGGAAAACCTCGTCGTCTACGGCGGCACGGGCAAGGCCGCCCGCAACTGGGAGGCGTACGACGCGATCGTGCGCACGCTGACGACCCTGGAAAAGGACGAGACCCTGCTGGTGCAGTCCGGCAAGCCGGTCGGCGTCTTCCGCACCAACGAGTGGGCGCCGCGGGTGCTCATCGCCAACTCCAACCTCGTCGGCGACTGGGCGACCTGGCCGGAGTTCCGCCGGCTCGAGGCCCTCGGCCTGACCATGTACGGCCAGATGACGGCCGGTTCCTGGATCTACATCGGCACCCAGGGCATCCTGCAGGGCACCTATGAGACCTTCGCCGCCGTCGCCGCCAAAATCGCCGCCCGTCGGGGCGGGCTTGACGAGCACGGTGGCGGCACCCTGGCCGGCACCCTGACCCTCACCGGCGGGGCCGGCGGGATGGGCGGCGCGCAGCCGCTCGCCGTCACCATGAACGACGGCGTCGTGCTCATCGTCGACGTCGACGAGACCCGGCTTCAGCGCCGGGTCGACCACGGCTACCTCGACGAGCTCACGACCGACCTCGACGATGCCATCGCCCGTGTGCTCGCGGCGAAGGCCGAGAAGCGGCCACTCTCCGTGGGCCTCGTCGGCAACGCCGCGACCGTGTTCGCCGAGCTGCTCGCCCGCAAGGTTCCGATCGACATCGTCACCGACCAGACCAGCGCCCACGACCCGCTCGCGTACCTGCCGGAGGGCGTCACCGTGGCCGAGTGGCACGCCTACGCCGCCGCGAAGCCGGAGGAGTTCACCGAGCGCGCCCGCGCCGCAATGAACAAGCAGGTCACGGCGATGGTCGGGTTCCAGGATGCCGGCGCCGAGGTCTTCGACTACGGCAACTCGATCAGGGCCGAGGCTCAGCTGGGCGGCTGCGAGCGGGCGTTCGAGTTCCCCGGATTCGTGCCCGCCTACATCCGCCCGCTCTTCGCCGAGGGCAAGGGGCCGTTCCGCTGGGTGGCTCTCTCCGGCGACCCGGCCGACATCGCGGCCACCGACAAGGCCATCCTCGAGTTGTTCCCGGAGGACGAGCACCTGCGCCGGTGGATCACCAAGGCCCAGGACCTGGTGCACTTCGAGGGTCTGCCGGCCCGGATCTGCTGGCTCGGCTACCAGGAACGCCACCTGGCCGGCCGGAGGTTCAACGAGATGGTCGCCTCCGGCGAGCTGTCGGCCCCGATCGTGATCGGCCGCGACCACCTCGACTCCGGCTCGGTCGCCTCGCCCTACCGGGAGACCGAGGCGATGAAAGACGGCTCGGACGCGATCGCCGACTGGCCGCTGCTGAACGCCCTGCTGAACACCGCCTCGGGCGCCACCTGGGTGTCGATCCACCACGGCGGCGGCGTCGGGATCGGCCGCAGCATCCACGCCGGCCAGGTCATCGTCGCCGACGGCACGCCGCTCGCCGCCGAGAAGATCGAACGGGTGCTCACCAACGACCCCGGCACCGGGGTCATGCGGCACGTCGACGCCGGCTATGAGCGCGCCGAAGAGGTGGCACGCGAGCGCGGCCTGCGGGTGCCGATGTGGGAGTCGGAGTGAACCGGGTGTGCGGCGTGAGCATGGCGCGGCCGTGACCGCGCTGCTCGCGCACGGGATGCTGGCCGGCCTCGACGAGATCGCGGGCACCGGCCGGGATGCCCGCCGCGGCGGGTACTCCCGCCACCTCTGGCAGGGTGCGGACCTCGAGCTCCGGGCGTGGTTCACCGAACGCGCCGAGCGCCTCGGCCTCATGGTCGCGACCGACCGCAACGGCAACCTCTGGGCCTGGTGGGGTGAGCCGGGGCCCGGAGCCGTCGTCACCGGCAGCCACCTGGACTCCGTGCCCGGCGGCGGCGCCTACGACGGCCCCCTCGGGGTCGTCTCAGCGTTCGAAGCGATCGGGCGGCTGCAGGCATCCGGGTTCGTGCCGTCGCGGCCGGTTGCCGTGCTCGTCTTCGCCGAGGAGGAGGGCTCCCGGTTCGGGATCGCCTGCCTCGGCTCCCGGCTGATGACCGGCGGCATCGACGCCGACCGGGCCAGGGCCCTGGTCGACCCGGATGGCGTGACGCTCGCCGAGGCCGCCGTCCGTGCGGGCGTCGACCCGGAACGCCTCGGCGCCGACCGGGAGGCCCTCGGCCGGATCGGCTTGTTCATCGAGCTGCACGTCGAGCAGGGTCGAGGCCTGATCGACCTGGGCCGGCCCGTCGCCGTGGCCTCGTCCATTCTCGCCCACGGCCGTTGGCGCCTCACCGTGACCGGCCAGGGCAATCATGCCGGCGCGACCCTGATGCCCGGGCGCCGCGACCCGATGGTCGCCGCCGCCCGCGCGGTCGTCGCCGTGCACGAGGCCTCGTCGGCGATCCCGGGCGCCCGGGCGACCGTCGGCCGCCTCGAGGTCGTGCCGGGCGGCACGAACGTGATCGCCTCCACGGTGCACGCCTGGCTCGACGCCCGGTGCGAGACCGACGCCGGAACTCGCGCGCTCGTCGCGGCGATCACGGCCCGGGTCGAGGAGGCTGTGGGGCTGAACGGATGCTCCGTGAGCGTCACCGAGGAGTCCTGGACCGGCACGGTGACCTTCGACCACGGTCTCCGCGAATGTTTCGGCCGGGAGCTCGGCGGGGTCCCGTTCCTTCCCACCGGGGCGGGCCACGACGCCGGTGTTCTCGCCGCGAGCGTGCCGAGCGCCATGCTCTTCGTGCGCAACCCGACCGGCATCTCGCACTCCCCGGAGGAATTCGCCGAGGCGGACGACTGCGTGGCCGGGATCGACGCCCTGGAGACGCTGCTGAGGTCACTGCTGTGACCGGCGCGACTTGGCAGGGAACTGCGGCCGGGTCTCGACAAGCTCGACCACCGGCGGAGGGGTCTCGACAAGCTCGACCACCGGTGATTGAGCCAACCCCGGTGATTGAGCCCACCCCGGTGATTGAGCCTGTCGAAATCAGCTCGACCACCGGGTCTCGACAAGCTCGACCACCGGTGATTGAGCCCACCCCGGTGATTGAGCCTGTCGAAATCAGCTCGACCACCGGGTCTCGACAAGCTCGACCACCGACCGCGTACTGGTGCGAGACGCTGCTGATCGACGGGGTGCCCACGCCCGGCGTGCGCCTCGAGGTCGGCGCGAACGGCCGCATCGCGCGGGTGACGCCGCGGTCCGAGCCGCTGCCGGGCGACGTGAGGCTCGGAACCGTGCTGCCCGGAATGGCCAACGCCCACTCGCACGCGTTCCACCGGGCACTGCGCGGCCGCACGCACTCCGGCGGCGGCGACTTCTGGCAGTGGCGCGAGGCGATGTATCTGGTGGCCGGCCGCCTCGACCCCGACCACTACTTCGAGCTGGCCCGCGCGGTCTTCGCCGAAATGCTGGTCAGCGGCTTCACCGCGGTCGGCGAGTTCCACTACCTGCACCACCGGCCGGACGGCAGCCGGTACCCGACACAACACGCCATGGAGCTCGCGCTGGCGGACGCGGCGCGGTCGGTCGGCATCCGTCTGGTGCTGCTCGACACGCTCTACCTGGCCGGCGGCATCGGGGCGCCGCTCGAGCCGGGCCAGCGCGCGTTCGGCGACGGCTCGGCGGCCGGCTGGCTGTCCCGCTGGCGCTCGCTGGCTGAGGCGCTCGCCACGGGCGCGGAAATCGATGGGGCTGCGGGCACCGGCACGGATGCCCTGGTGAGCCTGGGCGCCGCAATCCACTCCGTGCGCGCCGTGCCACCCGAAGCGATGCGGGAGGTGCTCGCGGGTCTGCCCGGCACCGTGCCGCTGCACATCCACCTCTCCGAACAGCCGCAGGAGAACGCCGACTGCCTCGCCGCGTACGGCCGGACGCCGACCGGGCTGCTGCACGCACTCGGCGCCCTGTCGCCCCGGCTCAGCGTCGTGCACGCCACCCACCTCACCGACGAGGACATCGCCCGGCTCGGGTCCGCAGCGGCCACCGTCGTAATGTGCCCGACCACCGAGGCCGACCTCGGCGACGGCATCGGCCCGGCCCGGCGCCTGGCCGACGCGGGCGCCCGGATCGCGCTCGGCTCCGACCAGAACGCGGTCGTCGACCCGCTGCTCGAGCTGCGCGGGCTCGAGGCCGGCGAACGGCTCGCCTCGGGCAGGCGCGGCCGGTTCGACCCGGCCGAGCTGCTCGCCGCCGCCACGGCCAACGGCTACACCGCTCTCGGGCTCGGCGACCAGCGGCTCCGGCCGGGCGACCTCTGCGACCTCGTCGAGGTGTCGACGAGCAGTGTGCGCACCGCGGGATCGGCGCCGGCCCAGTTGCCGCTCGCGGCCACGGCCTCCGACGTGCTGCGGGTGATCGTGCACGGGGTCGTCGTCGCCGACTCCGGCCGGCTCGTTTCCGGCGCGGACCGCGGCGCCGGGGATGACACCGCCCGCACGGGCCTCGACCCGCGACCGGAGGTCCTGCTCCGCGACGCCCTGGCGGCGCTCGACCCGCCGGCGCTGGCCCCGGCGGCGCTCGACCCGGCGAGGCAGGCCCAGACCACCAGCACAGGAGACCCCGCATGACGACCGAACTGATCACCGGCATCCGTGAGCTCACCAGCCAGGCCGACGACGGGGTGCGCCTGCGGGATGCCGCGCTCGTGATCGAGCACGGCAGGATCGCCTGGCTCGGACCGTCCGCGGAGGCACCCGCGGCCGACACTCGCACGGATGTCGGCGGTCGCGCCGTGCTGCCCGGCTGGGTCGACACGCACACCCACCTCGTCTTCGCGGGCGACCGGGCCGCGGAGTTCGAGGCCCGGATGGCCGGGCAGCGCTACGCGGCCGGCGGCATCAACACCACTGTGGCCGCGACCAGGGCGGCGAGCGAGGAGCAGCTCGTCGCGGGTGCCGCCCGGCTGCGACGGGAGGCCGAGGACCAGGGCACCACGTTCCTCGAGACGAAGACCGGCTACGGCCTCGACCTGGCGAGCGAGGTCCGGTCGGCGCGCGCCGCGGCATCCGTGGCGGACCTGGTCACGTTCCTCGGCGCCCACCTCGTTCCCGAGGGGATGGACCGCCGCGACTACCTCGACCTGGTCACCGGGCCGATGCTCGCCGCCGTGGCCCCGCACGCCGACTACATCGACGCGTTCTGCGAGGTCGGCGCGTTCGACGTGGAGGAGAGCCGCGAGGTGCTGCTCGCCGGCCGCGCGGCGGGCCTCGGCGTGCGCGTGCACGGCAACCAGCTCGGCTTCAGCGGTGGGGTGCGGCTCGCGGTGGAGCTCGGCGCCGCCAGCGTCGACCACTGCAACCACCTGGACGACCGTGACATCGAGGCTCTCGCGGGCGGGGCGACCGTGGCGACGCTGCTGCCGGCCTGCGACCTGTCCACCCGGGAGCCGTTCCCGCCGGCCCGGCGACTGCTCGACGCGGGGGCGAGGATCGCCCTGGCCACCAACTGCAACCCGGGCACCTCCTACACGACGTCGATGCCGTTCTGTGTGGCGACGGCCGTGCTGCAGCTGGGGCTGACCATCGACGAGGCCGTCTGGGCGGCGACCCGCGGCGGCGCGGCGGCGGTCGGCCGCGAGCACGGAGTCGACGCGGTCGGGTCGCTGCGGGTGGGCGGGTGGGCCGACCTGCAGGTGCTCGACGCGCCATCCGTCGCCCATCTCGCCTACCGCCCGGGGGTACCGCTCACCGCCGCCGTCTGGCGTCGGGGCGTACGGAGCCGGCACGGCGGGCTGGACGCCTCGGGCGGGCTCGATGCCTGACGGCGACCGACTGAGCCCCACCGGCTGAGCCCCGCCGACGGTTCCTCCCCGCCTTGTTCATAACTCCTGCAATCCGGTCGGCGATTGATCCTTGGTCCCGGAATTCCGCGGATGTTCGGCTCAAGCCGTACAGATTGCAGGAGTTATGCACGGAGGCGGCCCCGGACATCCGCTCTCACGGTGGCATTCGTGACGAGCCCCTCGGCACGGAGAGGTACCGGGAGATGGTTCCGTCACCGCCGTGATCAATCTCCCCTCCCGGGCCGTGATGGAGCGACTGGGGATGACCCAGGTCGACGAGTTCGAGCACCCGCGGGTCGCGCGCGGCTCGCCCCTGAGACCCCACGTGCGGTACCGGATGCAGCCAGATCACGCCTCGGTGCGGTGATTTCGACAGGCTCAATCACCGACGAGCAGGCTCAATCACCGGAGGTCGAGCCCGTCGAGACCCGGTGACAGGGCCCCTCACCGGGGCGTGGCCGCCCCCCTCGGTCGCCTGATCACGCAGATAGCCGGCGAATCCCCCCGGAGTGCGCCCGGTGAGTCGCCCGGAGGTCAGCACGGGGATGAGCTCGGTGCGAATCTCGCTCACCCTGAGACCGCGCAGGGCAGAGACCAACCTCACGTCCTCATGCCCGTCGACGAGAGCGAATTCTCCGGCCTGAAGGTAGCGGTCGGCGCGCACTCCGAGGTTCGCGCCATGCACATGGGCGTGCCCCTCGACCAGCCGGTGCTGGGCGTCCCACCGTTCCCTGCCTCCGTCGGACAGCCCATCGTCGGGAACCACGGTCCCCAGCACGAGGTCGACGGAGTTGCGGGCGAAGGCGAGCTGCACGGTCAGCCAGTTCGGCGGTACGGCGGAGTCGGCATCCGTCGTCGCGATCCACGTCGTCGAAGTGAAAAGGTTCGACGTCGGCAGCAGGTGCCGCACCCCGGCGCGGCGGGCAACGCCGACGGCCCCACCCGTCGTGCTGATGCTCCCGAACGCCGGCCAGTCCGCGGCGACCTCGGCCGTGCCGTCGCTGCACCGGTCGAGCACGACCACGACGTCGATGACGGGCGGCGACTGGCCGGCCACGCCGCCGACCTCCCCGACAGCCACGGTCAACGCGGCCAGGCATCGCGGCAGGAGCTCCTCCTCATTGCGGGCCGGGACCACGACCACGACATTGTCGACCGAGCCGCGGTCGGTCACGGCACCAGGCCTTCGTGTTGCGCGACAGAGCGAGCCGGCGCGGCTTCGAACACCTCGAGCAGGAAGTCGCGTTCCCGATGCTCCACCGTGCGCTCGAACCCCGCCAGCCTGCCGAGTTCTGCGTGCACCTGATCGCCGGTCAACGGATACGCCGGCACCGGATGCCTCCAGTGGCAGGCAACGATCACACCACCGGGAGCAAGGCTGCCGCGGCATCGCCGGAGCACCTCGCGCAGCTCCACCGCAGAGAAGTAGTAGCCGACCTCGGAGAACACGATCAGGTCGAAGGTGCCCTCCGGCCACTCGGCGGGCAGGGTGAGCCGTGCGAAGGTTACGCTGGGGCGAGCGGCCAGCCGGGCGCGGGCAACCGAGAGCGGCTGCTCCGCGATATCGACCGCGGTGACGGTGTCGCACCGGTCGGCCAGGCCGGCCGTGAGCACGCCGATCGAGCAGCCCAGTTCCAGTGCGGCCCGGAAACGTCGGCGAGGCAGGGCCGCCAGGGTCAGGGATCGCTTGCGCTCCTCGTACCACCGGGTCTCGAACCCCCAGGGGTCACGGGTCCCGGCGTAGAACTCGTCAAAGAAGGCCCCGGCCAGGCTCGGTCCGTCGATCGGGTCCAGCTGGTGATCAACCTCGTTCTCCGTCTCGGTCTCCGTCTCCGATCCGATGAAGGCCTCGATGAAGGTCTCGTACCCGCGGTCGAAGTGCGCAGCGAAGCCCGCCGGGATGATCGGTTCGTCGCCGGGCAGTCCGGAGAGCTGCTGCACCTGGCTGCGGTGCAGGGCCATCGCCCGGGTCTTGCGCAGTCGGTCTTCAGCTGCGAGGTCAAGGGTCCGAATCACGCCCTCCGACCAGACCTGGTCCCCGGGTGTGGACCAGTGCCAGGCCCAGATCGGGTATTCGAAGAGGCTGACACCCCGGTCGCGGGCAGCGTGGCGGGCAGCCTCCGCGGCAGCCGCGTGGTCCGGATGACCGTCCAGCCTCCAGGGGGCCACCAGCCAGGTTCCCGGCCCGCCGGCACCGATCTCCGCGGAAATCGCGCGGGACGCCTCCTCCCGATGCCCGGCGAGCGACCCGTCGGGGAGGTCGAGCAGGCGCACCAGCGCCGCGGGCGCCAGCACGGCGACGGCGGCCGCCACCTCGACCCGGCGCACTGCCGCGAGCCGCGCGGGGTCGTGCGTGCTGGATCCGGGATGGGACGCCTCACCATTGGTGAGCACCACGACAGTCACCGGAACTCCGGCCTGCCCGGCCCGGGCGATCAGCCCGCCGGCGCCGAGTGTCTCGTCGTCGGGGTGGGCGGCGACCACGACGAGCCGGCGCAAGTCGTCGACGCGCAGTGCCCGCACCGATGGGTCCGGCAGGAGCGGGGCGGATCCTGGCGACACCGAGCGGGCGGATGCTCGTTCCCCCGCTCCGACGCGCCCTCGATGCGCCGCCGCCCACACGCTCTCGGCCGTGCCGGCATCCGTGTGGCTGAAGCTCACCACGGGGACACCCCGGCGCCCCGCAGCCGGCGGCCGAGCGCCGCGTCGTCCCGCTCGGCGTGGTGCTGGCGCACGTAGAGCTGCAGGTCGGAGACGCGCCCGGCGTGCCGGGCGTCGAAGGCGAGCGGTGCGGGGCCGAGCGCGTGGCCCGTGCGGGTGATCACCTCATCGACCGTGCGCGCGACCTGGCCTCGCACCCGCGCCGCGAGGAGTGCCCCCTGTTCGCCGACGGCGTCCCCGGCGTCGATTGCAGCCGCGGCGGCAGCCAGGGAGACCCCGGCCGCGGTCAGCGCGAGGTCGAGCGCGCCCAGGTGCGCGAGTGCGATCTGATCGGGCTCCCGCTCGAGCACGGACTCAAAGACCCGCCTGGCCAGGCCGACGGCGCCACCCCACCAGCAGGCCGCGACGCCGATCCCGCCCCAGGCGAAGCCCGGGCGGCGGAGGTACCAGCCGTCTCCCCCGACCGGCCGGGCCCGGACGCCCCGGAACTCGACCGGTCCGCTCGGCACGGCCGGGAGCCCTCGAGCCACCCACACGTCTGTGCGGGCGGTGATCCCGGGGTCGGTCAGGTCGACCACGAACAGCCGCCGGGTGGCGTCCGAGGTGCGCGCCGTGACGAGGGCGTGGCTGAGCGAGCCGGCGAGCGAGCACCACGGCTTCGTGCCGTCGAGCCGCCACCATTCGCCGCTGATCGCGCCGGCCGGTGTCGCGCCGGCCGGTGTCGCGTCGGCCGGTGTCGCGTCGGCCGGTGTCGCGTCGAGCCGAGCCCCCGCGCCTTCGGCGGCGAAGACGCCCCAGCTCGGTTCTGTGCCGCCACCCGCGACGAGCCCGGCCGGATCGGCGCCGGCCTGGTCCAGGATGGCGAGCGCGTCCAGGTGCGCCTCGGCCACCCGCGCCGCCGTGAGGTCTGCGGCGGCCAGGGAAGCCAGCGTTTCGAACAGCCGGAGCGTCTGCCCGGACCCCGGCAGGGGAACGGAGCCGCCGAGCGCGCGGGCAAGGTCCAGAGCCCGTTCGGCGGCTCCGTTCACGGCAAAGGCAGCCGTCGCGGCTCCGCGAAGACTTGGCTCCGCAGTCCGTTTCCCCGGCACGGTCAGCCAGACCGGCTCCGGGCTTTCGATCCGCGTCAAACCGACCTCCTGGTGTCGTGCCGACCGCGCCTGGGCTTGCTCGCCGGCGCGGTGAACTGAAGTCGTAGCTCCCGCGTCAGGCCTTGCCGGCCGGCTTGGTCGAGGCCTTGGCCGTTGGCTTGCGCGGGGTGCGGTTCTCGGCGCTCACCATCCAGGCGTACTGTTCCAGCTTCTCGATGAAGCCGTGCAGGATGTCGGCGCTCGTCGGGTCTTCCTCGTCGACCTTGTCGTGCACGGCACGGATGTTGTCGACGGTCGCGCCCAGGCGGTCGGTGACCAGGCCGACGGTCTCGGTGGTGCCCACCTCTCCGGCCGGGAACTTGGGCAGGTGGGTGGTCGCGGTGACCGTCTCGCTGCGACCGTCGGGCAGGGCGTCGAGGGCGCGCATCCGTTCGGCCAGCTGATCGGAGAACAGCCGCGCGTCGTCGATGATCTCGTCCAGCTGCAGGTGCAGGTCGCGGAAGTTCTTGCCCACGACGCTCCAATGCGCCTGTTTGCCCTGCACGTGCAGCTCGATCAGGTCGACGAGGACGGATTGCAGGTTGGTGCCGAGTTTCGCTGATGCCTTCATGGTGCCTCTCTCTCACACGACGGAAACGCGTGTCGGCGGGTTGCCGACCGTCTGCGCCCGCTCGGATTCAGACAGCACTGTAGCAGGCCGACACGAGCAGCCGGGCGTCGAACTGCAGCCCGAATTCGCCCGCCAGGAGCGGGTGGACGACGCTGACGATCGCGATCGGCACCCCGAAGATGCGGGCGGCGAGCGCCGCGAGCCGGTCTAACACGCCGTCCGCGGATGCGGCGAGGGGTGTCACCCCGAAGGATGTCCCCTCGCCTGGTCCGCAGGGCCGGGTGTTACCGCTCGGTCATTCGACTGTCGCAAGGACGCTGCCCTGGGGGACTTCCGCCCCCTCCTCGACGAGAAGGGTGATCGTGCCCGCCGTTTCCGGGTAGATCTCGGCGTCAACCTTGTCCACGGCCACCTCGGCGACCAGAGTCCTCGTCGTCACTTCGTCACCGGATTCGACGAACCAGGTGACGAGGACACCTGTCGCGTCAGTGGCCTCCGACATCTTCGGAAAGATCACATCGCTCACGATGTGCCCCTGCCGGCCACGGCGTCGCGAACAGCTGCCTCGATGCGAGCAGGCGTCGGCAGGACCCCGTATTCGAGTTGGCTGGCATATGGCAGCGGCACGTCTGGCACACACACCCGTGAGACGTGCGTGAGCAGGCCGGGTTGACGTTCGACCACGGACGCGATCACCTCTCCGGAAACACCGAAGGATTGGTAGTCCTCGTCGACGACGATCAGACGGCCGGTCTTTGAAACGGAGGCCAGGATCGCGTCACGATCGAGCGGCACCAAGCTGCGCAGGTCGATGACCTCGACGCTGATGCCTTCCTGTTCGAGTTTCTCGGCGACGTCGAGTGAGTGGTGTACCGAGAGCGAGAGGGTGACGATCGTGACGTCGGTTCCCTCCCTGGCGACGCGGGCCTTACCGATCGGCACCTCATACGATTCCTCGGGCACGGCGTCGATGGACCGCTTGTTCTTCTTCATCCAACCGAGCCCCATCACGCCCTTGTGGAACATGAACACGACCGGGTCGTTCGAGCGGATGGCCGCCGTCATCAGGCCCTTGGCGTCGTAGGGGTTCGACGGCACGACGACCTTCATCCCGGGAAGGTGCGCGAAGGTGCCCCAGAGAGACTGCGAGTGCTGGGCGCCATCGGAGTAGCCGCCACCGACGGCCGTCATCAGCACCATCGGCACCTGCACGTTGCCGCCGGACTCATAGTGGATCTTGGCCATGTGGTTGTAGATCTGGTCCATGCAGACACCGAAGAAATCCGCGAACATGAGCTCCACGATGGGGCGCATGCCCTCGACTGCGGCACCGATTCCGGTGCCGATGAACGCGGTCTCGGAGATGGGGGTGTCGATGATGCGGTGTGGCCCGAATTCCTCGATCAAACCGGTGGTGGAGGAGAAGATACCGCCATACGGGCCGACATCCTCACCCATCACGAAGACGGAGTCATCGGCGCGCATCTGTTGGGCGATGGCCTCCTGAATGGCCTTGGCCGTCGACAGTTTGCGCTTGCCGGCGTCGGGTTCGATGGCCAGGACCTGGCCATCGAGGTCGTTGGCGGGCAGCGGGGTGTTCATGAGTGTGCTCCTTCGGAGAATACGTACTTCAATGCGTCGGCGGGGTCGGGGACCGGAGATCCCTTGGCGAAGTCGATCGCGTCTTCGACGCGCTCCACCGCGGAGGCCTGCATTGTCGCGTAGTCGTCGTCGGTTATCACGCCGCGAGCTACGAGCGCGTTCCGGTAGGTCGGCAGCGGATCGTGGCCCGGCACGCCTTCCAGGTCGGTGCGGTATCCCTGGGCGTCACCCTCGAAGTGGCCCCAGAGCCGGAGGGTGTGCACCTCGATCAGGGAAGGTCCTTCGCCGGCACGGGCACGAGCGATCGCTTCGCCGGCCGCGTCATACACACCCTCCACCGAGTTCTCCTCGACCCGGATGCCGGGCATCCCATAGGCGGCGCCGCGGACGGCGTTCGAGGTGACCGAGGTCGACTTCGCACGCGGCACCGAGATGCCCCAGTCGTTGTCTTCGATCACAAACACGACGGGCAGTTTCCAGAGCGCGGCGAGGTTGAGGGACTCATGGAAGGCACCCTGGTTGGCCGCCCCCTCCCCGGCCACTGCGATGGCCACCCGGTCGGTGCCGCGGCGCTGGAAGGCGAACGCCTGGCCCAGCGCGGGAGGGAGGCCCTCGGCGATGATGCCGGAGCACGAGAAGTGCGTCTCCGGATCGAACAGGTGCATGTGTCCGCCGCGACCGCGGCCGAGTCCGGTTTCGCGGCCGAAGATCTCCGCCGTCATTTCCCTCAGCCGCACGCCCTTGGCGATGGCCACATGATGCGGCCGGTGGGTGGCCGTCATCGCGTCGTCTGTGGTCAGGTGCAGGGCCAGCCCCGCCGCAACGGGCTCCTGCCCCGCGGACAGGTGCATCTCACCGGGAATCAGGCCGGCGCCAATGTCGAAACCGGGACTCTTGTCGGCGTGGTACTCCCTCAGGATCGCCTCCTCATAGGTGCGAATCAGGACCATCATTCTCAACATCTCCCGACGAGCGTCGTCGGTGAGTTCGGGATAGAGCGTCATTGCTTCTCCTCACGGTTGCGCACCTGCGGTGAAGCTGCTGCTCCATAGCATGGTGCCCTGAGGCCTACGCTACGTTCACGGGAACACCCGCTGACAGGGACAGATTTTCAGATGGTGAACTGACCGAATCGGTCGGCACCGAGTTGGACCGACAGCTTGCCGGCGAAGGTTTGCAGGCGCCGAACGATGGCCTCCGGATCGAGGGCTTTCAGATCAGAGGGCAGCGACACCGCAAGCGACGCGATAAGGCCCGGGGACCGCACCGGGACCGCAATGCAGGTAAAGCCGATGGCATACTCCTGGCGGTCGATAGCGGACTCCGGATGGTGATCCAGCTCCTCGAGCAGGGTGCGGCGGTTGCTGATGGTGTGCGAGGTGAGTTGTGCGAGCGGATGCCGGGACAAATAGTCCAGACGCCCGTCGGTATCGAGTTCGGTGAGGATTTGCTTGCCCAGCGCCGTCGCGTGGGCACTGTTGTTGATGCCGACCCACAGTTCGACTCGAGGGCTGGGCGCTGCATCCACGATGTCCACAATGTCGACTTCACCGTTGCTGAACCGGGACAGGTACGAGGTAGCACCGAGCTCGGCGGTAACCCGGCGGAGGGAACTGCGCACCCGGGCGAGGAACACCCCTTCATCATTCTCTGGACGGAGGCTGGGAAACCTGCCCCCGAGCACCAGTCCGTCCGGCTCCTGCCTGAGGTAACCCTCATGGATGAGCGTGCGCACGATGTTGTAGGTCGTGCCCAGGCTGAGGCCGGATTCCTGAGCCAGCGCCTTGACCAGCACCGGCCGTCGTGCGTTGGCGACCACGTCGATCAGATGGACGGCACGCTGGATCGAGGCGATGAGGGTTTGGTCGCGTTTGATTGTCATCGATGACTCCGCCTACAGGATACTCACGTTCACGTGGCCCCGGCCGGGAGCTTGGTCGGGTCGTCGCGGTGACCGTCACACTGCTCGCGCTGTCCCCGCAAGGTTCGACGACGGCGGCGGCAGCTTCTACCCTGCCGGACTGGACCAACCCACGCCGGGTGGCCACGCCCGACCCGATCGACGGGTTGTCGTCCAGACGATATGAGGGTGTCCGCTCGGCTGTCCATCCGCCCCGGGTCCCCGCCGAACCACCTGCCCGTGGCTAACTCCTGCAATTCGCGCCAGAATGCGCGATTTCGGCCGTTTTCGGAGCGAGTTCACCGAAATTGCAGGAGTTAGCCACGTCCGCGCGCGGCCACGACGACAGCGGGGCCATCACGACCTCGGGCGAGGCTGCCGAGGATGGCGACGAAGATGACGGTGATGACGACGGTGATCAGCGCGGTCAGGGCCCGGTGCTTCCTGCTCACAACGGCGAGGGCATGCACCCGCCCAGCACCTCCTTGCACGGAGTGCAGAATCCGTGCCGAACCGCGACCCGGGGTGTCGGCAACGGCGGGCCGCGCGTATTCTCTGCGGCACAAGCCCCACCACATCCCATTGATCCAACAAGGAGAAACCATGTCCGTTGCACGCGTAACCACCCTGAGCATCCGGTCAGACACGTCGTTCGAAGACGCGATCGCCTCCGGCATCGCCCGCGCGAACAAGACCCTGCGCGGCGTCTCCGGCGCCTGGGTGAAGGAGCAGAAGGTGGAGGTGTCCGACGGCGCGATCACCTCGTGGGAGGTCGTGATCGAGGTGACCTTCGTGCTCGAAGACTGAGCCGCTCGACGACTGAGCCGCCGCCGCGGATGCCGTTGGCGCCGGGTGCCCGAAGGCGTCAGACGACGTCGGCGAGGTACCCGGTGTCCGGCACCGGATGCCGCAACAGCGAATCCCAGGCCAGGCCGAGCGCGTCGACGGCCAGGTCCATCTCGTCGGTGCTGTAACAGAACGGAATCCGCAGGAACCGTTCGAACGCCCCGTCGAGACCGAACCGCGGGCCGGCCGGCACGAGGAGGCCGTGATTGCGCGCGGCGAGCGCGAGCTGGGAGCTCACCGGCAGCCCGAGGTTGACCCAGGCCGTGATGCCGCCGTCGACATGCGGCACCTGCCAGTCGGGGAACCGTGCGGCGAGCAGCCGCTCCAGATGGTCGCGACCGACCCGGAGCTCGGTGCGGCGCCCCTCGAGAATCGCGGGCATCTCGGCGAGGAGCCGCACCACGATCAGCTGCTCGAGGATGGGCGTGCCGAGGTCGTTCGCTGAGCGCGCGGCGACGAGCCGGCGGATCAGCGGCCGTTCGGCGCGGATCCAGCCCACCCGCAGCCCACCCCAGACCGTCTTGCCGACCGAACCGATGGCGACGACGTCGCCCGGCTGCCCCGGCTCGGCGTAGGCGGGGAACGGCGCGAACTCGCCTGCCCGGTCGATGTCGAGCTCGGCGATCGTCTCGTCGACGACGAGCACCGTGCCCTGGCGGGCCGCGGCGGCCAGCACGCGCTCCCGCTGCCCGACCGGCATGGTGCGGCCGGTCGGGTTGTGGAAGTCCGGCATCAGATAGCCCAGGACGGGGTTGCTGCGGCGGAGGGTCTGCACGAGCGCGGTCTCGTCCCAGCCGGCCGTGGCCGGGTCCTCGCCGGGCACAGCTGCCGACACGCTGACCGGCACGAGCCGGGCGCCGGCGGCGGTCAGCGCCTCGTAGGCGTGCGGGTAGGTGGGCATCTCGATCAGCACCCGGTCGCCCCGGCCGACCAGCACCCTGGCGAGCAGCGCGATCGCGTGCTGGGCCCCGATCGTTACCATGATCTGCTCCGGGTCGGTGGCCAGCCCGCGCGCCCGGTACCGGTCGGCGATCGCGGCGCGCAGCTCCGGGATTCCCACCGGGTCGAAGCCGGAGCCGCCGAGGTGGCCGGGCAGGTCGCCCACCGCGGCCTGGGCGGCATCCGGCAGGCCGGCGAGCGCCGGCATGGTGGCCTTGCTGAAATCGAGGATGCCGCCGGCGGCGGGCCCGACGTGCGCCGCAGGGACCCCGGGCAGCCGGGCAACGCTCCCGGAGCCGCGCACGCTGACCAGGAAGCCCGCGTCGCGGAGCCGACGGTAGGCCGCCGTGACGGTCGTGCGGCTGACCCCGAGCCGCGCACTCAGGTCACGTTCGGCGGGCAGACGGCTATCGGTGGGGATGCGCCCGTCCAGCGTGAGCAGCCGGATGCGGTCCGACAGCGCCCGGTAGGCGCTCCCGCCGTCACGCCACTCTCCCAGCCTCGCCTCGAGGGCCCGCGCACTCATCTGGTTCTCGAACATGAGGCCACTATAGGGAGATTGGCTACTTGATAACAGGCCAATAGTGCAATTGGATTGACGACTATGACCCGCCGCCTCTCCCAACTACTCATTGGCCTCTTTCTCTACGGCCTGGGGATCGCGCTGATCGTGCGCGGCGAGATCGGCGTGGCCCCGTGGGACGTGCTCACCCAGGGCATCGACAGCCACACCCACCTGGGCTTCGGCCTGATCACGGTGCTGATGAGCGCCGTCGTGCTCCTGCTCTGGATCCCGATCCGGCAGAAGCCCGGCATCGGCACGGTACTGAACGCCCTGCTGGTCGGCCCCTCCGCGGACGTCGGCCTCTGGCTGATCCCGGCCGGCCAGGACCTCTGGCTGCGGGTGATCTTCTTCGCGGCCGGGCTGCTCGTGCTGGCGGTGGCGACCGGCCTCTATATCGGCGCGCACTTCGGCCCCGGCCCCCGCGACGGTCTGATGACGGGCCTGCACAGACGCACCGGCTGGCGGATCTGGGTGGTGCGAACCGGCATCGAGGTGGTTGTGCTGGGCATCGGCTGGCTGCTCGGCGGCAACGTCGGTGTGGGGACGGTGCTCTTCGCGGTGCTCGTCGGCCCGCTCTGCAACTGGACGATTCCGTTCTTCGCGATCAGGCGCCCCGCCCGTCCGGAGGTCACGCCCGCTCACCCCGGCCTCGATGAGGCGCTCGAAGGGTCAGCCGTCCCCTCCGCACCCTCGATCGACAGCCCCGCCAACTGAGCCCGCCACGACGGGTGCCGCCGCTCGTGCCGGCGCTTCCCGGTGGCCAATTCAGGAGATCCCGCCGCGCGTTCCCGCCGATCCGCGGAACGGTGCGGTGTCTGCAACGCCCTCGGGGCGGATCTCCTGAATTGGCCCCGGGAGGCGCGCCTCTCGGCGCGGTGCGCACGATCAGAACACGGTCAGGCGTGCAGTGCGCTCAGGCCGTTCCTCAGACAAAACACTCAGGTCGGCTCACGCGCAGAACCCGGCGATGGTGCCGGCCAGGATCTCGGTCAGCTGAAGCACGGATGCCTCCTCCGCCCACTCGGCGTCCGCGTGCGCCCCGCCGCCGGCCACGCCGAGCACCAGGCAGGGGATGCCGGCCTCGTGGAGGAGCCCGGCATCCGTCCAGAACGGTTCGCCCCGCGTCGCCGGGGGGTGCCCGAGCACCCGGTCGGCCTCGGCGCGGGCGAGCCGCACGATCGGCCACTCCGGATCGGCCTCGAACGCCGCACGCGCCACCAGCCGGATCAGGCGAAAACTGAAGCCCGCGGTGCGGCCGGCAATCGCCGCCAGGAGGTCGAGCAACTCGGCTTCCACGTCGATGGGTGTTTCGCCGGGAAGCGTGCGCCGCTCGATCGTGAGCGTGCAGGCCGCGGCGACGGTGGCGGCATCCGTGCCCCCGCTGATTTTCGCGACCCGCACCGTGCCGTGTCCGAGCAGCGGATGCCCCGGACCGGCCTCGATCTGCTCGCGCAGCTCGTCGAGGGCGCGGAGCACGAGGCCGGCGTGCGCGATCGCGTCGACGCCCCGCTCCGGCTGGGAGCCGTGCGCGGCCAGCCCGCTGAGCGAGAGCTCGAACCAGGCGAAGCCGCGGTGGGCGAGGGTCAGGCCGAGCTCGCTCGGTTCGGCCACGATCGCCGCGTCCGCCCGGAAGCCGCGCAGCACCTCCATCGTTCCGAGGCTGCCGAATTCCTCGTCGGCGACCAGGGTGACGATCACGTCACCGGACAGTCCGGTGACGGATGCCCGCGCGGCCGCGACGAGGATCGCCGCCACGCCGCCCTTCATGTCGAAGGCGCCGCGGCCGAGCACCCGGCCGCCGCGCCGCTCACCGGAGAACGGGTCGCCGCGGTAGCCCGTGACACCCACGGTGTCGAGGTGGCCGTTGAGCATGAGGGAACGCCCCCCGCCGGTCCCGCGGAAGATGCCGACGATCGAGGGCCGCACCGCACGTTCCTCGAGGCGGTGCACCTCGAAGCCGTGGCTCTCCAGCCAGCGCGCGCACCAGGCCGCGACCACCTCCTCCCCGGCAGCGCCGGGCACGAGATCGGGATTGACCGAGTCGATGCCGATGAGCCGCCGCATCACCGCGATCGGGTCGTCGTCTCCCCCGATCCCGGCCGCGCGCGGTTCGGCCCCGCTCTGCTCGTTGGTCACAGCACGAATCTACCGGCACGAATCCATCCGCGACCGACCCGATCTCAGAGCACGCTTCGGTACCATATGGCATGCGAAATGCGACGACTGCCGCGGCAACGGCCACTCCGCCGCTGGTCTCGTGGGGGCTGCTCCCCGCCGGACTGCTGTCGGCGTCGGCCGTTGTGCTCTTCGGGGTGCGTGCGGCCGTTCCCGGCTACGCGCTGCTGGTCGCTGCGCTGGCGCTGGCCTTCGTCGTGAACCGGGCGCTGTTCAAGGATCTCCTCCTGCTCGCGCTCGGCCTGCTGATCATCAGCACGATCTCGGTCGAGGCGAACATCGACTACCCGAATATGGCGCTGATGGGGACCGTGCTCGCCCTCGCGGTTCTCGTGCCCTATCTGATCTCGCGCTACGGCTACCGCGACCACGCGATCCGCTTCCCGATTCGCACCGGCCAGCGCTGGAGCACCCCCGAACGCTGGTACCTCGTCATCGTCGTGGGCCTCGGCTATGTCATCCTCCCGACCTATTTCATCCGATCGGGCGTCTACCAGAACTGGCCGGCCGTCACGGCGCCGGATGAGATCGCGCGACTCTTCGTGGGCGTGGGCTTCGTGGGCATCTGGGACGAACTCTTCTTCATCTGCGTTGCCTTCACCCTGCTCCGACGGCACTTCCCCGACTGGCAGGCAAACCTGCTCCAGGCGGTGATCTTCTGCTCGTTCCTCTGGGAACTCGGTTACCAGAGCTGGGGCCCCCTGATGACCTTTCCGTTCGCGCTGTTGCAGGGTTACACCTTCAAGCTCACCAGGTCGCTCACCTACGTCGTCTGCGTGCATCTGCTCTTCGACGTGGTGGTCTTCCTCGTGATCGTGCACGCTCACACTCGCGAGTGGCTGGCAATCTTCCCCTATTGACCGCACCGCCGGTGGTCGAGCCCGTCGAGACCGGTGCGCCCGCCGTGATTTCGACAGGCTCAATCACCGGTGGTCGAGCTTGTCGAGACCCGGTGGTCGAGCTTGTCGAGACCCGGTGGATGATCTCGACAAGCTCGATCACCGGCACGGTCGAGCCCGTCGAGACCCGGTGGTCGAGCCCGTCGAGACCGCATCCCAGGGGTTGCGCGCCGGACAAACGCGATATATCGTGAGTCTCAACAGACGCGATATATCGCGATACCGGATTTCGGCATCCGCCGGTCGGATGCCGCCCACAAAGGAGTACGCAATGGCACAGGAGAAATGGCTTGTCGCCCCCGGGCAGACCAAGGTGATCGACATCGAACTCGTCCGCAACCTCAAGGTCGGCATGATCGGCGGGAAGGTCGACGTGATCGGCCACGACGAAACCGACACCCGGGTCGAGGTGCACAGCGTGAGCGGCAAGGACCTCAAGATCTCGCTCGACGGCGACACCCTCGAGATCGACCACCCCCAGCTGCGCTGGGACAACTTCATCGAGGTGTTCGCCTCCTTCCGCGGCACCGCAAAGGCCGACGTCAGCATCATGGTGCCCCGCGACGTCACGCTGAAGTTGGGCGTGGTCAGCGCCGAGGCCCTCGTTTCCGGGCTGAGCGCCGGCGCCAGGCTGAGCACCGTCTCCGGCGACATCGTCGTCGACGGCGTCACCGGCGCCCTCGAGCTCAACGGAGTCAGCGGCGAGATGTCCGTCGGCAACCACGAGGGCCGCATCTCCGCGCACACCGTCACCGGCGACATCACCGCGAGCGGCAGGATCCCGCGCTTCGGCGCCGACGGGGTCAGCGGGAACGTATTCCTCGACATCGAGGGAGTCCCCGACGCGATCGACACCAACACGGTCAGCGGAAACCTGACCGCACGGCTTGACGCCGAAGTGGCTACGAGCTATCACCTCAACACCGTCTCCGGCACGCTCCAACTCGACGACCAGACGATGAAAGGCGTTTTCGGCAAGGGTTACGAGGGCAGCAGCGGCGACCTCTCCGGCAACTGGCTGGAATTGCACGCCAATTCGGTGTCCGGAGACGTGTCGATCGTGCGGCGCGCCCCGGCCTCGGCCCATGCGGCCCCGTCGGCAGCGGATGCCGCGTCGAGTGCCACGGATCCCTCCGGCCCCGCCGACCCGGCAACGGGGGCGTCGGCATGACTCCCGTCTTCGCGCACGGCAGCCTCCGCCTCTATCTGCTCAGCCTGCTCGCCGAGCAGCCGCGCCACGGCTACGAGCTGATCCAGGCCCTCAGCGATCGATTCGGCGGCACCTACATCCCGAGCGCCGGAACGATCTACCCGCGGCTGGCCAAACTCGAGGACGAGGGACTGGTCACCAAATCGACGGACGGCCGCAAGACCGTCTACGAGATCACCGACGCCGGCCGCGAGGAGCTTCTGGCTCGGGAGGGGGACCTGGATGCCATCGAAACCGAGGTGTCCGACTCGGTGCGTCGCCTGGCGGACGAGGTTCGCTTCAGCGTCACCGAGGCGATGAAGAGCCTGCGCGCCGACCTCGCCTCCGCCAAACGTCAGGCCAGGGAGGACGTCCCCGCGCAGTCCTCCGGCACCGCCGCCGAGCCAGGGGCCGCCATTCGACTGGAGTCGAACCGGGCCTTGCACGAGGCCGACCTCGTGCTCAATGAGTTCCGTCAGCAGTTGCGCGCCGACCTGCGCCGACGGGCCGCCGTGGCCCGCGTGCCGGCCGCCACGGTGCCGGAGTTGCGTCGCAGGCTTGACGAGGTGCGCGCGGGCATCCTCGCCTCGATCGGCCACTGACGGCCGACGGCCAGAAGGGAGCCGCCCGGAGGTCGAGGCGCCCGGAGGTCGAGCTGGTCGAGACCCTGATTTCGACAGGCTCAATCACCGGTGGACAGGCTCAACCCCCGGTGGTCGAGCCTGTCGAGACCCCCGGTGGTCGAGCCTGTCGAGACCCCCGGTGGTCGAGCCTGTCGAGACCCGCCCGATCAGACCGTTCGCTCGGCGACCTGCTCCGGGGTGGGGTGGTAGACCTGCGTGCGCTCCCCCGAGCGGTCGATCTCGTGCAGGGTCATCGGCTCTGAGCAGATCGGGCAGCGCGCCTCGGACTTCGCCGCAGCCTCGTCCGTCGCCGTCACCGTCGTGTACGGGCCGAGGGGCGGCGGGCCGATCCACGGAAGCAGAGTGCGGTTCAGCCAGCCGACGACGCCGACCAGGCCGCTGCCGTCTCGTTCCCCTTTACTAGCATGTGTCATAATCATTAGTGTACTAATCAAATCTGCGAAAGCGAGCGGCGCTGCACATGACCGAGGACGCCCCCGACCTGCTCCGCCTGGAAGACCAGGTCTGCTTCGCGCTCGCGATCGCATCCCGCAGCGTCATCGGCGTCTACCGCCCCATCCTCGAGCCCCACGGCCTCACCCACCCGCAATACCTGGTCATGCTGGCCCTCTGGGGTCGCAGCCCGCGCTCGGTCAAGGACCTGGCCGCCGAGCTGCGCCTCGAACCGGCCACCCTCTCGCCACTGCTCAAACGGCTCGAGTCGACGGGGCTGGTCACCCGCACGCGCAACGATCGTGACGAGCGGATGCTCGACGTCGCGCTGGCCGAGGACGGCCTTCGACTCCGCGAGGAGGCCCAGACCATCCCGCCGCGCATCATCGACAAGCTGGGGA
Organism: Cryobacterium fucosi; assembly: GCF_004403515.1. GTDB lineage: Bacteria > Actinomycetota > Actinomycetes > Actinomycetales > Microbacteriaceae > Cryobacterium > Cryobacterium fucosi. The sequence continues at coordinate 8,860 of NZ_SOHH01000048.1, read as the reverse complement.
TGGACTTCGAGGACCTCGAGGCCCTGCGGCGCTCGCTCTGGCGCGTGATCGAGGCCACGCGCTCCGGGTAGGGACGCGGCCCGGGCCTATCCGGGCGCCATCGCGACACGCGAACGCCACGCCGCATCCGGGGCAACCTCCCACAGATTTGACAGCGGTGTGCAAGGGAGTAGTGTCGTCCCTCGTGACTCCAGAGGGAACCGGCCCCGCGCCAGAAACACGATCGCCCAAGCGATGGATCATCGGCGACCCGCTCTCGACCGAGCACCTCGAGGGCCAGCTGCTGCCCAAGCACCTTGCCCTGCCGATCTTCGCCAGCGACCCGCTCTCGAGCGTGGCCTACGCGCCGCAAGAGCTCCTGATGATCCTCACCCTCGGCGGCCTCGCGTTCCTGAGCTTCGCGCCGGGGGTCGCGGCCGTCGTCGTTCTCCTCCTGGTCGTGGTGGTCGCGTCCTACCGCCAGCTGATCAAGGCGTACCCCTCCGGCGGCGGTGACTACGAGGTCGCCTCGAAGAACCTCGGTGAGAAGGCCGGGCTACTCGTGGCCTCCGCCCTGCTCGTCGACTACGTGATGACCGTGGTGGTCTCGGTGGCCAGCGGCGTGGACAACATCATCTCCGCCCTCCCTGGGCTGGCCCCGTTCCGGGTCGAAATCGCCGTCGTCTTCGTGATCCTGCTCGCCGCGGTCAACCTGCGCGGTGTCGCGGAGTCGAGCAAGGCCTTCGCCATTCCCACCTATCTCTTCATCGCGAGCGTCTTCCTGCTCGTGGTCGTCGGTCTCACCCGGGTCGCCCTCGGCGACGCGCCCGTCGCCGAGTCGGCGGGGTTCGACGTGCAGGCCGAGAACCTGGCCCAGTCCGCCTTCATCCTGCTGCTGCTGCGCTCCTTCGCCAGCGGGTGCAGTGCCCTCACCGGCGTGGAGGCGATCGCCAACGGAGTTCCCGCGTTCAAGCATCCGAAGGTCAAGAACGCGCAGCGCACCCTGGTGCTGATGGGCGGCATCGCCATCGTCATGTTCATCGGCCTCACCACCCTCGCGCTGATCGCGAAGGTGCACTACGCGGAGAATCCCTGCGACCTGATCGGGTGGACGGAATGCGCCACCTCGCCCCAGCGCAGCCTGATCGCCCAGATCGCCGCGGCCACCTTCGGCAACAACTCGATCATGTTCTTCGTGCTGCAGGCCGCGACCGCCGCCGTGCTGCTCCTGGCGGCGAACACCGCGTTCAACGGATTCCCGCTGCTCGGCTCCGTGCTAGCCAAGGATTCCTACGCTCCGAAGTCGCTCAGCACCCGCGGCGACCGCCTGATCTACTCGAACGGCGTGCTGCTCCTGGCTCTGTTCGCCTGCGTGATCATGATCGTCTACCAGGCGAATCTGACGGTGTTGATCCAGCTCTACATCATCGGCGTCTTCGTGTCGTTCACGCTCGGCCAGACCGGCATGGTCAGGCACTGGCTCAAGCTGCTCAAGAAGAACCCGCCGAACCGCGGTTCGATCATCATGAGCCTGTCGATCAACGGCTTCGGCGCGGCGCTCACCGGCGTGGTGCTCATCGTCGTGACCATCACCAAGTTCACCCACGGCGCCTGGCTGGTCTTCGTGATGATGCCCGTGCTCTTCACTCTGATGCTCGGAGTGAACCGGTACTACCGGGATGTGGCCAAGGAGATTGAAGTCGACCCGGAGACCACCTTCGGCTCCCAGGGCGACCACGCCATCGTTCTCGTCGGCAAGATGCAGAAGCCCGTGCTCAAGGCGCTCGACTACGCGATCGCCGCCCGCCACGAGGGCATCGAGGCCGTGCACATCTCGATCGACGAGGAAGAGACCAAGCAGCTCAAGCGCGACTGGGTCAGGCAGAACATCCAGGTTCCGCTGCGGATCGTTCAGTCGCCCTACCGCGACATCAGCTGGCCCCTGATCAGCTATATCAAGGACCGTCGCGAAGACCACGGCTCCGAGGTCATCACCGTCTACACGCCGATCTATATCGTCGGCCACTGGTGGGAGAGCCTGCTCCACAACCACAAGGCCCGGCGCCTTCGCCAGAAGCTCATGCTCGTGCACGGTGTCACCATCGCGCTCGTGCCGTGGCTGCTCGACTCCTCCGAACTCATCTACGGCCGCCGGTCCCGGCCGATCCCCGGGCAGGACCGTCGCGGCGAGCCCGTGCGTCCCCGTCCGGTCCCGCGCAAGCCGCTCGCCCCCGCGACCAAGGAGATCCCCGTGCGGGCGACGCCGACGGTCGGCGTCACCCCGCCGCAGTCCCGGCCGTCCGCCGCGCGACGCCGCAAGCGCAAGTAGCCGGTGCGGCTCGCACCGGCCGTCTTCCTGGGCGGCACCGTCGGCACGGCCCTTCGCCTCGCAACCGACCAGGCGCTGCCGCACTCCGCCGACCAGTTCCCCGTCAGCACCCTCGTCGTCAACGCGATCGGCGCGTTCGTGCTCGGCTGGCTGGTCGCCGGGCTCTGGACCCGCCCTGCGGTGCCGCAGTGGCTCAAGGCGACGCTCGGCCCCGGCCTGCTCGGTTCGTTCACGACCTTCTCCGCGGTCATGGTCTCCCTGGTCGGCCTGGTCTCCGCCGATTTCCGGGCGCTGGCAGCGGCCTACCTTGCGGCCACACTCGTGCTCGGCTTCGCGGCCGCCGCGCTCGGGCTGTGGCTGGGCACCCGGCTCGCCCACCGGCCGGCCGGCCCCGCGGCGACGGATGCCGGGGGCACCCCGTGAGCGCCGTCCTGGTCGTCGCCGTGCTGGCCTGCGGCGGTGCGGCAGCGGTCATCCGTTACCTGGTCTCGCGCACGCTCCCGCTCGGTCCCGGCGGCCTGCCGCTCGGCGTGCTCGTGGTGAATGTGGTCGGGTCGCTCATCGGCGGGGTGACGCTCGGGCTCGTCGAACGCGCCGCGATCGGGGACGACGTGCGCGTGGTCGTGCTCACGGGCGTCTGCGGCGGACTGACCACCTTCAGCACCTGGAGCGTCGAGACCGTCGAGCTGATGCTGAAGGGACGCTGGCGGGCGGGGCTGGTCGGCCTGGTCGGCAACCTCGTGCTCGGGCTCGCCGTGTGCGCCGGGGGATACCTGCTCGCCCGGTAGCGACTCGTCCCGGCCGTCGTTCCTTGCCCCTGCTNCTTGCCCCTGCTAGAGCAGCGCGACGACCTGGCGAGCGATCACCCGGCCTGCCCCTGCTAGAGCAGCGCGACGACCTGGCGAGCGATCACCCGGCCTGCCCCTGCTAGAGCAGCGCGACGACCTGGCGAGCGATCACCCGGCCTGCCCTGTGGGCGCCGACCGTGCTCGCCTGCGGCCCGTAGCCGGCCAGGAAGATGCGGGGGTCGGTCCAGGATGCCCCTGCGCCGACGGAGATTCCGCCGGCCTTCTCCCGCAGCCTGAGCGCGGAGAGGTGGCGCAGTTCGGGCCGGAACCCGGATGCCCAGATGATCGCGTCGGCGTCGGTGAACGTGCCGTCCGTCCAGCGCACCCCAGCCGGTTCGATGGCCGCGAACATCGGCCGGGACACGAGCAGTCCGCGGTCGATCCCGGCGGCGATCCGGCGGCTCACCGGAACGCCGGTGCCGCTGACGATGCTCGGCAGGGCGCGCCCGGCCCGGGCGGCCTCGTCCTGCGCGGCGACCGCGGTCGAGGCCCCCTCGAGGTCGAGCCGTTCGGTGTGGCTCCAGTCGATCGGGCGCCGCGCCGCCCAGCTGAGCTCGGCCGCGACGCCCTCGAGCTCGAGGAGGAAACCGATCGCGCTCGTTCCGCCGCCGACGACCACGACGCGCTGACCGGCGAACTCCTCGGCCGAGACATAGCCGGCGGTATGCAGCTGCCGCCCGGCGAAGCGCTCGGCCCCTGGGTAGTGCGGCACGAACGGGGAGCCCCAGGTGCCCGTGGCGTTGACAAGGAGGCGCGCCGCAGTGTCCCGGCTGCCGAAGCTCGGCGAAGTGGTCGACACCACAAGGTCTGCCCGGTGGTTGGAAACGGATCGCACGGTGACCGGGCGCACGACCTTCAGTCCGAAGTGTTCCTCGTACCGGCGGTAGTAGTCCGCCACGACCTCCCGAGCGGGAAGCGAGCGGTCGGCGCTGTCGAAACTGAGGCCGAGTTCGCCCATCCCGGGCAGATCGTTGACCCGGTGTGCCGTGCCGAGACGCAGGGACCGCCAGCGATGTTGCCAGGCTCCGCCGGCATCCGGACCGCGGTCGAAGATCACGAAGTCGCGACCGGGGCTAAGCTCGAACTTGCGCAGGTAGTAGGCCACCGAAAGGCCGGCTTGACCGGCGCCGACGATGACAACGGGTACCGTCGCCTCGTTCGCCATCACACCTCATTTCAGCAGGGTGGCCTGTGAACCGCGTCAGCGGGGGTTCAGGCCCATCATGCTAAACTAGCGGCTAGTTTTCACCATTCCGTTCGGCAACTCCCCGGGTGACTCATTCCTCACCCGGCCTGGCATCGTTAGGGGGTCACGCATGGGGCGCGGCCGTCAAAAAGCAAAGCACACCAAGGTTGCCCGTGAGCTGAAGTATTTCAGCCCGGACACCAACTACAACGCGCTCGAACGCGAGCTCACGGGGCATCCCGTCGAAGACCCGCGTCTCGACGAGGACCTCGCGAAGTGGCCGGAATACGAGGCGTCGAAGCCTGGCAAGGGCGACGAAGACGACGAGCAATACGTCGACACCTACGCGACGGAAGACGAGCAGCGCAGGGCCTGACGGCTCCAGGCGCACCCGTCACCCGCCGCCGAGATCTACCCTTCCGGTCGAGACCGCCCCGCGCACCGTGCGGTTTGGACCGAAAAGGTAGATCTCGGCGAGCGTGTCAGGCGCGCGACTGCGTCAGGCCGAGCGAGCGCGTCAGCCCGCGTAGGTTCCGACCAGGCGCACGGCGCCGCCGTTGACGCCCTTGGCGCCCTGTTCGAAGCCTGACAGGTCGTGAGCCGCGGTCGAAACCCGGCCGGCCACCCAGGCGGGGATGCCGTCGGCGGCCAGGCGTGCGATCACGGATGACGCGGAGCCGGCCGCGACGACGGCGAACATGCCGACGCCCAGGTTCCAGGTTCCCTCCGAGCTCTCCAGGGAGGAGCCGGCCATGTCGCTGAGCACCCGGAAGACGGGCGAGGGCGACCAGGTGGACCGGTCAACCTCGACCCAGGAGCCGAGCGGCAGCACGCGGGCGAGGTTCGCCGCGATCCCGCCGCCGGTGACGTGGCTGAGCGAGTGCACCGCCCCCGCGAGCTCGGGGTCGGCCAGCACGCTGAGCAGCGGGCCGGTGTAGAGCCGGGTCGGGGTGAGCAGCACCTCGCCGACCACCCCGCCGAGCTCGGCGGACGTGTCGGTGTAGCCGATGCCGCGCTGGGCGAGGATGTGGCGCACGAGCGAGTAGCCGTTGGAGTGGAGCCCCGAGGACGCGAGCGCGATGACCACGTCACCTGGCGTCACCCGTTCGGCGCCGAGGACCTGATCGGCCTCGACCACTCCGGTGGCCGCGCCGGCGACGTCATAGTCGTCGGGGCCGAGCAGGCCGGGGTGCTCGGCGGTCTCGCCGCCGACGAGGGCGGTTCCGGTTTCGGAGCAGGCCCGGGCGATGCCGGCGACGATGTCCGCGATGCGCTCGGGGACCACCTTCCCGCAGGCGATGTAGTCGGTCATGAACAAGGGGCGGGCGCCCACCACGACGATGTCGTCGACGACCATGCCGACCAGGTCCTGGCCGATGGTGTCGTGCTTGTCGATGGCCTGGGCGATCGCGACCTTGGTGCCCACGCCATCCGTCGACGTCGCCAGCAGCGGACGGCGATAGGAGGTGAGGAACGACACGTCGTAGAGCCCGGCGAAGCCGCCGAACCCGCCGAGCACCTCAGTGCCGTGGGTCTTGGAGACGGCGGCCTTCATCAGGGAGACGGCGAGGTCGCCGGCCGCGGTGTCCACTCCGGCCGCAGCGTATGACGCGTTGCTCATTCTTGTCTTCCTGGGTCGCCGATCGGGAACGGTCCCGGCTTTGCGGGGATGCCACCCTGGATCGCTGGCTGTCCGGCCGGTGCGCCGGGGCGGCGCGCGGCGGCGTCGAGCAGAGGTTCGTATTCCGCGTCGGGTCCGGGGTCGCAGCCGTCGGAACCGGTCGGGCGTTCCAACAGGTTCTTGCCCAGGTGCAGCGCGTCGGGCAGCGGGATCGGGTAGACCCCGGTGAAGCACGCGGTGCAGAGCTTTTCGCGCGGCTGCTCGGTGGCGGCGATCATGCCCTCCGGGGAGAGGTAGCCGAGCGAGTCGGCGCCGATGGCCTGGCGCACCTCGTCGACGCCGAGGCCGGTCGCGATGAGTTCGGCCCGGGAGGCGAAGTCGATGCCGTAGAAGCAGGGCCAGGTGATCGGCGGGCTCGAGATGCGCACGTGCACCTCGGCGGCGCCGGCCTCCCGCAGCATGCTGACGAGGGCTCGCTGGGTGTTGCCGCGCACAATCGAGTCGTCGACGACGACGAGTCGCTTGCCCTTGATCACGGCCTTGAGCGGGTTTAGCTTGAGCTTGATCCCGCGCTGGCGGATGGTCTCCGACGGCTGGATGAAGGTGCGGCCGACATACGAGTTCTTGACCAGTCCCTGGCCGAACGGGATGCCGGATGCCTGCGCGTAGCCGATCGCGGCCGGTGTGCCGGACTCGGGGGTCGGGATGACGAGGTCGGCCTCGACCGGGTACTCCGCGGCGAGGCGGCGGCCCATGTCGACCCGCGCCTCGTGCACGCCCCGGCCGGCGATGGTGGTGTCGGGCCGGGCCAGGTAGACGTATTCGAAGACGCAACCGGCCGGCTTGGACTCGGCGAACCGCTGGGAGCGAAGGCCGTCCTCGTCGATGATGAGCAGTTCACCCGGTTCGACCTCGCGCACGAAGCTGGCGCCGACGATGTCGAGGGCTGCGGTCTCCGACGCGACGACCCAGCCGCGTTCGAGGCGTCCGAGCACCAGCGGACGCACGCCCTGCGGGTCGCGGGCCGCGTAGAGCGTGGTCTCGTCCATGAAGACGAGGCAGTATGCGCCGCGCAGCCGCGGCAGCACCTCGAGCGCCGTGGCCTCGAGGGTGTGGTCGAGGTCGCCGGTGAACAACGCGGTGATCACGGCGGTGTCGGTGGTGTTGCCGCGGGCGAGTTCGCCCTCCACATTCGGGTAGCGCTCGTGCACAAGCTGAAGGAGCTCGGCGGTGTTGGTGAGGTTGCCGTTGTGGCCGAGGGCCACGGTGCCGCCGGAGGTGCGCCCGAGGGTGGGCTGGGCGTTCTGCCAGCTCGAGGAGCCGGTGGTCGAATAGCGGGTGTGGCCGACCGCGATGTGGCCGAGGAGAGTGCTCAGCGCTGCCTCGTTGAAGACCTGCGCGACGAGGCCCATGTCCTTGTAGATCAGGATCTTGGAGCCGTCGCTCGTGGCGATTCCGGCCGATTCCTGGCCTCGGTGCTGCAGGGCGTAGAGGCCGAAGTAGCTGAGCTTGGCCACCTCCTCGCCTGGGGCCCAGACGCCGAAGACGCCGCAGGCATCCTGCGGCCCCTTCTCGCCCGGGAGAAGGTCATGACCTAGAAGTCCGTCGCCACCAGCCAAATCGAAGCCTCTTAACTATCTTTACTCTGAGTTGTCGCTGGAATTCGGGGAACCGGCTGGAGAATCCGGAGCATCCAGGCCGCTCGGCCCGTAGGCGCCAAGTCTATCGACGACGACCGTGGCGGCCGAGCGGCCGGTGACCCGGTCGATGACCATGGCGGCAACGGCGCCAATGGCGACGCCCGCCACGACCCCGGCCAGCAGCAGGAATCCGAAGACCTGGCTGGGCGCGAACTCCGCATTCGCCGGGAAGACGACGGTGAGCAGGAGGGCGAGGAGGGCGCCGACGACGGCGCCGAGGATCATGAAGTTGAGGTAGCGCGGCGAGCGCCGCACGCTGACCCTGGCCTGGCCGACGAGGGTCACCCCTTCGCCGGACTCCGGGACCTGCTGTTCGGGTTGCTCGGCTGAACTCACCCGTCTATTCTCGCATGCGCGTCGGGGGCATCGGCTGTGCGTTTCCCGGTCGCTGGCAGACTGGTCGGATGAACAGGATTGCGGTGCTCGGAAGCGCGAACATGGACCTCGTCGTGCGGCAGCCCCGCCCGGCGAACCCCGGCGAGACAATCATCGGCTCCGGTTTCCTGACCGTGCCGGGCGGCACTGGCCTGAACCAGGCGGTCGCCGCGGCCAGGCTGGGCGCCTCGGTCGACTTCCTCGGCGCGGTCGGAACGGATGCCTACGGCTCGGAGCTGCGCGCCCTGCTGACCGGGGAGGGCATCCGCACGGCGGGTCTCGCCACGGTGCCCGGCGCAACGGGGACCGCGCACGTCGCCGTCGTGGATTCCGGCGAGAACTCGATCGTCGTCGTGCCGGGTGCCAACGCCACGGTGACCGGGCTGTCCCCCGCGCAGCGGGAGACGATCGCGGGAGCGTCCCATCTCCTGCTGCAGTGTGAGCTGCCGGTTTCGGTGCTCGTCGAGGGTGTCGCGTCCGCCCGGGCGGCCGGGGTGTTCATCGTGTTCACGCCTGCTCCGGTCGTACCGCTGCCGGACGGGTTCCTCGCCGGGGTAGACCTGATCGTGCCCAACCGCCTGGAATCCGCCGCGCTCACGGGCGAGAGCGACCCGGTGCGCGCGGCCGAGGTGCTGAGCGCCGGCGGCACCTGGGCCATCGTCACCCTCGGTGCGGAGGGCTGCGTCGTCGCCTTCGACGGGAGCGTGCTCGGGCTCGCCCCCGCACGCCCGGTCCGGGAGGTCGACACGACCGCCGCCGGGGACACGTTCGTCGGCGCGCTCGTCGCGCGGCTGGCGGCCGGTCCGGGCCGCGCCCTTGGCG
>NZ_SOHH01000005.1:3774-24228 GCF_004403515.1 Cryobacterium fucosi | reverse complement strand
CGGCGCGCTCGTCGCGCGGCTGGCGGCCGGTCCGGGCCGCGCCCTTGGCGCCACTGCCGCCGCGAACGCGCGTCCCGGTGCCGCAGCCGGTGCTGGTGCCGGTGCTGCAGCCGATGCCGATGCCGATGCCGATACTGGTGTGCGGGGCGCAGCCGGTGCTGCCGCCGGTGCCACTGCCACCGCCGCTGTCAGTGAGGCGGAGATGATCGAGGCGGTGCGCTGGGCGACCGTTGCGTCGTCCCTGTCGGTCAGCCGCCCCGGCGCGACGCGCTCGATGCCGACCCTGGCCGAGGTCACCGCGATCCTCCGCTGACTGCCGCGCGCCCGTCTCGGCGCACCCGTCTCGGCACACCCGGGCTCGGCCCAACCGGGCTCGCCGCAACTAGCCCAACGGGATCGGGAGGTGCGCGGCGAGGTCGGCCCGCTGGCCGGAGGCGTGGATGCGCCCGGTCGCGAGGCCGTCCGCCCAGGAAAGCGCCCCGGTGGCGAGGGAGAGCCAGGTGGCGGCATCCGTTTCGACCACGTTGGGCGGGGTGCCACGGGTGTGCCGGGGCCCGGCGATGCACTGCACGGCCCCGAACGGCGGAACACGCACCTCGAGGGTGTTGCCGTTGGCCTCCTCGGAGAGCAGCTGCAGCGTGTAACGCACGGCGAGCGCACGGATGTCCCGGCTCGCCCCCGCCGCATCCGCCGCGTATCGGCGCACCGCCGCGCGGCCCACTCCGTCGTCGATCCTCGCCCTGGCCATCCCCCCATTCTGCCGTGCCGCCTCCATTCCCCCTCGCGAGAGTGCAGTTTTGGCCCCTTCGCAACACGCGAAGGGGCCAAAACTGCACTCTCGCGGAACGGTGCGCGGAACGGTGCGCCGGACGAGGGAGTGGGGGCGCCGGGCGCGGCATCCGATAGCCTGTACCGGTGAGAATTCTGGTCCTCGGTTCCGGTGCCCGCGAGCACGCCATCATCACCGCCCTGCTCCGTGAGCGGCCGGCGCACGAGGTCGTCGCCGCGCCCGGCAACGCCGGCATCGCCCGGGACGTTCCGGTGGTGCCGCTCGACCCGACCGACCCGGGGCAGGTCACCGACTACGCGAACCTGACGGGCATCGACCTCGTCGTGATCGGCCCGGAGGCCCCCCTCGTCGCCGGGGTCGCCGATGCGCTGCGCGCCCACGGGATCCCCGTGTTCGGCCCGGGCAGGGCCGCCGCGGCCCTCGAAGGCAGCAAGACCTTCGCGAAGCGCATCATGGAAGCGGCCGGCGTGCCGACCGGCCGCGCCGTGCGGGCCGGCACGCTCGCCGAGGCGACGGCGGCGCTCGACGAGTTCGGGTCGCCCTACGTGGTCAAGGCCGACGGCCTCGCCGCCGGGAAGGGCGTGCTCGTCACCGAGGACCGCCCCGCGGCGCTCGCCCACGCCACACACTGGCTGCAACACGGCAGCGTGCTGATCGAGGAATTCCTCGACGGGCAGGAGGTCTCGCTCTTCCTGCTCAGCGACGGCCACTCCGTGCTTCCGCTCTCCCCCGCCCAGGACTACAAGCGCCTCGGCGACGGCGACGCCGGCCCGAACACCGGCGGCATGGGCGCCTACTCCCCTCTGCCCTGGCTCGACGCCCGGTTCGGCAGCGAACAGGCCTTCATCGACGAGGTCATCGAGACGATCGCCCTGCCCACCGTGCGCCGGCTCGCCGACGAGGACACTCCCTTCATCGGGCTGCTCTATTGCGGCCTGATCCTGACGGATGCCGGCATCCGCGTCATCGAATTCAACGCCCGCTTCGGCGACCCGGAGACCCAAGTCGTGCTGCCCCGGCTTGTGACCCAGCTTTCCGGCCTGCTGCTGGCCGCGTCCACCGGCACGCTCGGCGGCCTGGCCCGCCCGGTTTTCTCGGCCGACGCCTGCGTCACGGTCGTGGTCGCGAGCGAGAACTACCCTGAAACCCCGGTCACCGGGCGGGCCATCACCGGGCTGGACGCGGCATCCGCCGTGCCGGGGGTGACGATCCTGCACGCGGCGACCGCGGTGGTCGACGACGTGCTGGTGTCGACCGGCGGGCGCGTGCTCAGCGTCGTCGCGGTCGGCGACGGCTTCGCGGATGCCCGCGGCCGCGCCTACGACGCGCTCGCCCTGGTCACCCTCCCGGGCTCGCAGTTCCGCACCGACATCGCCGCCCGCGTCGCCGGCTGACTCCGTGCGAGAGAATGAGACCGTGACCTCACTCGACCAGCCCGCATCCGCTCCCCTCGACCTTGTGGGCTGGCGCCACGCCTATTCCGGCAAGGTGCGCGACCTGTACGTTCCCGCGGGCCCGAACCCGGATGCCCCCCTCGACCTGGCCAGCGCCAGCCGGGTGCTCGTGGTCGCCAGCGATCGCGTGAGCGCCTTCGACCATGTGCTCGAACCCGGCATCCCCGGCAAGGGCGAGCTGCTCACGACTCTCAGCCTGTGGTGGTTCGACCGGCTGGCCGGAGTGCCGAACCACCTCGTGCCCGACCACACCGTGAACGGCGCTGTCACGAGCCTGATCCCCGCCGCCGTCGCGGGCCGGGCGATGCTCTGCAAGACCCTGGACATGTTCCCGATCGAGTGCGTCGTGCGCGGCTACCTGACCGGCTCCGGCTGGAAGGAATACCAGGCCGGCCAGGCCGTGTGCGGCATCCCGCTGCCCGCCGGGCTGCGCAACGGCGATCGACTGCCCGACCCGATCTACACCCCGGCCTGGAAGGCGCCGATGGGCGAGCACGACGAGAACATCTCGTTCGAGCGCACCGTCGAACTGGTCGGCGAGCCGGTCGCGACCGAGCTGCGCCGGCTTTCGCTCGAGATCTTCGGCCAGGCCTCCTTCATTGCCGAGCAGGCCGGCGTCATCCTCGCCGACACGAAGTTCGAGTTCGGCGCCGACCGCGCCACCGGCGTGATCACGCTCGCCGACGAGGTGCTCACCAGCGACTCCAGTCGCTACTGGGACGCCGCCCTGTGGCGCTCCGGCAGCACCCCCGAGCAGCGGATGGCCAGCTTCGACAAGCAGATCGTGCGCGACTGGCTCGCCGCCCACTGGGACCAGACCGGAACGCCGCCTGCCCTGCCGGAGGACATCATCCAGCGGACCTCGGCCCGCTACCTGGAGCTGCTCGAGCGGCTCACGCACGCCGGCCTCGCCGCGAAGGGCTGACGCCGGCTCGCCCGTGTCGACCAGGCGCCCGTGTCGCGGGCAGTCACGCCCACCCGCCCGCTGCCCCGAAAATGTTACGCTCCCGGCATGCGAATCAAGATGTGCAGTGTCCACGTGAACGACCCGGCGGCCGCGTTCGACTTCTACACGTCCGTCCTCGGTTTCGAGGAACTGCTGACCATGCCTGAGCACCAGCTCTACATCGTCAAGTCGAGGGAAGACCCCACCGGCGTCGGGCTCCTCCTCGAGCCGAGCGACAACAAGATCTCCACGAAATACGCCCAGGGGCTGCGTGCCCTCGGCCTGCCCGCGATCGTGCTCGGCTCCCCCGACGTGCGCGCGGACTACGACCGCCTCACCGCCCTCGGGGTGCGCTTCACCGGCGAGCCGAACACGGATGCCTCCGGCACCTCGGTGCTCTTCGACGACACCTGCGGCAACCTGGTCCAGCTCCACCAGGACTGAGCACCCGGCCTCGAGCGCCCCGCCTCCGTTACCCTCTCCAGCGCACCACACCGTCCCGCATAACTCCTGCTATTTCCGGCTGGTGCGGGCATCCGCCGCGTGTTTCCGGGCCGTGGGAGCCGTCGACCGAGAAATAGCAGGAGTTGTGCTCAACACCGACGGAATACCGGCGGGCCGGCATCCGTTTCAGCAACTGTGAGCCACTCTGCGAACGACCTCCTGCCTCCCTCCACCGGAATGGGCGCGGTGACCCTGCGCGTCGGCAACCTCGACGCCATGGTCGCCTACTATCGGGACGCGGTGACGCTCACTCTGCAGAGCCAGGACGGCCCCGTCGCCGTGCTCGGCCGCGGCAGCACCCCGATCGTCATCCTTCAGCACGCCCCTGAGCTTGCGGCGGCCGAACCGCGATCGAGCGGGCTGTTCCACACCGCGATCCTCTTCGACACCCAGGCGCAGCTCGCCGCGGCCGTCTACTCGGTCGGCACGAAGCATCCGGGCACGTTCACCGGCAGCGCCGACCACCTGGTCAGCCAGGCGTTCTACTTCACCGACCCGGAGGGCAACGGGATCGAACTGTACTGGGACCGCGAACGCACCGCCTGGAGCTGGACGCACGGCCAGGTCGAGATGGCGACCCTCTACCTCGACCCGAACGAGTTCATCGGCGAGCACCTCACCGAGGCAGGCCAGGCCGATCCCTCCGCGGGCAACGCCATCGTCGGCCACGTGCACCTCTCGGTCGGCGACATCGCCACGGCCCGCGAGTTCTACGTCGACCGGCTCGGCTTCGAGGCGACCGCGTCGCTCGGCGGCGCGGCCCTGTTCGTGTCCGCCGGCGGCTACCACCACCACATGGCGATGAACACCTGGAACAGCGCCGGCGCCGGCAAGCGCCGGCTCGCGCTCGGGCTGGGCGAGGTGGACATCATCCTCCCGGCCGTCGACGACATGGGCGCGCTGGGCGAACGGATGTCCCACTTCGGCGTCCAGACCCGCCACGACGGGCAGACCCTCGGCTTCGACGACCCGTGGGGCAACCAGATCGTCGTCCGCGCAACCCTCAGCGTTGCGAAAGGCGACAGCCCCACTCCGGCAGCCTGACTCCCGGTCTGCGACCGCCGGCCGGCCCTCTCCCGGCACCCCTCCGGCCCCACCGGGCTCACCGACCCCCGAGTTCTACCTTTTCGGTCGAACCCGACCGGTGCGCGGGTCGGGTTCGACCGAAAAGGTAGAACTCGGCGATATGGTCACGCCCGCGACAGGGTCACGCCACGGATGCCGCGGACGCGACGGGCTCGACTGGCTCGACGGATGCCGCGGGCTCGATCGGCTCGTCGGCCAGGCCGTTCCGCCGAGCGACCTCGCCGAGCCAGGCCAGGCTCGGCTTCGGGGTGCGCACGAAGGTCTTCCGGTCGACCGCGATCAGGCCGAAGGTCGGGCCGAATCCGCTGGCCCACTCGTAGTTGTCCAGGGCGCTCCAGTGCAGGTAGCCGAGCACCTCCACGCCGTCCTCCATGGCCGAGTGCAGGCCGCGGAGCGCTTCGGCGGTGTAGGCGATCCTGCGGGCATCGTCGGCCGTGGCGATGCCGTTCTCGGTGACCATGACGGGCACGTGACCGCTGAGCTCCCAGGCCGCGCGCACCCCGAGCCCGAGGGCCGGCGGGTAGAACTCCCACCCGGTCAGAGTGGTCTCGACGTCGTCCCGCACCGGGATGGGACCGCCCGGTCCGATGAACGTGCGGGTGTACGCCTGCACGCCGATGAAGTCGTCCCCGCGGGCGTTCTCGAGGTACCAGTCGTCGCTCGGGTAGCCGTACTCGTGCAGCTTCTCGTCGGCACCGGGCTCGCCGGTCGACTGGAACGCCTGGGTGGCGACGGTCCAGCCCGACTTCAGCCCGCTGACCGAGGACAGCACCTCGCGGGAGCGTTTGTGCGACTCGAGCAGGGCATCCGCCACCTGAAGATCGGGCCGGGGCAGCCCGAACGCGACGAGGTTGGCCGCGGTCTCCCCGCCGGCGAGCATCGCCGCGATGTTCGGCTCGTTGATGGTGCAGACGTAGTCGACGCCCTCGGAGACGATCGGCAGGGCCAGCTCGGTGAACCGGGCGAACAGGTCGGGCGCGTCCGGGTTGCGCCAGAAGCCACGCTCGAACATCCACTGCGGCACCGTGAAGTGCATCAGGGTGACGACGGGGTTGAGCCCGTTGTCCCGCGCGGTGTCGACCATCCGCCGGTAGTGGTCGATCTCGGCTCGGGAGACGCAGCCGGGAGCCGGCTCGATCCGGCTCCATTCGATGCTGAACCGGTAGGAGTCCAGCCCCGCGTCGGCGAGCAGCCTCATGTCCTCCCCGAAGCGGTGGTAGCTGTCCATCGCGTCGCCGCTCGGCTCCACGATCCGGGTGCCGTGGGCGTGTTCCTTCACCCACCAGTCGTTGTTGACGTTGTTGCCTTCGACCTGGTGCGCGGCGGTGGCGGCGCCCCAGAGGAATCCTTGGGGAAAACTGAGCACGAAAACTCCTTGGTGCAATTGCTGGGCGGTGAGTGGCGGGAAAGTATGAACGGATGCCTAGCCCGCGGCGGCAGGGTGGACCGGGCCGGTGCCCGTGGTGGCCCAGAACCCGTCGAGCACGGCCGCGGTGGCGGCGGGGTTCTCGAGCTGCGGCGAGTGGGCGGCGTCCTGGATGACGGCGTACTGCCCGTCGAGGAGGAGCGCCATCGTCTGCTGCCAACCCGTGGGCCAGGCCAGGTCGGCGGCGCCGTGCGCGACGAGCACGGGGAGCCCGGTCTCCAGCAGCTCGCCGGTGCTGTCGGTCTCGTCGGCGAGGATCCCGGCTCCGGCGATCAGGTTGTCGTCGCTGGTGCGGCCCATCCGCAGCCGGCGGAACGCTTCGTCGGCGGTGAGCTCGGCATCCGGGCGGCCGACGGTGTGCGGGTTGTCCGCGTTCCACCAGCCGGCGGAGCCTTTTGACCGGATGATTTCCGACTCCCGTTCCAGTCTTCCCGCCCAGCCGTGCGGGCCGGAGCAGAGCATGGTGAGGTCGGCGAAGCTACCGGGAGAGGCGATCGCCGCGGCGCGGGCGACGACCCCGCCGAAGCTGTGGCCGAGCAGGTGCACCGGCCGGCCGGCGCCGACGAGTTCCGCCACGGCGACCACGTCGCCGGCGAAGAGGTCGAGGGTGTAGTCGTCCGGCCCCGCGGGCGCGGCGGAATCCGCCTGGCCGCGCTGGCTGTAGCTCCAGGCGTCCCAGCCCAGCTCGGCCAGCATCGGCAGGAACGCGGTGAAGTCCTCCTTCGAGCCGGTGAAGCCGGGAACGAGCAGCACGACGCCGCGAACCGGGCCGGCCGGCCGGGAGCGGATCGCGGTCAGCCGGCCGACCGGCAGGTCGAGGCCCAGGTGCTCCACGGCATCCGCCGGCGGGATGGGGAGTGCTCCGAATGGGGGAACGGTGGGCCAGGGGGTGGGGGTCATGAGGGGTTCCGTGGCGCGCTGCTTCGCGGCGCGGGGATCGCATCGAGCAGCCGGATCGTATAGTCGTCCTGCGGGTTCTGCAGCACGGTCGCGGTGCGGCCCTCCTCGACCACCGACCCCTGGTTGAGCACCATGATCTGGTCGGTGACCAGCCGGGCGCTGAGCAGGTCGTGGGTGATGTACAGCATGCTCACCCCCCAGGTCTCGCGCAGGCTGTCGAGCAGGGCGAGCACCCCGGCGCGCAGCGACACATCGAGCATCGACACCGGCTCGTCGGCGACGATCACCTGCGGGTCGCTGGCGAGCGCCCTGGCGATCACGACGCGCTGCCGCTGCCCGCCGGAGAGCTGGTGCGGCAGCCGGGCCGCGAACTGCTCAACGGGGGTGAGCCCGACGGTTTCGAGCAGTTCGAGCACGCGGCGGCGGGCGTCCCGGCCGCGCAGGGAGGAATAGTTCAGCACCGGCCGGGTCAGCGCATACTCGACGGTGTGCAGGGGGTTCAGTGCCGCGTACGGGTCCTGGAACACCATCTGCACCTCGGTGTGCAGCCGTTTCAACTGCCGCCGCCTGATCGTGTCGATCCGCAGGTCGCCGAAGGTGATGGTGCCGCTGGTCGGATGCTCGACCCCCGTGATCAGCTTGGCGATCGTGCTCTTGCCGCTGCCACTCGCACCGACGAGCGCCATCGACGCGCCCGGCTCCAGGGTGAAGGACACGTCGTTGACCGCCGTCACGGGCTGGTCGCGACGACTGTGCCGCGGGTAGACCTTGGAGACCCCGGAGACGACGATCGCCTCCCGCGCGGCGCGGCCCTCGCGTCTGCGCACGGTCGGGGTGGTCTCGACAGGCTCGACCACCGGCTCGACAGGCTCGACCACCGGCTCGACCACCGGGGCTCCGCCGGCAACGGCCTGCGCGACATTCGTTGCCCGCTCCGTGCCGCGGGAGGCGAGCCCCGGCACCTCGACGACGGCCGCGCGCGGGTCGCCGTAGTGGCTGAGCAGCATCCGGGTGTACGGATGCCGCGGCGCGGCCAGGATCTCCGCCGCGGTGGCGTCCTCCACGATCAGCCCGTCGTGCATGACCATCACCCGCTCGGTGACCTCGAGGACCATTCCGAGGTCGTGGCTGATCAGCACCGCGGTGAACCGTTCCGCTTTCTGCAGCTCCCGGATGGTGTCCATCACGGCGTGCTGCACGAGTACGTCGAGCGCGGTCGTCGGTTCGTCGAAGACCATCAGGCGTGGTTCGAGGGAGAGGGCCAGCGCGATCGAGACGCGCTGACGCATCCCGCCGCTCAGCTCGCCGGAGAACCGGTCGAGCACGCTTGCGGGAAGTTCGACCTTGCCGACGAGTTCTGCCGCCCTGGCCTCCCTGTCCCGGCCCGCGACGTGGCCGTGGGCGGCGAAGATGTCGAAGAAGTGGTTGCGGATGCTGCGCACCGGGTTCAGCGCGTTCATCCCCGACTGCAGCACCATGGCGAAGCCACCGTGCCGCTGCACCCGCAGCTGGCTGGGCGTCAGGCCGGCGATGTCGACACCGTCGAAGATAATGCTGCCCGCGCAGACGCGGGCCGGCGGCCTGGACAGCCCGGTCAGAGCGAAGCCCAGGGTGGACTTGCCTGAGCCCGACTCGCCGACCAGCCCGACGAAGTCGCCCTGGTCGAGGTCGAAGGAGACCGCCTTGACGGCGGGCACCGGCTCGGCGCCGTTGGGTTCGTAGACGACCGACAGGCCTTGCACGCTGACGAGGCTCATCGTTGTGCTCCTTCCCGGAGGCGCGGATTGCTCAGCCCGTCGACGCCGAAGTTGATCAGGCTCATCGAGGTGGCGAGCAGCGAGATGCAGAGGCCGGGGGCGAAGAGAAGCACCCACTGGCCGGTGAGGAGAGCGTTGCTGTTCTGCGCCCAGAAGAGCATGGTGCCCCAGCTCACGGTGGTCGAGTCGCCCAGGCCGAGGAACTCGAGGCCGGCCTCGGCGAGGATCGCCGCGGTCGAGGCGCCGAAGAAGCTGCCGACGATGAGCGAGGTCATGTTCGGCAGGATCTCCCGGAACACGATCCGGGCCGGGCTCTCCCCGCTGAACACGGCCGCCGTGACGAAGTCGCGGGAGCGCAGCGACTGGGTCTGCGAGCGGAGCACGCGTGCACCCCAGGCCCAGCCGGTGATCACGACGACGAGAACGATCATGCCGATGCCGCCGTTTTGGAGATACGCGGCGATCACGATCATCAGCGGGAGCGCCGGGATCACGAGGAACAGGTTGACGATGAAGTTGATCACGTCGCCGGCCAGGCCCCGCAGGTAACCCCAGCTCAGGCCGATCAACACGGCGATGATGGTCGACAGCAGCCCCGCGACGAAGCCGACGAACACGGAGACGCGGGCGCCGTAGATGATCTGGGAGAGCACGTCCTGGCCGGCGGCCGTGGTGCCCAGCCAGTGCGCCGCGCTCATGTCCTCGCTCCGGTCGAAGCTGTTGTCGGTCGCGCCGTAGGGGGCGAGCACCGGGGCGAACACGGCGAGGAGCACGAAGACGCCGAGCAGCGCCACTCCGATCCGCGCCTTGGGCACGCTCCAGATGGTGAGGAACGCCCGCAGGATGACGCGCAGCGGATTGGCCCCGGCGTCGTGGTGCCCCCGGCTGATCGTCTTCACCGCGGAGGTGGCCGGTCGGGTCGTGCCGGTGGGGGTCATCGCCGTGTCCTCGGGTCCAGGATGCCGTACAGAATATCGACAATAAAGTTGGCCAGGAGCACGCTGATCGTGATGATCAGGAAGAGCGCCTGCATGAGCGGGAAGTCCTGGTTGACCACCGCGGTGTAGAGCAGGTAGCCGACCCCTGGGTAGCTGAACACCCTCTCGACCAGGAGCGAGCCGCCCACGACGCCGCCGAGCGCGAGCCCGAACGAGGTGAGGTTCGGCAGGATCGCGTTGCGGGCCGCGTAACGGATGGCGACGGTGCCAGGGTGCAGGCCGTTGGCCTCCGCGAAGGTCACGTAGTCATCGCCGAGGGTGTTGATCATGGTGCTGCGCATGCCGAGGATCCAGCCTCCGAGCGAGGTGATCAGGATCGTCGTCGCCGGCAGGATCGAGTGGTAGAGGGCGTCCAACAGGAAGGTGCCGGTGAACTCGGGCGTGGCCGCACTGCCGTAGGCCCCGGAGGTGGGGAACCAGCCGGCGACATAGCCGAGGAAGAACAGGAGCAGCAGGGCTGTCCAGAAGTAGGGGAAGGCGCTGGCGAAGGTGCCGCCGACGGTGGGCAGCGTGTCGAGCCAGGTGCCGCGCTTCCAGGCGGCTAGCACGCCGAGCAGGGTGCCGCAGACGAAGGCGACGATCGTGACGAAGCCGACCAGCACCAGGGTCCACGGGAGCGCGGTGCCGACGAGGCTCGCGACGCTCTGCGGGAAGAACGTGTACGACACTCCGAAGTCGAAGCGAACGACGTTGTTCAGGTACTGCAGGTACTGGTCCCAGGCGCTGCCGGTCGGCACGCCCAGCTGGGCCTCGATCGCGGCCCTGGTCGAGGGGCTGACCGGGCCGTTCTGGGCGAGCTTGGCGATCGCGGCATCCGCCGGGGAACCCGGCATGAGTCGCGGGAGGAGGAAGTTCAGCGTGACCGCCGCCCACAGGGTGAGCAGGAGCAGGCCGACCTTGCCCAGCAGATAGCGCACGGATCGTTCCTTTCGAGTCTGGACAGGCCGGCGCATTCACGGGAATTCGCCGCGGGGTGGCGGGTGCGGGCGAGTCCCCCCAGGGGCACCCGCCCGCTTTCACCGTCCCTGGGTTAGGACGCCTTCTTCAGATTCGTCAGGATGAGCAGCGGGGTCGAGTTCCACGTGTTCGGCGGAGCGTAGGCGTTGTCCTCGCTGGGCCAGTTGGTGAAGTTCTTGTCGCTGGACAGGCCCCAGAGGCCACCGTAGAACAGGCTGATCACGGGCAGCTGCTCGTAGAGCACGGTCTGCAGCTGGGCGGAGATCGCCTTCTGGTCCGCCTCGTCGGTGGATGCCTTGAGCTGGCCGAGCAGCGCGTCGACCTTGGGGTCGTTGAAACGGCCGTAGTTGCCGGTCGTCCCTGTGCCGATCGGGGTGGCGAACTGGCTGTTCAGTAGCGTGTTCATGTCCTGGAAGACGCTGCCGGTGCCGCCGAAGCTGTTCATCGCCATGTCGAAGTCGCCCTTGCTGAGCGCCTCGGTGTAGGCGGCCGGCTGCGGCTGGCTGAGCTTGACATCGATCCCGACCTTGCCCAGCTGCGACTGCACGGTCTGCAGGCCCTGGAGCCAGTCGGTGTAACCGTTCGCGGTGAGGATGTTGATGCTGAGCTGCGTTCCGCTCGCGTCGACGAGCTTGTCGCCCTGCCTGGTGTAGCCGGCCTTGGCGAAGGCGGCGAGCGCCGCGGTCTCGTTCTGGACGACGGCCCCGCGCTCAGGCAGGTCGGGGTTCAGCCACGCCTCCTGGTTCGGCAGCAGCAGGCCGGACTGGCCGGCCGCCTCCACGTAGCCCTGCTCCGCGTCCTTGGCGATCTTGTCGCGGTCCAGTGCGAGGCTCAGGCCCTGGCGGAAGTTCACGTCGTTGTACGGCGCCTTGGTGAGGTTCGGCGACAGCGTCACCGTGCCGCCCGGCGGGAACCAGTACTTGTTGTGCTGCTTGTCGGCGGCAACCCAGGTGCCCTCGACATCCGTCATGAAGGCGTAGGCCCAGTCGTAACCGTTCTTCACCACGTCGAGCTGGCTGTTGGCCGCGGGGAGCACGAGCCTCTCGACGGCGACCTTGTCGGCCTGCCAGTAGTCCTGGTTCTTCTTCAGGGTGTACTGGTTGGCGGTGAAGGTGTCGAGTACGAACGGGCCGGTGCTGACCGGCTTCTCGTTCTTCCAGGTCACCGGGTCCTTGACATCCTTCCAGATGTGCTCCGGCACGATCAGCTGCTGGTCGATGATCGACGCGGCGGGAACGTCGTCCGCCTGGAGGTGGAAGACGACGGTGTCGCCGACGACCTCGAGGCTCTCGATGTGCTGCCAGACGCCCCAGGTGTCGAGCGCCGGGGTGGCCTTGACCAGGTTGAAGGTGAAGGCGACGTCGGCGGGAGTGAACGCCTCGCCGTCGGACCAGGTGACGTTCTTGCGGATGTCGTAGACGACCGTCCTGGCATCCGGCAGGGTGTTGCCGGTGGCGAGGAACGGCGTCGCCTTTCCGTCGAGGGTGTTGGTCACCTCGAGCGGTTCGTACATGTAGGTCGTGGCGACGCGCTTGCTGGTCGAGAAGGGGTTGAAGTTCTTCTCGAAGGTGGGCGAACCGTTGTCGGCGGCCACGAGCAGCGAACCATCGCTCGAACCGGCAGACTGTTTGTTGACGTTCATGCTGCACGCGCTGGTGGCCAGCAGTGCGGTCACACCCACCACGGCCAATGCCGTTCGTGCGATGCGCAATCTCAATTGCTTCATTGCTCTTGAATCCCTTGTGTCGTCGTTGACCTGTGGCAGTGGGGGCCGAAAGCCGGTGAACCGGACCACCTGAGGCGTTCCCTCAACTGTATGCGCTTACATTCTGTTGCGCAACACTTTTCTCGATGCGGCGACCGAAAGCGCCGCGAATCCGCTCAGACCGTGCCTTCGGAGCTCTCCCGCAGGAGCACCTTCACGGGCAGGCGCGAGGTGATCGGCGGTTGGTCGGGATGCTGCAGCCGGCTGAGCATGGCCCGCATCGCCGCCCGTCCCAGGTCGGCCATCGGCTGGTGCACCGTGGTCAGCCGCGGGGTCGAGAGCCGGCCGGCCTCGATCCCGTCGAACCCGGTCACGATCACATCCTCCGGCACCCGGATCCCGGCCGGGCCGAACACGTCAAGGAGGCCGAGGGCCATCTGGTCGTTGCCGCAGACCAGGGCGCGGGGCAGGCCGCCGGCCGCGAGCATCTCCCCGGCGAGGTGGCGGGCGCGGATCCGGGAGAACTCGCCCCGCAGCACCGGGAGGCCGGCCGCGTCGATGCCGGCCGCGGTGAGGGCCTGCACGAAGCCGAGGTAGCGCTCCGCGTCGTCGGGCGAGTCGACCGGCCCGGCCAGGTAGACCGGCTCTGTGATCCGGTGGGTCTCGATCAGGTGTTCGGTGAGTGCCCGCATCCCCTCGGTGTTGCTCACACTCACGTGGTCGTAGTCGTCCCCGCGCCGGGGACCGGCGATCAGCACCACCGGGATGCGCCGCGACACATGGTCGAGCAGGTCGTCCGGCACGCTGCAGGCCAGCACGGCCATCCCGTCGACCCGGCCGGCGATGTCGTTGACCATCTCGGCGGGGTTGGTGCCGCGGCCGACGCCGACCATCAGGGCGAAGCCGTGGCGCCAGGCCTCACGTTCGCTTCCCCTGAGCACCTCGTCGAAGTAGAGGTTGGGCGGCCGCACCTCGCCCGAATCGGGGATGTCCACCACGATTTCGACGCTCATGTCCTGCACGAACGGAACCTCGGCACTGTCGCCCTCGTCGTCGATGCCGGGGAAGAACAGGCCGAGCACGCCCGTGCGGCGCGCGGCCAAACCGCGGGCGCTGGCGCTGGGCACGTAGCCGAGAAACTGGACCGACGCGAGCACCCTCTCCCGGGTGGATGCGCGTACATCGGCAGGCCGACGCAACACCCTCGAGACCGTTGCGATCGACACGCCCGCGTGGGCGGCCACGTCGTAGACGGTCGAGGCCTTCATCATGTCCCCGGCGTCGTCGCCGGTCCCGTCCCTGGCGGGCGGGCGGCGGCCCGCTTGCCGCGCCGGGACAACCCGTGCACCGCGGCCTGGTACTGCCGCGCGGCCAGTGGGCGCCCCGGCAGCTTCGGCCGGTCCAGGTCCTTCGAGCGCAGCCCGTCGAGCACGATCGAGAGCTGGCGGCGCCACTGGCCGGAGTAGCCGCCGCCGAGGGTGCCGAGGGAACCGACCATCGTGACAAGCACGGCGAGGTCGACCGCGTCCACGTCCGGGCGCAGCGCGCCGTCGCCCTTCGCCTGGGCGACCAGAGACGCGATCACGGTCTGGAATTCCTTGCCCTTGCCGAGGGTCGGGTCGATCGTCTCCATCCGTTTGAGGATCGGCGGGAGGGCCGGATCGGCGACGAGCCATTCGGCCACCCGCTCGGTGTAGACGACGATGCCGTCCCACGCGGTCGGGGCCGCCGCGATCTCGTCCTTCACGGTGGCGAGCTCGGCGAGGGCGATCTCGTGCAACGCGCGGATGAGGTCGTCCCTGGTCGGGAAGTTGCGGTACAGGGTGGCCACGCCGACGTCGGCGCGGCGGGCGATCTCCTCCAGGGACGCGTCGACGCCGTGCACGGCGATCAGGGCGCGTGCCTCCAGGAGGAGACGTTCGCGGTTCTGCCGGGCGTCACGCCGTCTCGGCTGCGTCCCGTCCTGCTGGGTCGGTTCGGACGAAGTCATGGGCTTGATTCTAGGACCCTTACCTCCGACTTCGCGGAGGGGATCCTCCACGACCGGCGTTCACGGTCCGTCATGTTGCGTCCGTCGGCGTGTCCCGCGAGAATGCAGACAACGAAACCTGGCACCGCGGCCCGATGCCGGCCGTGCGGAATGGAGCTGGCATGCCGGTCGAGAACAACACCCGCGAGTTCGATCCGGAGATCGTGACCGATTTCCGGGACCGGATGAGTTACGGCTCCTACCTCGACCTGGACACCCTGCTCGGTGCCCAGAAGCCGGTGAGCTCGCCCGAGCATCACGACGAGCTCCTGTTCATCATCCAGCATCAGACCACCGAACTGTGGCTCAAGCTCGTGCTGCACGAGCTGCGGGCCGCCACGGAGCACCTCCGCCTCGACCGCATCTCCCCTGCCCTCAAGTGCATCGCCAGGGTCAAGCACATCCAGAAGACCCTCACCGAACAGTGGTCCGTGCTGGCCACCCTCACGCCGAGCGAATATGCCGAGTTCCGGGGGGTGCTCGGCAACTCCTCCGGGTTCCAGTCGTACCAGTACCGGGCCGTGGAGTTCGCGCTCGGAAACAAGAACCGGCGCATGCTCAGCGTGTTCGAGAGCGACGACGTGGCGCGCGCGCTGCTCACCGAGATGCTCGAGTCACCCAGCATCTACGACGAGTTCCTGCGCTACCTGCACCGGCAGGGATTCTCGATCCCGAACGCGGTGCTCGAGCGGGACGTCACGGAGGCGTGGGTGCTGCATCCGGAGCTGGTGACGGTCTTCCGCGAGATCTATGAGAACGCCACCCTGCACTGGGGTGCCTACGAGGCCTGCGAGGAACTCGTCGACCTCGAGGACAACTTCCAGCTCTGGCGGTTCCGCCACCTGAAAACGGTGCAGCGCATCATCGGCATGAAGCACGGCACCGGCGGCTCGAGCGGCGCGGCATTCCTGCAGAAGGCGCTCGAACTCACCTTCTTCCCCGAGCTGTTCGCCGTGCGCACGGAGCTCGGAAGTTGAGCCGCGGGCGGCGACCCGCCGAATGACCGGCACCGTCTACCCCGGCTTCCTCGACGCGCACGTGCACCTGGCCCTGATCGACCCCGCGCCCCTCGCGGCGGGCGGGATAGCCAGGGTGCTCGACCTGGGCGGGCCGCCGGCGACGGCGGCGACGACGGATGCCGGTGGCACCGGCCCGCGGACGGCCTGCGCCGGCCAGTTCCTCACCACTCCGGGCGGCTACCCGGCCAGGCAGGACTGGACTCCGCCGGGCAGCGTCTGCGAGGTGGCCCACGCCACGGATGCCGCCGCGGCCGTCGACCGGCAGCTCGCGTCCGGCGCATCCGTCATCAANCCGGCCAGGCAGGACTGGACTCCGCCGGGCAGCGTCTGCGAGGTGGCCCACGCCACGGATGCCGCCGCGGCCGTCGACCGGCAGCTCGCGTCCGGCGCATCCGTCATCAAGGTCACCCTGAACACGGCGGCAGGTCCGGTGCTGCCCGGCGTGGTGCTCGCCGCGATCGTGGCCCGGGCGCACGAGCGCGGCGTGCCGGTCGTCGCCCACGCGGAGGGCGCCGGCCAGGCGCGCGCCGCGTTCGACCTGGGGGTGGACGTGCTCGCGCACACCCCGTTCGACGAGTTCCTCGACGACGACCTGATCGGCGCCATGGCCGGCCGGATGACCTGGATCAGCACCCTGGACATCCACGGCTGGGGTCGGCCGACCGAGGCCTTCGCCCGGGCCGGCGACAACCTGCGCCGGTTCCACGCCTGCGGCGGCCAGGTGCTCTACGGCACGGACCTCGGCAACGGGCCGCTGCCGGTCGGACTCAACCGGCGCGAGCTCGACGCCCTGCTGGCCTGCGGCCTCTCCTCCGACGACCTCCTCCGCGCCCTGACCGCCGACTCCATCGGGCGCTATCCGGGCGCCCTCCCGCGCACCGGCGCCGGCCTCCCCGCCACGATGATCCCGGGCGAGCGCCCCGACGACCCCGGCGATTTCACCCGCTGGCTGTGCACGGCGCGGGTGGTCCCGGCTGCAGCCGCCGGGGAAGTCGGTCATCATGGGAGCCTGCCACACCAGCCGCTCGAAACCGAGGAAGCCAGATGACCCCCCGCACCGAAAGCAGCCACGCCGGCCTCGGCGGCCAGGATGCCCAGCTCGCCTTCGCCCGCCGGATGGACCGCATCGACGGCCTCGCCCACTACCGCCGCCAGTTCGTCGGCACCGATGCCGTCGGCGACGCCAACCCGAATCCGTTCGCCTACCTCGACGGCAATTCGCTCGGTCGGCCCACCCTGGCCGGCGTGGCCCGCATCACCGAGTTCCTCACCCACGACTGGGGCACCCGCCTGATCCGCGGCTGGGACGAGGAATGGATGGGCCTGCCGCTGAAGATCGGCGACGACCTCGGCCGGGCCGCGCTCGGCGCCGGGTCAGGCCAGGTGTTCGTGGGCGATTCCACCACCGTGCTGCTGTACAAGCTGGCCCGCGCGGCGGTCGACTACCGCCGGATCGACACCGACCCCGTGCGCACCGAGATCGTTCTCGACACCGACAACTTCCCCACCGACCGGTACCTGCTCGAGGGAATCGCCGCCGAGCGGGGGCTCACCCTGCACTGGATCCACTCCGACCCGGCCGCTGGGGTCACCGTCGACCAGGTGCGGCACGCGGTCGGCCCGCAGACCGCCCTCGTGCTGCTCAGCCACGTCGCCTACCGCTCCGGCTTCCTCGCCGACATGCGGGCGATCACCGATCAGGTGCACGCCGTCGGCGGGCTCGTGCTCTGGGACCTCAGCCACTCGGTCGGGTCGGTGCCGGTAGAACTCGACCTCTGCGACGTCGACCTGGCCGTCGGTTGCAGCTACAAGTATCTCAATGGCGGGCCGGGCGCACCCGCGTTCGGCTATGTGCGGCGCGACCTGCAGGACGTGCTCACCCAGCCGATCCAGGGTTGGATGGGAACGAAGGATGTCTTCACGATGGGCCCGGGGTATGTGCCGGCCGACGGCATCCGTCGTTTCATGAGCGGAACGCCCCCCATCGTCGGGATGCTCGCCATGCAGGACACCATCGCCATGATCGAGGAGGCCGGCATCGACCAGGTGCGGGCGAAATCGGTGGCGCTGACCGAGTTCGCGCTCAGCCTCGTCGACACCTGGCTGGTGCCGCTGGGCGTGCGGGTGACCTCGCCGCGAGAGCACACGCACCGGGGCGGGCACGTGACGATCAACCACCCGGCGATGCGACAGGTCACGAAGACGCTCTGGGAGCACGACGTGATCCCCGACTTCCGGGGCCCGGACGCCCTGCGGATCGGACTCTCGCCGCTCAGCACCAGCTTCGTGGAGACCTTCGAGGGCGTCGCCGCGATCCGCGACGTGCTCCGCGGGGTGCTGCTGGGCCAGAGCGGACTCGCGGCCGGCGCCGAGGCAGGTCGGGGTACCCCCACCGGCCTGTAGAATCGTGGAATCCACCCCCTGACGTCTCCGGAGTGAACCATGCCAACAATCGTCGTAGAAGTTATGCCCAAGGCCGAGCTGCTTGACCCGCAGGGCAAGGCCGTCGCCGGCGCTCTCGGTCGCCTCGGCAAGACCCGATTCACCAGTGTACGCCTGGGCAAGCGGTTCGAGATCACCGTCGCCGGGCACGTGGACGACGCCGTGCTGGCCGAGATCCAGGACCTCGCTGACACCGTGCTCTCCAACTCGGTCATCGAAGACGTCGTCGGGATCCACGTGCTGGAGGCACCCGCCGGAGAGACCCACTGATGCGCGTCGGCGTCGTCACCTTCCCCGGCTCGCTCGACGATCGTGACGCCCAGCGCGCGATCCGCCTGGCCGGCGCGGAGCCCGTCGCCCTCTGGCACGGCGAGCACGACCTGCACGGCGTCGACGCCCTGGTCCTGCCCGGCGGCTTCAGCTACGGCGACTACCTGCGAGCCGGCGCGATAGCCAGCCTCTCCCCGATCATGGCCGAGGTCATCGACGCCGCGAACAAGGGGATGCCGGTGCTCGGCATCTGCAACGGCTTCCAGATGCTCACCGAGGCGCACCTGCTGGGCGGCGGCCTGATCCGCAACGACCATGGTTCCTTCGTCTGCCGCGACCAGCGGCTGCGCGTGGAGAACACGGCCACCGACTGGACGAGCGGCTTCGAGGCCGGCCAGGAGATCACCATCCCGCTCAAGAACGGCGAGGGCGGCTTCATCGCCGCTGCCGACACGCTGGAGCGACTGGAGGGCGAGGGCCGCGTCGTCGTGCGCTACGTCGGCGTCAACCCCAACGGTTCCCTGAACGACATCGCGGGCATCACGAACGCCCGCGGCAATGTCGTCGGGCTGATGCCGCACCCCGAGCACGCCGTCGAACCCGGCTTCGGCCCCGACACCGCCGACGCCATGCGCAGCGGCGTCGACGGCCTCACCTTCTTCACCTCGGTGATCCAGCGGGTGCTCGCCACCGCCTGAGCCCCCGCCCCGTTACCTTCTTCGTATCCCTTGATTGTGCAATTGTGTGAGGGTGTTGGCCCGTCAGGCCCGGCATGATTGTTGCCCCCAGTCGTTGATGATCCGGGGGGTGGTGTCACCGGGTCTGATTGGCATCAGGTGATCGCTGATAGGGGCTGGGCCGGACTCGTTTCTAGGCCGTTCGTAACGTGGATGCCGAGACTTGATGCCGTGGTTCCTGGCCAGCGATAACAGGAGACGGGAGCATTCATGATCGAAAGCTATGACAGCGTCGACGTGTTCGTCGGTGTCGACGTCGGCAAAGGCGAACACCACGCTGTCGCCCTGGACAGGGCGGGCAAGGTCCTCTTCGACAAGGCCTTACCGAACGATGAGGGCAAGATGCGGGCTGTGTTGCAGCAGCTGAAACAGTCCGGCACCGTGCTCGTGGTCGTCGATCAGCCGGCCACGATCGGCGCCCTGCCGATCGCCGTCGCTCAGGCGGAGAACGTCCTCGTCGGCTATCTCCCCGGCCTGGCGATGCGCCGCATAGCCGACCTGCACGCCGGGGAGGCGAAGACCGATGCCCGCGATGCGGCGATCATCGCCCAGGCCGCACGGACGTTGCCGCATGCGCTGCGGTCGATTCAGCTGGCGGACGAATCGGTCGCGGAGCTGTCGATGCTGTGCGGTTTCGACGACGACATCGTGGGTCAGATGACGGCGACCAGCAACCGGATCCGCGGCCTGCTGACGCAGATTCACCCCGCGTTGGAGCGGGTCGTGGGCCCGCATCTGGACCATCCGGCGATGCTCGATCTGCTGCAGCGCTACCCGTCCCCGGCGGCGATGAAAGCAGCCGGCACGACCCGGATGGCCACCCGACTCGTCAAACGGGCTCCGAGGATGGGACGCCGCCTCGCGGAGGAGATCACTCGGGCGCTGAGCGAGCAGACCGTTGTCGTGGTCGGCACCAACGCCGCCGCAACCGTCCTGCCCCGCTTGGCGGAACAGCTCGCAGCGCTCCGACAGCAGCGCGCCGACATCGCGGTCGAGGTCGAGAAGCTGGTGAACGACCACCCTCTTTCACCCGTCCTGACGAGCATGCCCGGAGTCGGCGTCAGGACCGCGGCCAGGCTCCTCACCGAGGTGGCCGGCAAGCACTTCGAGACCGCCGGCCACCTCGCCGCCTACGCCGGCCTCGCCCCCGTCACGAGGCGATCCGGATCCTCGATCCGCGGCGAACATCCGTCCCGGCGGGGTAACAAGATCCTCAAACGAGCCCTGTTCCTCTCCGCCTTCGCGGCGCTGCGCGACCCGGTGTCACGGACCTACTACGACCGCAAAATCGCCCAAGGAAAACGCCACAATCAAGCCCTCATCGCCCTCGCCCGGCGGCGGTGCGACGTCCTCTTCGCCATGCTCCGCGACGGCACCCTCTATCAAAGCGAGCACCAGCTCACCGCTTGACAACAAGATAGGGGCACCCCCCCC
>NZ_SOHH01000005.1:0-3748 GCF_004403515.1 Cryobacterium fucosi | reverse complement strand
AGGCCCCCCCCCCCCCCCCCCCCCCCCAGCGCGGTCGTTCGTTCCGAATTCAGGTGCAGAGCCCGGACCAGTGCGACGGATGCCCGCCAGCGCCCCGAAATGGGGCTGTTCTCCTGAATTCGGTACACGCTCGACCACCGGTCTCGACGGGCGCGACCACCGGTGATCAAACCTGTGAGTGATCTACGTGCCGAATTCAGGTGCAGAGCCCGGACACAGCCCGGACCAGTGCGACGGATGCCCGC
Organism: Cryobacterium fucosi; assembly: GCF_004403515.1. Lineage (GTDB taxonomy): Bacteria > Actinomycetota > Actinomycetes > Actinomycetales > Microbacteriaceae > Cryobacterium > Cryobacterium fucosi. The sequence continues at coordinate 3,503 of NZ_SOHH01000005.1, read as the reverse complement.
CAGCGCCCCGAGTTGGGGCTGTTCTCCTGAATTCGGTACACGGGCGACCTCCGGGAGCGCGTCCGGCGCGAGCAACCGGCGACGCTATTCGTTGACGAGCACCGGCACCCCGAGCGCGACCGACACCGCCGGGCCGGCGATGCCGGGCGGCACCGCGATGGTGAACGTCACCAGCTCCTCCGGCGCGCCACTGTGGCTGCCGTCGTCGACGAGGTGGTGCACGAATCGGCCGGTGCCGAGGAGGGCGCCCTTGTCGTCGTAGAAGCCGGCGACGACCTCGAGTTCGAGCACCGCGCTCACGTCACTCGTCACGCGCACGGCCCCGGAAACCGCCGCGCCGTCGAAGGCCAGGTTCTCGAGCAGGAACCGGTCGTCGAACGGCCCAGCTGCCTGCACGACCTCCCCCGGCCGTGGACGTGCCTTCCCGATGCTCTCCAGCTCCGGCTGCCCCGAGGGCGCGGCCAGGCCGGGGAAGGTGGTCTGGGCCGCGCCGGCCGAGATCGAGCCGCCGGACGAGCCGGGGGCGCCGGAGGCGGCGAGGGCGTACGCACCCCCGCCGACGATGAGGACTGCGGCGAGCGCGACCAGGGCGATCGCCCGGGGAGTCATGCATTTCATGTGGGTGCTTCCTGTCGTGGGGATGCCCGGGCCGGGGCGGAATGCCGTCCGGCCCGGGCGGTCTGCGCGGGTTGCGCCGGCCGGCAGTGCCGGCTTGCGGCGCTAGCCGATGACGCGCAGGGCGCGACCAACGATGCCGAACAGGGCGATGTTGTCGACCGTGCCCTGCAGCTGGTCGGCACCGGGGCCGGAGGCGTAGACCGGGACATCCGCGCCGGTGTGGTTGCCGGACAGGTAGCTCAGCCACAGGCCGGCCTCGGGCGACCCGTCGACGACGCCCGCCGGGTCGGTGGGGGTGCGGAAGGTGGCCGGACCGAAGTTCTTCGGATCGGCCGCTCCGGCGCCATTGATGATTCCGGTGGACCGGGCCGCGTCGCGGGAGTTGCTCGGCCGGCTCGGCGTGGAATTGTTGGCGGTGTTGCCGCTGTCGGTGTTCGCCGGCGGGGTGGCGGCCTCCGCGTTGGTGAAGGTGCCCTTCTCGATGATGTTGAAGCCGGCGCATTCGTGGTCGGCGGTGACGATGACGAGGGTGTTGCCGTCGCGTTTGGCGAAGTCCTGGGCGATGGCGACGGCGTCGTCGAACGCCTTCACCTCGGCCAGGGTCTGCGCCGCGTCATTCGCGTGCGAGCGCTTGTCGATCAGCGCGCCCTCGACCTGGAGATAGAAGCCCTTGCCCTTGTCGCTCTTCTCGCCCAGTGCCTTCTTCTGGCTGAGCAGCTCGATGGCCTTGCTGGTCATCTCGGGCAGGCTGGGTTCCTGGGCCTCGGCCGAGGTGGGGCGTTCGGACTTGGACTTCTCAATCGTGAGGTTTCCCTTGTTGAAGAGGCCGAAGACCTTCTGGCCGGCGGCAGCCGCGAGGTCGGTCTTCGTCGCCGTCGTCTGGTTGGCGATCGAGCCGAGCACGGAATAACCCTGGCCCTTCAGCGCCGTCTCGTCGGCAGCGTCGAACCGGCTGAGCCCGCCGCCGAGGATGACGTCGGCGGTGCCGTTCCTGGCGATCTGGTCGGCGATCGGGGTGACCCGTACGTCGCTGGTCGGCAGGACGGCCCCGGTGACCGCGATGTCCTGGCAGGCCGCGTCGGAGTAGACCGGCCCCTGGCATCCTCGGCCGAGCGCATGGCTCATCTGGCCGGCGGGCGTCGCGTCGGTGACCTCGGCGGTGGAGACATTGCCGGTGCGGTAGCCGGACTTCTTGGCCAGCTCCATCATGGTCGGGACGACGGCGCCCTTGGCGTCCACGCCAAGCGCCGCGTTGTAGGTCTTCACGCCGGACGACCAGGCCGTCGCGGCCGAGGCGGAGTCGGTGACCGCGTTCGGATGGAAGTCGGCCTCGCCCGGCTGGCCGGAGCCCTTCTCCACAGCGTAGGTGCTCACATGACCCTGGGCCGGCAGCGTCTCCATCGCAAGCTTGCCGGACGCGCCGAAGTACCGCTCGCGGGCGGCCGTGACGTGAGTGCGGCCCATGCCGTCACCGAGAAGGTAGATCACGTTCTTGGCGCGGCTCTTGTCGCCGTCGGCCGAGGCCGAGGCCGACGTGACAGTGCCGGCCGTGACGACCGCGGTGGCGAGCAGAGCCGCGACCACGGTCGTGGAGGCAAGGACAGATATTCTTCGTCGCATGAGGATTCTCCTGAGGAGTGCGTGGGAGTGCGTGGGAGTGCGTGGGAGTGGCAGCTCATGTTGCCACCCCCGCACTGTAGAGAGTCCCGGTGTCCCCCGAATGGCCGGATGGTGAACAAGGTCACCGGACCGGGCGCCGGTCGGCGCGGCTCAGTACGTCTGGTCGAAGAACGCGAGTTCATTCTCCGACGTCCTGGCAGACCCGGAAGCAGGGCGGCAGAGCGGCCACGAGCACCGGGTAGGAGCCGCCCTGCGCTGCCGCCGGCAGGTGGTTCAGGGAGGCCGTCGTCACCGGCGACGGTGCGGCATCCGTGTTCCGGTCGCCGTGGCGGCCCCGGCCGACGCCTCCGCGGCCCGCCAGAGTGTCGCGAAGTGGTGGACGGGACCATTCCCCTGCCCGATGTCGAGCTCGTCGGAGTGCCGCAGGCTGTCGGTCAGCCATTCCTTCGCCACTGCGAGGGCGGCCACCCAGTCACCCAGTCTGGCCTGGCGGGTGGCGAGGGCACTCGAGAGCGAGCACCCGGTGCCGTGGGTGTTCGTCGTCGCCACGCGTTCCTGCGCGAATTCGACGAGGTGGCGCCCACCGGAGAGTCGTCCGGCGTCGTCGACGAGGGCATCCGGCGACTCGGCCCCGCCGAGGTGGCCGCCCTTGGCGAGCACGATCACGCCGTGCCGCGCGGAGACCACCCTCGCCTGGCTGATCGCCTCCGGCCAGGTCACCGCGACCGGGCACTCTGCGAGCACGGCAAGCTCGGGCAGGTTGGGCGTGACGATGTCAACCTCGGCGAGCAGCTCGCGCACGGCGGCTTCGGCGCGTTCGTCAAGCAGCCGGTCGCCGCTGGTGGCGACCATGACCGGGTCGAGCACGACGATCGGCGGCCGGATGCGGCGCAGCCACGCCGCGACCTCGATGATCACCTCTTCGTTGGCGAGCATCCCGATCTTCACGGCGTCGATGGTGACGTCGTCGCTCACGGCGTCGAGCTGTTCGCGCAGGAAGGAGGCCGGCGGCAGGTGGATCGACCGCACCCCTCGGGTGTTCTGCGCGACCAAAGAGGTGACCACGGCCATCCCGTAGCCTCCGTTCGCCGAGATTGCCTTGAGGTCGGCCTGGATGCCCGCGCCCCCGGTCGGGTCGGTGCCGGCGATGCTCAGCACGCGCGGGATGCCACTCACGCCGCGGCCCCTGCCCACGCGGCCGCGAAGGCGCGGGTGGCCCCGGCCGGGTCGTCCGCCGCGCAGATGGCGGAGACCACGGCCAGCCC
>NZ_SOHH01000056.1 GCF_004403515.1 Cryobacterium fucosi | reverse complement strand
CACCGGGGCGGGCTCGACCACCGGGGCGGGCTCGACCACCGGGGCGGGCTCGACCACCGGGGCGGGCTCGACCACCGGGGCGGGCTCGACCACCGGGGCAGGCTCGACCACCGGCGCGGCCGACGACGACGGACAGCAGGGCGAGGATGCTGAGGCGTCGCCGCGTGGCTGAGCCGTTGACCCCGCTGTCCGGCGTCGACGTGGTGCTCGCTGACCTCGACGGTGTCGTCTACACCGGCCCGGGAGCGATCCCGTTCGCGGTGGAGAGCCTCAACCGCGCGGCCGAGACCGTGCGGGTGGGCTACCTCACCAACAACGCCTCCCGAACCGACCAGACCGTCGCCGACCACCTGAGCGAACTCGGCCTCGGGGCGGTGGCGACGGATGTCGTCACCTCGCCCCAGGCCGCCGTGCGCCTGCTGGCCGACGAGGTGCCGGCCGGTGCGCTCGTGCTCGTCATCGGCGGCGAGGGTCTCGTCGTCGAGGTCGAAAAGGGTGGCTTCCTGGTCACCCGGTCGGCCGACGACAAGCCGGCCGCCGTCATCCAGGGCTTCTCGCCCGACCTCGGCTGGAAGGACCTCGCCGAGGCCGCGTTCGCGCTGCACCCGCGCGCCGACGGCGTCGAGATCCCCTGGATCGCCACCAACACCGACTGGACCATCCCCGTTGCCCGTGGCATCGCCCCGGGAAACGGCACCCTCGTCTCCGCCGTGCACACCGCGGTCGGGCGCCTGCCGATCGTGGCCGGCAAGCCGGAGGTCGCCATCTTCACCGAGGCCGTCAACCGGTTCGGAGCCAGCCAGGCCCTGTTCATCGGCGATCGCCTCGACACCGACATCCTCGGCGCGAACCGGGCCGGAATCCCGGCCGTGCTCGTGCTCACCGGGATCGACAAGGCGAAGCAGGCCCTCGCGGCCGACGCCGCCTCCCGGCCCCGGTACATCCTCGACGACCTGCGCCAGTTGCACGAGCCGTACCCGGAGACGGTGTTCTCCAAGGACGGCACGTCGGCCACGGTCGACGGGGCCACGGTGCGCCTGCGCGGCGCGGACGTCGAGGTCGTCGCCGAAGGCGACGGCGCCATCAACCTGCTCCGGGCCGCCTGCGCCGTGATCTGGGCCTCCGGGCGCCCGATCTACGGCCTGAATGTTCCGGAGCGACTGTATCTCTGACGGTAACGTTGAAGGCGTGACAGAGCACTCCACCCCGACTGCGCGACCGACGCCCGCGCCGCGCACCCCGTCGGCAGACGCAACGACCATCGAGCCGGCGGAGTTCGTTTCCGCACTCGACGCGATCGAGAACCAGCCGCTCGAGGAGCGCGCCGCGGCCTACCTGCACTTGCACGACCGTCTGCGCGATCACCTCGAGGGCGGCGACGTTCCGCGATCGACCGACGCATGACCGGTGAACGGATGACCGACGAGAACCAGGCCCAGTCCACCGAGCCTGATCCGATGGACAGCGGCCAGACGGATGCCGACCTGCCCGAACGCGCGCCGGACCAGCGCCTCGACACGGCCCTCGCCGAGCGCGGCCTGGCCCGCTCCCGCACGGTGGCCGCGCAGCTGATCACCGGCGGCCTCGTCACGGTCGACGGCAGGCCGGTCGTGAAGGCATCCGCCAAGGTTCGCGACAACCAGCTGATCGAGGTGGCCGCGACCGACCACTACGTCAGCCGCGGAGCCCACAAGCTCATCGCCGCGCTCGACGCCTTCGCCCTGCCGGTTCAGGGCCGCACCGTGCTCGACGCCGGCGCGTCCACCGGAGGGTTCAGCCAGGTGCTGCTGGAACGCGGTGCCGCCCGCGTGCTCGCCGTCGACGTGGGCCACGGGCAGCTTGCGCCGCTCCTGGCCACCGAGCCCCGGCTCATGCTCGTCGAGGGCTTCAACCTGCGATACTCCACCGCGGAGTCTCTCGCCGCGGCATCCGGGGTCGACACCCCGGCCGACCTGGTGGTCGCCGACCTCTCCTTCATCTCCTTGCCGATGGTGCTCCCGGCCCTGGTTGCCACCGCGGCGGAGGGCGCCGACTTCGTGCTGCTGATCAAACCGCAATTCGAGGTCGGGAAGGGCAGCATCCGGGAAGGCATCGTGCACGACGCCGGCCTGCGCGCCGACGCGATCGCCGGTGTGCTCTGGGCGGGCTGGGATCTGGGCCTCCGCACGAATGGCCTGATCGCGTCCCCGATCGCCGGCGGTGCGGGCAACCGGGAGTATCTCTGCTGGCTGAGCCGCGACGCGGGCACGAATCCGACAGAATGGATCGACCGGACAACGGCACTGGTGGGAGCCTGACGACATGACTGCAGCACGCCACATCCTCGTCGTCGCGCACACCGGGCGGCAGGATTCCCTCGAGGCGGCCGTCACCGTGTGCGAACAGCTGCTCGCGGCCGGCGCCGTGCCCGTGCTGGCCCGCAACGAACGCGCCGATCTGCTCGCCTCGTGCCCCTCGCTCGACGGGCAGCTCGCCATCCTGCACGAAACGGTCGACGTCACCGACCTCGAGCTCGTCGTCGTGCTCGGCGGCGACGGCACCATCCTCCGCGCCGCGGAGATCGTGCGCGGCTGCTCGGCGCCGCTGCTCGGGATCAACCTCGGCCACGTCGGATTCCTCGCCGAGAGCGAACGCGACGATCTCGGCGAGGCCGTGCGCCGCGCCCTGTCCCGCGACTACCTGGTCGAGGAGCGGATGACCCTCGCCGTGCGCGTCAAGGTCGGCGAAGACGTCACCTATGAGACCTGGGCGCTGAACGAGGCCACGGTCGAGAAGGCCAGCCGTGAACGGATGCTCGAGGTCGTCATCGAGGTCGACGGCCGCCCGCTCTCCTCCTTCGGCTGCGACGGCGTGGTCATGTCCACGCCCACCGGGTCGACCGCCTACGCGTTCTCCGCCGGCGGCCCGATCGTCTGGCCGAGCCTCGACGCCCTGCTGCTCGTGCCGCTGAGCGCGCACGCCCTCTTCGCCCGGCCGCTCGTGGTCGGACCGGATTCGTCGCTGGCCGTCGAGGTCGTCGCCCGCACCGGCGCCGCCGCCGTGCTCTGCGCCGACGGCCGCCGCGTGCACGACCTCCCGCCCGGGGCGCGTGTGATCGTGCGCCGCTCGCCCATCCCGGTGCGGCTGGCCCGGCTGCACAGCGGCCCGTTCACCGACCGCCTGGTCAACAAGTTCAACCTGCCGGTGACCGGCTGGAGAGGCCCGGTCGGACGTGAATGAGCCCCGCGTGAGCGAGCCCCGCGTACGGGAATCCCGCGTGAGCAGGCCCCGGCCATGATCGACGAACTCATCATCAGGGACCTCGGCGTGATCGCCGAGGCGACCCTCCCGCTCGGCCCGGGGTTCACCGCGGTCACGGGCGAGACCGGCGCGGGCAAGACCATGGTCGTCACCGCGCTCGGCCTGCTGCTCGGCGAACGCGCCGACCCCGGGCTCGTGCGCCAGGGCCAGGCCCAGACCTGGGTCGAGGGCCGCTGGCTGATCCCCGCCGACGGCGCCGTGGCCACCCGGGTGCGGGATGCGGGAGGAGACCTCGAGGGCACCGAACTCATCCTCAGCCGCTCGGTCTCCGCCGAGGGCCGCAGCCGGGCCGTCGTCGGTGGTCGCGGCGCCCCCGCGAGCGTGCTCAGTGACCTCGGCGGCGACCTCGTCGTCGTGCACGGCCAGTCAGACCAGGTGCGCCTGCGGTCGGCGACCGCCCAGAGCGCGGCGCTCGACCGGTTCGCCGGCCCGGACCTCACGGACACCCTCGATCGGTTCACGGAGGTCTTCCACCGTTGGCAGGACCGCCAAAGCGAATTGTCCCGGCTCGTCGACGAGCGGGACCAGCGCAGCCAGGAGGCCGTCGAACTCCGCGATGCCATCGACGAGATCGAACGGATCGCCCCCCAGCGCGGCGAGGACGACGAGCTGGCCGCGCGCGCCGAACGGCTCGGCAACCTGGAGGAACTCCGGGTCGCGGCCGCGCAGGCCCGCGAATTCCTCTCCGCCGAGGAGAACCCCGACGGGCTCCCGGATGCCGTCGCCCTGCTCGACTCCGCCCGCCGCCAGCTCGACAGGGCCGGCGAACACGACCCGGCCCTGCCCCCGCTGGCCGAGGCCCTCGCCAATGCCGGCTTCGTCGTCGCCGACGTCGCCGCCCAGCTGTCCAGCTACCTCGCCGGCCTCGACGCCGACGGCGCCCGGGAACTCGAGGTCGTGCAGGAACGCCGGGCCGAGCTGACCGCGCTGGCTCGCAAGCACGACGGCGGCCTGGACGAGGCGATCGACTTCCTCGATACCGGCAGTGCCCGGCTGCTCGAGCTGGACAGCGACACCGACCGCATCGACGCCCTTCGCGCCGAGACCGAGGCCGACCGGCTGGTCGTGGAGGACCTCGCCGACCGGCTCACCGGCATCCGCCTGGCCGCCGCCGAGCGCCTCGGAACGGCCGTCACCGCGGAACTGAGCGCTCTGGCCATGCCGGATGCCGCACTCGTCGTCGAGATCGACAGCCGCCCCGAGATCACCGCCACGGGCCGCGACCTCGTGCGCATCCTGCTGCGACCGCACGCCGGCGCCGAAGCGCGCACCCTGGCGCGCGGGGCATCCGGCGGCGAGCTCTCCCGGGTGATGCTCGCGATCGAGGTGGTCATCAACGCGACCGACCCCGTGCCCACGTTCGTCTTCGACGAGGTCGATGCCGGCGTCGGCGGGGCCGCGGCGATCGAGATCGGCCGGCGACTCGCCCGGCTCGCCGAGACCGCCCAGGTGATCGTGGTCACCCACCTCGCCCAGGTGGCGGCGTTCGCCGGCAACCACCTCAGCGTCGTCAAGGACAGCGACGGCGCCGTCACGGCCAGCAGCGTGCGCCAGTTGCACGGCGACGAACGGGCCGCCGAGATGGCCCGGCTGCTCTCCGGACTGCCCGATTCCGCGAGCGGGCTCGAGCACGCCCGTGAGCTCATTTCCCTCGCCCGCACCAACAGAACGGCCAACCCGCAGTGATAGAGTCGAAGCCCGTGGTGGAAAATAAAAGCACGGACAAATCAGACAGCACCGATCTCAATACAACGGTCAAGCACATCTTCGTGACCGGCGGTGTTGTTTCCTCATTGGGCAAGGGTCTGACGGCGGCAAGCCTCGGCAATCTCCTGACGGCCAGCGGTTTGCGCGTCGTCATGCAGAAGCTCGATCCCTATCTCAACGTGGACCCGGGCACGATGAACCCGTTCCAGCACGGCGAGGTCTTCGTGACCGACGACGGCGCAGAGACCGACCTCGACATCGGCCACTACGAGCGGTTCCTCGACATCAACCTCAACCAGGCCGCGAACGTCACGACCGGCCAGGTCTACTCGCAGGTGATCGCCAAGGAACGCCGCGGCGAGTACCTCGGCGACACCGTGCAGGTCATCCCGCACATCACCGACGAGATCAAGCGACGGATGCGCCTCCAGGCCGATGACGACCCGCGCCCCGACGTCATCATCACCGAAATCGGCGGCACCGTCGGCGACATCGAGTCCCAGCCGTTCCTCGAGGCCGCCCGCCAGGTGCGCCACGAGCTCGGCCGCAAGAACGTCTTCTTCGTGCACGTCTCCCTGGTGCCGTTCATGGCGGCCTCCGGCGAGCAGAAGACCAAGCCGACCCAGCACTCCGTCGCGGCCCTCCGTTCGATCGGAATCCAGCCGGACGCGCTCGTGCTGCGCAGCGACAGGCCCGTCTCCGAGCCCAACAAGCGCAAGATCGCGCTCATGTGCGACGTGGACGAAGACGCCGTCGTCAACGCGATCGACGTGCCCAGCATCTACGAAATCCCCACCATGCTGCACGACCAGGGCCTGGACCGGTACATCACCGACCTGCTCGACCTCCCGGTCACCAAGGTCGACTGGACCGCCTGGCAGAAGGTGCTCGACGCCGTGCGCGAGCCCAAGCACGAGGTCACCATCGGCCTGGTCGGCAAGTACATCGACCTTCCCGACGCCTACCTCTCGGTGACCGAGGCCCTCCGCGCCGGCGGATTCGCCAACCAGACCAAGGTCAAGATCGACTGGATCGCCTCCGACGAGTGCGAGACCGACGAGGGCGCGGCCCGCCACCTCAGCGAACTCGACGGCATCTGCGTGCCCGGCGGTTTCGGCGTGCGCGGCATCGAGGGCAAGCTCGGCGCCCTCCGGTTCGCCAGGGAAAACGGCATCCCCGTGCTCGGCCTGTGCCTCGGCCTGCAGTGCATGGTGATCGAATACGCGCGCAACAAGGCGGGCCTGCACGGCGCGTCCTCCTCCGAGTTCGACCCGGAGACCGAGTTCCCCGTGATCGCGACGATGGAGGAGCAGGTCGAGATCATCGCCGGCGGTGACCTGGGCGGCACCATGCGCCTCGGCCTCTACCCGGCCACCCTCGCCGAGGGATCGCTCGTTTCGGAGCTCTACGGGGCCCCTGAGGCCTCCGAGCGCCACCGTCACCGCTACGAGGTGAACAACGCGTTCCGCGCACAGATCGCGGATGCCGGCATGTGGTTCTCCGGAACGTCGCCCGACCGCCACCTCGTCGAGTATGTCGAGCTCAAGCGCGAGGAGCACCCGTTCTACGTCGGCACGCAGGCTCACCCCGAGCTGCGGAGCCGGCCCAGCCACGCGCATCCGTTGTTCCGCGGCCTGATCGGCGCGGCGCTCGACCGCCAGCAGGCCAGTCGCCTGTTCGAGGTCGAGGTCAAGGTCGAGGCCTAGGCCGTGGTCGACACCGCGGTGAGCGCCGAGAACTCCGACGGAACGGCTTCCCCGGCGCTGCTCGCCGACGAGTTCGCGTTCGCCCCCGTCACCGACACCGGGATCGTCTTCGACGGCAAGGTCTGGGACGTGCGCCGCGACACATTCGACTACGCGGGCTCCGGGATCGTGCGCGAGTACCTCGACCACCCTGGTGCCGTGGCGATCCTCGCCCTCGACGACCAGGACCGGGTGCTCCTGATCAAGCAGTACCGGCACCCCGTGCGCGTTCGCGACTGGGAGCTCCCGGCCGGGCTGCTCGACGAAGACGGGGAGCACCCGCTCATCGGGGCGCAGCGCGAGCTCGCCGAGGAAGCCGACGTCACCGCCGCCGACTGGAACGTGCTCAGCGAGTTCTACACCTCGCCGGGCGGCAGCAACGAGGTCATCCGGATCTACCTGGCCCGCGGCCTGGCTGCCGCAACCGACGTGTTCGAACGCACCGAAGAGGAAGCCGACATCGAGATCCGCTGGGTGCCCCTCGACGAGTGCGTCGACGGCGTGCTCTCCCGCCGGATGCAGAACCCGTCGCTCGTGATCGGCGCGCTCGCCGCCCACGCGTCACGGGCCCGCGGCTGGAGCTCGCTGGCGCCCGCGGAGACCCCGTGGCCGCGGCATCCGATCAATTGGGACCACTCGGTGTGATCGTCCGGGCGGCTGTGGATTCGTACCTGCGGCACGTCGCCATCGAACGCGGGCTGAGCGCCAACACGGTCGCCGCGTACCGGCGGGACCTCGTCATCTACGCCGGCTGGCTCGCCGGGCACGAGCTCGCCGACCTGCGCGCGATCACCTCGCTGCACGTGTCCGAGTTCGTGCGGTTCCTGGGCCTGCGCGAGGAGTCGCCGCTGACGGCGGCGTCGATCGCGCGCATCCTCTCGACCGTGCGCGGGTTCCACCGTTTCCTGCTCGAAGAGGGCGTGGTCGAAACGGATGTCGCGCACGAGTCGAAGCCGCCCAAGCTCGGCACCCGGCTGCCCAAGGCCATCTCGACCGAACAGGTCACCGCGCTGCTGGGCGCCACCGACGGCGAGGACGTGCAGTCGCTGCGCGACAAGGCCCTGCTCGAGCTGCTCTACGCCACGGGAGCCCGGGTCTCCGAGGCGGTGAACCTCAACGTGGACGATGTCCTCGAGCAGGATGTCGTGCGGCTCACCGGCAAGGGCGACAAGCAGCGCATCGTGCCGGTCGGCAGTTTCGCCCGGAAGGCCATCGACGCGTACCTCGTGCGGGCGCGGCCGCTGCTCTCCGGTCGCGGCAAGGCCACGCCCGCCCTGTTCCTGGGTCTCCGGGGCCAGCGGGTGAGCCGGCAGAACGCGTGGCTGATCATCCGGGCCGCCGCCGAGCGTGCGGGCCTGGACGGGCACGTGTCGCCGCACACGCTCCGGCACTCCTTCGCCACGCACCTGCTCGCCGGCGGCGCCGACGTGCGGGTCGTGCAGGAACTCCTCGGGCACTCGTCGGTCGCGACGACCCAGATCTACACCCTGGTCACGGTCGACACCCTGCGCGACATGTACACGACGGCGCACCCGCGCGCCCGGTGATTGAGCTCCCGCCGGTGATTGAGCCCGTCGCCGGTGATCGAGCTCCCGCCGGTGATTGAGCCTGTCGAAATCAGCACATCCGGGTCTCGACAGGCTCGACCACCGGCATCCGGGTCTCGACAAGCTCGACCACCGGCAGCCGGGTCTCGACAGGCTCGACCACCGGCATCCGGGCTCGGCCACCGGTGATTGAGCTTGTCAGTGAAATCAGCCGGATTGGGCCGGGAGCAGTGCTATTCGGCGATCCTTGCGAGCCGAAGCCAATCCGATCGCTACACTCGACACAGTGATGGGTGCAGGACGGATCGAGGACATCTCAGTGGCGGGTAAGCAGGGTGACCGGATACTACTCCCCGGTTTCGAGGACGTACCAGTAGGTGCTACCGGGCGCCCGAAACGCGAATTCGACGAGCCGGAAGCCCTCAGGAGCCACGGTCCGGCGCGAATCATCTCGCTGTGCAACCAGAAGGGCGGCGTCGGCAAGACGACGACCACCATCAACCTGGGTGCGGCCCTGGCCGCGTACGGCCGCCGCGTGCTCGCGATCGACTTCGACCCGCAGGGCGCGCTCTCGGCCGGCCTCGGAGTGCCGACCCACGACGTCACCACCATCTACGACCTGCTGCTGAGCGGCTCGGTGCACCCGAGCGACGCGATCCAGAAGACCTCGGTCGAGAACCTCGACATCATCCCGGCCAACATCGACCTGTCCGCCGCGGAGGTGCACCTCGTCAACGAGGTCGCCCGCGAGCAGATCCTCGCCCGGGTGCTGCGCAAGATCTCTGGCGACTACGACGTCATCCTGATCGACTGCCAGCCCTCCCTCGGCATCCTCACCGTGAACGCGCTCACCGCGAGCCACGGCGTGCTCATCCCGCTCGAGTGCGAGTTCTTCGCCCTGCGCGGCGTCGCCCTCCTGATCGAGACAATCGACAAGGTGCGCGACCGGCTCAACCCGGCCATCGAACTGGACGGCATCCTCGCCACCATGTACGACTCCCGCACCCTGCACTCCCGCGAGGTGCTCGAGCGGGTCGTCGACGCGTTCGGCGACAGCGTGCTCGAGACCGTGATCGGCCGCACGGTCAAGTTCCCGGACGCATCCGTCGCCGGCGTTCCGATCACCGAATTCGCGCCAGAGCACGCGGCAGCCAAGGCGTACAAGCAGGCGGCGCGGGAACTGATCAAGCGTGGCGCTGTCGCCTGACGCGGCCGCTCCGAAAGCATTCTCGGTTGCCCTCGGCAACTTCGAGGGCCCGTTCGACCTGCTGCTCAGCCTGATCGGCAAGCACGAACTCGACATCACCGAGATATCGCTCAGCCGGGTCACCGACGAGTTCATCGGCTACCTGCGCGGGCTCGACCAGACCGAGGAGCTCGACCAGGCCACCCAGTTCCTCGTCGTCGCCGCGACCCTGCTCGACCTCAAGGTCGCCGGGCTGCTGCCGCAGGGCGAGCTGGTCGACGCGGAAGGCGTGGCCCTGCTCGAGGCCCGCGACCTGCTGTTCGCCCGCCTGCTGCAGTACCGCGCGTTCAAGACCGCATCGGCCTGGTTCCTCGGCCGGATGGAGACCGAGGCCACCCGGCACGTGCGCTCGGTGCGGCTCGAGGAGAAGTACCGCGCGCAGACGCCCGAACTGGTCTGGACCCTCTCGCTCGGCGATTTCGCCGCCCTCGCGGCGCTCGCGCTCACCCCGCGGGAGCTGCCCACCGTCGGCCTGGACCACCTGCACGCGCCGCTGGTGAGCATCCGGGAGCAGGCCGCCTACGTCGTGTCGATGCTGCGCGCGGGGGAGACCCTCACCTTCCGTGAGCTCATCGTCGGCGCCGAGCTCGCGGGCGTCGTGATCGCCCGCTTCCTGGCCGTGCTGGAGCTCTACCGGCACGGTGCCATCTCCTTCGACCAGCTCGAACCGCTCGGCGACCTCAGCCTGCACTGGAGCGCCGAATCCTGGTCCGAAGCCAACCTCGCCGACCTCGGAGCCGACTATGACGCTTGACGCCGTTCACACCAGCGACCCGACCGCTGACCAGACAACCGACCCGGCCCAGGCCCAGGCCGACCACGTTCAGGATGCCGCGGGCGGGCTCGCCCCGATCGCGCGCAAGCTCGAGGCCCTCCTCATGGTCGCCGACGAGCCGCAGAGCCTGATCCACCTGGCCACGGCCGTCGACCGGCCACTGAAGGAGGTCAAGGCCGCCATCGCCCGCCTGGTCGCGGACTTCGACGGGCTCGGCAGCGGCGCCGGCCCCACCGTCCGCCGCGGTTTCGAACTGCGCGAAGTCGCCGGCGGCTGGCGCATCTACGTGCGCCCCGAACACGACCTGGTCGTCGCTGATTTCGTGCTCACCCAGAACCCGAGCAGGCTGTCCCAGGCCGCCCTCGAGACCCTCGCCGTGATCGCATACAAGCAACCGATCAGCCGCGGCGCGGTAGCCTCGATTCGGGCCGTTAATGTTGACTCGGTCGTGCGCACCCTCCTGGGCCGCGGTTTGATCACCGAGGCCTTCACCGACAGCGAGACCGGCGCGATCAACTACGCCACTACCGACCTGTTGCTCAGCCAGCTTGGAATCAACTCGCTGGACGAGCTGCCATACATATCGCCGTTGCTCGCAGACGGCGCAGACGGATTTGAGGATCTTCCATGACCACCGACCCCCAGGGCACCCCGACCAACCCGGATGCCGCAGCAGACGGTGTGCGCCTGCAGAAGGTCATGGCCTCCGCCGGCGTCGCCTCCCGCCGCGTCTCCGAAGACCTGATCGCCGCCGGACGGGTGCGCGTGAACGGCAAGGTCGTCACCGAACTCGGCCGTCGCATCCACCCCGACAGCGACAAGATCGCCGTGGACAACATCGCCGTGCAGCTCGACACGACCCGTCGCTACGTGATGCTGAACAAGCCCGTCGGCGTGGTGTCCTCCATGCAGGACGAGAGCGGCCGCCCCGACCTGCGCGAGTTCACCGACCAGTTCGAGGAACGCCTCTTCAACGTGGGCCGCCTTGACGCGATGACCAGCGGCCTGCTCATCCTCACCAACGACGGCGACCTCGCGCACGTGCTCGCGCACCCCTCGTTCGGCGTGACCAAGACCTACATCGCCAAGGTGGAGGGTCGCGTGTCCGCGCAGACGATCGGTCTGTTGCAGAGCGGCATCGAACTCGACGACGGCCCCATCGCCGCCGACAAGGCCCGCATCCTGACCAGCCCTCCCGGCGACGGCTTCAGCCTGGTCGAGCTCACCCTGCACTCCGGCCGCAACCGGATCGTGCGCCGGATAATGGAGGCCGTCGGCCACCCCGTCGTCGACCTCGTGCGCCGCCAGTTCGGCCCGCTGCACCTCGGCACCCTCCGGGTCGGCGACGTGCGCGACCTCACCAAGGCGGAACTGGGCCAGCTGCTCACCGTGTCCCGAGCCGAAACCAAGGACTAGTTTCGAACACCAGGAGAACCACCATGGTCGAGAGTCGACTGATCGGACCCGTGCGCGTCGTCGGCGCCGGCCTGCTGGGCACCAGCATCGGGCTGGGCCTGCGCAACCGGGGCATCGACGTGATCCTCGCCGACGCGTCGCCGACCAACCTGAGCATCGCCGTCGACTACGGCGCGGGCCGGGCGGCCGCCCCCGACGACGCACCCCAGCTGATCGTCGTCTGCGTTCCCCCCGACGTGACCGCCGGGGTCGTCGCCCGCGAGTTGGAGGCGTTCCCGCGGGCGATCGTGACGGATGTCGCGAGCGTCAAACTCGCGCCCCTCGCCGAACTCAGGGCCCGCGGCGCCGACGTGTCCCGTTACATCGGCTCGCACCCGCTGGCCGGCCGTGAACGCGGCGGACCGCTGGCCGGCCGCGCCGACCTGTTCGTCGGCCGCCCCTGGGTGGTCGCCGCGCACGACGCGATCAGCTACCAA
Source organism: Cryobacterium fucosi (assembly GCF_004403515.1). Classification (GTDB taxonomy): domain Bacteria; phylum Actinomycetota; class Actinomycetes; order Actinomycetales; family Microbacteriaceae; genus Cryobacterium; species Cryobacterium fucosi. The sequence goes on along the minus strand of NZ_SOHH01000056.1, from coordinate 155,320 downwards.
CAGGCCACCGCCATCGACGACCTCATCCTCGACCTCGGCGCGATCCTGGTCGAGATGAGCCCCGAGGAACACGACCGTGGCGTCGCGCTGATCTCCCACGTGCCGCAGGTCGTCTCCACGATCATGGCCCGCCGGTTGACGGATGCCCCCGGCTCGGCCCTCAACCTGGCCGGCCAGGGCCTGCGCGACGTGACCCGGGTCGCGGCCAGCGACCCCGAACTGTGGGTGCAGATCCTCGGCGCGAACGCAGGGCCGGTGCGGGACATCCTGCTCGCCTACCGCGACGACCTCGACCGGTTCATCGACGCCCTCGCCGACCCCGCCGCGCCCGGCGCACGGCGCAAGGTCGCGGAGGAACTCTCCGGCGGCAACGCCGGGGTGGCCCGGCTGCCCGGCAAGCACGGCCAGGACCGCCGGTTCGTGTCGCTGATCGTGATGGTCGACGACACCCCGGGCCAGCTGGCCCGGCTGCTGGCCGAGATCGGCGAGGTCGGCGTGAACCTTGAAGACCTGCGGCTGGAGCATTCGCCGGGCGCCCAGCTCGGCCTGGCCGAAATTTCCGTCCTCCCCGAGACGGTTTCCCGCCTCACCGAAGAGCTGGCCGCCCGCGGCTGGCGGATTGCTGGTTAGAACTATGGGACGTCATTCCCGCCCCCACCTCGTCGCGATCGACGGGCCGGCCGGCAGCGGCAAGTCCAGCGTCAGCCGCGCCGTCGCCCGCCGCCTCGGCTTCGACTACCTCGACACCGGCGCCGCCTACCGGGCCCTCGCCTGGTACGTGCTGTCGAAGACGATCGACCCGGCCGACGCGCCGGCGGTCGTCGCCGCGCTGCCGGACTTCGACTACTCGATCGGCATCGAGCCCGACCGGTACTACGTGCAGGTGGGCGACACGGTCGTCACCGACGAGATCCGGGAGCCGGAGGTGTCGGCCGCGGTGAGCGCCGTCGCCCGAATCCCCGAGGTGCGCAGCCACCTCACCAGGCTCTTCCGCACCATCGCGGCGGGCTCCCCGCGCACCGGCGTTGTGATCGAGGGCCGCGACATCACCACCGTCGTGGCACCCGAGGCGGAGGTTCGCATTCTCCTCACCGCATCCGAAGAGGCTAGAATGGCGAGGCGCTCTGCGGAAATATCGACCCAATCGGCTGAAACCGTGGCAGAACAGCTGCGATCGAGGGATCGCGCTGACTCCCAGGTAGTCGAATTCATGAGCGCCGCAGACGGTGTGATCACCGTCGACTCCACCCATCTCGACTTCGAACAGACCATTGACGCGGTCATCGACGTCATCAATACACGCCGCGAGGAACTCGCATGAACAACAACGACTTCGACGACACGATCCCAGCCATCGACACGGAACTGGTCTCACGACTGGACGAGCTCGATGAAGACTTGGTGACGCAGCGCGCCGCCGCCCTCCGCACAGGACTCAACGAATACGAGCTCGACGACGAGGACTTCGACGTTCTCGACTCGGTGACGGATGACCCCGACGCCATCCAGTACCTGCCGGCCCTGCCGGTGATCGCCATTGTCGGCCGCCCGAACGTGGGCAAGTCCGCACTGGTCAACCGCATCCTCGGCCGTCGCGAGGCCGTCGTGGAGGACACCCCCGGTGTCACCCGCGACCGCGTCACCTACAAGGGCGAATGGCACGAACGCAAGTTCAGCCTCGTCGACACCGGCGGCTGGGAGCCCGACGCCAAGGGAATCGACGCGTCCGTGGCCGCCCAGGCAGAGCTGGCCATCGAGCTGTGCGACGTCGTCATGTTCGTCGTCGACGCGAACGTGGGCCCGACCTCCACCGACGAGGCCGTCGTGCGCCTGCTGCGCAAGGCCGGCCGGCCGGTCTTCCTCGTCGCCAACAAGGTCGACGACATCCGCCAGGAGCCCGAAGCCGCGAGCCTGTGGGCGCTCGGTCTCGGCCAGCCGTGGCCGGTGTCCGCGCTGCACGGTCGCGGCGTCGCCGACCTGCTCGACGCGATCCTCGAAGAGCTTCCCGAAATCTCCGCCGTCGCCAAGCAGGAGGTCGGCGGCCCCCGCCGCGTGGCCATCCTCGGGCGTCCGAACGTGGGAAAGTCCAGCCTGTTGAACAAGGTCGTCGGCGAGGAGCGCGTTGTCGTCAACGAGCTGGCCGGCACCACGCGCGACCCGGTCGACGAGCAGGTCGAGCTGGGCGGCAGGGTGTGGCGCTTCGTCGACACCGCCGGCATCCGTCGCCGCGTGCACCTCTCTCAGGGCGCGGACTTCTACGCCTCGCTGCGCACCAGTGCCGCCCTCGAAAAGGCCGAGGTCGCCGTCGTGCTCATCGACGTCACCGAGGTCATCAGCGAGCAGGACGTGCGCGTGATCGACCTCGTGCTGGAGTCCGGCCGTGCGCTCGTGCTCGCGTTCAACAAGTGGGACCAGATCGACGACGACCGTCGCCGCTACCTGGAGCGTGAGATCGAGCAGGACCTGGCACACGTGTCCTGGGCCCCGCGCGTGAACATCTCGGCCAAGACCGGCCGCCACATGGAGAAGCTCGTTCCGGCGCTGGAGACCGCGCTCGAAGCGTGGGACACCCGCATCGCCACCGGCAAGTTCAACGCGTTCCTCGCCGAGCTTGCCGCCGAGCACCCGCACCCCGTGCGCAGCGGCAAGCAGCCGCGCATCCTGTTCGGCACCCAGGCTTCCAGCCGCCCGCCGACATTCGTCATCTTCACCACCGGGTTCCTCGACCCGGGCTACCGCCGGTTCATCCAGCGCCGCCTGCGCGAGACCTACGGCTTCGTGGGCAGCCCGATCAACATCAGCATGCGCGTGCGCGAGAAGCGCAAGCGCTAGCGCAGTCACCGCCCCGGTGCTCGAGCGCCCGGTGGTCGAGCGCCCGGTGGTCGAGCCTGTCGAGACCGGGTGACGGTGATTTCGACAGGCTCAATCACCGTGCGTTGGTCGAGCGTGTTCTCGGTGGTCGAGCCTGTCGAGACCGGCCTTGCCCCGGTGGTCGAGCCTGTCGAGACCAGGTGACGGTGATTTCGACAGGCTCAATCACCGCGGGTGCGGTCAGCGGTTGGGGGTGGGCAGCGGACGCTCCGGGGCGTGGAGGCGGGTCATGATTTTGGTGATGCCGACCGGGCGTCGGTTGTGGGTCAGCAGCGAGACGCCCACCATCACGGCAAAGGCCGCCGGCACCGTCCAGGTCGCGGGCTGCGCCAGCAGGTCCTGGAACGGCCCGGCCAGCGGCCCCAGCGCCCGGCCGGCCACGATTGCCCCGCCGCAGAGCGCTGCACCCGCAAGCATGCCGGCGATCGCACCGGCGTCGGTCAGACCTCGCCACCAGATGCCGAGCAGCAGCAGCGGGCAGAGCGTCGAAGCAGTGAAGGCGAAGACCAGGCCGACGCTCCCGGCCAACTGCATGGAGTCGGTGAGCAGTGCGGCGAGGAGCGGCACCAGGGTGGAGAACACGGTGGCGATGCGGAAGCCGCGCACCCGCCCGCCGAGCACGTCCTGGCTGATGACCCCCGCAATCGAGACCACGAGACCGGAGGTGGTCGAGAGGAACGCGGCGAAGGCCCCGGCGATGACCAGGGCGGTGAGGACATCCCCGGCCAGGCCGGGAACCAGCCGTCCGGGCAGAAGCAACACCAGCGCATCCGGAGTGCCGCCGGTGGCGATGTCGGGGGTGAACGCGCGGCCGAGCACTCCGTACAGGGTCGGGAACAGGTAGAAGACCGACAGAAGCCCGATCACGATCAGGGTCGTGCGCCGGGCGGAGGGGCCGTCGGGGTTCGTGTAGAACCGCACCAGAACATGCGGCAGGCCCAGCGTGCCGAACAGCAGGGCGACGACCAGTGAGATGTCCCGGTAGGCGCCCGACGTTGGCAAACCGGCCGGGTCGGCTGCGAACGGCTCGGCCAGGGCCGGAACCGAGAGTCCCGAATTGCCCATGAGGATCAGAATGAAGACGATGGGCAGGGCGATCGCCGTGAACTTGAGCCAGAACTGGAACGCCTGCACGAAGGTGATCGACTTCATCCCGCCCGTCACCACGGTGACGCAGACGACGACGGCGACGGCGACGGAGCCGACCCACGACGGCAATCCGGTGGCGATGCTCATGGTCAGCGCGGCGCCGTGCAGCTGCGGGACGATGTAGAACCAGCCCACCATCACCACCAACACGCTGGTCACCCGCCGTGCCGCCACCGACTCCAACCTCGCCTCGGTGAAGTCGGGGATCGTGTATGCACCCGACCGTCGCAGCGGCGCCGCCACGAACAGGAGCAGCATCAGGTAGCCGGCGGTGTAGCCGATCGGGAACCAGAGCGCATCCGACCCCGAAATGAGGATCAGCCCGGCGATGCCGAGGAAGCTGGCCGCCGACAGGTATTCGCCGCCGATGGCCGAAGCGTTCCACCATGGTCGAACCGTGCGGGAGGCCACGTAGAAGTCCTCGGTGGTGCGCGAAATTCGGAGGCCGTAGAAGCCGATCACCGCCGTCACGGTGAAGATCCCGATCAGGGCCGCGTACCCCACCCAGGTGTTCATGCGTCGTCGACCAGATCGCGGTACCTGGCCTCGTTCCGGGCAGCGGCGCGCAGATACAACCAGGCGCTCAGCAGAATGATCGGGTACACCCCGACGCCGAGCGCCAGCCAGGAGAAGGGTACCCCGAACAACTCGGCCTGTTCCAGGCCCGGCACGAAGGCGATGAGCAGGGGAAAGGCCAGCAGAATCAGGAGGAAACCGACGGCCACGACCAGCGCGAGCCGAAGCTGCGTGCGGATAAGGGAACGCACGTAGACCTGGCCTACCTCTGACTGCTCCGCAATCTCCCGGGCCACCGGGTGTCCGGGCGCGCGCCGGGCCTGCGCAATGGGCGCCGTGACCCTGACCCGGTCCGGCGGGGTCGATGCGGCCTGTCCTGACCCGACAGAGTCCTCTGGCGTCATGACGACGGCCTGATCCTGGTGCTCTCAAGCTTTTCCCTGAGGGCAGGAAGGTGCCGCCGGCTCACCGGTAGTTCCGCGCCGTCGATGACGACGGTCGGGTGGGCGGCACCCAGTTTCGCCTGGCTGATGTGTGACATCGACACCAGGTAGGAGCGGTGGATGCGCAGAAATCCGGCCTCCGCCCACTGCTTCTCGAGGTCGGCGAGCGGAACCCGGATGAGGTAGCTCGACTCGTCGGTGTGCAACCGGGCGTAGTCACCCTGGGCCTGCACGTAGCGAACCTCGTCGCGGCGGATCATCTTCTTCAGCCCGCCGAGATCCACGGTGATGAGCGTCGGCGGGGCGGTCTCAGCCATCGCCAGCGTCTCGAGGACCCTGGCCACCGACGTGGCGAGCCGTTCGGCGCGCACGGGCTTCAGCAGATAGTCGACCGCGGCCAGCTCGAAGGCCTTCACGGCATGGTCCTCGTCGGCGGTGACGAAGACCACCACCGGGGAGCCGGCGGAGCGAGACACCGCATGGGCGATGTCGAGACCGGACAGCCCGGGCATGTGGATGTCGAGGAAGAGCGCATCCACCCGCTCGTGATCGAGGATGCGCAGCGCCTCCGAGCCCGACGAGGCGCGGTGAATGGTGCCGACTCTTCCGTCCCGGCCGAGCAGGAAGGCAAGCTCGTCGAGAGCCGGGAGCTCGTCATCGGCGATGAGCACAGTGATCATGACGCCAGTCTCTCAGCCACAGGGCACGCCGGTCACGAACCGAGGTCAGGTCGGGGCTGTGATTTGGGTACCCGCAGGGTGATCAGGGTGCCGGCGTCGGGGGCGGTGTCGATCACGAGGCCGTGGTCGTCGCCGTAGACCTGGCGAAGACGGGAGTCGACATTGCGCAATCCCACATGGTCGCTGTCGCTGCGACCCGCGAGCACCAAGCGCAGATGCTCCGGCTTGATTCCCACGCCATCGTCCTCGATCCTCACCTCCACGAAAGCGCCGGCCACCTGGGCCACGATCGAAATATGGCCCACGCCCTCCTTGTCGTCCAGCCCGTGCCGCACCGCGTTCTCGACCAGTGGCTGCAGGCTGAGAAAGGGGATCACGGTGCTGAGCACCTCCGGGGCGATGGTCAGGGTGACCTGCAACCGGTCGCCGAACCGGGCCCGTTCGAGCTTCAGGTAGTGCTCGATGCAGCCCAGCTCCTCGGCGACGGTGGTGAAGTCGCCGTGCCGACGAAAAGAGTACCGGGTGAAGTCCGCGAACTCCAGCACCAGATCGCGGGCCTTCGCCGGGTCGGTGTTGATGAAGGAGGCGATGGCGTTGAGGGAGTTGTAGATGAAATGGGGGCTGATCTGCGCCCGCAGGGCGCGCACCTCGGCCTCCATCAGCAGCGTTCGCGAGGACTGCAGCTCGGCCAGGTCTACCTGGGCGGCCACCCAGTCCGCCACCTCGCCGGTTGCGCGCACGAGGCCCGGCTTGACCCGGGGCGCGTACGCGACAACCGAGCCCACGATGCGGGAGCCGGACCGGATCGGGGCAACGACGGCCTCCTTCAGCTTGGCGTCGTGAGGCACTGCCCCCCGAAAGACCTGAGTTCGACCTGTCGCCAGCACCTTCGAGGCCAGATCGATGGCCCCACTCCGGTGCTCTTCCCCGGCGCCGTCCCAGGAGAGCAGGCCGGAGACATCCGTGATGGCCAGCGCCTCGCAGCCCAGCAGGCCCCGCAAATGCCGCCCCGCCTTGACGGCGCCGGCAGGATCCAGCCCGTTGCGCAGGTGCTTGCCGGCCAGGGACGCAGAGTGCAGGGTCGTGTACGTGGCCTGCTCGGCATCCGTGCCCAGTTCTCGCCAGGAGCGGAGCAGCTTGAAGCCCACGGCGCCGACAACCGCAATCGTCAGGGTGATGACGACCACGCCGGTGACGACCACGGCGAGCAACGGCGACTCGGGCATGGTGCTAACCCTAACCGGCGCGCTCCAGGTGAATCCGCCGTTCGGCGCAGAGTGACCGCCGCTGGGCGACGAAGCAGGGTCGGCAGGTCGCCGAAGCTCAGCGGGTGGGGAAAAGTGGTCGGCATCGCACCAGAACCACCAGTGCGGCTGAACGCTCTATCAATGATGAGGAGAAAAATCATGGGCAATGTCGCCCTGGAAGAGGAAGTGGACGCGGTAATCCCCGCGGCAACCTTCCACCGAGTGCAGGAATCAGCCGAGTTTCAGGAGCTGCGCAAACGCCATCGCAGCTTCGTCTTCCCGGTGGCCATCGCATTCCTGCTCTGGTATTTCGCCTATGTGCTTCTGGCGGGCTACGCCCACGACTTCATGTCGATCAAGGTCGTCGGCAGTGTCAACGTCGGCCTCCTGCTCGGCCTGGCGCAGATCGTGAGCACGTTCGCGATCACGACCTGGTACGTCAGCTACGCGGGTCGCCGGCTCGACCCGATCGCCGCAGCCATCCGCCACGAGATCGAGGGGCCGCTCACCGCTGCCACGACGACCTCTGCCGCAAAGGAGTCCAAGTGAACATCCACCTCGCAACGGCGGCCGCCACTCCCGGCGACCCGATTCTGAACATCAGCATCTTCGGTGCCTTCGTCGCCATCACGCTGATCATCGTTCTGCGCGCCAGCCGCAACAACAAGACCGCGGCCGACTACTACGCGGCCGGTCGCTCATTCACCGGCGGTCAGAACGGCACCGCCATCGCCGGCGACTACCTCTCCGCTGCCTCGTTCCTGGGTATCGTCGGGGCCATCGCCATCACCGGCTACGACGGCTTCATGTACTCCATCGGCTTCCTCGTTGCCTGGCTCGTCGCGCTCCTGCTGGTGGCTGAGCTGCTGCGCAACACCGGCAAGTACACGATGGCGGATGTGCTCTCCTTCCGTCTGAAGCAGCGTCCGGTTCGGATCGCGGCCGCCATCACCACCCTGGTCGTCTGCTTCTTCTATCTCCTGGCCCAGATGGCCGGCGCAGGTGGGCTCGTCTCGCTGCTGCTGGGAATCAACGACAAGGTCGGCCAGTCCGTTGTCATCACCATCGTCGGTGCCCTGATGATCATCTACGTGCTCATCGGCGGAATGAAGGGCACCACCTGGGTGCAGATCATCAAGGCCTGCCTGCTCATCGCCGGTGCCGCCGTGATGACCGTCTGGACGCTGGCGATCCACGGGCTCAACCTCTCGACCCTGCTCGACCAGGCCGTGGAGACCGCGGGCAATCCTGAGATTCTCAACCCGGGCCTGAAGTACGGTCTGACCGACATTACCCAGCTCGACTTCATCTCCCTCGCCCTGGCCCTCGTTCTCGGCACCGCGGCGCTGCCACACGTGCTGATGCGCTTCTACACCGTTCCGACGGCCAAGGAAGCTCGCCGCTCGGTGGTCTGGGCGATCTGGCTCATCGGCGCCTTCTACGTCTTCACCCTCGTGCTGGGCTACGGAGCGGCGGCACTCATCGGAGCCGACCGGATCCTCGCCTCCCCGGGCGGCGTCAACTCCGCGGCTCCGCTGCTGGCCTTCGAGCTCGGCGGTCCCATCCTGCTCGGCCTGATCGCCGCGGTCGCGTTCGCGACGATCCTGGCCGTTGTGGCCGGCCTCACCATCACCGCCGCGGCATCCTTCGCCCACGACATCTATGCCAGCGTCTTCAAGAAGGGCAAGGCCCGTCCGGAGGACGAGGTCAAGGTGGCCCGCCGCACCGTGGTGATCATCGGTGTCGTCGCGATCATCGGCGGCATCGGCGCCAACGGCCAGAACGTGGCGTTCCTGGTGGCCCTGGCGTTCGCCGTCGCGGCCTCGGCCAACCTGCCGACCATCCTGTACTCGCTGTTCTGGAGGAAGTTCAGCACCCAGGGCGCCGTGTGGAGCATGTATGGCGGACTGGCCTCGGCGATCCTCCTGATCGCGTTCTCGCCGGTCGTCTCCGGCTCGCCGACGTCGATGATCCCCGGCGCGAACTTCGCCATCTTCCCGCTCAGCAATCCGGGCCTGGTGTCCATCCCGCTGGCCTTCGTGCTCGGCTGGCTCGGCACCGTGCTGGACAAGGTTCCGCGCGACGTGGCCAAGCAGGTCGAAATGGAGGTGCGTTCACTCACCGGCGTCGGCGCTGAGAAGGAAGCGGTGGACCACTGATGTCGAGGGAATCCCTGACCCACACCGGTCCGGATGTGACGCGCATCTTCGCGCCGACCGAGCAGTTCCAGGCGCAAGCCAATGCTGACGCGTCTCACTACGAGCACGCCGACCGGGACAGCGAGCACTTCTGGGCTACCCAGGCCGAGCAGCTGGTCTGGACGCAGCCCTGGGACGAGGTGCTGGACTGGTCGAACCCGCCCAACGCACGCTGGTTCCACGGCGGCAAGCTCAACGTGGCCTACAACTGCGTCGACCGGCACGTCGAGTCGGGGCATGGTGGCCAGGTGGCGCTGCACTGGGTGGGCGAACCGGGCGACACTCGGGACATCACCTACTCGCAGCTCAAGGACGAGGTCAGTCGGGCCGCCAACGCGCTGAGCTCACTGGGCCTGGTGGCGGGGGACCGGGTCGTCATCCAGCTGCCGATGATCCCGGAGGCCGTCGTCTCCATGCTGGCCTGCGCGCGGCTTGGCCTCGTGCACAGCGTCGTCTTCGGCGGGTTCTCGCCGGCGGCGCTGCGCGCCAGGGTGGACGACGCCGCGGCGCGAGTCGTGATCACGTCTGACGGTCAGTACCGGCGAGGGGCCGGCGCACCGATGAAGGCGAATGTCGACGAGGCACTCAGGGGCGCCGACACCGTGGAGAAGGTGATCGTGGTGCGCCGAGTGGGGGAGCCCGTCGCGATGCAGGAGGGGCGCGACCTCTGGTGGGATGAGTTCGTCGGTGCGCAGTCTGCTGAGCACGAGCCCGAATCATTCGACTCGGAGCATCCGCTGTTCATTCTGTACACGTCGGGCACGACCGGCAAACCCAAGGGGATTCTGCACACCTCGGGCGGCTACCTCACTCAGGTCGCCTACACGCACCGCGCCGTGTTCGACCTCAAGCCGGACACCGACGTTTACTGGTGCGGGGCCGACGTGGGCTGGATCACCGGGCACAGCTACATCGTCTATGGCCCGCTCGCCAACCGCGCGACCCAGGTGATGTATGAGGGAACGCCGAACACACCGCACGAGGGGCGGCACTTCGAGATCATCGAGAAGTACGGCGTGACCATTTACTACATCGCCCCGACGCTGATCCGCACCTTCATGAAGTGGGGCGAACACATCCCCCAGGGCTACAACCTCGAGTCGGTGCGGCTGCTCGGCAGCGTGGGGGAGCCGATCAACCCGGAGGCGTGGATGTGGTATCACACGCACATCGGGCGGTGCGTGACACCGATCGTCGACACCTGGTGGCAGACCGAGACCGGCGCGATCATGATCACTCCGCTGCCCGGCGTGACCGCCACGAAACCGGGTTCGGCGCAGGTGGCATTGCCGGGGATCTCGGTGCAGATCGTCGACGACCACGGCCAGCAGGTCGAAGCGGGCGAGGGTGGATACCTCGTCATCGACAAGCCCTGGCCGGCCATGTCCCGCGGCATCTGGGGGGAGCCGGATCGCGCGCAGGAGGTGTACTGGGATCGGTTCAAGGCGCAGGGCTTCTACTTCGCCGGCGACGGAGCGAAGTACGACGAGCACGGCGACATCTGGCTGCTGGGCCGGGTCGACGACGTGATGAACATCTCGGGCCACCGCATTTCCACGGTGGAGGTGGAGTCGGCTCTGGTCTCCCACCCGATGGTGGCCGAGGCCGCCGTGGTGGGAGCCGCGGATGCGACGACCGGCCAGGCCATCGTGGCGTTCGTCATCCTCCGCGACCGGAACGACGACGACACTCTCGATATCAACGACGTGGCCAAGGTGCTGATTGCCCACGTCGTCGCCGAGATCGGCCCGATCGCCAGGCCGAAGCGCCTCCTGATCGTTCCGGAGCTGCCGAAGACCCGGTCGGGAAAGATCATGCGCCGACTGCTGCGGGATGTGGCCGAGGGCCGGGATATCGGCGACGTCGCTACCCTGGCCGACACCTCGGCGATGCGCACCATCGCCACGAGCATGGCGGGCGTCACCGCGTAGCTCGCGGATCTCGACAGGCTCGATCACCGTCGGTGGTCGAGCCTGTCGGTGGTCGAGCCTGTCGAGACCCCCGCTCAATCACCGTCACAACACCAGTTCCATCACCGCCCGCTCACCCGTGGGCCGAGCCACAACCTCGAACCCCGCACCCAGAAACAGCGACACCGTCCCGTGGTACAGCTCCGCAGCCGGCGCCTTCGGCCGCTCGGCCGTGTCCACCGGGTACCCCTCGATCACCCGGGCACCGAGCCGGCGCGCCTGCTCGACCGCGCCGGTCAGCAGCTCCGCCGCGATCCCTCGCCGTCGAAAACCGACCCGCACGACGAAACAGGTGACAGACCAGACCGAGGCGTCATCGGCATCCTGCCGGCTGCCCACGGTGACCACCTTCGCCCGACGCAGCCGAGGATAGTTCGGCCGCGGCTCGATCGCGCACCAGCCCACGGGGTCGCCGCCCAGATACGCGATCACGCCCGGCGCGGGGTCGTTGGCGCTCACCTGTTCCTGCAGCAGCTGCTCGCACTGCGCCGGTTCCGCGGTCTCCCACGCCTTGTTGGGCAGCTTGAAGAACTGGCACCAGCACCGGTGCGGGTCGCCGCGGTTGCCGAACACGGTGCGCACGTCGTCCCAGGGCACCGTCTCGACGGATGCGATGGTGATCTCAGGGTGCGGCGTCACGCCTTCAAATTACCGCGTCAGGCCCCCGCACGGGGGTTTTGAGCCGAACTCGTCGCCCGCGCTCACGGCGACTCACCGCGTGGTCGTCGGCTCCAGTGCGGGCTCCGCCGCGGCCTCGTTCGAACCGGTGTTCTGGTCGTCATTCCCGATCGGGCCAGTCGTCTCGAGCTCGTCGTCGAAGGAATCCTCCTCCGGTTCGGTGGCACTCATGCTGTCAGCGATCCCCACGGGCCGGGTCACAGCGTGCGCGGCCAGCGCCAGAAGGAGCCCCAGCACACCGGCCCCCATCAGCGTGCTGCCGAGGGTGCTCCCGGACTGCGCCGTGAAGTAGGTCGCGTAGTCCTGCGAGCCCGAACTGGCGAATTGGGCCTGGATGGCATTGGAGGACGTCAGCACCAGGTAGCCCACCGCGGTGACGACCAGCCCGGCCAGCCAGAGGAGGGCAAGCGGCACGTTGATTTTCGCCAGGACGCCAGAATTATTGCGAGACATGTTTTCCTTCGTTGGGGGAGCGGCCGATACCAGCCTCGCGTCACGCTACGGGCGCGGTCTATGGATTTACTGTGCGCGGTCAGGGGATTGGCCCGGAGACCCTCGACCGGGAGGCCTTTCCGCGCGCTCGCCTACGGCTGGCACCCGCTATTCTTTCGCCCCGCATTCCGTTTCGGCCGTCTCAGTCGCGATTGTGGGGCGCCAGCGGTGCGCGGGCACCCGCCGAAGGCGGTAAGCTATCGGAGTTGTCTCCTGCTGGTTTTGTTGCTTGAAACCGTCTGTGGGAGCGGCGGGCTGTGGCGCAGCTTGGTAGCGCACTTGACTGGGGGTTAAGGGGTTTACCTCTCTCCGGTCGGCCCAAATAACTGAAAATCAATGTCGCGGGCTGTAGCGCAGCTTGGTAGCGCACCTGACTGGGGGTCAGGGGGTCGCAGGTTCAAATCCTGTCAGCCCGACAGAAAAGCCCTGATGAGACTCTAAATCTCATCAGGGCTTTGTTGTTTTCAAACGCGATTTTTGTGGTCCCCCTCTGGTCCCCCTGGGCGCTTCCGCGCGGTCGGCCGGTGTGAGGCAGGCCTGGCCGAGACTGCGGTCCTGTGGATAAGGGGACCAAAAGGGGACCAGAACGGCTTCTGAAGCCGATCTCGACCGTCACAGACCGCGTGCTTGGCGCTGCTGCGCAGCCTTCGATTTCGACGCTGGCAGAGCCGACCTACTGAGGAACGCGTTGGCCTGTTCGGCGGCAGAGGCGAGGTGCCGGTCGTCCGGGTGTAGGTATCCGCGGGTGGTTTCTATGGAGGCGTGCCCAAGGATGTCCTGAAGCACGTGCAGGGGAACTCCGGCGTCGGCGAGCCAGGTCGCACCGGTGTGCCGGAGTCCGTGGCGGGTCAGATCCGGCAGACCGATGTCGATGACGAGTTGATCCCAGTTCGTCGCATCTCGCACCGTCGCGGTCGTGAGGACGCCGCCCTTTGGTCCAGTCAGAAGTTGGTCGTTGGAGTCCTTACCTGTGGTGAGACGTATGAGTACAGGGCGCAGCGGGTCGAGGATGGGTACCCGGCGTTCCTTGCGATTCTTCGTAGCTTTGGTGATCAGGCCGCCCTTGCCGGGGAAGATCTGGCGCCGGATCACGATGATGTTCTTGTCGAACAGCACGTCGCCGACCTGCAAGCCAGAGACTTCCGAGGAGCGAGCGGCGAGGAGGGCGGCGAGCATCACGAAGTCGGAATATGACTGATGCACCCGGGCGCAAGCAGCGGCGACCTTGTTCAGCGTCGCCAGGTCTGGGATCGCGTGCGCCCTGGGCGATGCCCCTTCAGCAGGTTGCTCGCGGAAGGCATTACGGCTGAGGCTCCGCTTGGCCCGGTTCTTGGCGGGATTCATTGTTAGGAGCCCGTCGCGCACCGCCTCGTCGAGAACTCGTACCATCGGTGCGATCGTGTTCTTGATCGTTGACGCCCCGTATCTCGTCTCCCATTCGTCGATGGTGCGGTCGATCATGCCTGCCGTGATTTGCGACACGGGCAGATGCCCGAGCGCGGGCAGTACGCGGAGCTTCAGGCCGAAGGAATACGTGTCCGCCGTCGACGTCGGGTCCAGGCCGCGCGCCCACCTGTCTCCGATCGATGTGACGAACTCCAGAAGCGTCATGGATACGTCCATGCCCTTCACCGATGAATTGCGCAGGTCGTCGAAAAATGCGTGAGCCGCGGCCTCGTCCGTGACGATCTCGGTGCGGATCACCCGGCGTTTGGAGGCCGGGTCGGTCCAGCGAGCCCTGGCGCGGAGGCCATAAGACCGGCGCTCCATGTCGGTGGAGATCTTCACCCCGATCGGGGGGACGGGCCGCGGCTCAGATCGCGGCATGGGATCAGCCGTGCGCGGCATGTTCGGGTTCCAATCCGCGCAGCCACGTGTCGATGGCGTTGAGCCGGTACCGGGCGATGCCTCCAAGTTTGATGAACGGCGGCCCTGTTCCAGCCGAGCGCCACCGCGAAAGCGTCGACTCGGACACCTTGAGATATGCGGCTACCTCGCGACTGTCCAACAGCGGCGACACCGTAAGCGCATCTGGCATCTCACTCACGGTTCAGCCTCGTCGTTCCGTCCGAGGCCGCGGTAGAACTCATCCTCCGCCTCACGGCGTCGCTTCGTATCCGCAATCACGAAGTTGACGAAGTCAGCGTCTCGATCGGTGATGCTGGACTCCTCCACCGGGTCGACGGGTTCCTCGCCTGGCCAGACGGTCTGACGTGTCGGCCGGTCCCGGTCCAGTCGGGTTCCGGAGGATGCGACCCAGTCGCGTAGTCGCTGCCGGGCGTCGGCGAAGTCACGGTGCCACCCCAACGGTGCAGATCCGTTCTGTTCTGGGTCGTAGGCGCACAGCCAGTGCAGGTGCAGCGCCGATAGCTCCCAGACCAACTCTGAGTGTCGGTGCCAGTACGGAGGAATCACCGCGGCAGGGAGACCGTAGGTGCTGCGGAGCCAGTCGATCCAGCGGTTCAGCTCCAGCCATTCCGCTTCAGCGTCGTCAGCGGTGAGCAGGTTCCAGTTGACGGGATGAGGCGGTTCGGCGATGAGCGGGTCGTCGTAGTTCGTCGGCTCACGGTCGTCCTGCGGCTTGGGATCAGGAACGAAGTCACTCATGACGGTTCCCGTCTTCAGATGCCCAGGGCCGGGGCGGGCCCTGCTTGGCGGTTGGCGCGACTGGACGCTTCGAAGGACGTGGTTTCGCGAGCGTTCGTTTCCTGTGCGGTGCCACCGCGGTGCATCGTGCGATCGACCTCGTAGCGCGTGCGGGCGAGATCGTGTCCGAAGCGGGAGACGATGAACTCCTCCGTCTCGATGGTCTGACCGTCCTTCTCGTACGAGTATTCGTGGATACGGCCGGTGGCAATGAACTTGTCGCCCTTGTGGAAGCGAGCGACGCCCTCCTCAGCAGCGCGCCGGAAGGCGCTCATGTCGTGGAAGGTCGGCTCAAGTTGCGCGAAGCTGCCGTCGGGCTGCTGCTGCGAATGCTCGATGCCGACCCGGGCATAGAACCGAGCAGTGCCGTCGTCCGAGTACGTCATCCGCGGCTCAGTCGCGATGAACCCCGCGATTGCTTGTCGAGTGTCGATGGCCATGATTGCTCCTGTGTCTGATCGGGCAGTCCAGTGGAATAGGGACTGCTGTGGCAGACAGGTACGCGTCGGCGCCCAGCGCGCGTCACGGCTGCGCGGGGCGCTCCAGGAGTTGTTCCACCGCGGCGCGATCATGTCGCAACTGGGCGGCATCGCCGCGTTTCGGCCAGGGGCGCAGGTCAGTGATGATCGGTGGGGCAGAGCGCAGCAGGATCACGCCGGTGCCGAAGGGCATGGTTCGGACGCGGTCGGGCGGGAGGATCGGTACCCGCCGCACCGATCGCTGGTTGGAGCGGGAACCTCGGTCTCCGAGCGTTACTGAGTCGGTGTACTCGTCGCGTTCCCCGATGAGCGTGGAGAGGTCTTGAAGGTCCTTCGAATTGGATGCACCGCCCAGGACGATCTTGACGATGGAGGCGTCCCAGATTGCCGCGGCTTGATTCTCGCTCCACTTATCGCGTGCCTGCGCGAGCGACTGAAGTACGGGCATCGTGGTGATGCCCGTACCGCCGCCCTCCGCCATCAGCGTCGGCAAGGAGGGGAGCGGTGCGAGGTTCCCGATCTCATCGAGTGCGAGCAGAAGCGGCGGGTCGAGCCGCGCGCCAGGGGAGCGTGCGGCCATACGGCGGGCGGTCTCGACGAGATCCTCGACAAATGCAGCGACGAGCGCTGCGCTATTTCCCGCCCCAGCGCCGGTGGCGAGGAGGTAAAGAGTGCCACACTCGCGGATGAAGCTCTCGGGGTCGAAGTCTTCGCCCGGACCGGGGCTGACAGCGTCGAGCACCCGCGGATCGGCGAGCGCGGCGAGAGCGAGAGAAACACCCTGCCAGATGGAGTCGCGGGTGCGTGGATCGGCATCGATCATCGCCTCCAACGAGTCGGCCCAGCCGGTAGCGGCGTTAGGCGAGCCGGTGAGAATGGCGACAGCCTCAGCCGCGGACGTCGGGTCCAGCGTCCAACGGAATAGCTCGGTAGGGCTGCGATGATCGAGGGCCGCAGCGTGGAGGAGGGCCTGAAGCGCGGTACGGGTTTTGCCTTCCCAGAATCCTCCTCCTTCAACGCCGCCGTGCGAGAGACCCGTCGCGGCAGCGAGGCCGGTCGCACGGATCATCGCGGTGAGTGGATCCTCGCATCCACGAATCGGCGACCACCGCAATCCTGCAGGGACACCCTCGGCGAGACGCTGTGGATCGAACACCGCGACCGGCCCGGATTTCTGCCGGGCATTGAGCGTGGTCGTGAGGTTGTCAGGTCGAGTCGACGTGGTGACGACGGCGCCCGGCGCGTCGAGGATCGCTGGAATCACAACGTGCAGCCCCTTTCCGGAGCGAGGTGGCCCGATGAGCAGGATCGAGTCTTCGACGCTCGCCCACACTTCTTTTCCGTGTGATCGACCGAGCAAATATCCGACCTCTTCAGGTGACGGATCGTCGAGCGATGGACGGAGCGTGGCCGCGCGGCGCAGTAGTGCTCGTGGGGATGCGGCCGTCGTGACCTCATGACTGGTGGCGGTACCAGCGAGGCGGTGCGGATCAGTCTCGACCTTCCGCGAGTGGCGCCGCCATCGCGTCCACCCCCACGCGCCAGCAGCACCGAGCACGCTGAGAAATACGACAGCGGTCACCCAATACGTGGAGGGATTGAGCCCCGCGGAATGAAGTGCACTACCAGGGTCCGCGGGGTCGAACAGTACGGCAACTCCGGCGGTGATCCCGGCTTCGGGCTGGGGTGCTCCGGTGAGCAGCGCGGCCATCGACCCTGCTCCACGGAGCAAAAGCCCGAGCCCAAACACACCGATGAGCCCTGCCATCAGGATGTTCGTGAGCTCGTCGCCGAGCGACCCTGACTGGTGCTGCGAGGCGCTCACGGGAGCCGCCGGGCGATGACGGTACCTGACACATGCCCAACCAGTAGCACGTCCGTCACATCGTCTGCGAGGTGGCTGAGGTCGATGAGTGCCCGGGCGCCGCCGTCGGCCTTCCCTTCGGAAGTCGAAACTGGAATCGCGACGGTGATGTCTTCGCCGGGCACGAATCCTTCGCCGATTACCTCGACTAGTTCGGATGCCTGGCGACGGCGTTCTCGTCGACTTGGAACCGCCGAAATTTGTTCTCGCTTGGCGCGCTCAGTGTTTTCGGCGTGGATGATGTCCGTGTATACCGGTCCGTCGGACTCATGAACTTCGACTCGTACCGTGCGGCTGCGATTCTGCGTAATTGCGTCGAGCAGATCGCCGAACTGGGCCCGGCTCCAGGCGGCACCGGGCGACTCCGGCGGAAACTCAGAGCCATCGACAGTGACGGTGATGGCTCCGAACTCACCGACGGTGACGACGGCAAGCGGCAGGGAGATCGGTGTGTCAAATGAACGGACGGCATCGCGGTGGTGGGTACTCATGCCACCGAGGTGCGCTCGGCTGCCCTTGGTCTCAGCTGGTCATTCGGGTTGTCGTGTCGAAGAGATCCAGCTCGGCAGGGTGAAGCTGATGCTGGCAGACGAAGGAGCGATCCTTGATCCGCCACAACCCCTGGCCAACACCTAAGCCGGGCAACAGCTTCTGCTCAGTGCTGGTCAGACCGAGAGCCCGAGCAGTGGTGCCGAGTTGGTCTGATTCCTGCCGGTAAATGATTCTGGTCTCTGCGTTCGCAAGGAGGCCGTTCGCCAGCGATCGCATGGCGGAGCCTTGGTCGCCGACGTTCTCCAGGTCGGTGAGCTTGTGGAAGATGAGCATGTTCGCGATGCCATAGTGCCGGGCGAGCCGCCAATGTGCATCCATCCGCTTCAGGAGCGCTGGGTGGGACATCAGTCGCCAGGCTTCGTCGTAAATGCACCAGCGTTGCCCGCCGTTCGGGTCCAGTAGCGCTGACTCCATCCATGCACTGGAGCAGGTCATCAGGACCGAGATCAACGTTGAGTTCTCGGCCACTCGTGACAAGTCCAGGGAGATCATCGGCAGGGTCGGATCGAATGTCACGGTGGAGGGGCCGTCGAAGAGCCCAGCAAGGTCACCGGCCACGAGCCGCCGCAAGGCGTGGCCGACCATGCGGCCATCCTCGGCGAGTCGCCCATCTGGGTCGGAGGTGGACTCTGGGCTGAGGATGTGGTCGACGATCATGGGCAGGATTGGCACGTCGTTCCCGCGTACTGTCGCGGAGAGTGCCGTGTCGATTGCGGTGTGCTCAAGGGGCGAGAGTGGGCGGGTCAGTACCGTCTCTGCCAGCGCTCCGAGGAGATCTCGGCGGCGGGAGGCAACAGTGGAGCTCCACGTCTCATCGCTCATGCTCGACGGTCGGTAGCCCTCGTCAAGCGGATTCAACCGTGTCGAGAGGCCGCGCCCGAGGATGATCGCGCGACCACCGACGGCTTCGGCAACCGCGGTGTGCTCGCCTTTCGGATCGCCCGGTACGTAAACGCGCCGACCGAACGGCAATGACCGCGTGTAGAGGCTCTTGGCGAGTGACGACTTACCGGAGCCGACGATGCCCGCGAGTACCAGGTTCGGCGCGGTGATGAGGCCGCGGGCGTAGAGCACCCATGGGTCGTACACGAAGCTACCGCCCGAGTAGAGGTCTTGGCCGACGAATACTCCCTCTGACCCGAGCCCACCTTCGGCGAGGAACGGGTATGCACCAGCCAGTGTCGCGGAGGTGTCCTGATGACGTGGCAACCGGAAGTGACCTGCTGACCGCAGTTGCGCCGGGCCAGGCTCACCAGCAGCTGGCAGGTATGTGGTGCCGCGGCGTTCTGCGAGTTCGGCTTGATGCTTCGCTTTTGATGCTGCGCGCTCAGTCTGGCGTTGTTCGGCTTGGAGCTTCGCTGCGGCGTGCCGACGCTGCTTCCGGAGGCCTCGCTTTTCTGATGCGGGAGAAACGAGCACCGCGGTGTGGAGACGCTCTGCGTCGTCGCGGTTCACAGTGCGATCCCTCGCGCTTGCTTGACCGCCGCAACGCCAGGATGCTCGAACCAGCGCGAGGTTGACGTGCGTTGAGAGCGCCACAGCGCAGAAGCCGCCCCGACAGGAGCGGTGGGATCGTCGATGAGAACGTCTTCTGGGTTGATCGTGTGGAGTCGATAGAGGGCGACCTGGGTGAACGAGTGGCTGTACGTCATTTGGTAATCGCCGTCGCCAATTTCATGTTCCAACGGCCCGGCCGGTGGGACCTCATAGACGTGGCCGTTCTCCATCGCAGCGTCCGTCGTCTCGTCCCCGTGGTCCCAGTTCTTCAGATAACCCAGCGCGGAGTCGGAGCCATCGCGATCGATCATGTCGAGGACTTCGTCGGCTTCCTTGCCCTGCAGGAACACGACTCCGATCCACCGACGCACCTCGGCGGGCTCTTTCGCTTCCGCGTGCCAAGCGATCCTCCCGGATGCCGACATTGCGACGTTCAGTCGGTCTTCGGCCTGATCGATCAGCGTCGCTGCCTGATGCAGCGCGGCGGCTGCATTCAGAGCCTCGTGTGATCCAGCGATGTGGTCGCCATGATCGTCGAACGCGCGCGCACGGCTCGAAGCGTGCGACGCGGCGAGTTGATCGAGCACCTGCCGCAGTGACCGGACTCCTGAGAGCAGGTCTCCGAGGACGTTGTACATGTCCTGCGGATACTCGAACGCGCGGCTGGCGTGCGCGAGCCCGCGCAGCGCTTCGGACGCTTCACCGGCGTCAGCGCCGGGATCGTAGAACGTAGGCATGGCGACCTCCATAGAGCAGTGGCTGAATACCGGTGAGGTGCGTCGCTGGTCCCGCGGTGAGCGTCGGTGGCCTGAGATACTGTTCCCAGGCACTGGCACTGCAAATTCATTGCACGCCTGGGAAGCGGGGCAACGGTGAATAGTTCGTCAGATGCTGTGGATGAAAACGGTCACGAGACTGATGCGGAGTTGCAGACCAAGGATTCATCCACGGACGATGCTGGGGAGCTGGCTAAAGCCACATCGATGACCCTGGTCGAGGTCGTTCCGGGAGCCGCCGTGGTCTTTGGAAACATACCTGAAGGTCTTGAACTCGTTGATTTCGGCTTGATCCCGGGGTTTGACCGCGAGCGCCTCTCAACTGTGCTTGGCTCAATCGGCAACGCTGGGACGGTTGCGGGCAACGTGGCGAACGCGATCTCCAGTGCACAGGGCCTGTACCGAGTCAATGATGCGACTTTGGCATTGCTCAAGAGCGGTGGGAAACTCGCTGCGAAAGATGGTGCCTATCTCGGGACCGTGCTAACGAACGGGAGCCTCGCCCAGGCACGATTCATTCCCTACGGGGTGACTGCGGCAGCGGCAGCAGCCGCCATCGGCCCGGCAATCGCGATGATCGCGCTCCAGATGCAACTCAGCGAGATTTCGGGGCTTGTCAGAACAAACATTGCCTTGACAACTCAGACGCTCAAGATGATTCGCCATGAGCAATGGTCTGAACTCACTGGGTTGGTCAAATCCATCGATCGTGCAATCAAGCAGGCGAGCGAAATCGAGGGTGTGACAAAGTCGCTATGGAATAACGTCGCGGGAAACGAGGCGGCGCTAGACAAGCAGCTCGACCTCTACAAGCGAAACGTCGACAGTCACATCAAGCAACTTGGCCAGCTGAGCGGTACCCCTCGCCGCCAATATCTTAAAACCAACGCGGAAGCAATCCTTTTCGATGCGAACGCCCTGCTCTATTCGCTGAAGGCCCACACCGGGTACCAGGCGATCCGCGCAGCGTGGGCGAGAGTTGAAGGTGCCGACAACGAAAAAGAAGCACAGCTTGTTGATGTGATCACTCGGGATGCACGCGCAGAATTCGACGCCGCGCTCCACGAATCGGCCGAGCTTGTCGAACTCCTCAGGCGCGAGTTGAGAATCATCGCGGAACTCCCGGGCCGCGCCACGATGCCATTGACAAAGAAGCGTCGCGACGCCAAAACCTCACGCCTAACGTGCAACCAGCTCCTTGAAGCGATCGAGCCACTCGCCAACACGCTCCACCCTGCTGCTGCCGAACTGACGGCACCGGACTTGGTATGTGCTCCGGAGGACCTCGACGTCGAGCCGTACCTCCACGTTTTGCGCTGGTTCTTGGAGGATGGAGAGGAACTCCGTGGTATTGCGTTCCCATATCAGCCTGGCAAGCACAATCTCGTAGGGGCATTGCCGCCCGTCCTCGGCAAGAGAGTTGACGCAACGTGGAGTGCGCTGGCTCCGGGCAAGTGGGCTGCTGTGGTGAACACGGCTGCCTCCAGCACTTTCGTCGCAGTGACTGACAGTCGAATCATCACAGCCGCTCCCCGGGCGTTGCTCCACCGAGGGGAACTTGGCGAAAGCTTCCTGCTTGGGGAGGTCGAATTCGTTCGGCCTCCCCAGAAGCAGAGCGAGAGCATTCGTCCGACCGTGGATGTCATTACCGAGCATCAAGACCTCCGCTGGATTTTCCCGTCAGCCGCCGACGCCGGATCGATCGACAAACTCGTTGTCTTGCTCAACGAGGGTGCGACAACTACGCGAGCGGACCGAATGGCGATCGCGGATCTCCGTGTGCAAGAGTCGGAGTCCGGCGCAGACCAGACTGACGCTGACGGGCCCTGAACAGCGGGAACCTCGTGCCGGGGTGATCACACAACCCGGCACAAGGGGAGCGCCGCCGCTGTGAACGCCTGGGCCTGCTGACCCACGAGCAGCCGAGTCTCGCACGAAGCCTGGATTGCGGCTTGCTCGATCGCGGCGACCGCAGCATCGAGGTCGTCGGTGGTCGTGGCGGAGACGCTGATGAGCCCCGTGAACCGCAGGACGCCGTGTCCCGCGGTGAGGTCAGCTTCTTGCTGAAGAACGTCGTGGAACTCGGCGGTTTGTGAAGCGTCTTCGATCTGCCCGATCTTCTGACGCTGGGCGGCGTCCGAAATGTACTCGGTCTTCTTCTTTCGGATGTCGCGAGCGGCTTGGTCGGAGCGCATCGGCGTACACAGCAGCGAGAACGACCGCTGAATCCCCATCGAAAGCAGTACCGGTGCGAGGAACCCCGGGTAGACCATCGACCTCGGCCACTCGCTGATCCAGAGAACGGCGTGGTGGGCGGAGTCGGTTCGTAGCTTCGACCAGGACTCATTCACCGCGACGGGGCCAGCGGTGGCGAGCGACTGTCCGAGCTCACCATGTCGTTCGAGGGTCGCGGCAACCGCTGGATCGTATGCGGAGCGAAGAATCACGGCAATCTGTCCGCACGTCAGCCATTCTGAGGGGGCGAGATCGGCTGATCGCATTGCCGCAACGAGTGTCGACATGTCCTGACGGAGCACGGCTGCGGCACCTCGGATTCCGCCGCCAGCGGTCCTGATTTGCCGTGACGCCGCTCGCATGTCGAGTGACAGGGAAAGCGTGGTTGCGTGGCGCTCACCTGCGGGTCCCGCGCGGTCGATCAGCTCTCGGTAGGTCGTCGATGCCCAGGACTCGTCGTGGACGCCGTGCGAGGCCCACCATTCGGCAAGTCCCGTGCCGGAATCCGGGAGCGTCCGCTCCAGCACCTGGAGCATCGAGATGTGCCCCGACCGGCAAACAGTCGCGAGGACACGGCCCCATGCGGTGACGCGGCGTTCTTGTTCGCCGGGGTCGAGGAGCACGAATGCAGGATGCGTCACAGACAGCACTGCCGTCAAGGTTGAGGCGGCGGGGTCGTGAACCATCCCTGCCCCGGTCGTAGGGTCGTTGTACTCGCGCAGCCTGGCTACGTCGCCGGGCAGCGCAAGAGTACCGGCGGGACGCGGCTTCACGATGCGGCGTCGGTAGGCAAGCTGACCCCCAGTGGCCTTCCATAGCCATCCGAACGCAACGGGAACCCATTCGACTGTTGGCCGTCCCGCGATGGGAATCCACGTGATCGCCGCGGCAAGGAGCCAGACAGGCGCGGTGAAAGCGATGAGGATTCCGCCGCCTGCATAGAACGCCCACACGAGAGTGCCGACCCCTGCTCCGAGCGTGACGAGCTGATACAGAGAAAGCCCCAGGAGGACGCCGCGGCGGGTGAGCCGGGAGAATTTCACCGGTACCAACTCCGTGCCCTGACGCTCATTCTTCGTAGATGACATCGTCGGTTACCCCTTCCCGCCCGACGGTGCCCGGCGCTGAGGCGCTGGCTGTGGCTCGGCTGCGCCGGACTGACCACTACTGTCAGCGGCGGTCTCGGCCTGTCCACCCACCGCGCCTCCGAGTTTCGGTCCTGCGGTTGCGGCCGCCTTCGCAACCTCCGCGCCGATAATGACGGCTGCTGCTGGACCCGCAGCAGCCGCACCGGCACCCGCTCCAGTGCCTGCGCCGGAAGCCGCGGCACTTGATCCTGAGGCGGCGCTTCCGCCGCTGCTACCCGCTGAGGTTGCGACCCCGCCAGATGCGGCGGGCGTGCTGCTCGACGGCGTCGGTGTGCCGCCGCCTCCCGAGCTTCCACCGTCGTTGCCAAGAACCTTCTTGACTCCGTCGCCTTGTGGCTTCGAGGGGACGGGAACAGGGCGGTTAACGGCATTCTTGGCCTCTTGCTCGCTACCCATGGCGTGGTAGACGTCAAAGCCGAGGAAGGAGATGAATCGGTACACCATGTAGGGCGCGAACGCGGCAATGAACAACAGAACAATGCCCGAGATTGGTTCGGTCACCGCTGATAAGTCAGCCTCGATCGGTGTCGCAACCTGAGTGATTGCGATGAGGAACACGACGACGAGAACGAGCTTGGAGACGATGAGGGCGATGACGAACGCGGCCCACTTCCCGATCCACCCGCGGGTGACGTCCCAAGCTGCGCCAGCGAAGGCGAGCGGAGCGAGCACGATTGCGACCAACAAGAGCGCCTTGCGAATTAGCAAGGAGAACCAGACGATGGCGACGGCGCAGATCATGAGCCCCGCAAGGAAGATCGTCACGATTGCGCCGACTCCGGGTGCCGAGATGTTAATCGCCGTAAGGCCAGCGGTAAGTAGGGCGATCTTGTCGCCCATGGACGCGGTTGTCTCGCCAGCAGCCTGGACGATGCCGATACACAGTTGGTCAACAATCTCCAGTGCGGTCGCGGTCAACGTGATGACAACGAACGATCCGAGTACTGCTTTCGCCGCTCCCAGCGCGGCGCGTGAGAGCGCAGAGGGTTCGCGACGGATGAGGCCGAGGATTAGTTGGAAACAGAAGAACAGCAAGACGATGAATACACCGATGCCGAACAGCAGGTTGTAGACGTCCAGGTAGCCATCGGCGGTGACATCAACGAGGGTAGTCGAGTCGAATACGGTCCACATCGTCTCGATCAGCCATCCAGCGGCCTGCCCCATGGTAGAGGCGAGCCAGTCGAACGGCGCAGACACGAGCGTCGCTGCGGCCTCGCCTGCGGTGTCGCAGACGTTGGAGATGACGGGAATATCGCAGACACCCATCACGAACCCCTTTCCGGGTAGCTACGGGTGGATATCAGACCTGCTGGCCGACGTTCCAGAAGAAGTTGATAAGCGTTACCGATGCCCCACAGATCACCGCTGCGCCACAGGAGATCAGCACGCCGACCTTGCCGCGACTCGCGAGATGCGGGTTCGAGGAGTTCGACCCGAGGCCCCACACGATCGCTGACACGATCAGCGCGAGCACGGACAGGATCAGGCCGATCGTCATGACCGCCCCGACGATGGTGCGCAGCTGAGCAATGCCCGGCAATCCCGAATCGTTCGGGGTGATGTCGATGTCCATGGGAACAAGCGCTGGCACCTGGGCGAGAGTTGAGACGAGATCGAACACGATGTGCTCCTTGGCGTAGGACCACCCGAGTCCAGGTGGAGGCGAAACATGGTCGTCAGCCAGGTGCACGGCTCTTCACCAACGTCGATGTCGGTGGCTCTACATACGATGGCCATCAAATGGGCGGCTGCCCGTAGGAGCTTCGTCGTGGAAGGTTGGTAACAACGAGGTGAGTGAGTACAGCGTTGACTACTTGAACAGACTGCTTGAGGCCGTCAATCGCTTTGAGAAGGCGTTCGACGAGTGGATGGACACGCAAGTCGAGGGGAATCACATGTCCTCGCGTGGACTACTGCCGACAGTGTGGGCGAAGGACGGGGTCGATCCCAATCTTGTGCGGCTCCGAGAACTAGACCTCGCAGAGGCAGCTGGGATTGCCTCGCGGGCGGTAGCCGTTACCGGCGCCTACATTTTTATTGCGGGGCTCGGTGCAATTGACCCAGTCGCCAATTGGTCCTTTATGTCTTCTCCCAAAGCGCCGATTGCGCCTCGCGATGTTCGCATGACTGCAGCGAACGTGCGAGGTCGGCTCAACGCGATGATCACGGATGCGGATGCCGCATCTGATTCCGACCTACCAACGTTCGCACCCGCACAGTTTCACCCGGTTGTCTGGACTGGCGCCGCTACCCAGTGGACCACCCACCAGTTTCGTGTCGCGGTGAGGGAAGCGGCAGAGGGGCTCACTGTCCACTGGAAAGAGAAGCTAGGACGAAATAACGTGGATGACACGGTGTTTTGGCAACAGACGCTTTCCCCGGGCGATCCGAAGCCGGGCGCGGCAAAGCTTGTGTGGCCTGGTGATCGTGATGACAAGACGACGAAGAGTATGCGCGGTGGTCTTGAACCGTTGGGCAAGGCCTTGAACGCTCTCGCGACGGGGCTCAACCTGACAGTGCGGAATGTGACGACACACACGAGGATCGAGCTTTCGGAGCAGGAGGCGATGGAGCGTCTTGCTGCTTACAGCTACTTGGCGCGGTTGCTCGATCAGTGCGAGGTGCAACGAGCTGATGCTGATCAGGCTGTCGTGGAGGATGGTTCCACCGCTACAGCTGGCCGCCAAGATCGATGAGCCAGTTCATCCACGCAACGCCTGCACCGGCGAGAGCCGCCGCGCCGAGCGCGACGAGAAGGCCGCCGCGGGCCTTCGAAGCGACAGCGTGGTTGCCGGTCGAGGTGGCGACGGCCCAGATGATTGCGCTGACGATGATCATGAGCACCGCCACGATCAGCACGAGAGTTAAGGCCGCGCCGATGACTGCCTTGAGCTCACCTATGCCGCCCAGGCTGCCGAAGTCGGGGAACACATTCATCCCGCGGCTCCCGTCATCGCCTCATCATTCGACGGGTTGCACCCGCTGGCGATGCCGCCAGCGGGCTCGGGAAGGTTGGCAGCATCGTGATCGTTGAGCCATCCAGCCGGGTCGATTGCGTCAGAGTTGGTGCCGCCCGGTCGGACCTCGAAGTGAAGGTGGGGACCGGTTGAATGCCCGGATGAGCCAACATCGCCAATGTGCTGCCCAGCGGTTACCTTCTGGCCAACCGTGACGTGGATGCCTGTCTGCCACATATGTCTGTAAGCGGTCGCGACCGTCTGCCCGTCAATGCGGTGCTCGATGACAATGACTCCGCCTCCGGAGTCGGTGTACTCGGCTACGGTGACCGTACCGTCGGCAGCCGCAAGAATTGGCGTGCCGTCGGGCGCTGCGAGGTCGATTCCGGAGTGGAAGCGACGTTCGCCGTTGATCGGATCGATCCTGGGCCCGAAATGATCTGACTGTACCCAGACGCCCTCTGGCAGCGGGAACACGACTCGCGAAGTCTCAGCCGTGACCGTGACCGTGACCGGCTGCGCTCCGCCAGAGCCAGAGCCAGAGCCAGTGGCGCCGGTGAGTGTTGCGAGAATCGTCTCGGCCACAGGTGCGTAGTTGTTGTATCGGTCAGGGAATCCGCTGACCTCGACGGCTTGGGCAGCTTCGCCCTTGCCCATGGTCTGCCATCCGGGAATGTCGAGAAGCCCGCGCGGTGAAGGGTAGTTCGGTCCGGTCGGTCCTCCGAAGAATGCAACGACCTGATACTTAGGGTCCATCAGCTCGGCGACCGTGCCCCATCCTGCTTGCGGGCGCATCTGGAAGAGCCCGAGGCTGTCGTGATCTCCACCATTGCCGTCGTTTGGGAAATTCGCGGACTCCGGGTATGTGCCGGTATTGGCGAGCTGCCGCAGTGTCGACTCGGTTAATGTCGCCATGAGCGAGATCTGGAGAGCGTTACGCGTGACGCCATCTATCTTTGATCCTTCAGTGATGATCGTCACGGCGTGCGTGAGCTGCCGCTTGTTCAGCGTGAACGTCTCACCTGCCGCCGTGGTCACGATGAGCGAGTCCGGCAGGTTACTCACCGAGATCCCCGCACCGGGCGTCATGCAGTACGCGATACCGGCGGGGTTCATCACGAGTCCGACCGTGATGAGGCCCAGTGACGGGGCGAGGCATGTGAGTGCGAGCGCGAGGCCTGCGAGCTTCTTCAACATGATTATTCACCCCCGTTACTTCAGCGGGTTGTCGAGCTGAGAGAGTCGCAATAGGTAGCAGGGGTCTCCGTCGGGCGGGCATGCCACGAACGCGGTGAACGACACCGCAGAGTCCGTGCTGGTGGGTTGGCCATTCCAGATACCTTCACGGTGTCGAGTGCCCTCGATCGTGTACGCCGCGGCACCCGGCGGCAGCTGCCCCGGCCGCGCCTGCGCAACCGCGCCAGCCCAGGCATCGGGGACATACATTGCCTCGATGGTCAAGGACTGTGTTGTGGCGTACCGGCGTAGGTCGACCCAGGCTTCCCGTGTGGGGAGATAGGTTGCGACGTCGGAGGCGAGCCCGGCCTGCTCGGTACCCGATGGGTCGCCGACATCGAGGATGACGACGGTGTAATCCAGCGGCATGAACCCGCTGCCGGTATCCCAAGTGAAGAGTGCATTGGCGACGCTCTGTGCAAACTTCTCGGGATCGCGACTATGCGGAATCGCGGACAATTGCGGTGTCGAAACGGGGGAGGGTACGGACGTCGAGGGCGCAGTCGTGGTCCCGGTCGTGATCGGCTTCGGCGTGGCAGAGTCTTGGTGTCCAGCAACGAGGCCGTAAATCCCGACCACGGCCATGATGAGCACGAGGGCACCTGCAGCAATAAGCGCGATGAGTCGGCGGTGAACACGGGGATCAAGCGAAGACTTCATGCCCACCAGGTGCGCATCAGCCACCGCGCATCAGATCAGTCGCAGCCTCGGACCCTGGTCGCTCGATTCGCTGCCAGTGGCAGTCGACTCTTCTAGGACCGCCCGAATCAGATCGCTAAAACGGATGGCATCGTCGACGACGGTGAAGAACTCCTGGATCTCGGCATCACTGAGTTGCTTCGCAAGTTCGGCCGGGTCGAAATGATCCCACCATCCGGCGAACTCCCGCCACGTGCGAGAGAACGCGCTGGGACGCCATCGCTCCGGCGGCACTTCCTCAGTGTGCACGGCGGGCCGATGCTGTTTCGCTGAACGCTTTTGCATGCCCTTGGCCCGCGCGAGCGCTTCTTCGGAAAGCAGCGCAATGGCATCCACCCGGTTCACATCAGTCGCCATGCTCAGATCACGCATCCGTTCGTATGACGGATGCACCGGGCCGCCCGCCTTGATCAGCTCCAGCTCGATGGCAGCTTGCACCCGCACCGACTCTGGCTGAATGGCGTCGGCGGCAATCTCCTGGAGCCAGGTGATCTTCTCCAGCGTTGTGTGGGATGCGCCGCCGGGGATCATCGTCGCTGCTTGCTTACGTGCTTCGCCAAGCCGCGACGACGGCACCGCAAAATTTGTGTGACCGTCATTGCCTGGCTGGTGCTCGCTGCTGAACCGCGTCGCTTCCTGTCGTCTGGCGGCGTCTTCGGTCATGACTTTCTTGATCTCGCGGTAGAGCGTGGCATTCTCCAATTGGGTGAGCGGCTTGTGGAGCACGTTGTCGTCCTGCTCGGCAAGGAGATGCGCGAGCTGCCCCGAGATGCCGGATCGCACCCACACCTTGACGGTTATCCAGCCGAGGTTCTTGATCGCGGCTAACCGGCGGGCCCCGCACACGAGCACGCCGTCGGGAGTGACGGTGATTGGTTGCAAGAGGCCGTCGCGCTCGATGGAAGCGACGAGCGTATCGATATCCCCGAGGTCGGTGCGATGGCGAATTCCGATCTGGATGGAGGAGACCGCACGATCGAGTTCGATGTGTCCTTGCTCACCG
This sequence comes from Cryobacterium fucosi, assembly GCF_004403515.1. GTDB lineage: Bacteria > Actinomycetota > Actinomycetes > Actinomycetales > Microbacteriaceae > Cryobacterium > Cryobacterium fucosi. Next base: position 125,981 of record NZ_SOHH01000056.1, on the reverse strand, counting down.
CCCATCACGCACCGCATCCACTCGGGGCGGTCACGACGATGGAAAGGATCAGATCGTCGTCGCGCAGAATCGACTGCACTGACTCGCCGATCACCAGCCGTAGCAGCACGCCGCGGCCTGCCGCGGTCGCTTGGAGCGCCGGGTGCGGGTTCCCGAGCAAGGTCCTGAGTAGCGTCGACCACGAGTCGGCAGGTAGATCGAGGAACGCTCGCGCATGCTTGTCGCGCCGAAGCAACTCATAAGCGGATGCTCGGGATCCGGCCTTCGCGAGCGCAGCGCAAACGTGCTCGATCGAGGTACGTGCGGTGTCGGGCGGCCACCCGAGGCCGGTGAACAACGCGACGCAGTCGTCGACTGCTGCGAGCGCCGAGACCTCTGAGCGTGTCTCGTCAGCGTCCATTTTCTCTGCATCGATGTCGGGCTCGTCGGTGACTTGGAATGCGGGGTGATAGTCCGAGAGGGGAGTCTCGCGATCAGAGATGCGCTCGGGATCGTGAAAAACAGATACGTGTGGACGACGCGCCTGATGCGTGGAGCAGAGCAACCCTTGGCCCCGCTCTTCGGCAATGCAGGTGATCCGGACCGCGTGCGTGATTACCGCCCACGGATCGTTCGCGGTTCGCGTGGACCCGGAACGCATTACCTCGAATGCGGCGCTCGCCGCCTCCCACGGGTCGAGACCGTGTTTGCGTGCGAGGGCTGCGTACTTGTCGGCCGCGTATGCGACGAGGTCAGCGGCAACGCGATCGTACTCCCACGCACGCGTGCCTGCGGCGTGGAGTCGATTGAGGATCGAGCGCAGGCCCTCGCTAGTCATGAAGTCTTCGGCGGCTTCCGGTCGCCTCGTCGTGGTTGTCATGATGGTGGCACCTCCTGGCAGGCAGGTGCGCGCCCACTCCCCGGCTGAGGAGCTGATGGTCGATCGTGGGCTGCGCATCATCGGCTGACAGGTCCAAACCGGGTCAGGACATCCCGACCGCGCCCCGATCCAAACTGTGCCGTCCGCTCTGCCGTCCGCTCTGCCGTCCGCTCTGCCGTCCGCTCTGGCGTCCGAACGCCGACACGGGCGGCAGCCTCTTCGCACGCACCGACATCGCACGGGTGCTCGAAGAAGTAGCTTGCCGGACACGTCGGGCAAGCTCCGCCTGCAAGTCGATTCCCGCCCCAGCGACTCGGGAGCCGCTGCGGACGAGCAGGTCGGTGGGGCGCACCCACTCCACCCCGCGCCCGTATCGGGCAGCCGGATCAACTACCCGGTGGAGCCGCGACCTGTCGGTAACCGACGCTTCGATCGCATCCGGTGTGCCAGTTGCCCCGGTGATGTCACCGCTCAGCGCATCGGAGCGTCGAGCGTCACCCTCCTCAGCCTTCATGCGTGGTCCTCCACTTTCGTTGTGTCGTTATTGAGGTGCTCGGCTGCGAACCAGCGGCCCACCGTCGAAGGGTGCACGCTCAGCTCGCGGGCAATTTTCTTGTTCGACCAACCTTCATCACGAAGCTTGGCCGCGTGTGTCCGACGGCCCGGGTCGGATTCGACGCCTTCCACCAGGTCGAGGTCGCCGTTCGCGACGACGGTTGCCAGAGTCTCGGAGGCGAGGTCGGACCGGGTGAGGATGACGGTGAGATGGGTGATAGCCAGCAGTACGACCGGCGGCACCGCCGCAACCGCCGCAGCCAAGACGCTAGGTACGTCGGCATCGGCGGCAACCACAGCATGAATGGCGTTGGCAGCGACCGAGACGACCGCTCCGCCAATGAGCAGCGCCCAGGGGTACCAGGCTGCGCGGCTCCCCGCGAGAGCGACCACGGCGACCGTTGCGACGACGATAATCCCGTCGACAATCAGCGGCCAAGCCCAAGCTTGCCCGGACCCGATACCGGAACGGCGAGCGAGGTCGGCAAGTGAAGTGAACGATAGCCAGAAGGCACCTGCCGCGATGAATACGGTCCCCGCAACCGCAGTGACGACGGCCCACCGCCGCCCATCTATGCCGCTCATCGCAGCACCCGAGATTGTGAGGCGGCGGGCGGGGGACGATCGAACGGCGCTGTAGTCGGGCTCTCGGCCGATGCGCTCATCGAAGCACCATGAACCGTTCGATATGCAGAGCGCACCGTCGTCAGGATCTCGCGTTCCGAGAGCCCCGCGTGAATACCTGCACCAGTCAGCGCATCAAGCGCATCGGTGCCTGCGATGTCGTGTTCGGCCATCTTGCAGGCGGCCCAGAACAACCCGTGGTTCCGTTCGCCCTTTGGGCGTCGGGCGACCCAGCCCGCGAGTCGACCGACATCCACCGTCCGATCCGCGGCACTGGTGAAGGCGCCGGACGGCATGACGGGTCTGGGATCAAGAAAGTCCCTCAGGCGTTCCGAATCCAACAACGCAGTTGCTCCAGGGTTCACCTTCTCGACGATGTAGGCCGCAGGGTTCCCGTGGATGGAGCGACGTGACGGAGGCACGATGATGTACCCGCCGTCACCCCGGAAATCGATCCCCGCGCGCGCAGCCTGCCACGACCGATGACCCCCGGCGGAATCGGCCGGGAAGTACGCGTGCATTCCGCCCGAAGGCGATCGCACGAGGACCTCCCACCCGTCGACGAGCCCTGCACGTTGTGCTCGTTCGAACGCGGGATATCCGGTCACGGGGCCGTGCACGTCGATATCAACGACGACGACACCGGAGGCGACGCCAGTCGGGACTCCGACGTTTGAGCTGGGCATCAGAGACCACCATTCTTCGACCTGCCGAAGGCGTGTGCTGGCATCGCGGAAGCCGTGCTTGGTGAGTGGCCTTTTCCCATCCGACGCGACGGGAAAGACCGGAATGCCTGCTGCCGCGTATGCCATGGCCGCCGCGCGGGGCGCCCATCGAGCGTCCGCCCGTAGTGCCGTATCAACAAATGCACCGTGCTCGGCAGGCATCAGAGACTCCTCGTTGCAGCGAGGGTCGATGCAGGATGGGCGACTTCATACATAGCCACAGCTCGGCGTTCTGGCGCCACCCGTTGCGCCGGGTCAAGGTCGAGGCCCAGGGGAGTGCCGTTGCCAATCTGAGTGGTGTCGAGCTGTTCGAGTATTCGCAATGCCGCTGCTCGCACGCGCTCGCCGGTGGCTTTGACGACCTCGACGGGTTCTTTCCCGTCGACCTGCGCTGCCCACGTCGCAACGTAGGGGATCGTGTAGCCCGCGGTATCCATCCCGTGCGCGGCGCCAATCATCAGGGCCACTGACTCAGCTTCGACTTCACCGATCCCGCGATGCTGGCGGGCCTCGGGCTGATCAGGTCCGTGCATGAGCACGTGGCCAAGTTCGTGAGCGAGGGTCTTTGCCTGGGCCGCGGGATCCATGTTCTCCCTCACCGACACTGTCTTCGCGCCGTAGTCGGTCATACCGTTCGCCCCATGGATGGATGCCTCGTCTGGAACACGAACCAGGTCGAACCCCGAGGCATACACCTGGGCGGCGAGTCCTTCCCAGAGCCCGGCCGGAGCTTCACCTTCGAGCAGTGTTGGCGCCGGAGGGGAGGGGAGCGGATCGCCCGCAGTCTGGGAAGCATCCCACACGTATGCGGGCCGCACGCCGATCATCTTCGACCGAGCAACCTCGCCCGGCTTCGGCTTCTCGGACCGGTTCAGTCGCCGCCACGACGCCGGATCAGACGGGTTCGCAGATGCGAACCGGCCGGTCACCGGCGCGAGGATCTGGTACCCCGGCTGCCCCTTCTGCACCTGACGGCCCAGCTGCTGCCACTGCTTGTACCCGGCGACGTACGACGGCATAGGCGAGGGCACCAGTTTGGCGTCGAAAGCCGCGGCGTGTTGGATCCAGATCAGCAACGTGTTGTTGAAGGATCGCGCTCGAAACCGGGCCGCGAACGCCAAGGCCCGCGCCCAGTCCTCACCAGACACCAGTTGTTCGACCGCGTCCGTCAATTTCTCGTGCAGCGCGTCGAGCTTCGCATCCTGCGAGGCTCGGCCGTCCTCCGTTGATGCCATTGTTGGCCCTCCTCCCCGGCGTGCCACGGCACGGGTGTGCATGGCGATACACCGTAGAGGTGAGCGGGGAGGCCCAACAGATCGAGCAGGACGACAGGACGAGGCCATCTCAACAAGCAGAACCCGGCCGTCAGCGCGCATGACATGGACCACGCAGTCGGAGGTCAAGTTCGGGTTGGATACCGTTCACCTTCCTGGCTGGAAGCGCAGCGACAGCGGCGCCTTTTGACAGAGCTGCCCTCTTCGAAGGTTTCCGTTGAGCATGCTCAAATGCTTGAGAGTTCCGTTCTAACACCATCGTTGAGCATGCGCAACCCTTGATTTGAGCATGCCCAACGGCTATATTGAGCATTCTCAACACCCCGTTGGGGGCAACCCAACGACGGTGCCTTACCTCACCCGAAGGGAAGGGTGATCACACGAAGATGACCGAAGACGAGAACAAAGCAGCGGCGCTGGATCTCGCGAAGCGACTGCGGCTCCTGCTGGACGTCGCGATCGCCGAGTCCGGCTCCGAACCGACCTACTCGCAGATCGCGGCCTACCTCGATCAGCGTGGAACTAGTTTGTCGAGGTCGCGGTGGACCTACATGGTGAACGGCCACAGGTACGTGCAAGACCCCGCGGTTTTCAAAGGGTTGGCAGCATTCTTCGACGTGGATGCGGCCTTCCTCGCGGGGGAGGACGGCGTGGCTATTCCCGCCAAAGTGAGTGCGCAGCTGGATCTCGTGCGTTCGATGCGAGCGGCCAAAGTGAAGTCGTACGCGGCCCGCACGCTGGGGGATATTTCCCCGAAGGCTCTCCAAGCGATCAGCAGGTTCCTGGATGAGGAAATGACACACAGCTGAGCAGTAACGGTGCCGCTCTACATGGAGCGGGCATCGACACATGCTCCCGGAGGAGGGCGACCACACCGTGAATATCGAACAGACCGTGTCGACGGCCGTCGCGAGCCTCGCGCTGGGTAACGTTTTTACGTTCGATGACTTGGTTCGAGCGGTGCAGGATCGTCGGCAGCGCACGCTCCGCGTCGTCGAACTCGCGGATCTCGGCGACCACGACGGCATCTGTGCGGTGTGGCTGATCACGGAGTCTGAGGATCTCGTCCTCCACGCTCACAGCGACTCGGTTCTGCATCGTCAGCAGTTCGTCCTCCATGAGTTTGCCCATATGCTCCTTGGCCACGGCCAGGGCGACGAGTGCTCGGTCGAGGACGTCTTGCTCCCCGACATCCCAGCGCACACGCGGGGACGCTTACTCGCGCGGCAGGATCTCGATTCCGACCGCGAGATTGCTGCAGAGTCCGTGGCAGATCGACTCGCCGCCTCGATCCGCGGATCGGCTCTCGCGGAATCTCGCTACTTGGAGATCTTCGGATGATCCAGACGCCCGCCGCGGTACTCATGTGGGTACTCGTGGCGAGCCTTCTCATCCTGCGGCGCAGGCGCACGGAGCGCAGCATCACGTACGCCGCGCTCACCATTTCCGTCGCGATGACCCTCAACGTGGACGAGATCTACACCGCCGTCGATGCAGTCCTTGGGGCGACAAACATCGCAACACTTCTCGCGGACGGCGCGTTGATGATCGGACTCTTCTTTCTCGGACGAGGGGTCATGAAGGCCGGAGAGTATCGCCCCGGACTGGTGCGTATCGCTCTGGGGCTTCCGGTGCTCCTCCTCGCACTCCTCGGGATCACGATCACTTTCCTGCTCATTGATCGAGGGGCGACGACAACGACCTTCATGAGCGACCTCGGAGCGCAGCCAGCTGCGGCCGCCTACTCGATAATTGACTTCACCTACTGCGGAATCGTGGTCGCAGCGATGATGATTCTCGCGGGAGGGCAGTATCGCCACAGCAATGGGGCTCAGCGCATTCCCGCAGGCTTGCTGCTTGTCGGATCGACTCTCGGAGTCGCACTGTGCGTGGTCGTCTTGATCATGGATGTCGCACATGTCATTGGCAACCTCGATCTGATGGATGCCGTCGCCGTGGCATACGGACCTCTCTACTTGCTGACGTTCATCTTCCTGTGTGCCGGTTTGGCCGGGCAGCCAGCCGTCCGCTATGGGCGCGACCGTGCGCGGGGTGTGAGAACTCGTGGTCTGGTGACGCAGCTGGAGCCGATGTGGCGTCGGGCGACGCTCGTTCGGCTCGGATTGAGCCAGACGGATGCCTCGGTCGCCAGCATCGAAGACCAGGAGACGCGCCTGCATCGAGAGATCGTCGAAATCCGAGATGCCATGATCGATCCGCGCGTCTCGTTTGAGGTAACCAGTCACGATCGAGCCCTGCTGGGGCGAGCTGAGGATCACCTCCTGGGGCTCAACAAACGTGGGGCGCAGGCAGCGGCCGCTTCTTCGACTCGCCGAGGATCCGAACGAGGGCACGCATGAAACGCGCGCTGGCCGTGGGAGCGGCATTCCTCACTGCATCCGGGTTGGGACTCGGTTGGGTCATTGCTCGACGGTTGACGGCATCGGCAGGCCCGAGGCAATTCGACCTTGTCGTCCGTGACGTGGAGCGCGACGCCGATCGCCGCTTGATCGTCCTGGATCGCACGGCCCAGACGATCACGGATGGTATCTACAACCTGTGGTTCGAGAACGGCGGCTGGGCTCAGCTCTCTGCCGAAGTCTTCGATCGAGGACCGGCCCGGATCGCACGGGCCATGACAAGCTCTTCTCCCGGCTTTTCCCCATCGGCTGGCGATCGCGCCTCATGGAGCGGGATCTACTTCGCGAACCCAACTCACGCTGGCCTTTCCGCGCGAGATGTCGCGATCGACACCGTCGGGGGAGGCGCTCCAGCTTGGCTCGTGGAGGGGAAGGGCGACCGATCGACTTGGGCGATCCACATTCATGGCTTGGGGAGTCCCCGAGCGGGAACACTGCGTGGTGTGCAGATCGCTGCGGATCTGGGCTACACATCGCTCGTCATCAGTTATCGGAACGATGGAGGAGGGCCGACGGCGGGATCTGGCCGGTCGTCGCTTGGGGTCACGGAAGTCGAGGATGCCGAAGCTGCGGTGCACTACGCGATGCAAAACGGAGCACAACGGATCGTTCTTTTCGGGTGGTCGATGGGCGCCACGATTGCGCTTCAACTCGTCGACCGTGCGCGCTACCACGGCATAGTCGCGGGGGTCGTGTTGGAGTCTCCGGTGCTCGACTGGGTCGCAGTGATCAAAGCCAATTGCGTTCGTAGCGGGCTGCCCGCGGCAACAGGAATCCTTGCTATCCCGTGGCTCGCGCTCCGCCCGCTGTCTCACATGGTGGGCCTGCCAACGACCATCCCGCTTCGGGATCTTGATTGGGTCGAACGCGCAGCAGAACTCACTGTGCCCACATTGATCATCCATGGGACCCGAGACGACTCCGCTCCGATTCGGGTATCGCAAGTGCTTCACGACCTGCGCCCCGACCTCGTTGACCTCGAAGTCTTCACAGCTGGACACACGCTGTCATGGAACTCCGACCCCGAACGCTGGCGATCGACGGTCACCGAGTGGCTTTCAGCACACGTCAACTCTGACGGCCGCTGAGGTCTGCGTCTCATCGCGCGAGGCCCCGGATCACGCCCGCATAAACCCGGCTCAAAAGGTACAACTCCGGTATCATCGGGAACGTCGACCCGCACGGGCCGAGATGGAGGACTGATGTGACCGAACCGTGGCTGTCAGCTGACGACATCGCTGTTCATCTCGGCGTCACCAAGGACACCGTCTACACCTGGATCGCCGAGAAGGGCATGCCTGCCCACAAGATCGGGCGGCTCTGGAAGTTCCAGGCGAGTGAAGTTGACGACTGGGTGCGTCGAGGCGGGGCTGCAGCGCCGGAGGCGAGTGAATGATCTCAGCAATGTCAGTGGTCCCTGGTGTGATGAACCTCATGAAAGAAGGCCTCCCTTGGTAAAGCTGAACCTCAAAGCTGTCGAGGATCGAGTTGCACCGCTTGGAGGTCATGACTCCTACGGCCGCGAGTTCATTTTCGATCTGCTGCTCGCGTATGGGAAGCCGCAGGGCAACGTCACGCGTCTGCGCCATGGTTCGCTGAATGTCGCCGTTGATCCAGAGGCCGAGGTGGCGCAGAAAAACGTCGTCTATTTCAAGGAGACACCCGGCGACCCGCTCGCGGTGATCGACGAGCTGAAGACTTCACCGGCGGTGGTGCGGTTTAACACCCGGTTTGTGATCGTCACCGACTACACAGAACTGGTCGCCACGGACACGAAGACCGGTGAGACCATCGGCTTCCCAATTCGGGAGATCGACCAGCACTTCACGTTCTTTCTGCCTTGGGCAGGCATGGAGAAGGCACAGTATGTCGCCGAAGCCCACGCCGACGTTAAAGCTGCTGAACGGATGGGCAAGCTCTTCGACGAGCTGCTTGGCGCAAACCCCGGCCTACTCGAAGCACCGAACGGGCGACACTCGCTCAACATCTTTTTCACCCGGCTGCTCTTCTGCTTCTTCGCCGAAGACACTGGAATCTTTGACGACAACCAGTTCACCAACGCCGTCGGCTCCCACACGCAAACCGACGGGTCGGATGTCGCCGAATTCCTAACTGATTTGTTTACGGCGCTCGACACAGAGCGTGCCGAGGACAAGCCCAAGCACCTGGCTGCGTTCCCGTACGTCAACGGGCGCCTTTTTACGATGTCGTCCGAGCAGTTCGTGCCGAGATTCACGAAGAAGGCTCGCGAACTGCTGGTCGAGTCGGGGACGCTGATCTGGCGCGAGATCAACCCCGACATCTTTGGATCTATGTTCCAAGCGATAGTTACCCCGGGTAAGCGCAGTGACCTAGGTCAGCACTACACGTCGGTGCCGAACATCCTCAAAACCATCGAGCCGCTCTTCCTCGATGAACTCAAGGCGCAGTTCGACACCGCGTTCGACTCCGCCAAAAAGCTCGAAGCCCTGCTGACTCGCATCAGCGCGATCAAGGTATTCGATCCCGCGTGTGGATCAGGCAACTTCCTCGTCATCGCGTACAAGGAATTGCGCCGCGTGGAGCACGCGATCCTGGAACGACTCGCCGACCTCGATCAGAGACATCAGGTGCTTTACGCTGAGTCGAAAATCAACATCGAGAACTTTTTTGGCATCGAAATCGACGACTTCGCAGTCGAGGTCGCAATCCTCTCCCTGTGGATCGCGAAGCACCAGATGAACAGTGAGTTCAAGGACAAGTTCGGTGTATCCATCCCGCTCATCCCGCTGAAGGAGACCGGGCAGATCCAGCAAGGAAACGCCACCCGCGTTGACTGGAATGTGGTGTGCCGTAACGACGGCGGCGAGATCTACCTGATTGGGAATCCACCGTACGCGGGGGTAAAGGAACAAAGCAAGGATCAGAAATCTGATTTCTTTCCTGTGTTTGGCGCGCGACCGTTCTCAAAAAAGCTGGATTACGTGTCACTCTGGTTCGTCAAGGGTGCTGACTATATCGAAGGTACTCGCGCAAAACTCTCATTCGTCAGCACTAACTCAATCGCTCAGGGCGAGCAAGTCGGACTCATGTTCCCGATGATCTTTGCAATCGGAATCGAGATTGGATACGTATACACCTCGTTCAAGTGGGAGAACAACGCCAAACGGAATGCTGGTGTGACTGTCGTGGTGGTTTGCCTGCGAAACAAAGAAAGCTCCGGCAAGTACATTTACGCTGGTGGTCTCCAACTAGAGGCGCGAAATATCAACGGCTACCTTTCGGACGGTGACAACGTCTTCGTGCTGCCTCGATCAAAGCCGTTGTCAGAGCTGCCGCCCATGACCTTCGGGTCCAAAGGGACGGACTGGGGAAATCTGATGCTTGAACCGGAGGATCGCGGGCGCCTGCTCTCCAAGCATCCAGAGGCGGAACCGTTCGTTCGAAGAATATTGGGTTCTGTTGAGTTCATCAATGCTCAAGATAAGTACTGTGTTTGGGTATCTGATCGCGACTACCAGCTGGCGAAAAGCATCCCGGAGCTGAGCGCTCGGTTCGAACGTACTGCTTCCATGCGTGCCGGCAGCGCAAAGGCAGCGACCAAAATTTTGGCTAAGGTTCCATACCGCTTCGGCGAGGTTAGATACAAGCCCACCGAGGCCATCATCATGCCGAAGGTTTCTTCTGAGCGGCGGGAGTACATCCCGGTTGGCTATCTCGATGCGGATACCGTCATCAACGCGTCCGCCTTTGGAATTTACGATGCGGAGCCATGGGTCCTTGCACTTATGACCTCTCGCGCCCATGTCGCATGGACCGGGGCGGTCGGTGGCCGGATGCGAGAGGACTACCAGTACTCGAACACGATCGTCTACAACAACTTCCCGGTGCCGCCCCTTTCGGATGCGGTGAAGGAACAGCTCACTATGGCGGCGTTGCGAGTACTGGATGTGCGCGACTATCACTGCGAGCAGACCCTCGCCACGCTGTACGATCCCGACCTCATGCCTGCCGATTTACGTGCCGCGCATGCGGCCGTGGATGAGCTGGTGGACTCGATCTATTCCAAGCGCGGATATGAGACCGATGAACAGCGTCTCTCAGATCTGTTCGCTATGTACGAGCGTATGACCGCCGAGGAGGCTGCGAAGGCCCCGGCGAAGAAGACCAGGGGCATAGGCAAATGAACGCGATCAAGAAACCGGTCAACATCGTTGATGTGACCTATGCCCGCACGAAGGCGTCGGTCAACATCGACTCGATGGGTATGCGCGAGATGCAGCAGCGCGTCTTCGCGAAGCGCGACGCCCAGCACCTCCTCGTGAAGGCACCACCTGCGTCGGGCAAGTCGCGTGCGCTCATGTTCGTCGCCCTCGACAAGCTCTACAACCAAGGCCGCAAAAAGGTCATCGTTGCCGTCCCGGAACGCTCGATCGGGGCATCGTTCTCCTCAACGAACCTTACGAAGTTCGGGTTCTTCACCGACTGGGACGTCAAGCCCAAACACAATCTCTGCGACCCGGGCTCCTCGCAGGGCAAGGTCGGTGCGTTTATCGACTTCCTGAACGACTCCTCTGCCACAACGCTGGTGTGTACGCACGCAACATTGCGGTTCGCATTCGAGAAGCTTGCTCCCGCAGCATTCGACGGCACGGTGCTTGCGATTGACGAGTTCCACCATGTCTCCGCCGACACCGAAACCAATCGTCTCGGTGCCCTGCTCCGTGAAGTTATGAATGGCTCCGACGTGCACATTGTCGCGATGACCGGCTCCTACTTCCGCGGTGACTCGGTGCCGGTGCTCTCGGCTGAGGACGAAGCGCGCTTCACGCCGGTCACGTTCAACTATTACGACCAGCTCAACGGGTACGAGTACCTGCACTCGCTCGGCATCGGTCACCACTTCTACCAGGGTCGCTACACCGACGCGATCGGTGAGGTGTTCGACCTTGATAAGAAGACGATCGTGCATATCCCGAACGTGAACTCGGGCGAGTCGACCAAAGACAAGATTGAAGAGGTCGGGTTCATCATCGACTCGATTGGTCACGTCGAGTCCACCCACCCCGACACTGGGATCATCAGCATCCGCCGCAACGACAACGGTGAAATCCTTCTTCTCGCGGATCTGGTGGATGACACGGATCAGAAGAAGCGTGCCGACACCCTGCACTACCTCTCTACGGTCGCATCCAAGGACCGTGATGCGGTGGACGTGATCCTCGCGCTCGGTATGGCGAAGGAGGGGTTTGACTGGCCGTTTGCCGAGCACGCGCTCACGGTTGGGTACCGGGCGTCGTTGACTGAGGTGATCCAGATCATCGGTCGTGTCACCCGGGACAGCGCGGGCAAGGAGCATGCGCAGTTTACGAATCTGATCGCTGAGCCTGACGCCTCCCAGGGCGAAGTGAAGGTGTCTGTGAATAACATGCTCAAGGCGATCACGGCTTCGCTGCTGATGGAGCAGGTGCTGGCACAGAACTTCACGTTCAAAACCAAGCGCACCGGCGACGACGACGCACAAGCGCCAGGTGTCATCAAGATCAAGGGCTTCAAAGAACCCTCCACTGAGCGGGTCAAGCAGATCATCGAGACTGACCTCAACGACCTGAAGGCAACGATCCTGCAAGACGACACGTTCGCGAAAGCCGCAGCGGGCTCGGTAGATCCCGAGACGACGAACAAGGTGTTGATCCCGAAGATCATCCGTGAGCGGTATCCAGAGCTGGATGAGTCGCAGGTTGAGGAGCTACGTCAGCAGGTTGTCGTGGACTCGGTGATAAAGAACAGCGAAGTTCGCGAAGTCGGCGACAAACGGTTCATCAAAATGGCCGAGAAGTTTGTCAACATCGACGACATCAATATCAACCTCATCGACTCAGTCAACCCGTTCCAGCGCGCCTTCGAAGTGTTGTCGAAGTCGGTCACGCCATCCGTGCTGCGGATCATCCAGGACTCCATCACCGCGACCCGGGTGGAGATCACCGAGGAAGAAGCATTAGCGGCCTGGCCAAAGATTCAGCAGTGGGCGAAACTCAACGGTCGCCCAAACGTGCGTTCTGAGGATCCGACGGAGAAGCGGTACGCCGAAGTCCTGTTGTTCCTTCAGCGTAAAAAGCAGGAGCGCGCCGCCGCGCAACGAGCTACTGAAATGGTGGATGAAGAATGAGTGACGGGATGAGCATCGGGCCGGTCGACTTCGCGTTCCCCACAAACATTGACGCGATCCTCGATTCCGATGTTGACGGTCTCCTCGATGCCCCTGAAAAGGCAAAGAAGGTCACCTCGGCGGACCGGCTGGAGCGCGCGTTCTTGGAGATCGTAGAGTTCCGCCGCTCGCACGGTCGTGTCCCGGATCCGCAGACCCGCACGATTGCGGAACGCAAGCTTGGCGCCCGTCTCGACGGGATCCTCGCAAACGACGACAAGATTGCCGCGCTGAAGCCGCTGGACGACGAATTCGGTCTGCTGGAGGCGCCCGAGGCTCCTGTCTCGCTCGATGATCTCTTGGAAGGGGATGACCTCGACCTGCTGGCCGATGAGTCTGGGCTGCTCGATGTTTCGGATCTGCCTATCCGCAAAGCACCGAGCGAGATCGATTCGGTCGCGAAGCGGAAGAAGGCTCAGGACTTTGACCAGTTCGAGCATCTCTTCAAAGATAAGCACACGGAGCTTGCCGAGAAGACGATGCGGCTCGCACCATTTAAGGGCCTCCGCACGGTGACTGAGGGACGATTCTTCGTCCTCAATGGAGTCATGCTGTTCGTTGCCGAAGTCGGTGAGACTCGTGAGATGGTCGTTGGAGGCAAGGCCGAGCAGAAGCAGCGTCTGCGCGTGATCTTTGAGAACGGCACCGAGTCGGCTATGTACCGTCAGTCCCTGTCGATCCGTCTCTTCGAGCAGGACGGTCAGGCGATCGTCCAGACTGGGCTGAACGATGACGAGGTGCTTGACGGTGACGATGTCGCGAGCGGTTACATCTACGTACTCCGCTCGCTCAGTGACGACCCGAAGATCTCTGGCATGGAGCACCTGCACAAGATTGGATTCTCCCGTGGCGCTGTTGATAAGCGGATCCAGAATGCGGAGAAGTCACCAACGTACTTGATGGCACCAGTCGAGGTGGTGGCGACCTACCAGACGTACAACCTCAACGTTGTGAAGTTCGAGAACCTCCTTCACCGCGTCTTCGCGGAGGTTCGTCTCGATCTCACGCAAATCGACCGAAAGGGCCGCGACTACGACCCCTCAGAGTGGTTCGTTGTCCCACGTTTTGTGATCGACCAGGCCGTCGAGCTGATCGTGTCTGGTGAGATCGTGGACTACGTCTACGACGCCCAGACCCAGCGGCTCGTCGGGCTTGGCCGAGGAGAAGTGACATGGCAGTAGAGATGGGCCTTTGGCGAGCTGACGGTGACAAGCTGAGCCGCATCGTGCCGACCGCGATCGGTCTGGAGTCGCAGCTCGAAACCTACATCGAGTCCGATCCGACCATGCTCGGCGAGACTCTGCTCATCATCGGCAGGCAAGTTTCCACCGCCCACGGCGGCTTCATCGACCTGCTCGCTCTCGACGAGACCGCGGCCGTGCATGTCATTGAACTCAAGCGAGACAAGACTCCACGCGACGTCACCGCACAGGCACTCGACTACGGGTCGTGGGCATCCACGCTCGGACGGGCTGACATCCAGACGATCTTTGAGACCTACAGGCCGAAGGTTGCGCTTGAGGAAGCATTCACGGAGTGCTTCAACGAGACGCTACCCGAGGAGGTAAACGCTTCTCAGGTGTTCACGATCGTCGCAGCAAGTGTTGATCCCGCGACCGAACGAATTGTGCGCTTCCTCAACGAGGACTTCGGCGTGCCGATCAATGTTGTTTTCTTTCGCCACTTCACTGACAACGGAGCTTCTTACCTGGCCCGCACCTGGCTCGTCGAACACGATGGGCAGACGACGGCGTCGACTGCTTCCTCGTCTCGGAAGGCAAAAACCCGCGAACCGTGGAACGGCTCCGACTGGTACGTCTCCTTTGGAGAGCATCCCGGTGGGCGTCAGTGGTCAGACGGCAGGAAATACGGCTTCGTATCTGGCGGTGGCGGCAAGTGGTTCTCGCAGACACTCAAGAACCTGACCCCGGGTGCCCGCGTCTTTGCCTGTATCCCGAAGGTGGGTTACGTGGGCGTGGGAACAGTGACGGGCGAAGCGCGACGCTTTGATGAGGCCGTCGTGAACAAGGATGGCGTGGAGATCCCACTGAAGGAGTTGCCCCTTGAAGGTGATTACCGGCATGAGGGCGGCAGCGATGACCTCGTGGCCGAATGGGCTGTTCCTATCGATTGGACCCATACGGTGCCGAGCGAACAAGGGTTCTGGAAGGCTGGAATGTTTGCGAATCAGAACACAGCGGCCAAGTTGCGTCAGCAGTTCACGATCGAGCAGGTCAGTGCGGCCTTTGGGCTCGACGACTGAGGCGTGTCGGCTCAGAGGCACAGGTCGAGTTCTTCCTCTTTAACCCTTGCGAGGACTCTACGGACCATTCCGGCGGGTGCACTGGCAGCGCGCCGCTGTCTGTGTCGGAGGCCGTCGTGTCCATGACGGCGAAGTTCGCAAGCGAAGAGCTACGGTGCAATCTCATTGACTATCTTTCGAACCAGCGATTGCTTGTCGCAACCTCCGCGAGTGGACGGGCACGAGCGGCGGCACGTGACCCGAGTTTGTCCACTGCGATTTGCACGAGGTCGGCAGGCCACTCGCCGGGGCTTTCGAGGATTGACTGAGCGGTCTTGATTGGCATGGTGACGAGGTGTGCCGGATCTGCCCAACCTCCAACGGGCATCGAGAAGCGAGCACCGAAGAATGTTTCTAGTTTGAGCTTTCGAGTCGACCTCGCCGCGTTCACGACCGCTCGTCCGTCGTAAGTTCCGGCCAGAAACACGTCGCGGATCTCAGGCTCGAGGCGGGCTGGTATGCGCTCGCGTGTTGAATCAGACCCAATGATCCATGCCAGCCAAAGTGCCCTGCCTGAGAGCGAGACATGTTGCAGGCGGAGTGCTTCGCTTAAGTCGAGAGGCCGTACCCGGCGAGCGGCGGCATCACGGTGGAGTGCGCGCTCAATCGCGCGGAACATCTTTGGACCGACGTTGGCAAGTGCTGACTCCAGGTTCGACGCGAGCACCATGATGACGTTGCTGCGTGCTGTGGTGAGTAGCGCGATGATCATCAGCGCAAGCGATGTCTGGTCGGTCTTCTTCTTGAGCTTCTCCTGCCACCAATCAGCATCGGCCTTATGGGTGCGATAGTCGGCCTCGACGTGCCCGGCGCGAGTCAGAGCATCGTTCTGGGTACGCAGCGCTATCAACGCGAGGTCCACGGCGTCGGGGGTCATCGAGACAGCCCGCCGGAGCACCCATCCGTCGCCCCAGATATTCGCGATCGCAGTAAGGTATTCGAGCCAGTCGTTGTCCGTTTCAACGCGAGAATGATCGGTTCGAAGTGCACGGGTGCCTTCTAGAACTCGAACAGCAAGCTCGGACAGCCTAGACGTCCTGACCGCGGGTATCTGAGTAGTCACAAACGGCCCAGCGAGGACGTCCGCCGCGCAGGAGACGAGCACCGCGGCGTCGGTTCCCAGGCTGAGTCGCTCTGCTGTCTCGGCGTAGCCCTGGTTCAGGCTACGAACTACCGAATGCGCGATCGGATCGTCGTTGTCGTCGTAGCCACCGTTTAGCAGTAGCTCAGCAGACCATTCCGATAGGTCTGCCGAGGCGTCCATAACGTCGCGAAGCCTGCCAATCCGATCAGCTGAGAGCCCCGAAAGGACGCCCAGATGAGAAGCTGTCTGTAACCACTCGTCGGTTGGCTTGAAATGTTCCCACCACCAGCCCGAGAGGTCGTCCTCGGCTACTCCGTGCGCATGGAGACTTTGCTCAGCTAATGAACGAACAGATCCGGGCGGCGCCTCCAATACGCGGCTTTGGAGATGGGCCACGGCTTGCGCCCGTCCCGCGTCTTCACCAAGGCGAAGCGGGGTCCCGGCCGGATCCAGCACGCCGTCTTCCGCAAATACGATTCCTGGCCCGCCAAGCGCGAAGTCGACGATTTCGCCTATCTCGACGGTCGTAAGCCTGTCGTAGATGCGATCGTTGAGGAGCGTGACCGCCATTGAACGAATCAAAGGATGCGGTTCTACGCGTTTCTCTACATGACGGAAATTCCCGCTTAATCCTCGGACTTCGCCGCGTGCAAGATTTCCGATGAAGAACCGGCATACATTCGCCCAGTATGGGCGCTCCAGCAGAGCATTGAGCCCGTCGTCTCGCGAGTTTCCGTTTCCTTTAGGGGTCAGGTTTTCAAAGATGTGTAGTGCGGCGAAGTACTCGCGAAGAGACTGTACTTCAAATTCGAAAGCGTCCTCCCGCTCTACCATGCACAACACGCGATCTGTGATTGCGGAGTAGAGCTCGTCAGCGAGCTCTTGCGCGCGCGGACGTCCTGCAAGGTAGGCCTGAAGTAACGCTCGGAGTTCGTCGCGCTTGATAGATCCGGCGCTCTGACCTTCTTCGGCTTTGGTCTGCAAGTACCAGCCGAGGTATGCGTGTGTTTCTTCCACAACTCTGCGCTGATCAGCTAGCAGCGGTTCCTTGTCTTCGCCTTGTTCTCGGTCAAGGAAGGTCTTCAAGTACTCCGCATAAAGATCCGTCCTTTGTTGTGGTAATAGCTGGCGACGGTAGAGGAGGTGGAGCAGGATGGCCAGTTGCATCGGGTAAGACGCGAGTTCGTTGACGTGAGCTACATGCTGACTGTCCATGAATGTCTTCTGCAGCTTGGTGGTCTCCTCCGGGGTCAGCCGTGATACCTCGCACCATTTCTGTAGATATTGAAGCCTGAGTCCTTGAGTAAGGCGTTGCAGATGAAGAACCGGGAATGCATTTGATGCCGTCAGCGGCTGCAACGAGGTTCCAGGGCGTGTTGCAACGAGGATCATGAGATCCGCGGCATCCGCCTTCAGACGACCCCGCATCTGTGTGATCTCACTAACTACCCGCTCTCGTGTAGGGAGGCTTGCAACTTCATCTAGCCCGTCGAGCGCGAGAAGCACTGGCTCAGTGGCGAGCAAAAGCGCTAAATCACGAGCCGAGAACTCGTTAGCTCCGATGTGCCGACGGATGTCTTCGATCACATACTCTTCGAGGCTCCTCCAGTTATCGGCGAGGTTGGTCGACTCCTGGTTCTTCCGCTTCTTCTTCGGAGCTAACGGCGATGGCGACTGAGTCGCCCATTCTGCATACCTGCGCAGTTCAACCCGTAATGGGAACCGAGAGGTGGCTCTCATACGAACGAGTTCGGTTGGACCGGCCGTGTAGCCGTCTTCTCCTAGCTTTCTCGCCCGATGGAACTGGCACACGTACTGCAAAACGGTGGACTTTCCTTGACCTGGACCTCCTACAAGGACCGCGTGACCTTTCCAATCGGGATGTAACAAGGCTTGCGCTGCACCGGTCACGACAAGACCTGAGTCTCGTTCAAGAGTTTCAGTGTCACCCGGCGCAGATGCCGCTATCTCCCCGAGCAATTTCGCTAACTCGGACCCATCGCGCCGACTGCCAACAGGTACATCGACGAACATGGCGTCCACGGACGGCCCTCGGAGATCAACCTGTTGGAACTGTACGGAGCCCTCAGCTGCGAATCGATCGCCCAGGTATGCGCGAAGCGTTCTTTCGAGTTCCGCTCTGCGAGATTGGTTTTTCTCGTGCCTCTTCTTAATCTCAATAAGCGCTTCAACGGTGTATCCAGCGCCGCCCATCGTGTCGATCATTGTGTGATGGGTTGGGCACATCAATACAAGGTTGTCGTACCCATCGACATCGACATATTCCCGGTCGTAGCGCGGTCCACCCGCGCTACGCGCCCGAATATGTGCTTCCTCTCCGATGACCTTCACGGTCGAAGAGCCGTCCTCGGTAGGCGTATCCAAGGTAAGCGCTTGCAGGCAGCTGGGGAGGGCGCATTGGTCATGCGCGCGAGACCATAGAGTCTTTCGCGCAGAGTCCTTGATGCCCATCTGTCTCCTGAAGTCGATGCAACCTCCATCCTCTCAGGTTGCTCCGACATCCACTCGTTGGCACTCCCACAACTCCTAGACCCTTGAGCTACCACGCCTCTTGCAGATCGAGGTCCTTGCCTCCGGCGGCGGTCGCTCACCTCCTCGATGAGCGAGGGGAGGTGGGCGGCTGTGACGGTCTCGATGCGTGTGATGTCGGCTGGCGACGGCTACAAGTACCTCCTGAAGACCGTCGCCGCTGGAGACGGCGAGCGATCGCTCTCGACTCCACTGACGAGGTACTACGACGCCGACGGCACTCCACCGGGACGATGGGCTGGCAGCGGCCTGCCGGGTCTCGGGGGAGGACAGCTCACCGCGGGCGACCAGGTCAGCGAAGCCCAACTCCAACTACTCGTGGGTATGGGCCGGGACCCGATCACCGGCGAACCTCTTGGCCGCGCTTACCCCGTCTACACGACGGTCGTCGAACGCATCGAGGAACGCGCAGCCGCACTCGATCCCGCCCTTGGCCCGGCCGAGCGAGGCAGCGCGATCGCGGCAATCGAAGCTGAAGAAGCCCAGCGAGGTACGCGCCGCGCAGTCGCGGGCTACGATTTCACCTTCTCGATTCCAAAGTCTGCATCGGTCCTGTGGGCAGTAGCCGACGCGGGGACGCAATCCCTAATTGCTGACGCACATCATGCCGCGGTTGCGGAGATGGTTGCATTCATGGAACGTGAGGTTGCAGCCACCCGCACCGGTGCAACCGCTGGCGATGGCGCTGTCGCACAGGTCGACGTACGCGGGATCATCGCAACGGCCTACGACCACTACGACTCGCGTGCTGGCGACCCACACCTGCACACTCACGTCGTCATCAGCAATAAGGTTCAAACCGTCCTCGATGACAAGTGGCGAAGCCTGGATGGGCGCCCCATGCATGCTGCGGTCGTTGCGCTCTCGGAGTTACACGAGGCGATCTTCGCGGACCACCTGACGCGGATGCTCGGTGTGGGGTGGGAGCCGCGCGAGATGGGCCGCGACCGCAATCCTGCCTGGGCGATCAGCGCGGTACCGGAGGAGCTGGTGGCAGAATTCTCGACGCGCGCTCGTCATATCAACGTTGAGACCGATCGGCTGATCGCGGATTACCTCGCTGAGCATGGGCATCGTCCCTCTCCGGCAACGATCATGAAACTGCGCGCCCGAGCGACTCTGTCGACGAGGCCGGAGAAGCAAGTTCATTCCCTGACCGACCTCACGACGGAGTGGCGGCGACGCGCAGGGCGCATCCTTGGAGCCGACGCGACGGAATGGGCCCTCACCATCGCTCGGCACGCTGCACCATTGCTGCTGCGTGCCGATGATCTTCCGCTGGATGTGATTCGATCTATCGGGCAGAGCGTCGTCGCGGCGGTGGG
The DNA here is from genome assembly GCF_004403515.1 of Cryobacterium fucosi. GTDB lineage: Bacteria > Actinomycetota > Actinomycetes > Actinomycetales > Microbacteriaceae > Cryobacterium > Cryobacterium fucosi. The sequence goes on along the minus strand of NZ_SOHH01000056.1, from coordinate 106,076 downwards.
GGAGAAGCGTTCGACGTGGCGGCGATGGAACCTCACTGCGGAAGCCGCACGCCAGACAATGTGCTATCGGTTCGCCACTGCAGAAGATCGAGAAGCCGTCGTTGGCATGGTCGTTGACGCCGCTGAGTCAGTCTCGCTTCGCCTCACGCCGCCGGAGCTGGCCTCCAGCCCCGCGGTCTTTCGGCGCGGCGATGAGTCGTCAGTGTTCAGGCCGAAGCACTCGACCGTGTTCTCGTCGGGCGATCTCCTTGCGGCGGAAGACCGACTCCTCAAACTCGCCAACACGAATACGGGCCCGTCGGTGGCGTTGGCCACGATTGAGCAGATCACGCGGAAGCCAGATCGTGCGGGCCGGATGCTGGGGGAGGATCAAGCCGCAGCGCTGACGCGTATCGCTGTCTCAGGCCTTGTCGTCGACGTCCTCGTCGGCCCTGCCGGGGCGGGCAAAACAACAGCGATGCACGCGCTGCGACGCGCATGGGAAGCCGAGCACGGCACAGGCAGTGTGGTGGGCCTGGCGCCGTCCGCCGGTGCCGCACAGGTACTGGGCGATGATCTCGGGATCACGACAGAGAACACCGCGAAGTGGTGGCAGAACCACCTGACAACCGGGGAGACATTCCGCGTGGGACAGCTCGTGATCCTCGATGAAGCATCCCTCGCTGGCACTCTCTCACTGGACCGCATCGCTGGACTCGCCGCCGACGCAGGCGCGAAAGTGTTGCTCGTCGGTGATTATGCGCAACTCCAATCTGTTGACGCAGGTGGTGCGTTCGGGCTACTCGTTCATACCCGCGGTGATGTCCCCGAGCTCGTCGACGTTCACCGCTTCACCCACGAGTGGGAGAAGATCGCCTCTCTTGGCCTGCGCCACGGCCACACGGACGTCATCGACACGTACGACGCCCATAGTCGGGTGCGCGACGGCGGTACAGAGGAGATACTCGACGCGGCCTATGACGGCTGGCGCGTTGACGTGCTCGCAGGGAAGGCGACCGTGCTCGTGGCGGATTCGAACGAGTCCGTCACCGCACTGAACAACCGGGCGCGTACTGACCTCATTCTCGACGGAACAGTCGTGGGTCCTCGCGAAGTCGAACTCCACGACGGCACGCGGGCTGCGATCGGAGACAGCGTCATCACTCGCCGCAACGACCGGAGGCTGAGGACGAGGCGAGGTTGGGTCCGCAACGGCGACCGATGGACCGTCGCGGACGTCCGGACCGATGGCTCGATGCTGGTGCAGCGCGCAGGACGAACTTGGGGTACCACCGTTCTGTTACCGGCCGACTACGTCACAGAGCACCTCGATCTCGGGTACGCGGTCACGTCGTACCGCGCTCAAGGCATCACTACTGACACCGCACATGTCCTCGTCGACTCTGGAATGACGCGCGAAAACCTCTACGTTGCGATGACCCGGGGGAGGGACGCGAACGTCGCGTATGTCGCCGTAGACAAGCTTGACGCCACTCACGAAGTGCCGCACCCTGGCGACAACGACGAGGCGACCGGTCGTAGTGTTCTCTACGGCGTGCTTCACCATGTCGGAGCAGAACTCTCCGCCCACGAAACGATCGTCTCCGAGCAGGAGTCCTGGGGATCGATTGCCCAGCTCGCGGCTGAATACGAGACCATTGCCGCAGCCGCGCAGCGCGATCGCTGGGCGGCGCTCATCAGTTCATCGGGCCTCACCGAAGCCGAGGCGGTGGAGGCGATCGAATCCGAATCGTTCGGACCACTGACCGCGGAGCTACGACGCGCCGAGGCGAACCATCATGACGTCGATGCCCTGCTGCCGCGACTGGTTCGAGCCCGCGGCTTCAAGGATGCCGACGATATCGCCGCCGTCCTCCATCACCGTGTCGCCGCAGCATCCGCTCGTCCCGCCGGATCGGGGAGGGCGCGTAGATCGCCGCAACTCATCGTCGGGCTAATCCCCGAAGCATCCGGGCCTATGAGCGACGACATGCGCTGGGCACTCGACGAACGACGCGACCTGATCGAGCAACGTGGTGACGCGGTGCTCGACACCGCGCTTGCAACTGGCGCACCGTGGATCGCTGAGCTGGAGGAGGTTCCCACCGGTTCCAGACAGGTCGCAGCCTGGCGGAGCTCTGCACGAGTGATCGCGGCGTATCGGGACCGCTACGGCATCACGGACTCGTCAGTGCTCGGTTTGCCGCCAGAGTCCGTGGCGCAGAAGATCGACCGTGCAAGAGCCGAAGCGGCGCTACGTTCGCTCGCTCGCGAGGGGCAGCAGCCTGACGCACCGACCCCGGCGCCCACGCGTGACCCCCGCGGGCTCACGCTTTGACGGCGCGCAGCAGGGTCGGCTGCATCGAGATTCGCGGGCCTACAGCGAATGACCGTGCGATTCGACACTGCGCATCAGTGGACGGTCAGGAGCTACTTGCAGTACACGAGTGCTGGGGCGTGAAGTCGGTTCATCGTCCAGCAGTCGGATGACGTCCGTGGCATCGGTGATCACATAAGCGCGCTGATCTTGAAGCAGCAGATGCGGACCTGCGCTCGCGGCAGACGTGATGGGCCCAGGTACCGCGCCGATAGCGCGGCCAAGCTGGAGCGCTTCGTCAGCCACCCGCAGGGAACCGGATCGAGCACCGGCCTCCACGATCACGCTCGCAGCCGAGAGAGCGGCAACGATACGTGCGCGAAGGAGGAAACGTTGGCGAGTTGGCGCGGTGCCGGGCGGCTGTTCGGATACCAAGAGGCCGTGGGTGCCGATGCGGTCCAACAAAGAGGAGTGACCGGCCGGGTAGAGGCGGTCGAGTCCGCTGGCGAGCACGGCAATCGTGCCGCCGCCGCATGCCAATGCTGCCCGGTGCGCTGATCCCTCGATGCCGTAGGCGCCACCTGCGACGATGACGCGTCCAGCCGACGCGAGATCACTCGCAAGTTCAGCGGCGACATGCTCACCGTACGCAGTGGCAGCCCGGGCGCCCGTCAGCGTGACGCGGTCCGACAGGGCGCCGCTCAGAAGCTCTGTCCTCCCGCGGGTCCACAGAGCATAAGGCGCGCAGTGCGTAGACGGTTAGCTCAGGTCGCGTTGAGCTTTCGGACCTTGGTCAGCGATTTGGCGGTAGGTGGTCGGCGCTTGTTGCGCGCCCAATCCGAGCAATGTTTGGAAGGCTGCCATGGGTGTGTTTCGCCGGTTGTAGCGGAACGTGAATTCGTTCATGTACACGTCCAGATGTTCGTTGCTTACCGAGCGGTGGGTGCCGCGTAGCCAGGTCTTGAAGTTGCTTATTGCTCGGTGAACGCGTGGAAGGACGGGGTCGGTATCGCCGATCTTCTTAGCAGCGCGTTGGGATCGTTTTCGGTGGTCATATCCGTTCTTCGTCAATCCGGTGTAACCCATCCAGCCGTCGGTATGCACGGTGGCGCCGGGGGCGACGTTGTCGGCCACGAAGCCGCACAAGGTATCGCCGGAGGCGTTGGGGATCACGGCCATCCTGACTCGCCCCGAGCCATTCCCGCGCACCTCCACCGCCACCGCGACCAGCGCAGCCTTGGCGATGAGGCTTCTCCCGCCGCGCCGGCCGGTCTCTCGGCCGCCGACTTGGCACTCATCGACTTCGACCTCGCCGGTCAGCAACGAGCGGTCGGGATTGACCATGGCCCGTCGCAGCTTGTGGAGGATGGTCCACGCCGTTTGGTAGCGGGACAGACCGAGTTGGCGTTGGATCTGCATGGCCGAAATTCCTGGCGTGGCCGTCGTCATCAGATAGGCCGCCCAGAACCACACGTGCAGCGCCGTATGCGTTTTGTGCAGCACCGTTCCCGCCGTCACCGACACCTGATAGCGGCACGCAGCGCATTCCCAGACCCCGCGACCAGCGACCTGCCACGGGACTCGCCCCTGACAACGCGGGCACACGTATCCCTCTGGCCAGCGGCACTCGAACAAGTAGTCCAAACACGTTTGCTCATCGGCAAATCGCGCCTGAAACTCCAAGATTGTCCGCGGAAAGGACGGTTTAGCCATTTTTCAAAGATACCTGAGCTAACCGTCTACGCACTAGGCGCGCGATCCCCGAGGTCGTCGACTGCTGTCGGCCAAACGGCGTCGCCAGGAATCAGCACCTCGAAGTGGCTGCGTTCGAGCTGTGCAACCTGAGCGGTCACTTGGTCGGGGGAGCTCTTCGAACGGATGCGATCTCGCCAGATGCCAGTCTCAATACGGTCCATACCGGGGACAGGGCCGTCCGAATCAGTAAGACGCAGAGTCTCGGCAGCGCCAACACGTCGCAGGAGCTGACCGGTCGCGGGGTCATCCGGCGCTGCAACGATCGAGAGGGCCATGCGAGCGATGCGATCGTCACGGCCGAGTTCAGAGAATGCAGACATCGGGAGGCTCCTTCGCGGTGAGAGTTCACCGTGGAGGTGCGCGGTATCGACCTTTCGCTTGTCGCGATCCTGAGCGACCTCGACCCATGCCCGCCCGACCCTACTCGGCGGCCCTCGTCGTCACAGAACGTCCGATGGGCCGCACTCCGTCACGAACAAATCCTCGATACGAACCATCTTGATGTCTACCTTTGGGGTCTAGCCATCTGCCTCGGGCGGCTCGGAAATCATATGCAAGTAGGTGATCCCGCCTTGATTCACGCAGTCTTCGGCCAAGTCATGAACTTGCCGTTGGAAGGAGTCATCGGATCCTGTCGCAGTGATTGTCGAGGAGACGGGGGTGAATCGCCGCAACGGCGTGGAGGCTCCGTCGTAGGTGAAGTTCGAGCCATCGACTGTGAGTATGGACAGCGGTTCGTCTCCAGCCCATTCGACACCGACTCTCACTTCGTATTCGTCAGTATGGAGCGCATCCGCTGTTGCCCGGATCAAGGCCATGAAGTCGGCTACTGCCCCTTCGATGCCGCGGCCCTCGACCTGCCATCCGTCAAAGTAGCCGTCAGCGCTCTTCCGGTGTCCGCCGACTGCGGACGCCAAAGTCACGGAGCCGTCATGGTGCACACTCGCCCAGGCTTCCTGCCATTGCTGACTGCCGGTCGCGGTGTTGACAGCAGTCCAGCGGCGTAGCCCTGGGCGTGGGTTGAGATAGTCGATGTTCTCGACCGGGTGGATGCCGCTGCGGTTCGAGTAAGTAAGCGTGATTTCCCGCGCGCGTTCGAAGATCTTCCGCACCTCGTCGCGGTCCGGGCGGGCGAGCACTGGAATGCGCGGATGCGCGGCGGCGATTAGCCATGCTCTTGTAGAGGTGTCGTGTTCCTCAACGGACTCTCTGTAGAGGCCGTCGAGAGCATCCGTGGCACGTCGCCGCTCGTTGAACCGCGCACGATACATGGCCTCGATCTGCCGCTCTTTCATCCATGCGGTGTCCGCGTCGTTGCGGATGGGTGCGCCGAAGTAGTCGTTCTTGTAGATGAGGTGTGGGCCATCCACGCTTGCCGGAACGCTCACGGCAACGGCTCGGGTATTGATGCCGAGCCGATAGATTTCTATACCAAACACGGGCGGGACGATCGCCGTGACGGCCACACTTCGATAGGCACGCTCATGCCCTTCGCTGAACTCGCCAGTGTCCGCACGGCCAGTTGCTACCTTCTGATTCTCCTTGACCCCATAGACGATCATTCCGCCGCCGCTGTTTGCCATTGCAGCGATGTCCTTGGGGACATCGGTCTGCGAGAGGTTCTTGATCGGGGGAAGCTCCGACTTCCAGTCCAGATCGTCAGTTTCGACCGCCCCGGACGCAACCGCGGCGTTAAGGATCTCGTCGGTAAGTATGCTCGGCGGCAGACCGAGCGCGCGGTGCAGCGGAGTGAAGCTCATGCCCCAAGGATAGGGATGACCGCCGACGTGGGATCACGCAGACCTGAAAGTGAGCGATTGGCACGACGGTGAAGGTGCGCGGTATTGACCTTCCGCTTGTCGTGCGTCAGGCGTACCCTTGTGGGCAAGGCGACTACATTCAAAGTTCGCCATCGCCCACGCGATGGCACGACGGCTTCCGGGCAGTCCATCAAGGTTCTTCGTCGCCGGACCACGAGAGGACTGTCGCCATGCTTCGACTCATCTGGATCGCCAGCATCCACATCCGGCAATTCATGCGCCGGTACATGCCGACGAACATCCTGCTGAACGCCATCCGCACCCGTCGTGGCCTCAGGTGGGGCTTCCCTGCGATGCTGCTTGCTCTGCCGTACCTCTATGTAGCGAGCTTGTGCACCGCGCTCATCGACAACGGGGGTCCCGGGTGGCTCTACCTCATCGCCCTCGTCTGCGTCTGGAACGCGCTCAAGTTTGTGTGGATCGGGCCGGTGAGCGTTGGCTTGCTCGTACGAACGCGGGCCGCGGAAAGCCGGGATGCGCATGCTTCTCGTCCCCAGCGCTCGTCTGCTTCGGCATAGCGCAAGGGCCACATTTGCACGCGACGGCTTCGATCGCTTGGGCGACGATCGACGCGTACGGTCGGGCTGAAATCTCGTGCGTGTCGGTCTGGTCATTTAGCGCTCCCAACAGCCGACGAATCTATATCGTTCCGAGAACACCTTGGCCGCTCAGACGCAAATCCCGGGTCGGGTTGTCGGAGGTCACCGGTAGTGTCCGAGCACACGAGCGAACAGGAAGAACCTATGTCATCCGATCAGTACCGCTTCCCCGTTGCGGTCTCGCAGCTGAGCGAACAAGACTCACGCGAATCACAGAACGCGCGCGCTATCGCCTGGCTTCTGGCGCAGAGCGGCGGGCAGATTGTTGTTGTAACGCCGCAGAAGCAGTTCGAGGGGGCGAGCCTCAAACGCCTCGTCGCGCGCGCAGACACCATCCACCTCACATGGCGAGCATTTTCCCCGGGGTCGCTCGCTCACCGTCGCGTCATCTACGCCTGGCCAGATCGCCAGCACCTAAACGACCTCTGGGGTGTCGATGCCGACGCACTTGTCGTCATCGAATGGGGCGAGGCCGAAACCGCGACGTGGATCGAAGACGTGCGACCAGTAGGGCTCCTCAACGGCCGCACGGAGCAGCCATCAACCCAATCCGATTCTGAGGCGGCGGTCGCGACACTGCCGAACGGCGTCGAGGAGATCCTCGAACACATTGCCGATTGGGCCGCCGGGTACGACTCCGGTCTGAAGTGGAACGAGGAAGACAAACTCAAGGCCGACATGATGAACTGCCCAGAGCGCTGGGTGTCGGTCACAGTTGACCAGGTCCGCGCCAAATGCCGGGCGTTGAAGATGCGACCCAACGACGTCGACACGGTCGCTGGCTTCCTGCAACGACGCAAGGACGGCCACAGGTTCAACGTGAGGAGCTCCTACCGGGACTTCCGTTTCGCGTAGCGCGCCCGCATGGGCTCGGAGCGTTGCTCGTGCGCCTCCAGTCACAGGAATCGGGAACCGATACCATGAGAGCAATCGACGATACGCAATAGTGGGGGAGGAGGTGCACCATGGCAGGACTCGGACAGCACATCACCGCGATGGTGCGCAGCCATGCGTCTGGTGACGAAGCAAGTTTCTACTCTGTGGCTCTTCAGATCGCCGCGCGAGAAGCCAAGGCGGGCCACCACGTGCTGGCCAACGACATCAAAAAGGCCGTTGATGCTTCTCGCGAGCGTGCGCCGCTTGGTAATGTCACGACTCTTGCGCAGCCGCGCGGCGAAATTGCCGAGCTAGTCGAAGCGACGCATCCCGACGTCCACTTGCGTGAACTGGTTGCTGCCCCTGATCTCGTTGCTCAGATCAAGCAGGTCCTGGCTGAGCAACGGCAGAGGAAGAACCTTCTTGATCATGGGTTCACTCCTGCGCACCGGTTGCTACTCGAAGGTCCGCCCGGAACGGGAAAGACCATGACGGCGGCCGTGCTCGCGACTGAACTGTCATTGCCGATGTTCACGATCCGGCTCGATAGCCTGTTGAGCAAATTCATGGGTGAGACCGCCAGTAAACTCCGGCTGGTCTTCGATGCCGTAGCACAGCGCCGCGCGGTTTACCTCTTTGACGAGTTCGACGCACTCGGCGGCGATCGGTCCGGAAACGACGTCGGCGAAGCTCGCCGTATCCTGAACTCGTTTCTCGTCTTCCTCGAAGAAGCAAGCCCCGAATCTCTCGTCCTCGCCGCGACCAACCACCGTGCGATCCTTGACAAAGCACTCTTCCGCCGGTTCGACGCAGTTCTTACCTATGCGCTGCCCGACGCACGTCAAGCCGCAGCGGTCATCAAGGCTCGACTCGGCACGCTTGCTAGCGGAACCAGCCTGGCGAAGCTGGGAGATTACACGTCCGGTCTCAGCCATGCTGAACTGGTCAAAGCAGCTGAGACAGCAGCGAAGACTGTCCTGATGCGTGGCGAGCGCGCTGTGGGGCGTGAAGATCTGATCGTGGCCTTGACCGCGCGTCGAACGGCGAGCCTTGGCTGAGGTCGGACGAGATCTCGACCACCTCTACGTTCACGGATACGCCGAGGCAGCAGACTTCCACCGCAAGATATCTCCGCGTGCTAAGCGACGCGTCGTCTCTCGTGGCGAACACGGGGCGGGGCTAAAGAACTCCGCCGAGGATGCATTCACCAGTTTCGACGCGGATTTAGATGAGCGGATACCTACTGACGATGAGCTTCGCGCAACTGGGACGGTGATCGTGCTTGAAGGGGAAGGCGCGACCTTCCCCCTCAAGATCGATTCTCTCAACGCATACACGAGCGGTCGTGCTCGGAAACCGAAATGGCTCCTGCTCTCGGTGCGGGGAGGTAGAGATAGCGAGCCGGAGTTGGCAACGGTGTGGGTCTCCGATGCCTATCGGCAGGAGTTTCTCAAGCTGTTCCAGGACTTCCTTGATGTAGAGACGATCAAAGGAAACCCGAAGAACCAGGATCTCATCGCCAACATTTCTCGGATTCGTCGCGCGGTGTTGTCGGACCTTTGGACCTCTGAAGGGGAACCGGCTCGTAGCGGCACTCATTGGTGGGAGCTGTGGCTTGATAGTGACAGTGAGCACCTCGCCACGCTCGATGGATTCGTTCAGACCTACCGGATGCGTTCCCTCTCTCGTTCATTGAGGTTGCGGGATCGCGTCATTGTGTGGGTTGAGGCCAGCTGGAAACAGCTGGAGATCTTGCCGTTCACGTCGGTTCCGATCATGGAAATTCGTAAACCCGAGTTCATCGACACGGTCGAGGATCTTTCTGCCGATGAACAGCTCGATTACGTCACGGACCTCGCTGGGCGCATCGTGCCTGCGAGTGAAGACGCGCCCGCCGTGTGCCACCTCGACACCGGTGTGATGCGTACGCATGCCCTTCTCCGAGACTCGCTCTCGATTGCTGACCATCACACGATTTTTGGCTCGGAAGCGACAGCCAGCGATGTGCACGAGCGTGGTCACGGCACTTCGATGGCTGGATTGGCATTGTTCGGCGATCTCGAACCGCTGCTCGTCGCGAGTAACGAGGTTCGTCTTCGTCACCGACTTGAGTCGGTCCGCATGTGGCCGACCAAGAGCGAGCATCAGCAACAGCCGCTTGATCTCGCTAGCGCAACCGTGCAAGCTGCAGCGTTACCGGAGGTTGTTAGTCAGCGACGACGAGTGTACTGCTTGACGCTGAGCACCGCTCCAGATCGCCCTGGTGAGCCCACTCTCTGGTCCGCTAGCGTCGATGCCCTCGCCGTTGGCACTGATAGCACTCGCGATGGTGATCAGATCCAACTGCTCTCAGAGCCCGACTTCGACCAGGCGCGTCTAATCCTCGTCGCGGCAGGCAACGTTGCTCCGCCATATATCGATGACCACCGGACCTACTCTGCGACATCTCCGATTGAGGATCCCGCGCAGGCGTGGAACGCTCTCACCGTCGGCGCATACACCGACCTTGTCGAATTGCCGACACACCCGCAATATGCAGGTTGGGCTGCGATTGCGGGAGCAGGAGATCTCTCGCCGCACAGCCGCACTTCTACGTTCTTTGACAGGAACCGGTGGCCAATAAAGCCGGACATTTGCATGGAGGGCGGAAACGTTCTCTCAGACGGTGCAGGTGGTTACCACGAGCGACACTCTTCGCTTTCGCTCCGTTCGACGGGGCACACGAGTGACGTGGCACTAACCTCGGCAAATGCCACCAGTGCCGCAACCGCCCAGGCCGCTCGGCTAGCGGCACTTGCGATGGATCGGTATCCCGCATATTGGCCCGAGACGATCCGAGGCATGCTTACGCACTCAGCAGAGTGGACTGAGTCGATGAAGCGAGATCTTGATGTTGATCACCGGAAGGGTTCACGTCATCATCTCCTACGCCAGTTCGGCTGGGGCGTACCTACCGAAGAGACAGTGCTCAACTCGTCTCGGCGTGCTGTCACGCTGGTTACTCAGGATGAGTTCGTTCCGTTTGAAGGCTCAAGCTATGCGATGCGTCAGTTCCGGCTGCATTCGCTCCCTTGGCCTACGGACATCCTGCAGGACCTTGGCGAAGCAGAAGTTCGTCTCCGCGTCACGCTGTCGTATTTTGTCGAGCCTTCGGCCTCTCGCCGCGGGTGGCGAAACAAATACACGTATCCGTCGCACAGGCTGCAATTTGACCTACAAGGTCGGACTGAGAACCAAACTGAGTTTGTGGCACGGGTTAACCGGGAAGCTCAGAACTCCGAAGAAGGATCTGCTCCCGGACAGAACGAATCCGAACGCTGGTTTTTGGGCGCTCAAGCTCGCCACCTTGGTTCTCTGCACCAGGACGAGTGGCACGGTACCGGTGCCGAACTTGCTCACTGCAACAACGTTGCTGTTTACCCGGTCGGTGGCTGGTGGAAGAACAACCACCGAGTTGATCGACGGGACACTCCTGTCCGATATTCTCTCCTGCTCTCGCTACAAACGAAGGAGCAGGGTGTCGACCTCTACGCTCCGATCGCCACACAGCTCCACGTCCCGATCGCAACTGCGATCGCGGCAACCTGAGCCTGACCGCTCAAGCTCTTTCGCAGCGCCGCGGCTTGACGCGATAGCTGGCATCCTTGAATGTATCGTTCGAGCTGAAGCGATCTGTCTCCTTGGGGCACCGCTCGGCGCACAAAGTCGCGCTACCAGGCATCCGGATCGATGAAGGAAAATGAAATCAACGAGGATCACAAGCGCGCATGCTGTGAAAGCCAAATGACAAGAGGACACCGATAACTCAATGCATATCTCAAAAGTGTCTCTCGTCAACTACCGCAATTTCGAACGCACTAACGTTCACCTCCAACCCGGCGTCAACACCATCATCGGAGAGAACGGATCAGGAAAGTCGAACCTTTTCCGTGCCATGCGCCTCCTGCTTGACGACACGTTCGCCACACGAAGGCACGACCTCGAAGAGAGCGACTTTCACCGTGGTCTTACCGACTGGCGCGGGCACTGGATCGTCATCATGATGGAGTTCGATAACGTCAGCGATGACGAGGCTGTCCAGTCGCTGCTACTACAGCACGCTGCCGAAGAGTCCTCGGGGGACACCGAACGGGCGACCTACTCACTGGTATTCAGGCCCAAGGCTGAAGTCCGCGACGGCCTCGCCGCACTGCAAGATGGGGATCGTGCTGGACTGGCAGAGCTTCGCGCCACGATTACCCTCGACGACTACGAACGTGTTTTCCTCGGCAAGATGAGTGTCGACCTCACAGACCGTGAAGAGTACACGCGCATCGTTGGTGACTTTGATGCGGTGATCTTCCCATCCGACAACAACGGCACTGCGCCTACATTTGCGGATGAGGTCGGGATCAAGATCCAGCGAGATATGTCGTTGTGGCGGGAGTTCTCGCTCTCCTTTGTTCCGGCACTTCGGAACGTTGTCGCCGACTTCAACGACCCCAGGAAGAACCCGCTTCGGACGCTCCTCGCATCCAAGAGTGAAGAGATCCCCGAAGGTGATTTCGATGACATCCTCAGAAAGGTTCGCGAGCTAAACAAAGATATCGAGAGCCGGGATGATGTTCAGGAGATCACTCGTGGCATCCAGAAAACTTTCAAGGAGACTGTCGGAGAGACTTACTCACCAACATCAATGCGGATCCAATCGGAGCTTCCGCTCGAGGCCTCTGACCTTTTCCAGTCACTCAAGCTCTATGTCGGCGAGCACGGCGACTCGGAACCGAGACGCCTGCACGAGATGAGCCTCGGCGGTGCCAATCTTGTCTTCTTAACGCTGAAACTTCTCGAGTTCGAGTATCGAACCGCGAGACAGGCAATCGCCAACTTTCTGCTTATCGAAGAGCCCGAAGCACACATCCACACTCACGTTCAGAAGACCCTGTTCCACAACGTCGCGTACGAGAACACGCAAATCATCTACTCGACTCACTCGACGCACATCTCAGAAGTGAGCGAGATTGAACGCGTGAACGTGCTCTCGCGCGAGGGCGAATCATGGGTCGCCCTCCAACCAGCGACCGGCCTCGACCCCGCAGACGTCCATTCCGCCGAACGCTTCTTGGATGCCGTGCGTTCCAACCTGCTCTTCGCAAGAAGCGTGTTGCTGGTCGAGGGTGATGCCGAGGAGATCCTGATCCCAAATCTCGTCAAGAAGATCTACGGCATCAGCTTGGACGAAATCGGTGTCAGCCTCATCAACGTGCGCAGCACTGGCTTTGAGAACCTCGGGAACCTCTTCCATGAGGATCGTCTGCGCAAGCGGTGCGCAATCTTGACCGACCATGATCAAGTCTTCTTCGACGCCGATCCGGATGATGGTGATACAGAAGTAGTCGCAAAACGGAAGCGCAGAGCTTTGGCTTCAGCCAAGGCTGGGGCCGCACGAAAGATCCGTCTCGATGATTTTGCGGCTGACAACGATTACCTCGATGTCGCGTATGCGCCGCACACTTTCGAAGTGGACTTCGCCGAAACGTCGGGGATCAACCGGGAAATTCTCAGCGCTACTGTGGACGAGGTTTATAAGAAGAGCGGGGAACGTAAGGTACTCAAAACAGCACTGGCAGACTCGGATATCGCGTCGTACGGCAAAGCGGCGCTTCAACTCGCTACTAAGGCGAAGAAGGGCTGGTTCGCACTCCTCCTCGGCAGATGGCTTGACACTGCCGACCTGGATGGCGGCCCTGTGCTACCCGGCTACGTACTTGACGCGCTCGGTTTCGCGGCTGCAGAGCTCCCGCCAGAGACCTGGGTGCGCATCATCGAGCACCGAATCGATCAATGGAAGGGCTCAAGGAGCACCACCTCGGATGAGGTCGCCGCAGCGCAGATGATTCTCGATGAGCTCAAGTCTGGGGATATTGATATCGAATCTGCTCTAGTGAATATCGAACGAGATACTTATGCTGACTTCCGTCTTATCGGCTTGGCACGAGCCTTCGGAAAATGACGTCAGGTTTGCAAGACCTCAACCCTGAGCAGCGCGCAGCGCTAGAAGCAGACGGCGATGTTCTGATCATCGCGTGCCCAGGCAGCGGAAAGACCCGGACCCTGACTCACAAGATCGCATCAGAGCTATCGCAGGTTTCATCGCATCGCGAATTCGTCGTGGCACTCACATACACGCACGTCGCTGCCGAAGAGATCCGAGACCGCATTGAGGCTATGGGGATCGACACCACCCAACTCTGGGTTGGCACAATCCATAGCTTCTGCCTCACCTGGATACTCCGACCATATTCGCTCTACCACGAAGCTCTTAAAGACGGGTTCAGTGTGATTGACACCTTTGAGAGCGAAGAACTGCTCGATGAGATTGCCAAGCGAAATCCGCCGCTCAAGGGCCAGTTTGACTGCAAATACTATGCAACCGAACTTGGCTTTTCTCTCGACAAGAGCACTCCAGAGGAAAACATCGATCCTCTGCGGTCGACGATCGCGGAGTACCACGAGCGGTTACTCGAACAGAAGCAGATCGACTTCGAGATGATGCTCAAGTTCGCCCACGACCTCATCACTAATCACCTGCCGATTGCGAAGCGGTTGGGCCAGCTCTTCCGGATTGTGGCGATCGATGAGTATCAAGATACGAGAGACATCCAGTACTCGATTGTCTCGAAGATCATCCGAGAACCAAGCTCGAAATCGCGGCTCTTCGTCGTGGGGGACCCCAACCAAGCGATTTTCGGTTCGCTCGGCGGTGTTGCCAAGACCGCCGGAGAACTCGCCGCACTGACGGGTCGCCCGGTGAATGAACTCGCGCTTCGGAGTAACTATCGTTCGTCGCAACAAATCGTCGAATACTTCAGCAACTTCGCAGTCGCTCCGATGGAGATAGAAGCTGCGGGGGAATGGCGAGACTGGAGCGGGCATCTCGTCCACGACATAAGCCTTGATAAGACGGAACTCGTTCAAGGTGTCGCCGAGCTAATTAGACACAATGTTGAAGTTCTTGGTGTCCCGTCTGAGCAAATCTGTATTGTTGCTCCCTGGTGGCTTCATTTGGCCTCGATCACCAGATCACTCGTACAAGCGCTTCCCGAGTATGAGTTCAATGGGCCTGGACTGTCACCATTCGGCCAGAACCTTGATAACTTCTGGTACAAGGTCGCTCGGATCGCACTCACTCATTCGGCCCCCGACATGTTTCGCCGCCGCATCCGATGGGCGCGAGAGGTCATCGAGGAACTCGCTACGGCTGGTTATGTTAGGGACGACCTGAGCGCGAGGGACTTCCTAAAAGCGACCAATGGAATCGAAGTGCCAGGGACGAGTGGAACACGGTTCCTTACCGAGTACTTTGATGCCTTCTGTGCCGCATTCGGCTTCGTGCCAAGAGTCGATTCCGAGCTCGCATTCCAGCGCGAGAGTTTCTTCGACCGAATGCAGAGTCGACTGGCGCGCATTCAGAAAGACGAAGGCGTCGACGTTGACGATCTCGAAACCTTCAGAAAGGTGTTCCGCCCACGAAACGGCATCGTGGTCTCGACCATCCACGGAATCAAGGGTGCCGAGTTTGACTCCGTCATCGCGTTCGGGCTACTCGAAGGTATCGTGCCGCACTTCGGCGAACCCGCGTCTGAGAAGACTGATGTCGCGAACAAACTGATGTTCGTTATCGGCTCCAGAGCGCGCAAGCACCTCTACCTCATCTCGGAAACTGGACGAGGTAATCAGTGGTATCCGAAATACCAGACCAGCGTCCTCAAAGGGCTCGCCACGTATCCCTACACTTCTCGTCTTATTACGCGGCTCTGAGTTATCACCTGACGTGCAGGCTATTTCGACTGAAACGGAATATGTGGGTGCGCTGCACCGCCTCGCCGTTGAAGGAGCATTAGAACCGTTTTGCGAGAGATGCCGGACTGATGGCGAGTAGCGCCTAGCCTCGCCGTCCTCATTCGATTTGGTTGGCACCTGGTATGAGGTGGTTGCGCCTTCCGAACGTACAAGACGGAATGCCACGATCCTCCTCGCTTAGCAGAGGGGACCAAAAGGGGACCAAAATCATGCAAACCAAGCATCTCTTGACGTTCCTCGCATGATCTGACCCGCAGAATCATGCGGAATCCAGCTCGAACCAAGCCGTTTGGACGCCTGGGGGTCAAGGGGTCGCAGGTTCAAATCCTGTCAGCCCGACCGAATGTCCCGGAGACTCAAGGGTTTCCGGGACTTTGTTGGTTAGAGATTTGACTACCCCATCACAAACCCATCTTTTACTCCTTCCTGGAGCCGCTGAGACGGCCCTCCTATCCGAGGCGCCGACGTCGTTTTCGGTCCACTCCGATCGTCCGGGATTGCGGTGCGCACCTCCTGGGTATGAGCATCCACGACGAATACCCAGCCTCCTCCTCGACTCCCTCCACCGACGCGTGGGGACTGGAACCCCTGATGGACATCGCCGAGTTGGCGTCCTACCTGGGCATACCGATCTCCACGGTCTACGACTGGCGTGTGCACGGCAAAGGCCCAACGGCCTACCGGTTCGGCAAACACCTCAAGTTCGCCATCTCCGACGTGCGGGCCTGGATTGCCGAGCAGCGGGAGCCTTCCAGCCCGCCCCGGCGCACCGATCGGCGGTGAGCTGAAATGTCGCGGCCACGGTTGACGATCAGCACCTTCGGCGACATCACCATCCGGGTGACGCCATCCGGCCGATTCGAGGCTCGAACCCGCTACCGCGACTGGGATGGTCAGACACGCCAGGTACAGGCCACCGGAGACATCGCTCGGGCTGTCGAGCGATCGCTGAAGAGCAAGCTCACGACGAGATACCTGCAGCAGCCCACGAACACGTCGCTAACGCCGGACAGCTCGTTCGGAGACTTGGCGACGTACTGGCTCGAGGACATCGACCTGGAAAATCGAATCTCGCGGACGACCCGGAATCTGTACGAGCGCAACATGCGCACGCTCGTGCTTCCGGTGTTCCGCAGTCTCACGCTGCGATAGATTGGCGTCGCTCGTTGCGATCATTTCATCAAGCAGCTCGCGAAGCTCTCCCACAGCCGGGCCAAGCAAGGTCGTGTCGTTCTGCGGCTAGCGCTTGAGTTGGCAGTGCGGCATGAGATTCTCCCGAGCAATCCGATGGACCACGTGTCGCGCCTGTACCGCGAGCCGCATCTCCCCGATGCGCTCACGGCCCCGGAGGTGAACGTGATCCGCGCGGCGATCGCCCGGTGGGAGAGCGCCGTCAATCACATCTCCGGCCCCAAGCCCGACGGCCAGCTCAGTGCGATCATCGAGGTGATGCTCGGCACCTGAGCTCGGATCGGCGAGGTGCTGGCCATCCGGCGCCGGGACGTCGACATCACTAGCGCCGTACCGTCCATCCGCCTGGCCGGCACGATCGTCAGCCGGAACGGCGAGCAGATCTTCCGGCGGGACCACCCCAAGACCGCCAAGTCGCGCCGCGTTGTGGCACTGCCCACGTTCACCGCCGACGCGGTCCGCCGACGGCTCGCAAGTGCCGGGAGTATGGACCTGGACTCACTGCTGTTCCAGTCCCGGGACGGTACCCCTCTGACCACCGCGAACGTGCGTCGTCAATTGCGTCACGTGCTCGGGGGAGCGGGAATCGACGGTGTGACGCCGCACATGTTCCGCCGTACGGTCGCGACTGCGGTCAACGCGAACGCCAACATCGAACTCGCCGCAGAATTGCTCGGCCACACGGACACGAAGATCACGGTGCAGCACTACATCCAACGGAGCGAGCCGGTGAATCCTGCGACCGCTGCGCTTCTCGACCGGGCGTTCGCAAGAGACGAGGACTGAGCGAACCCTGGCGGGCGTCGAGTCCATCCGCTTTGTCCCTTCCGATGCGGGGCGCAAGGAGATCGAGGCAGGCGCTCACCGCCCGACGACACTCGGATCCTTGATGCGTGCCGTGCCCGAGGCAGTAGAGGAACGCTGCGTGGGACACTCACGCGGTGAAATGGATGGCCATGGAAGTGAGGCCCGGCCGGGGGCACGTCGGTTGCCAAAGGGGTGCAAGATGTGGCCGGCCGCACCTATGTTAGGAGTGGGGGAGTAAACAATGAAAAACATCGCTTCTTTTGCAACCATGATCTTGGCCGTAGCCACGGCGTTGACGTTAACCGGATGCGCTGACGCTGTGGGCGGAGCGCCCATTGGCACCCACTCGGAGCCTCGGTCAACGTCGGTTATGCCGACTACAACGGTGCCCACGTCGGCCCCGCCGGCACCGGTGTCCCTGGAGCGACTGCACCAGGAATACATTGCATTAGGATTGCCTTGTGAATGGTCTGTCACAGACAACGTCATGCTCGGAACAATCGCATCCGGACGTTGCACAGACACGGAGAATGGCATCAGTACTTTTGCCGCTCAGGCAGACGTCGACGCTCTACTTAAACTCAACAGCAAGAGTATCGAGCCTGGTCTCTTCCTCGTCGGGGCCATGTGGGTTGTCGGTAGCGAACATCCTGAGGACCTCATCAAAGCCCAAGCGACAATGGGCGGAGACTTGTGGCCAACGGACTCAGCCTTCTTCGCGGGCAAGTAGCGTAGAACTTCCAGCAGCCCCGCGGACGCAGGGCAGCCAGCCGGAGCACCAACTTGCGCACGCGCCCTGCAAAATGGGCATCTGATGCGGAACGGCTTACGAGCACCGGGCTTCGTGCAGGATCGGCTCAGCGCCTGACCCGATGTCGCCACATGACAATATGATCTGGCCGGAGGAGGACCGATGCTTGAATCCATTTCCGCCACCGCAGACATTCGTGGCGAGTATCGCTACGCGCTGACCCGCGTGTGGGACCCGGCGCTGCCGATGATTACGTTCGTGCTGCTCAACCCGAGCACCGCCGACGCGGTGCGACTCGATCCGACACTGCGGCGGTGCGTCGGTTTCGCGAAGCGCGAGGGGTACGGCGGCATGTTGATCCTCAACCTGTACGCGTTCCGCACCAAGGACCCGAAAGTGATGATGGCCGCGACCGACCCTGTGGGACCGGATAACGATCGCGTGCTTGCCGACGTCACCGGCACCGTCGTCGCGGGGTGGGGCACGAACGCCGACCCGGCCCGCGTGACCCGGGCGCTGGCGCTGCTGCCGCGACTTCACGCGTTGGGCGTCACAAAGGATGGGCACCCCCGGCATCCGCTTTACGTGCCTGCCGATGCGCCGCTGATCGAGTGGATGCCGTAACTGCATGAAGCAGGTGTCTCGCCCTTTGTGCCCTGAGCTTGTGATCCGGCAAAGACGAAGGCCCGTTCTCCGCGCGAGTCGAGAACGGGCCCAGGTCGCTGGGTTGTGAGCACTGCGCCGCAATGGGGTGCTGACCGTTCGAAAGTGGGAGGCCGAGCGCACCCCGGAAATGGCGCCGCCCGTGGAAGCGCTGCACCGCGTGCCGGGGCCCGCCGAACTGTTCCTCACCTGCGAGGGGTGTGCAAGAAGGCGCAGCGTTACACCGTGAGTCCCGCTGTGACGCGGTGCTCGTCGCGAGCCGCGGCATCCGCAGTACTGTCGGCGCATGACTCTCCTCGACGCATCCCCCGTAACCTCCGCCACCGCCGACGAGCGCGCCACGCGGCTCATCGAGGCCGGAACCGCCTGGGGGGAACGAATCGCCGCCGATGTGGCCAACGGACAGCTGACCTACCGCGTACGCGGCACGGGCGAGGGCTCGGTTGCGTCGACAATCACCGCAGGCAAGCACAGCTTCCGGGTGGATGAGCCCGCCGCGCTCGCCGGAGACGACATCGCCGCCAGCCCCGTGGAGTTCGCACTCGGAGCACTCATCTCCTGCCAAATCGTCGTCTACCGCCTCTACGCGCAAGCCCTCGGCATCCGGGTGGACGAGATCGACGTGAAGGCCGAGGGCGACCTCGACGCCCGCCGCCTGTTCGGTATCGAGGAGTCTGTTCGCGCCGGCTTCACCGCGGTGCGCCTCGACGTCACCATCACCGGCCCGGAGACAGACGCCCGCTACCAGGAGCTGCGGGTGGCGGTCGACGCCCACTGCCCCGTGCTCGACCTCTTCGCAAACGCGACGCCGGTGATCGTGAGCGTCGCCAAGGCCTAGAACTCACCTGGCGTTTCTGACCCGCTTTTCATTTGGCCTTAGAAGTGGCGAAGGCATGTCTTCGAACTGCAAACGCGTTGGCGTACGACGAACGCTTAGGCGGTCGGGAACGATGACGCGAGCGTGCGATGAATGTGTTGCGCGGTCTGATCATTCACTGGCCCGGGCTTTAGTAGGTTCTCGACCGCCTTCTTGGGCCATGAGACGTGAACGCCATCAATCATGAAGGCGCCACCGATCAGTGGCCAGTCGGCTTCCACGAAGCAGAGCACCCCGCGCACGGGAATCCCCCCGAGGTCTGCGTCTTCGAGTGCAGATCTGACGAGGTCGACTTGCTTGCGCGCGCCGTCGACCAGCTTTGTACAGTCGCGCGATCCGACCATCAGTTTCTTCGTGCGGGGACGGAGTAGGCCTCCTTCGACTCGCAAACTGGGACGACCTTGATATTTCTTGGCGTCAATGACGAAGACTCCCGTGGGGCAGACAGCGATGTGGTCGATATTGGCTCTCGTGCGGGGGATACGGCGGTCGTGGAGAACGTGAATGCCACGCCCACTGAGCCTGAGTTTGTCGAGGCGCTGGCCCAGAATTTCCTCTCCTCGTGCCCCGGTGGCCCACGCCCGAGTGCTCTGCGGATCATCGCTCACCGCGAGTATGAGCTTCCCCAGGTAGGGGTGGTCGTCACGAATCCTTGTCTCGCGCCTAACCTTGCGTCGTTCGTATTCTCGTTTGGCCGAGGCACCGGCGGTGCCCGTGAAGACCTCGAATGACTCTGGTTGTGGTTCCGGACCTAGGACCATGGAGGCCTCCGGAGGCAGGGCGTCCATTGAACTGGCGATCTCCGGAGCGGCGGGGGGCGGCTCTGGAGGGCACTCCAGGCAGGCCACGGTCTTCGTCTCCCGCTCGTACACCGCCATCGTCCCAGCCGGGATTTCAAACGCGCACAGTCGGCATCGCCCCGCATACCGAAGCCGCATCCTCTTTGGCGGCAATGCCGCGTCACCGCTCACGTTAGACACATTAGGGCCGCACGCGCGCGGCCTTGCTCGGGGACAGCCCGAAGGTGCGGCGATCGTTGACCATGTCTGTGACACGGATGCGATCATCCACTGCCCACCGCTCGAGGTAAAACCTTGGCACCAGGTGATGCCATTAGGTTCCTGACCAGCGGCCGTCCGGAACGAATCCGCACGCGTCATAACTAAAGGTAGAAATTGCTGCATTAAGTTATAGAATTGGGGCATGGCACCACACTTGACAGCGGACGCTGGCATCGACCTGCTCACGTCATCCGGCCTGAATGTGGCCATCGACAGTGCGAGCGACCTCGTCGTCGACGACGTCCCCGTCGAGTTGAAGGTGTACGCCCGCAACCCCTCACCGTCCGACGTGATGAGGATGCTCTATCGGGCTCGCCAGCGCGGGGTGCGGAATGAGAGCACGAACAGACGACTGCTGATCGTGATGCCGAGCGTGCCGACGTCGATTCGTAAGCTCGCCGAGGACACGCCAGACCTCGCTGTCGCCGGCGTCAACGACAGCATTCTGATCTGGGGCAGGAAGACGCGTTTCATCGACCTCGTCGACGACATCGAGGACGTGGGCCGGCCGAGGGGTCGACCATCGTGGGGGCGTCATGCGCTGATGCGGGCGCTTCTGTTTTCCGATGAGCGGCGCACGCAGGTGGAGCTTGCGGCGCAGATAGGCACGTCACAAGCGGCGGTCTCCAAGGCTCTCAAAGACTGGACGGGCACCGTCGAGAAGGTCAACGGCCGTTGGCGCGCCGTCGAGCCGGAGAAGCTCTGGGACCGCTTCCTGGAGACCTACCCGGGCCCCGGTGGCATCACCGAGTCCTGGTACAGCCTCGACCCGATCATCAAGCAGGCAGAGGACGCCCAGGCCACCGCTCCGGACGTGCTGCTCTCGGGGGATGCGGCCGCCGACGCGATCGCGCCATGGCGGGTCCCCAAGAAGGCTCTCGTCTATGCGAAGAAGGGGCTGCGGCTGGCCCGCGCCAAGTTCGCCGAGGCCGAGCGAGATGAAGCCAGCCTCGAAGTCGTCATCCCCGCCGATCCGACGATTTGGGCGACTGCCGCCGCCTGGTCCGAGCATCCACGCACCGTGGATCCAGTGTTGGCCGCGTGGGACGTCCGGCGAACCGGTGGCCCGGACGCGGGCGAAGCGATCGAACGGCTGATCATTCGAGCACTCCAGAGGACCCTGGGTTGACAACGACCCAGGTAGCTGCGGAGACCGTGTCCACCTCCGACGCTGACGACGCGGCATTCCAAGCGCTAGAAGACCTGGCCGCGATAGCCGGCGAGCTCGACGACATCCTCGTCGTCGGCGGGCAGATGGCGTCCCTCCTCCTGACCGCCTTCCCGGCGACCGGGTCGCTCGCCCGGCGCACCGGTGACGCGGATGCCGCGATGACGACCGCCATCGCGGCATCCGGGACCGTGCATGACAAACTCATCGCGGCGGGGTACGAGGCGGTGAGTGGCAACCACTACGAGCGAGGAGCAGGTGGAGAGGTCGCGGTGGACCTGCTCGTGCCAGCCACTGGCAGTACCTTCGGACGAGTCGAGCACGGCGGCCGCGCGTTCGACGCCGTACCGGGCCTTCGGCTCGCGCTCAGCGGTCACCGGATCCTCGTCGACGTCCGCGTGACCTTCCGCGACGGATCGACACGGCAATTCACCGTTCCAGTTCCGTGTGTGGAGACTGCGATCATCCTGAAGGCGTACGCGACACGTTCACGTCTGGAAGCGAAAGACATCACCGACCTATACAACCTCTTCCTCATCGTCAACCAGCACGACGCGAACACCATCGGCGGATGGACGCTCAGCGAAGCGACCCTGTCTGGTTCCCGCTCTGACGCCGCTCGCATCCTCCACAGGCTCACAGAGGCCACCCGGGGAAGTAACGAGATTCGCGGCGCGGGCGTGCCCGGGACGACTCTCGTTGCGCTTATCCGCCGGCACGTCACGGATCCTCGATGAAGGGTGGGGGAGGTTCGACTCGAAGCTACAGCCGCGCTCATTCCGCGCATGCCAGGGCGTAGGAACGAGATCCCAAGAACTCCGCCCACTCCTGCTGGGTGAGTACTCGTCCGGCGATCTCGCACGCGCGTTCCTCCCACACCGCAGGCTCGGCGGCGACGACCTGCCAACGCCCGTCGGACTGTTCGAGCGCGACGGTGCGTTCATCGAGCTCGGTGGGTGCATGGTCCCGTAGGTGCAGGTCGGTGCGAAAGGCCGCCGACCAGTCCCCGAAGTCCGACGTCATGATCGCGCCGTCTGCTCCGGCGGTCACGAGCTCGCCGGTCGGTCGGAACTCGACCGCGGTGACCGCTCCGTAATGATCCCGGAGCGTCTCCGCGATCTCGCCGGTCGTGGGTGCTCGCCACTACGACGTCGTTGCCGGCGGCGATGGCGAGCTGAGGGCCGTCTGGGCTGAAATCGGCCACCGTTGGAAAGGACGACAGCGAGACGGTGATGGGTGCTGCTTGCCCGGAGGAGTCAACGATGCGCACCGCGCGCGAGCCATCGCGGACGGCGATCCGGCGGCCATCCGGACTGACGGTGAGAATCCCGGTGCCGGGGATCCGATGGAGCTCCTCGCCAGATGCCGTGTCAAGTACGACGGTCGGTCCGAACCCGCTGGCGTAGATGCGCGAGCCGTCCGGTGACAACTTCACCGCACTGTATTGCCAGGCCAGGCCAGGCCAGGCCAGGCCAGGCCGGACCGGGCAAGGCCTGACCGGGCGTGGAGGTGGGATCGGAACTGATCACTCCGAGATCCACGACTACCTGATCGACGGTTTCCGCCTGAGCTACATCGGCGATGGTTGTATCGAGCTGGATCCGAGCATCCGTTTGGTCAGTGCCCTGACACTTGGCACATTGAACCCAGCGTGAATCACACAAACGAAAGGCTGATTGCATGATCGAGGATGATCCTGCTGAGTTCCCGAAGGTCCCCGCACGATCGACGATGCCCGACTGGTATCCCAGCCTGTTGGCCTCGGTCACGCACGAGGTGTCGCGTGGCCAGAGGCGCGCAATCTCTGGTGCGAACCGCGAAGTTGTCGAGGCCTACTGGAACATCGGGAATCAGTTGGTCGCGCGTGAAAAGCTGGCCGGCTGGGGCGCGAAGGTCGTCACCCGGCTCGCTGCGGACCTGCGCGAAAAGTATCCGACTCTGCGCGGGTTCTCGCCCCGCAACCTGCGCTATATGAAGCGTTTCGCGGAGGTATGGCCCGAAATGTTGCAACAGCCCGTTGCAACATTGCCGTGGGGCCACAACATCATTCTCATCGAAAAGCTCCGAAGCAACGATGAGCAGCGGAATTGACGCGCCATTGTCGATGCCGCTTTGTCTCGGAAACGTGCTCGGACGCGCAAACCGGGACAAAGTCACTAAAGCAGCAGATCGTCGAGTTGGGCCATTCAGTCACGGTAGAAGATGGACTGGTTAAGGATCGCACCGCCTTTGAGGCGCAGCCGGTCCGCCACGTCGAGCTCTACGAGGTCCGCTGCGTGCTCCCATCCGTCTTCTACGACAGAGACGAGATGGTCGATGATGTCCCGGGCCTCGACGCCGGTCAGATGGTAGACATCCGCAGAGTTCTCACAAACCTGCAGCCGAGACCGTCGGTCGCCCGTCCGGCCGATGGCTAGCGCCTGTTCGACTTCGCCCACCGATCGCGGCTGCGGACAGATGTCGTATGCCGGCGTGAGCGCGAGCATGGAACCGTCCCAAAACGCAGCGTGATTGCGGGCGTGGTCGTCGATATTGCCCACGATGACGTTGAAAACGATCCGGCCGAATAGTTCACGCAGCGTTGCGTTCGGGTTCGTGAAGCGCGCGCGGATCAGGTCGGCGAGCTCCGGATATGTCGCGTAGCGACCGTTCATGGGTGCGAGCCCCAGCATCGTCAGAGCTGAGACCATCATTTTCCGCGTCCCGCCCTCGCCGCGATCGAATCGCTCGACGAGCAGTACATCGCGATTGCCGACCCTCACCACGGCGGCAGGTGCGACGTCCAAACCTGCTTTCAACGCCAGGTGCATGGCGATGCCTTCGGCTTTGACCACGGGATAGGTGTCGGTCGTGCTCGAAAACTTGGCGATGAGTTTCCGTGGACCATCTTCGATCAATGCTTTCGGTCGGGCGCCGCCAATGGAGGTGCCGCGCATCATGGCCGCTTCCAGCACGGGGGAGAGCGTCTCGCCTGCTTGGATTCGGTCGGCTGCAGCTAGCAGGTCGGTCAACGTCGCTTGGTGCTCAAATTGCCGCGGAACGTAGGTTGTTGCCGACTCCTGGAAGTCGAGTGCACCGATCCTGTCGGAGCCCGATTCGAGCAGGTAGTTGAGCAGATCGAGATCGTCCGTGTCGCTGTCAGCGTCCAGTCTGCCGAAGTGCTTCGCGAGGATCACACGCCGACCCCAATAGTCCGGTGCAGCGTCCAATATGCAGCCCGGTGCTTCACAGGTCGGATCGGGTCTTTGTGTGAGGGGGACCAATGGTAGCTCCGGCAGGTAGAGCGCTACCTTATCGGTCCGGGCAAGATAGGAGTCGCCATAACGAAACGAGTGAGTCGTCCCATCCTTCCGCAGTCGACCTGCGACTACCGGCTCGGTGGCGTTAGGAAGCCACGCCCACACAAAGGCGAAGTCAGAAGTTGCCATCGTCGTCGTCCTCACGGGAGTTGCCGACGCGCGTCGGAAGAAGCGCTAGGCGGTTTTCTATGATCTCTCGTCCGACGGGATCCATCGCTCCCACGAGCGGAATCCCTACCAACGCCGCGATCTCGAAAACCGTGCCGATGGCCGCGCCGGTCGATCCCTTCTCAATCGCGAGCAGAGTGCTGACCGAGACGCCTGCTCGTTCCGCAAGATCGCTCTGCGTCCAATTCAGCATCCGGCGCCCCGCGGTGATTTGGCGTCCGAGTACGCGGATGGCTTCCACAGTCCAGGGAGAATGAGAATGCGCGGAACGAGCCATGTCTAACCTCCGAATTCTGGTTATATTACGGCTAGGAAGTGTTTAGTAATAGAATAATACAACTATCGCCGAGACGGGGCAGATTCCGTGGGACGGCCCGGGGATCCGACTCATCGAGCATCAGGCGCATGCCCCGGGGCATGCGGCGCTGGTAATCGAGGAACGCAACGTCCTCGTCGCCGGCGACATGCTTTCTGATGTTCTGATTCCGATGCTCGACCTGAACGGCACCGCCGACCAGGCGCAGGCACGGATCGACCAAGATCGGGCATACCTGCACGCCTTGCGTGACGGCCAGGATCCCAGCGACCCGCGGATTGGTCCGTCGGTCAAGCCCGGCTGGGAATGGGTGAGCGACCTGCACACAGAGCAACTTGAACGCCTCGCCCAGCGAACCTAGCGCGAACGGACGCCCGACTATCGAGCGGGGCGCGACACGACGCCAAGATGGAGGGCGTTGAATTGGCCGCGCCCTCTTCATAGCGGAGAGGGCGGCGGCTGCGCCGACGATGAGCGTTTTGACGAGCGCGGTGATGTGGAGCGGCGGGCCAGTGTCATGCGGGGATGATAGCTTCGAGTGCTCCGGCACCGGAGCGTTACATCCCGCAGAACATCGTCGAGAGGCTCAAACATGAGCGAGCAACCGAGCTTCCGAGTCCGACGTCTTGGCAAAGGGCATCGGACAGCGTTTGTCACGTTGTTCACTGAACATCCGCAGGCCGAAATCGATGACACGCCTGAGATCTATTTCGATGACACCATCGAACTCCAGATTGAGTCCATGGCTCTCGCCCTGGTCGCCGAAACCGATGACGGCCGGCTTGTCGGCGCTGTCGTCACCGAACCCGACAGCTACGTTGACGAGAATCAGCTCGACGAAGACTCCACCGACGAAGACATTGACGATGCCATAGTCAGCGACCACGGCACCGCCGTCTTCGAACTGCTGATCACCGGCGGGTCCGCGGAGGTGTGCCGGGCGCTTCTCAATACTCTCGCGCCGGCCCTCACCACCCGCGGTTTCGCTCAGGTGCACGCCAGCATCCCCCCGGAACTCGCCGAGGTGTTCCGCGGTCAGGGCTGGGTTGTCCTGCCAGAGAACACGGGCATCGCGTGGATGGGCATGGACCAGTCGGACGAGCAGGTGCGCGACTATGAAGCGATCCCGAGCGGCTCTCTGTCCGCGTACCTCATCATCGACCCCAACGTGTACATGTCGTGGCCGTATGACGCCCCGGACGACCCCGAAGATGACGAGTGGCGGCAAGAAAACATCGCCAGGGGCATGGACGAGTTCGCAGCCCGGGTTGCGGCAGAAGCATCCTCAGATGGCCTCTCGGGGAACTGAACTCCGACGAATCCCCAGGCGAAGGAACTTGTCGTGTCTGAAAATTTGGCAGTGATCGTCTTCGACGTCAATGAAACCCTCTCCGACATGTCTCCCATGGCCGATCGGTTCGTTGATGTCGGGGCGCCTGGGCTACTGGCCAGAGCCTGGTTCGCGGGGTTGCTTCGGGACGGCTTCGCCCTCACCGCGACCGGAACCAGCGAGAAATTCGCGATGATCGCCACTGAATCACTTCACGAAAACCTCGCTGGGCTCCCCTTGAACCGCAGCGTGGAAGATGCCGTCGATCACATCATGCACGGATTCGCCGGCCTCGCCCTTCACCCGGATGTCGCCGGCGCGGTCCGCACTCTCTCAGCTTCCGGGTTCCGGCTGGTGACGCTCAGCAATGGATCCAGCCATGTGGCGGAGGCACTGTTTCTCGCCGCTGGCATTCGGGAGGAATTTGACATGCTCCTCTCCGTCGAGGATGCGGCCGGCTGGAAACCGCTACGAGCAGCGTACGAATACGCCGCGGACGCGTGCGGTGTGGCACCGGGTCGGATGCTGCTGACCGCCGTGCATCCTTGGGATATCCACGGTGCCGCTCGCGCCGGACTGCGCACAGCGTGGATCAACCGCGCGGACGCCACCTACCCGGGATATTTCACCGCCCCGGACATCACCGTCTCCACCCTGGAGGAACTCGCGTCCATTCTGAGTAGCGACGTCTGACACCGAGTACGAGACGGCTGAGCGGTTCGGAGATTAAGGAAACGCTATTCACGATGCTCTCGGTGACGCGGGTGGGCGTCGCCGGGAAGACTTTCTGCGGGGGAGTGCTCGTGTGGTGCGCTCATGCGCTGGCCTCTTTGCGGGTGTGGTGATGGCGTGGCGTGCCCCCGAGGGAGTGCTCCGCCTGGAATATCGCATCCGACACGAGTTGACTCGCGTGCTCGTTTTCCAAGCGGTAGTACACGCGGGTTCCTTCATGGCGCGTGGTTACCATGCGCGCCAGACGCAGCTTGGCCAAATGTTGAGAGACGGCCGCCGGCGACTTGTCGACGGCTTCTGCCAGTTGATTCACGGACAGCTCACCGCCGCGCAAGGCAAGAATGATCCGCACCCTGGTGGCATCGGCCAGCATGCCGAAGACCTCAACGGCCAGCTCGACGAATTGGCTGTCCGGCTCCCGGCCACAACCTTGAGTATCTGCATCCATACGCAGATTATTGCACATTCGGTTTGACGGGCTCTTTCGCGAACCGGGAATTCCGATAGGCATGCTGCTGAACGGCGAGGGCCCCGGCAGGTTGCAACCCTCCGTCGTCGGAGTGGGGTCGGCGCCGGTTGTACCAGGAGTCGATGTATTCCATCACTGCGGGACGTGACACAGGGGTGGCCGGTGGTCGGGCGGCTGAACAGTCGGCAAACTCCGGCGGGGGGAGTTGGGCCACAGGCCTGACTCGGGTATCGATGAGGCATGAGCACCATTCTTGGCACTGATCCCGGCCGCGACAATCGGGTCGTGTGTCTGGCGGACCTGGCAACGAGCGTCCAGATAATCTCCGCAGCAACGCCGGTGACCGAGATTGACCGGGTGTTTCGTGCGGACCGTCAGCTTCGTTCACTCGTCGTGCAGGACGGCGGCGGGTACTTCCTGTTGTCCCGGGAACAGGTGGAGTTCACTTTGACCGGGCGGCTGGGCTACGGGCGCGTCCTGCATGCCCGGTCCATGGCCAGGCAGATGGTGTCGGAGAACTCCTTCTTCCTGCCCGGTGCGATGACCTTGGCCACCGCGGCGCAGCGCGTCCTGGAGTTGCCCGAGGACAACCGCTATCGTGACGTACTCGTGCTGACCGACGATGGTCCACGGGTCGTGTCGGTGTCCCAGATCTTCGAACGGTTGTCGGCGGATTTCCGTTACGCAGCGCTGCACGATTCGCTGACCGGGCTGCCCAACCGTCGGCAATTGGAGGAGCGTGGTGTCGCATCAATCGAGGATGCCGGCGACATGACCCGCCTCGCGGTGCTCTACATCGACCTCGACGGGTTCAAAGCCATCAACGACACGTTCGGTCACCAGACCGGGGACGAGATTCTGGTCGGCTTTGCCGAACGGCTGCGCCACATCGTCCGCCCGACGGATGTCCTCGCCCGTCTGGGCGGCGACGAGTTCGCGGTGTTGCTGGTCGACGTGGATGAAGGGCAGCTTCGCGCCATCGCCGACCGGGTCGTGCTCGGCGCGACGGTTCCGTTCGTCTGCGACGGGCATCTGCTGCACGTGTCTGCGTCTGTCGGGATTGCGATGGCAGGTGATGTCGCGGCGGAACAGGAGCTGAGCCGGCTTGATGCGCTGCTGCGCCACGCGGACGGGGCAATGCTCAAGGCCAAGCAGGCCGGCAAACGCCAGGTCGCCCGTCTCGATGGGCACGGCGAGGCCGCGCCGATCGTGCGGAATGCGCTCATCCGGCGACGACTGCCGGAGGCGTTCGAGACTCACGCATTCAGCCTGCACTATCAGCCGCAGTTGGACCTGGCCAGCGGCGACTGCTCAGCCGTGGAGGCGCTGCTGCGCTGGACCGACCCAGTGCTGGGTTCGGTGTCGCCTGCGGAGTTCATTCCGATCATGGAGCTGTCCGGTGACATCCACCGGATCGGACAGAGAATCATCAACGAGGTCTGCGCCCAGGCCAGACTCTGGGTGGTTGCGGGAACCCCGCGCCGTGTCGCGGTCAACGTGTCTCCCCTCCAACTTGCCGCCCGCACCATCGTTCCCGAA
Source organism: Cryobacterium fucosi (assembly GCF_004403515.1). Taxonomy (GTDB): domain Bacteria; phylum Actinomycetota; class Actinomycetes; order Actinomycetales; family Microbacteriaceae; genus Cryobacterium; species Cryobacterium fucosi. The sequence continues at coordinate 76,517 of NZ_SOHH01000056.1, read as the reverse complement.
CTTCTGGAGGCCCTTGTCCGGCATGGCGTCGCACCTGAGCTGATCCAAGTCGAGATCACCGAGGGCGCCGCGATCACCGACCTGCCCCGGGCGATCGGACAACTTCAACAGCTCCGGGATGCGGGGATCAGCATCGCCCTGGACGACTACGGCACCGGCTTCTCTTCCCTCGCCCTGCTCCGCAGCCTGCCGCTGACGACGGTCAAGATCGACAAAACCTTCATCGACAACATCGATTCCTCGCCCGCCGATGCCCTGCTCGTGGGCGGGGTCATCGACACCGCGCACGCCCTCGGACTCACGGTCACGGCCGAAGGCGTCGAACGCCCATGCCAACTTCAGCTGTTGCGCGATCTGGGTTGTGACGCGGTGCAGGGCTATCTCATTTCGCGCCCTGTGACCCCGCACGATCTGCCACCGACCTGCACCTCTGACGCAACTGCGCCGAGTGACTCCGGAGGACCCGGTACCGGCCTGATGGTCTGAGTTGACCGTTGGTGCGACACCGTCTTACCGCACCGTCGACTGCGGTGAGGCGGTGATGAGGCCTTCGAGGACGTGCGTCATCAATCCGGTGGTTGAAAGTCAACTACGCGGTTCGGCGGGCTGCCCCGTTGCGTTGTTGTCGCGGTCCCAGGCTCGGAGCCGACGGAGAAGGCTCCGCTTCTTGTTCGTGTGTCCCTGCATGCGGGTGAGGATGTCGGCAAGCATGGTGACTGCCTCTGGGATGAAGGGGCCTTTGTTGAGCATGACGCATTCGGCGCGTTCGGCCATGGCCGCATCGGTGACCTCTGCCCGGGACGGCAGGCCAGCGCGGGCGAGTGAGTCGAGGACTTGCGTTGCCCAGATCACCGGCACATGGCCGGCCTCGCAGAGCCAGAGGATTTCCTCCTGGACTTCGGCCAGGCGTTCGAAGCCGGTTTCGACGCCGAGGTCGCCGCGGGCGATCATGACTCCCACGGCATCCCATCTCATTGCGGTGAGGAGGATCTCGGGCAGGGATTCGAACCCGGTGACAGTTTCGATTTTGAGCACGATGTCGAGGGTGTGGTGGTCGATCGGGTCGAGGTGCTGGATTAGCTCCTGCACGTCGGATGCACTCCGGACGAAGGACATGTTCACGATGTCCGCGTGGGGCCTGATGAACTCGAGGTCGAGGATGTCCTCGGCCGTGACGGCGGAGATGGACAGCGCGGTGTCAGGGAAGTTGATCCCTTTCTCCGCTCGGAGTTTTGCGCCGTTGGCCCCGGCGTATCGGATGTCGATGGTGACGCCTTCGGCCGTGACGTCGGTGATGACACCGCCGATTTTGCCGTCATCCAAAAGCACCCGTTCGCTGGGCCGGGCATCGGTGAGTGCCTCGGCAAGGGTGCAGCCGATTCGGTGCACCCCAACGGAGGAGCCCTCGGCAGGCGTTAGATCGTCGGTGAGGACGAGCCGGTCCCCGCGTCGCACCAGCAGCGCCCGTTCGACAGCCGGAAGCGTGCCAACCCGGGCGTCGGTCCCCGGTGTGGGTCCGGGGTCGACGGAAAGGACCGTTCCTGGAACGAAGTAGACGGTCTGGCGGGTCGAGACCAGACACATGTTCCCGGATACCTCAATGACGGTAAGGATGCGCCGGGCGCCGCGAGCGTCCGTGAGCCGGATCTTCTCGCCGGCTTGGCGCTGGCCGGCCCATCCGTTCTCGGTCAAGGGGATGGTTGGGGGTGCCGTGGTGGGGGTGCCACTCGGATTTTCGGGCATGCCCAGCCAAGCGAATCCGGGTGCCAGCACCACCCCGATGTCGTTTCGAACGGGTTTGACGCGCAGGACCTGCGGACCAGGCTGGATGGGGCCGGTTCGCAGTTTGGGGCCGGCGAGGTCCATCGAGATCAGGCAGCGTTTTCCGGTGGCTGATTCTGCGGCCCGGATGTTGGCGATCATTCCGCGCCAGATTTCGGGGTCGTCGTGGGCGCAGTTGATCCGTGCGACACTCATGCCGCGGACGAGCAGGTCCCGGACGAGGGTCGAATCGGTCGCGGTTTCACTGGGAAGCGTCACCATGATGCGGGTGCTGCGGCCTTCGGGTTGTGGCCCGAGGAGGCGTTCTGCGTTGCGCCGGAGGAGCTCCGCGCCGTCGGGGATGTCCGATGGGGGCGAAGGCAACGATGTTGCCGATGTTGCCGTGAGGTTGTACCCGGCCAGCAGGGTCAGGGTGTGCAGGAGCGTGTCGATACTGGCGAGCACGTGGGATTCTGTCCTCCCCAGCGAGGACAGGCCGAACCGCGACAGGCGGGCCTGCAGGTCCCGCACGTCGTGCGTGCGCAGCTCCAGATAATGAACCAGGTTGGTCGCGCTGTACCGGTGCCGCGGCCGGACGGCATCGATCATCGCCGCCTGCTCTGCCGCAGCCTCGACAATGTCCAGACGCAACAGCCGCACGTCCGTCAGGAGGGCCAGGATTTCGGCTTTCTCGAATGGCCCCATACCTGATTCCTCTTGCGACACCGACAATCGACCGTGCAACCACGCTGTGGCGCAGCGTGCCGAGAGTGTGCCCGGCCCTGCCGCTCGCACCGTAGCCGGAATACGCGCGCTGGACAATCCCGCGCGTTGACTAGCCCGGATCGTTTGCGCACTGCACCTCTCTGATGATGATGTCCCGATACGGAAGCCGGAGCCGACAATCAATGGGCGAACGGCTTTACCATGCGGTCATGACGCGCACGGCCAACAGGGAGATCGAGCGAAATTCGATGTCGATGAGGCGGCACCGCTTCCGCCGCTCCAGTCGCTTCCGGCCATCTCACAGGTCCAGGACCCGGTGGAGCAGGAGCTTGAGGCCGTGTATTTCGATGCGGCCGACCTGGCCCTCGCGGCCCGGTGGATCATGTTGCGCCGGTGATTGGGTGGTGCAGGATCATCGACTCGATCACCGCCGCCGAGTCCGCCCTCCGTGCGGCCAACCGCACCTCAAGCAGCACATGCGTCGCCCCGCACCCAACACACCGAGCACGCCTGGGTCGACACCGCACGCCGACCCAGTCCGCGTCCCAGCCCTCCAGGATGACACGGAGCCGGGCCCCACCCCCAGGGCCGCAACCGGCCACCGCACCCCGGGCACGCCACACGCCCGACCAGCAGGTCCAACTCGACAGAAACAGGATCATCACTTGCCGTGAGCATCAGTGCGGCCTTACGCGCTGGAACGGCCCGGCGTGATCCGTCAAGATCCCACGCCGGGCCATTCGTCTATCCGGACATCGTCAGCCTGACGCCGCCGATACCCAGACACCGAATCCAAACGCGCTAAAACCCATCGTCACCGGGGACGACGCGGGCATCGTCACCCCGCGAGTCGCCCAACACCTGCGACTGCGCTCGTCGTCCAGCCCGGACGGGATGGCCAACGGGGTGAACCGCAACCTACTCGCAGCGGCCGGCCGACGTAGCGCTGGAGCACTCCGCTGCGACGGAGGGTGCGTACTCGCTGACCATCCGCTACGTCGCGAGCGGGATCGGCGTGGGCTGCGACTTCGGGTCAAACCAGATTGTCGACCGATGAAGAACCTTCGGATATAAACCCAGATATCGGGTAGCTTCCCGCGAACTGTATCGCCGGCATGTGGAGTCAATCAAACCGACAGCAGTCCCGTTTCGTTTTCAAGACGTGCGTGTTCCCACCTGGATGATCGGAATGGGAAATTGTGAAGCGCGGAGCGGGTCCAGAAGGTCATCGGTGATTCCGGCAGTGAAATCGTCTACCTCGAGAACCTTGAAGAGCGCCTCGCGGCCGAATTTGGAGCTGTCCGCGACAAAGAAGGCTTCTTTCGCGATGGAACGCATCAACCTCTTGAGTTCAACTTCGTAGCTGCTCGTGTGAAAGATTCCGTCTTCGCAGACGGTATCTGCACCGAAAATTGCAACGTCAACTCGCAAATTTTCGAGTTGAAGAACGGCGGCAGGCCCCCACGTCGTGTAGACGTCGGGGAGTAACTCTCCACCAATGAAAACAAGGTGCGCCGAGCGTCGCTGAGCGATCTCCATCGCGATGCGAAGGTCGTTGGTGACCACGGTAAGGCGGCGTTTCGTTAGGTGGCGAGCAACCTCGAGGGTCGTAGTGCCTCCATCGAGCAATACCGTCTGACCCTCAAGAACGCGTTCGGCCATCGCTTTGCCGATGGCGGACTTCTCCGCGAGGTGCCACTCCTCTTTGAATTGGTGCGGAGTTTCCGATTGTTTGACCGGGATCGCGCCTCCATGAGTGCGCTGGACGAGCTCCATCACTTCGAGTCGTTCAAGGTCGCGCCGAATCGTCGATGCCGTCACCGCGAAGCGCGCGGCGAGACTGTTGACCGACTGAAACCCATCGTCCTTGAGAACTTCAACGATCTCTGCCTGTCGCGACACGCGCCTACCTCCTATATACCTCTACTTATTGGAGGCTAGCGTCGACATTAGTCCGATTGCAATGGTTTATGCGCGAAAGTGCGCATCACATAACCTTCGGGCGATCAGGATATCTAGGGTTGAATCGCCCTTATCGCCGCGCTGTGGCTCTTGTTCGAGGAACTGGAGCACGTTAGAACGCTCCGGCTCCGTGTCGCTCATCGGCAACAGCGCCAGCTGCATGCTCACAAATGCGCAACATCTGCGCAATATCGCTTGACATGCTGTGCGTATTGCAGATAATTTCATCCAAGAGCGCGCATCCCAAGGTGTGCTGCAGCAATCGTGGCCTTGCCACGAATCGAATCGTTCACAAAGGAGTAAACGGAATGAATCGCAAGCACACCCTACGGGGCACGGCACTTCTCGCGGGCGCATCTCTCGCCCTCACCGGCTGTACATCAATAGGCAGCGTCGGAAGTGAGCCAAACAGCACGAAGTCGGCCAAGGACATGGTCATGGTGACGGTCGTTAAGGCCCAGACCATTCCGTGGTTCCAGCGCATGGCCGTCGGTGTCAAGTCGTTCGCTGACCGGACGGGTATTGACGCTCGCCAGGAGGGCGCAGACGACGTCAGCCCTGAAAAGCAGGTTCAGATCGTTCAGGACCTCATTGCGCAGCAGCCCACAGCAATCACCGTTGTACCCAACTCGCCCGAGGCTCTCGCTTCGGTGCTCAAGCAGGCGCGCGATCAGGGAATCATCGTTGTCTCGCACGAGGCGACCGGCATCGAAAATGTCGACATCGACATCGAGGCATTCGACAACGCGTCGTACGGCTCTGAGATCATGGACAACCTGGCGCAGTGCATGGGTGGAACCGGTCAGTACGTGCAGTTCGTTGGCGGACTCACGGCAAAGACGCACATGGAGTGGGTCGGCGCGGCTTACGAGAACCAGACCAAGAATTTCCCCGACATGACGCGCGTTGAGACTCCGATCGAGAGCACGGATGATCAGGGCACCGCATATGAGCGCGCCAAGGAAGTGCTGGCGAAGTACCCAAACATCGCTGGGTTCCAAGGCTCCGCAGGAAACGACGTTCCCGGCATCGCCCGTGCCGTGCAGGAAGCCGGCCTTGAGGACCAGGTCTGCGTGATGGGTACCTCTATCCCCTCAGTCGCGAACCAGTACCTTGCCGATGGCTCCATCGACAAGATCTTCTTCTGGGACCCGGCTCTCGCCGGTGAGGCGCAGCTCGCTATCGCGCTGATTCTGGCTGAAGGTGGCACTATCGAGGAAGGAACTGACCTCGGCGTTGATGGCTACAACTCGCTCAAGAAGCTGGAGGGATACGACAACGTCTTCGTTGGAGCTGCCTCGGTAGCTGCTGACGCTAAGACGGCCGCCGAGTACGACTTCTAGTCAACCGAGTTCGGCTCGGGGCGCGCATCCACCGGATGCGCGCCCCGATGCTCGAGTTGGAAAGGTAATCCGATGACTTCCATGACCACCTCCCAGCCGCCAACACCTTTCGTCTCGGCACGAGGAATCTCGAAGAGTTTCGGCGGAGTCCCCGCTCTTGTGAACGTTTCCATCGACCTGATACCCGGAGAAGTTCACTGCCTCGCGGGTGAGAACGGCTGCGGCAAGTCGACTCTCATCAAGATCATTTCGGGGGCGGAGCGCCCCGACTCTGGAGAGATCGTCATTGACGGTGTCTCGCACGCTCAGATCAATGCCCACGCTGCCATCCAGGGCGGCATCCAGGTCATCTATCAGGACTTCTCACTCTTTCCCAACTTGACCGTGGCTGAGAACATCGTGCTGACTGCGGAGGTGGCGAGCGGGCGACGTCTCTACTCGCCCGGCTCCGTCCTTCCGAAAGCCAAGGCGATTCTGCAGGAATTGGAACTCGATCTCGATCTCGATCGTGAGGTCGGCGACCTGTCAGTTGCCGACAAGCAGCTCACGGCGATCTGCCGTGCGCTCGTCAACGATGCGCGTGCCATCATCATGGATGAGCCAACGACCGCCCTCACGCACACCGAAGTGAGCCGGCTTTTCGCCCTCGTGGAGCGCCTTCGCGCCCGTGGCGTCGCCTTGTTGTTCGTGTCACACAAGCTCGAAGAGGTGCTCGCCGTCTCCCAGCGCCTCACCATCATGCGATCCGGCCGGCAGGTCGTGAGCGGGCCGACGTCCGAGTTTGATCAGCGCTCGATTTCGCGCCACATGACGGGCCGCGAAGTCGATGAATCGCGAGTGGTGAGCGATCTTGATCTGACGGCGCCGCTGGCTCTCGAAGTTTCCAAACTCTCCCTCGCGGGCGCATATCGAGACGTTTCATTCGGACTGCACCGCGGCGAGATCCTCGGGGTGACGGGCCTCCTGGGTTCCGGCCGCACGGAGATCGCTGAGTCGCTCTTTGGCGTCACCCCCGCTGACGAGGGGGAGATCCGCGTCGGTGGCAAACTTGTGCCCATTCGCACGATCCAGGACGCGGTCACAGCCCGCATTGGATACGTTCCTGAGGACCGCCTGTCACAGGGTCTTTTCCTTGAAAAATCCATCGCCGACAACATCGTTGCGGCCTCACTCGAATCGCACCGAACTCGGTGGGGGACGCTGAGTCGCGCGGGAATCGCCACCACAATCAAGCAGTACTTCGTGGGCCTGAAGATCAATGCGCCGAACGCGCAGGCTCCCGTTCGTACACTCTCGGGCGGAAACGCTCAGCGGGTGGTTCTTGCGAAGTGGCTGGCGACCGCGCCGACCGTTCTCATGCTCAATGGCCCGACAGTGGGCGTGGATATTGGCTCAAAGGAAGAGATTCTCGAATTACTCCGTGTGGAAGCGGCCAAGGGAATGTCGGTGATCGTTATTTCGGATGACGCGCCAGAGCTGGTTGCCGCGTGCCACCGCGTGCTCGTCATCAAGCAGGGACGTCTAACCCACACCCTCGAGGGAGATCAGATCACAGTGGACACGATTCAAGAGAGGATGTCGGCCTGATGGCTGCCCTGCGCAGACTGCGAGGCTCAAACAACGAGGGCGTGCTCGCCCTCGTGTTGCTTGGGCTGATCGTGGCGATGTCAATCGCCAACCCAACCTTCTTCACCCTCAATACTGGTTTCTCCATCTTGCGGAGCGCGATTGTTCCGGTGATCTTTGCTCTTGGTGTCCTGATCGTGGTTATCACGGGCGGGATCGACGTCTCGTTTGCCGCCATCGCGATTTTTGCAGGCTACGCAACGGTGTCGTTCTGCCTCAATGCCGGCTTTGATCCGGGGCTGCCAGGTATCTTCGCGATCGCGATTGGGGTTGGCGCATCCCTGGGTTTTGTCAACGGCATCGTCATCGCTCAGTTCAGCCTGCCCACGCTAATTGTGACGCTCGGCACCCAAGGTGTGTTCTTCGGAGCGATGTACACCTATGTGGGAGCCAGCTACTACGCCGAACTGCCGGGATCGATGGCTGCCCTAGCCACCAGCAACCTGCTCGACGTCACGACGAGTTCGGGTCGGGCATATTTGCACCTGTTGGTTGTGCCGGTCCTGCTGCTGTGCCTGCTTGTTGCGTGGGTCTTGAAGCGCACCATGTTCGGCCGCTCACTCTATGCAATGGGCGGCGATTTAGAGGCTGCGAGGCGAGCCGGTTTCCAAGTCAAGCGCACTCAGGTGTCGGTCTACATGTTGGTGGGAGCCCTTGCTGCAATCGCGGGAGTCATCCACATCGTCCTTAGCCGGAGCGCGAATCCACGCGATCTTGTCGGCGGCGAACTGGACATCATCGCCGCAGTGGTGCTGGGCGGTGCGTCAATCTTCGGCGGTCGCGGTTCCGTGGTCGGCACCGTGCTTGGCGTGCTTCTCGTGCAGGTGATCAAGAACAGCCTCTTGCTGGTGGGAGTGCCGAGCGCGTGGCTGCGTACCGCGGTCGGCGTATTGCTCGTTCTCGGTGTCGGTATTCAGGCCATTGCCGCCCGCAGGGACTCCCGGCGGATGCGTGTGATCGAGGACCTCGACAGTGCGCAGCAGCACGAACAGAAGGTGGGATCATGAGCCCCGATACGAAGGTGCGTAACGAGGTGTCCCAAACGAACGCGAATTCGCTGCGACAGTTCAACCATCAGCTCGGAAGTTGGACGAGACAGTTCGTACGCCGACCGGGTGCCAATCGTGGTGCAGGCCGCATGGTTGTCGCATTGCTTCTTGCAGTTACCCTGTTCGCAATCCTCAACCCAAGGGTTTTTCTGAGCCCGATCAACCTCCAGAACATTGCTGTCGCTGCGCCCGAGATCGGCATCATCGCAATCGCGATGATGGTCGTCATGCTCACCGGAGGAATCGACCTGTCACTCGTGGCGATCGCCAATTTCTCCGCAATTACCATCTCGACTTTGCACACCGCGATAGCGACAACCGATCCGGATCTCGCAAACAACCTTGGAGTCGTCATCGTGCTCGCCGGAATAGCGGTGGGCATGCTTGGTGGCGCGTTCAATGGTTTCCTTGTGAGCGTGGTGGGGATCACGCCGATCTTGGCGACCCTCGCCACAATGCAGATCTACAACGGGATCGCGATCGTGTGGACGGGGGGATCGACCCTCTACGGCGCACCGGCGATGCTTGGCGCAATCGGCCAGGCGGCCGTTGCCAACGTTCCTCTGCTCTTCATCATCTTCCTGGTCGTTGCCGTCCTGGTCGCCATCCTCGTAAATCGCACGGCGTTGGGCCGAATGATCCAGCTGGAGGGCGCTAACCCGGTGGCGGCGCAGTACTCGGCGATTCCGCGACGTGCGGTGCTCCTGAAGACGTACACCGTTGGCGGGCTGCTGGCCGGTCTCGCGGGCGTGCTGTTTCTGGCACGAAACCCCACTGCATCCGCTGACTACGGCTCGTCGTATGTTCTCCTGGTGATTGTCATCGCAGTGCTTGGAGGCACGAACCCCACCGGGGGCTTTGCGTCGGTTTTCGGCGTCGTGCTCGCGACTCTCACGCTGCAGGTTGTCTCGAGCGGGTTCACCGCAATTCGGCTCTCGTCGTATGAGTACGCCATCGCGCAAGGTGTGATCTTGATCACAGTGATGATTTTCGACTCGGTGTCGTCATCGCGAACGAAACGACCGAAGAAGCTCGACCCGCAGCTCCCCTCCGAGGCCTCGCCTACCGAGGCCGCCCTCCTCCGACCCTGATCTGGAAAAGGACCAAGAAACATGAAAAAGATCATTAACGAGCCAACCATGTTCGTGGACGAGTTCGTCGAGGGGATCCTGTTGGCTCATCCCGACCTCCTTAAAACCGCCGCGGATGATCGGCGAGTGTTGGTACGAGCCGATGCTCCTGTCGTGGGCAAGGTCGGCATTGTCACGGGCGGCGGATCCGGGCACCTCCCGTTGTTCAAGGGATATGTTGGGCGAGGACTGTGCGACGGCGTGGCCATTGGCAACGTCTTTTCGTCCCCTTCGTCTGGTCAGGTGCTGGAAGCGACCAAAGCCGTGAGCGGAGGCGCCGGCGTTCTCTACCTATACGGCAACTACGGTGGCGACGTCTTCAACTTCGATCTCGCGGCCGACATGGCCGAGCTTGAGGGAATTCCCACCATGACCGCTGTCGGCCGAGACGATGTGGCGAGTCAGCCCAAGGAACGCTCCGCAGACCGCCGCGGTGTTGCCGGGATCATGTTTGCCTTCAAGGCGGCCGGAGCTGCTGCAGAGCGCGGCGATTCGCTCGAGCAGGTCGCCGCCGTGGCGGAGGACATCATTGACAACACCGCCACCATGGGAATCGGCCTTTCGCCGACGATCCTGCCCACAACCGGCAAGCCGAGCTTCGAACTCGGTGACGGTGAAATGGAGGTGGGGATCGGCATCCACGGTGAGCCAGGATTCCATCGCGGCGCCCTGGAGACGGCGGACCGGATTGCGGAACGTCTCACCGAACGCCTTCTAGCCGATCTCGGTATCGGATCGGGTGACCGCGTTGCTGTGCTCGTCAACGGCATGGGGGCGACTCCGCTCGAGGAGCTCTACCTCCTCTTCCGGCGAGTGCACCAACTACTCGCCGAGAAGGGAATAACGATCGACAAGAACTATGTCGGGGAGTACGCGACGAGCCTTGAAATGGCCGGAGCATCCATCTCGATACTTGCGCTGAATGACGAGCGGCTTGCCCTCATCAACGCGCCTGCCGAATCCCCGTTCTTCAAGGAAGCGTGAGCCAGTAATGAATGGAAACGAACTAAGCATTGCGATTCGTAAGTGCCTCCGCGAGTTCACCACCCACTCGGAGGAACTCGGAGATCTTGACCAGGCACTCGGAGACGGCGACCTTGGCATCACAGTCTCCTTGGGAGCAGCCGCTGTCGTCGAGGCGTTGGACGCCCTTGCAGAGAGCGCTACTCCAGCGGAGGTCGTGTTGGCGTGCGCCAAGGCGTTCGCGAACGCGAACCCGTCCACCATGGCGGCGCTGGTCGCCGGCGCGCTGCTCGCGGGTTCGCGCGTCTGGGGCGATTCGCCATCCGTAGCGGGCGATCAGATCGGACGATTCGCTCTCGCAGCGGCAGAGTCGATCAGCCAGCGAGGCAAGTCACAGATCGGCGACAAGACAATACTTGACGCAATGTTCCCGGCAGCGGAGGCACTGCTTGACGCGAATCCAGGTGTGAACGCGCTCGACTCGGCGATCAGCGCTGCCGAGCTGGGAGTCATTACGTCGAAGGAGCTCCAGTCCCGGCGTGGCAGGGCGTCGTGGCTACAGGAGCGCAGCATAGGGCTGCAGGATCCGGGCGCAACCGCGTTCCTGAGGTTCTTACAGTCGTGGAAGTCGGCGAACGTGCCGGTGGCGTCATCCCAAACAGGAGAACAGAAATGATGACACAAATCGCATTCCTCGGCCTTGGCACCATGGGCCTCGGCATGGTGAAGAACCTGCAGGCCGCGGGGCACCAAGTCACTGTTTGGAACCGGTCAGAGGCTCCGGTCGAAGCGGCAGTCGCCGCGGGTGCAACCTCTGCGTCCAGCATCGCTCTCGCAGTGAAGGGTGCAGACGTTGTCATGTACTGCCTCAGTGACGACGCGGCAGTTCACGCTGTGGTGCTTGCCGAGGGAGGTCTCGCATCCGTCGTCGACAGCAGTTCGATCGTGATCGACCTGTCAACGATCAGCCCTGAGGCAAGTGCGGCTGAGCGCGAGGCACTCGAGGCGAAGGGTGTTCGCTTTCTCGATGCTCCTGTGTTCGGCTCGCGCGGTGAGGCCGACACCGGAGGGCTGTGGATTGTGGTCGGCGGAGACGCTGGCACTTTCGACGACGCTCTGAGCGTGCTGGAGCCGATCAGCGAGACCGTTCACCTCATGGGCCCAGGTGGATCAGGCATTCGGATGAAGCTCGTGGGCAATCTCATTGTCGCATCGCAGCTCCTCGCCCTGGGTGAGTCGCTCACGCTGGCCGCCCGGGCCGGTCTGGACCTCTACAAGGTGCTTCAGGTACTCAAAGTCACGGACTTCCGTTCACCCATTTTTGATGGCGTCGGACCTGCTGTGCTCGCCGACGACTACTCGCCGTCATTCGCCCTCAAGCTGATGCAGAAGGACAGTCGCCTCATCCAGGACTTCGCGTCGGGCCTCGGGGTGGCTGTGCCCAGTGTTTCCGCGGCAGCTCACTACGTGGATGCTGCGGTCGATGCTGGGTGGTCAGAGCAGAACGCGTCGGCCTTGATCAGGGCGCTTGCGGCGGAGGCGGGAGTCTCGCTCTCCGGCAGTTAGGTGAATCCGGCCAAAATGGTGTCGCCAGTCGCGTTGTTTGACGCTGGCAGCGTCATCGTGGGTGGCGATTCTCGATCACGAACGAGCCCCGCCGCTTGATTCCGGCGGGGCTGTGATCATGGAGATTTCACAGCTCGCACTCAACAGCGGAGGGAAAAGCTGTGAGGCGTGGAGGAAAACGACGCTCGTGTTCCCTCCCTCGCGATCCGCGCCCTGGTGGGTTCCGCAAACAGCCCACCGCAAAGTCCAGGAAACTCAAGGCTTCCGGCACGGTTGCTCAAGCTCGACGAGATCGTCGCCGCGACGGCGATCTCGCTTTCCAGACGGCGCTCGACGCGAACTACGAGGCCGTTGTGCAAACCGCCGGGACCGCCTGGACAAGGCGATCGAGCTGATGGCGGTGGATTCGCAATTCACGCCGATGGTGGACGAGCTCGGCTGCCTGCGCCGTATCGCGCCGCTGACCGGGCTCGCCCTCGCGGTCGAGATCACCGACTGGCACCGGTTTACCGGCAATCACATCGGCTCGTTCCTCGGCCTCGTGCCCTCCGAGTACTCGTCGGGTCAGTCCCGGCAGCTCGGCGGCACCGCCGGGACTGCTGTCAATGGCCAACCCGAACTGACTGCCGGCCCCACGCCCATTCAGTGATGACTTCGCGCATGACGCGAACGCTCAGGTCGAGTGCGGGAAGGTCACCTGTAGCGAGCCTATGAGCGAACCAGTCGCGCGATTGCGGTCGAGGCTTCCCTGATCTTGGCGTTCCCTTCTTCACCGCCAGCTGCGACAGCGGCTACAACACAGTGGCTCATATGGTCGTCTAGCAAGCCCAGTGCCACGGACTGGAGGGCGCTCGTCATGGCCGATATTTGCGTCAGGATGTCGATGCAGTACTTTTCGTCTGCGACCATCCCTTGCAGGCCACGGGCCTGTCCTTCGATGCGGCGAAGGCGCTTCAAATAGGCATCCTTGTTAGAGATGTAGCCGTGGGGGCCGGCGTGGGTTGTTGTCGCCGCCTCGTCGTTCGAATCACTCATTGCTGTCTTTGTCCCGATCTTGTCTGCCCCGCGCGATTGCAGGGCCTGCTCATCAGCGGCAGGGCCCTGACATGATTATACCCCCCGGCGGTATCCATCGGCACGGCATATTGGGTGGTCACGTGCATTCGGCTCATTTTGACCGAGTACCCCCTAGGGGTATAGGGTAAAGCTACCCCTGGGGTACTTCCCGACGGTCGCTTCGATCGCCGGAACGAAAGGAATCGTGAATACTATGTCGACGTTGAATCACAAGGACCTTGGCCTTACCGACGCTTCGTGCTCTTGCGAGTCACACGCGCACAAATCCGAGCGCATTGCCGAGTCCAGCGGGTTGACCACCACTTTCCAGGTGTCGGGAATGACCTGCGCGCACTGCGTGAAGAGTGTGACGGCCGAGGTGGGTCAGGTCGTGGGGGCCGAAACTGTGGATGTACAGCTCGTCCCTGGCGGCGTCTCGCTGGTGTCCGTTTCCAGCGCCGGACCGCTCGACCCGGCCGCGGTGGCCGCCGCCATCGATGAGGCAGGATACGTACTGGTCACGGCGACACCCTGAGTGGGAGCAGGTCGATCTTCTCGTCGGCGGGATGACCTGCGCCTCCTGCCGCGGTCCGGATCGAGAATAAACTCAATCGGATGTGAACGACGCCGTCGCACTGGCCACCGCCGACCTCGGCATCGCGATGGGATCCGGAACGGACGTCGCGATCGAGGCCAGCGACCTGACCCGCGTGCGCCGTGATCTGCTGCTATGCGTTTCACAGGTAGCGGCGCGTGAAAGTCGATACTGTAGGGGGGTATCGAAGGAACTGACCGCGACAGCCATGAACCCGGAGGTGACATGAAGGTCGATCGCACCACACGCGCGGCACACCTCCGGAAGCCTGCCCTCTGGTCGACGTTTGTCGCCCTGATCGCCATGGCCGCGATCTTGTTCGGTTTGCTCGCCATGAACTCAACGCATGCCGCGCATGAGTCAGGCGGAACTGTAGTCGCGTCCGGCCAAAGACCCCATGTGGGTGTCGAGCCCGTCGTCGCTGCTGTCGCTGTCGCTGCTGTCGCCGTTGCCGCACACACCGGCCTGGGGGTGCTCGGCTGCCCTGACTGCATTCTGGACTGTGCAATCCTCGCGATCACCTGCACCATCGTGCTCGTACTCGCTTCGCTGATCATGCTTGCCTGGTTGCCGGCCCTGTATCGGCGGCTGCTCGACGCAGGCGGACACATCGTTCGTCTGCTCAGCGGCCCGACACTCGATATCTACCGCCCGAGCCTGACCGTCCTCTCCATTTGTCGCATTTAGACCGAAACCCTCCCGTGGCTGTGACTGGCCGCGCGGATTTTGTGCGCCACTCGGCGCTCCGGTTTCCTGGGTCTGACTATGAATGGAAGAACAATGTTGACATCACGTACCTATCTGCTCACGGGAGCGGCCCTCGCTGCGGTGCTCACCCTCAGCGCCTGCACCAACGGGACAGCCCCGAACGCCTCATCCGAGTCATCGAGCACTAAAGCCGCCTCCGCCGCTTTCGCACCGGCTGATGTGACTTTTGCGCAGATGATGATTCCCCACCACGAACAAGCCGTCGAGATGAGCGATGACATTCTGGCCAAAGACGGCATCGACCAGCGCATTCTCGACCTCGCCACGCAGATCAAGGCTGCCCAGCAGCCGGAAATCAAGCAGCTCAAGGCCTGGCTCACCGACTGGGGCACCGACGAGACCAGCACCCAGGGCATGGACGGAATGTCGGGTATGGGCGACGGATCGGACGGCATGATGTCCGCCGACGACATGATGGCTCTCGCCAATGCGTCCGGTGCGGATGCCGGCAGGCTCTACCTGAACCAGATGATCGTCCACCACGAGGGTGCCGTCGTGATGGCGCAGCTGGAACTGGATGAGGGTCAAAACGTTGACGCGAAGGCCATGGCGTCGAACATCGTGACAAGCCAGACCGATGAGATCGGTGTCATGAAAGACATCCTCGCGACCCTGTAGGACTCGTCGCCACACGGGGCCCCGCTCGTTCCCGCCCGCGACGACTACCTCGCTGAGCCCCTCCTGGCACATACCGTCGCCTCCTGAGCGCGGCCGAACAACGCCAACGCCAACCGACGGATCCATAGCCCTGGATCACAGAGAGAGTACTTCCCAATGGCGCAAACTAAATGCCACCCGCAATCGCCCAAACGCCCGTTCGTCGCGAAATGGGCCGGAACGATGGTCGCCACGCTTTCGCTGGTAGCCGTGATCGGCGTGACGTCCCCGGCGGCAGCCGGCGAGTATCCGTCGTGGTCAGATGTCGAGACCGCGCGTTCCAGCGAGACATCGAAACAAATTCAAATCACCGCACTCAAGGACCTGATCGCAGGGTTGGCCACCGAGGTGGCGACGGCCAGGGATCTGGCCGCTCGACGCGGTGTTGAATACGAGCACGCACAGGGCGCATTCGACGAAGCCACCTACCGTGCCAGCACTCTCCAGAGCCAAGCCGATGACGCCACCCAGCGCGCCAGCCTCTCCCAGCAACAGGCCGGTCGATTGGCTGCAACGCTGGCCCGTGCGGGTGCCTCCGATCTCTCGATGACTATCTTTCTCCAGGGCGAAGACTCCAACGCCCTGCTCTACCAGCTTGGCGCCATGAGCAAGCTCACCGAGCGCTCAAGCACGATCTATGACAGGGCAGCAGCGGACCGGAACTCCGCGACCGCGTTGACCGACCAGGCGAAGCTGGCGAAGAAGGCGCTTGGCGCCTTGGCCAGGAAGGCGGAAACGGCCCTGAGCGAGGCCATCGCGGCCAGCGCCGCATTGGAGGCGAAGCTCGCGGAACAGGAGCTGAACGCAGGCACTCTCCAGGCGCAACTCGCGGTCCTCAGTGAGAATCGCGCTGCCACGGAAGCCGACTACGCCAAGGGTGAGGAAGTGCGCCGAGCAGCCGAAGCGGCGGCGGCGGCTGCGGCTGCGGCGGCTGCCGCTGCCGCTGCCGCTGCTTCCGGGGGTGGCGGCGGAGGATCTGATCTCGACGTCGGTCAGCTCAGCGAGCAAGGCTGGGCGCTTCCCGTGTCTGGCTGGATCAGCGACTCCTTCGGCCCGCGTCCCTCCAGACCCGTCGCCGGAGTCGGCGCCTTTCATTACGGGACCGATATCGCTGCTGGGTGCGGCCGAGCGGTATCTGCCGCGACCGGGGGCACGGTCATTTACGCCGGGTATCTCGGCAGCTACGGCAACTGGGTCCTCATCGACCACGGCAACGGCATTCAAACCGGCTACGCACACAACAGCCAGATCCTCGTCAGCAATGGCCAGCAGGTTGCCGCCGGCGAGACAATCGCCCTCGTGGGCACGACCGGGGCCTCCAGCGGATGCCATCTGCACTTCGAGACTCGAGTCGATGGCGCCCGAATCAACCCGGCTCCATTCATGAGCATGCGAGGGATCACCCTTGGCTGACCGCAGGCGGAGAACCCGGATCGCCGGAACAGTCACTACCGTGATGGCCGCCGCGATACTGCTGAGCGCCTGCACGAGTGATTCGCTCGCAGCCCAATACCGGGCCGGCAGCAACAAGAACTACATCGCCGGCGACGGATCAGTCACCGAGATCACATCGGCGAATCGACTGGCGCCCGTCGACTTCACCGGCACCCTTGAGTCCGGTGCCACAACGACGCCCGCAGACTACCGAGGACGAGTCCTGGTCCTGAATTTCTGGTACGCCGGCTGCGCACCCTGCCGGGCCGAAGCCCCCGACCTTCAGTCGCTCTGGACCAAGTATCAGGACCAGGGTGTCAGCTTCCTTGGAGTGAACATCCGGGACCAGCTCAGCACGGCAACCGGGTTCGCAACGACCTACGGCATCACATACCCGTCTGTCATCGACGCAGACACGGGCTCCATGCAACTCGCCTTCAGCGGAACGGTCGCCCCGAACGCCGTTCCGACCACAATCGTCCTCGACACGAAGGGCCGGGTGTCCGCCCGGATACTCGGCCGGATCCCCGACCCCGGCGTCCTCGATGCGCTGATCAAGACCGCACTCGAGCCAGACAAATGACCATTTCACGGCGGCACAAGAGCGCCCGCGGCCCGCGCCAGACCCAGGAAAGCACGCTCCGCCCATGACCATTCTCACCAGCATCCCCAGCCCCGACATCAGCTCCTTCCAGGTCGGGCCGTTCCAGATTCACTTCTATGCCCTGTTCATCCTCACCGGCATCGTGGTCGCCGTGATCCTGACCTCCCGGCGACTCACCCGCCGCGGCGGAGAGCCCGGGATCGTCCTCGACATCACGCTGTGGGCCGTCCCGCTCGGCATCATCGGCGGACGGCTTTATCACGTGGTCACGCATCCAACCGACTACTTCTTTCCCGGAGCGGACCTGTGGAAGACGCTCTACGTATGGGAGGGCGGGCTGGCGATCTTCGGCGCCATCCTCTTCGGCGGCCTCGGAGCGTACCTTGCCTGCCGTCGAGCAGGATTGCGATTCCTATCCTTCGCCGACGCCCTCGCCCCCGGCATGCTTCTCGCGCAGTCGTTCGGGCGCCTCGGCAATTACTTCAATCAAGAACTCTTCGGCACCCCCACCACGCTCCCGTGGGGCCTGCAGATCAACCCGTCCCAGCCGGCGTTCCCGACCGGATTGCCTGCGGAGACGCTCTTTCACCCCCTATTCCTTTACGAGATTCTGTGGAACCTGGTCGGCGTCATCATCGTCCTGCTCGCCGAACGTCAGTACAACCTCCGCTGGGGCAAGACCCTCGGCCTGTACCTGATCATCTACGGGGTGGGCCGCACCTGGTTCGAATCCTTCAGGCTCGACCCGACGGAGTTTGAACTTCTCGGCTTCAAGATCAACATGATCACAGCGGCGGCAGTCGCACTCGTCGGCCTCATCCTGATCATCGTCCAATCCCGCCGCCACACCGTATCGGAACCAAGCCCGTACCTGCCCGGCCGGCAACGGAGCTCGCTTCACCGACCGGTCACGGGACTTCCGCCGACTTCCGCATCCACGAACGCAGCCGACGCTCCGACCAGCGACGCCACCGGACACAGGTGAGCGCGGCGACGAGGAGCAGCCATGGGTGAAGACTTCGCCCAAATCGTCCTCAGCGGGCAGGTGCTGGTCGCAATCCCCATAGCCGTGCTGGCTGGCCTCGTATCCTTCGCGTCCCCCTGCGTGCTGCCCTTGGTCCCCGGATACCTGGCCTACGTCGGCGGCATGGCCGGTCAAGGCGGCGCCCATACCCGGCGGCGCCTCCTGACCGGCGTCGGCCTGTTCGTCCTGGGCTTCTCGGTCGTGTTCATCTCGTATGGCGCCGCTTTCGGAGCGGCAGGATACTGGCTGGTGCGCTGGCAAGATCCGATCACTCGCGCTCTCGGAATTGTCGTGATCATTATGGGACTTGCGTTCATCGGCGCCTTCTCCCCGTTCCAACGCACGGTGAAACCCCGTTTCGCGCCGGCCACCGGGTTGGCTGGTGCGCCACTTCTCGGTCTGGTCTTCGGCGTGGGCTGGACGCCCTGCCTTGGGCCGACCCTGACGGCCATTTCACTGCTCAGCCTCGGCACGGGATCCCCGTGGCGCGGAGCCCTGTTGGGCCTGTTCTACTGCTTGGGACTCGGTATCCCGTTTGTGTTGGTCGCCCTTGGCTTCAACTGGATGGCCAGCGCGATTGCCTGGTTGAAACGCCACATTCGCGCGGTCAACAGGGTTGGCGGCTCCTTGCTGATCCTGATCGGGGTACTCATGGCCAGCGGGGTGTGGACGTTGTGGATCTATAGCATGCAAGCACTGATCGGCGGGTTTGTGCTCCCGATCTAACCGGTCTCACCGTCAGGTTCCGCGCTCATCCGTCCCATTCCGGTGACGTTCGAATTCGAGGCGGACAACCCCCGGGCAGAGGAAACCCTCAGCTTAATTGAAATACTATGAATGGTAGTAGTTCGGGGTTGGCCCGGCACGTGTTGATTGGAGCTGGGTCATGGGGCAGGTTTTGCTTTCAACAGCGATCTTGGCGGCGTTTCTCGGTGGCGTTGTGGCCTTGATGGCGCCCTGTTGCGCCTCAGTCATGTTGCCGGCCTTTTTTGCTTCCAGTTTCCGTAGCCGGACTCAGATCCTGGCGATGACACTCGTGTTCGCAGCCGGTGTCGGCACGATCATTCTCCCCATCGCCTTGGGCGCTGCGGTCCTCAGCCGCGTTTTGTTCCAGTATCACTTCGGGATTTTCAGTGTTGTCGGCCTCGCGATGGTGGGCCTTGGCATCGCCACACTCGTGGGCTGGAAGATGATGCTGCCCATGCCGTCTGGCCGAGGCGGGGGAAGCGGTATCGGCTCTGTGTACGGTCTCGGAGTGTTCTCTGGTGCCGCCAGCGCGTGCTGCGCACCGGTTCTGGCCGGCGTGGCGGCGCTCTCCGGCGCCGCCTCATCCGTCCCGGCCGCAGTTGCGGTGGGCGTGGCATACGTATTCGGGATGGTGGCTCCGTTATGTGTTTTGGCGCTGGTCTGGGATCGGAAAAACTGGGGGGCCAGCCGCCTGCTCTCGTCCACGACCGTCCCGATCGGGCCCGGAGCCCGGTGGCGGTTGCCATTGGGCACACTGCTCTCGGGTGGGCTGATGATCGCCATGGGCGTGATCACCGTCGTCCTGGCCGTGCAGGGACCCGGAATGTCGCCGGATGGTTGGCAGGTTGGGCTAGCGGCTGCACTGGGACACTGGGCCGCCGTCATTCAACAGTTCCTATCCTTCGTGCCCGGGTGGATTTCGACCCTTGCCGTGTTCGCCGCCCTGGGCGTTCTGGTCTGGAAGGCCGTGGGCAGCCGAAGGCGCTCAGGCTCGCAAACATCAGACGCCGCCGAGACAGAGTCCTGCGCCTCCTGCACCACGGAACACACAAAGCTCGAGACTTCACCTGAAGCACTCGCGTCGACCAGATCAACCAAGGAGTCCAGTACCATGCAGGCAGAGGAGTCAGAGTAATGGCGTCAGCGAATAAGCAGCGCCCGCAGCCACGCGCCAAACGCACCCTGGTGCGGCGGGCGGTGATCGTAATCGGCGTCGTGGCGGTGGCAGCGACTTTCCTCGTCTCTTTACTCACTCAGACCACGAATCCCACGGCGAACGAAGCCGCAGCCCCCGTCAGCTACGCGGTCGGAGCACCTGGCCCGGGTATCGAGGCGCCCGCCTTCTCTCTGCCTTCCACGGCCGGCGGAACCGTTAATCTGAGTGACTACCGCGGCAAATCGGTTCTACTCTTCTTTCATGAAGGCATCGGATGCCAGCCGTGCTGGGACCAAATCCGCGACTTGGAGTCCGCCCAGGCTCAGTTCGAGTCCGCCGGTATTGATCAGCTCCTCACCATCACCAGCGGACCGGTGGACTTGATCGCCCAGAAGATGGCCGACGACAATCTGACCGCGGTCGCCTTGGCCGACACCCGGCTGGATGTCTCCCTGACCTATCAGACCAACAAGTACGGCATGATGGGCGATTCTCGCAACGGACACAGCTTCATCCTGGTGGGGCCCACGGGGGAAATTCAGTGGCGGGCCGACTACGGTGGGCCGCCGAACTACACGATGTATGTGCCCATTGACCAGATCCTCGCGCAGATGAAAACAGCCCGGGCCGACTCATGATGAGAATCACCATCCTGACCCAGGCCTCCTGCCCGTCCTGTGAACAAGCCAAGCTGGTGCTCTCCCGCCTGTCCCGGGACCATTCCTTTGAGGTTCAGGAGATCGGGCTGGGTACCGACGAGGGGCGGGGCCTCGCGGTACGATACGGCATAGCCTTTGCCCCAGGAGTCCTGATTGACGGGGTCATGTTCAGCTACGGGCGCCTTTCGGAGAAAAAGCTGCTGCGCCACCTGTCGCGAAGCCCCGGGGCCGCAGAACCAAGCCATTCCAGCCTGACCGCTCACCACAACAACAGACAGAACTAGAAAGCAGCGTCCGAATGGGAACCTCGAGCAAACAAAACAGGGCAGACCGGCAGGCGATCGTTGCGGCCGCCCGAGCAGAAATGAAAAAGGGCGAGCGGCGTCGGAGCCTCTGGATCTACGGCACCAGCGCCGTCGTCGCTATTGCCCTCGTGGCAACAGTCACCACCGTGTTCATCGTTAGCCAACAAAGCAAGGATGCAGTCAGCGCAGCGGCAGACAAGCCCATCAGCGGCGTGAAGAGCTTCGACGGGCTAAGCCGAGACCACGTGGCCAACGAGGTTTCGTTTCCCGCGCTTCCCCCTGTCGGCGGAGATCATGCAGCCGATTTGACAAACTGTGGAGTTTATACGCAGCCAGTAGACACCTGGCGGGCCGTGCACTCGCTCGAGCATGGCGCGGTCTGGATCACCTACCGATCCGATCTGCCGCAAGACCAGATTGATGCCCTGACCACGGCTGCGGCGGCCAACCCGTACGAGCTATTGAGCCCGTATCCCGACCTTCCCGCCCCAGTGATCGCAAGCGCCTGGGGGAAACAACTGCAACTGGACGGTGCGGATGACCCCCGCCTGCCGGTGTTCCTGCAGGCCTATCTGCAGGGCCCGCAGACGCCCGAACCCGGCGCACCCTGCTCCGGCGGCGTCCAAGGCTGATCGGCACAGTGCCCGCGGGAAGCGCATCGGGGACCGTGCAGTACTATGAAAGATAGTTGACTGGGGGATTTCGGTTCAACCGGAGCGCAGAAGGGAGCCATCCATGGTTCGACCACTCGGCACGCTGGAGCAGCTGGTGATGGACCGCATCTGGTCCTGGGCGCGCCCGGTCGCCGTCCGCGAGGTGTTGGAAGACCTACAGCGCGAACGCACACTCGCCTACACAACGGTGATGACAGTGATGGACAATCTACGCCGCAAAGGCATGCTGACCAGGGAGAAGGATGGCCGGGCCTACCTCTACGGAGCGGCTCAGACTCGTGAGCAACACACCGCTGCGTTCATGGGCGAGGTACTTGCCGGAGGCGCGGACACGGCGGTGACGCTTTTGCACTTCCTCGAACACATACCGCCCGAGGAAGTCGCCAGCCTTCGCCTTGCGCTGGACGACCACCTTCAGGGTCGCAAAAGCACAGCGCCATGACGGCGCCAGCTGTTTTGACGGTCTTTGCCGTGGCCCTGGCCTTACTGGGACCAGCCCTGCTAAGCCGGACCTCCTGGCTCGAGCGGTCCCCGCGAATCGGAATCGCTGCGTGGCAGGCGCTCAGCGTCTCCCTTGTTTCCGCGGTGGTGCTCGCCGGCCTGAGTCTGGCTGTCCCCGCGATTCCCTGGACCACTGACCTCGCCGAGTTTATCCGGACCTGTGCCATGACCATCGTTGCGCAATACTCCACTCCCGGCGGCGCCATCGTCAGCGCCACCGGGGCCGCCGCCGCGCTGGCCATACTCGCCCGCGTCGTCTATTGCGTCGTCTCGGATAGAACGCTCGCGGCCCGCACCAGGAAGGCCCAACTGGACGCCCTGGCCCTGATTGCGCGACCCCACCTCCGCTACGATGCGCTCGTCGTCGAGCACCCTGCCGCCGCCGCATACTGTTTACCCGGCCGCGCCCGCCAGGTCGTTCTAACCAGTGCGGCCCTGTCCGCCCTGGATCATAGTCAGCTCCTCGCGGTCCTGGCCCACGAGCGGGCGCACCTGCGAGGACGCCACGACCTGATCCTCGCGGCGGCCGATGCCCTCCAGCACGCGTTCCCCCGGGTCGCAGCCTTCCGTATCGCCCGAACGGAGCTGGGCCGGCTCGTTGAGATGCTGGCCGATGACAACGCCGTCCGTCACAGCGACCGGACCACGGTAGCAACCGCACTGGTGCGCCTGGCCGAGCATGGAGTGACTCCCGTGGCGGCCCTTGGCGCAGGCGGAGAGTCAGCCCTCAACCGAGTCAGACGGCTCATTTCACCGGTTCGGCCCCTTGGCACCGGAAGGACCGCTGTGGCAGCGCTGGCCATGGGTGTACTAGTGGCTTTGCCATTGTTCTTCGCAATCGCACCGGCATCCGCGGCCGGCGCAATGGCCCCCTGCCCGGCAGGCGAACAGTCCCTGGCGATGTAGTCCGCGGACGAACGTCCTGGCGCAAACATGCCAAGAGCACGACTGCCGCCGCATCCGAAAATAGAGGGGGGATTGACGTTTCAGTTTCAGCCAGATATTTCGACCGATCGCAGGGGCACCACGAGCGCGAAGCTGGCTCCCAGCCCTTTCCCGGCCGACGCCGCCGTCACATCCCCACCGTGCGCACGCGCTATTTCTCGTGCGATCGTCAGACCGATCCCCGATCCGGCGGAGCGGCGGGCCTGGCTCGGTACACGGTAGAACCGCTCAAAGACACGCTCTGTGTCGTCCTCGACCAGGCCCACTCCGGTGTCGGTCACAACGACTTCACCGCGGCCACCCGCGTCACCCGCGTCACGCGCGGTGATCGTGACGGTGCCACCGGTGGGAGTGGCATGCAGGGCGTTCCCGAGCAAGTTGGTCAGGACTTGGGTGATCCGGTCAGGATCCACATGCACGGGGAGCGCCGTGTCGGCGTCAATGTTCAGCGCGACGTCCGAATCCTCAAATTGAGGTGAGAGGCGCGCAGCCGCGCGTCGAGCAAGGTCAGCCAGGTCCGTGTTGACTGGATGCAGGTCAAGTCTCTGTTCCTGCGCGCGCGAGAGGCTGGAGAGGTCATTCGAGAGCCGGTGCAGGCGGCGCAGTTCCTCACTGAGGGAGCCGAACGTGTCGGGGCCGGCGGTGAACACACCGTCAATCAGCCCCTCGACGTATCCGTCCAGGACGGTCAGCGGGGTTCGCATCTCATGCGCGACCTCCCCGAGCAGCCGTGTGCGCCGGGACTCCGTGTCGGCCAGGGCCTGGGCGAGCGTGTTAACGTCGGTGGCCAGCGCTGCCAGTTCCGGCTCGGAGGGGACGGGGACCCTACCTCCGTACTTTCCCGCAGCTATCTGTTTCGTTGCGGCGCGCACCGCATTGAGGGGGCGCAGCAGGCGACCGGTGACTGCCGCTGCCACGAAACCGGCGGCGACGACACTGGCCAGAACCCCGACGATGAGCGAGGTAGTGAGCGCGGACAGGAACGCCGAGCGCACGCTTGTCGCGTCCATATTTCCCATGGACATGCCGGTTCCGTCACTGTTCATCATCATCCCCAACCGGTCTTCGAACAGGCGTGGGGCGAGCAGCGAGATCGTCAGGTAGGCGACGCCGCCGCCGACCACGGCAACCGCGGCGTAGGAGATGAACAGCCGCAGCGATAGGCGCATCTTCATCTGGGCCGGCCCACGAATTTGTAGCCCACACCGCGAACGGTGGCGATCAGGTGTGGATCGCTGGCGTCGTCACCGAGCCGCGCGCGCAAACTGCGAATGTGGACATCGACGACGCGCTCGTCGCCATAGAAATCGTAGCCCCAGACTTTTTCAAGCAGTTGTGCCCGTGAAAACACTCGCCCGGGCGCGGCGGCGAGTGCGGCGAGAAGGTCAAACTCCAGGCTGGAAAGCGCGATCGAGGCCCCATTCGCCTCGACCTCGCGGTGAGCAGGATTGACGGACAAGCCGTCGAACCGGAGCAGGGCGTCTGCGTCGGCACGGTCGCCCCGATTGTCCCGGCGCAGCATTGCCTTCACTCGAGCCGTGACCTCACGCGGGCTGAACGGCTTGGTCACATAGTCGTCCGCACCCACACCGAGTCCGACTAGTTTGTCGACCTCCTCCGCCCTCGCCGTGACGAGGATCACGTACGCGTCGCTGAAGCTGCGCAACTGCCGCAGGACTTCGAGTCCGTCCATCCCCGGAAGCATTACGTCCAGGAGCACGAGCGCCGGAGGATCGTCGCGGAGTGCCGCAAGCGCCTCAGCGCCGTCCGCGGCCTCCGCGACCCCGTAACCTTCCGCCTCCAGGTAGCCGCGCAGGACCGTCCGGATCTGCGGCTCGTCGTCAACGACCAGGACCTTCTGCATGGCTCACCCCTTTCCTCTGATTATGCTCGCAACGACAGCCCGGCGGCGCCGGGACCGCCGGGCGGCACCGACGCTGCGCCGGGCTCAAGGAATTCGTTGAGGGAGAACTCTCACCGGGCCTTTTCTTCAAGTAGTTTCAACCGTTCCCGGTATTCCGTGGTGTCCAATTCGCCCTTCGCGAAGCGATCATCAAGGATCTGTCGTGCTTGACTCCGCTCGCCTCTCGCTGGGGCGATCGAAGCGTCCCCGCGTTGACCTGCGCGATCCTTTCCGTCAGCAAATGCTCGCACGGCCCAGATGACCAGCAAGATGATTGCGACGAGCATGAGTAGCCCGACCGGCCACCCCCACGACATGTTGTATCCGTTTCCCCACATCATTTCTTCTGCTCCTTCGATTTTATTCGTTGTTGATTGTGAATCGTGCCCGGGTACCGGGCTGCCTGTTTAGGAGACGCCTCCCTGGCAGCCGCGGCGTCGGGCATGAACGTTTTCTTACCCACGATGTACTCCGTCAACGCGTGGTCGTTTCCATTCCCGATCCCATTCCCGATCCCATTCCCGATCCCATTCCCGATCCCATTCCCGATCCCATTCCTGAGTTCCCTTCTGAGCCCATCCCCATTCCCTCACCTGGGGTATGGGTCGCGTTCACCATCGTGTCGATACGGCTCTTCATCTCTTCCACGGCAGCCACCTTTTGATCAGACGTCAGGGTGCTGGTCGTGTCGAGATTGGTCTTGAGCGCTGCGACCATGGCGTCCTCAAGCCCAGAAACTGATTTGCCCTGGGCCTTGGCGACGTCCGCGAGCGACTTGCCTGACTGCAGCTGGTCCCGCAACTCGGTCTGGCTCAGGCCGAGGTAACTCGCGATCACGGTCATGGGCGAATTCTGGCCGAACGCCATACCGGCCATGTGGCCGAACTGGCGGTCGCCCACGATAGACGAGGTCGTCGATGCCGGCTGTGGAATCGTCCCATCGCCGGTCGCTGCCTGGGCGGCGACAACGCCGCCAGAGACAAGCGCTCCGGCAAGTCCGAGTCCCACCAGCCCATAGGTTACTTTCGTCCGATTGAATTTCATCTTTTCCAGCCCCTTTTCACGTTCAGCCACCTGGTTGGTGTCTACACACCAGCATGCGGACGGCGCATGAAGCTTCGGCCCCCGGGCATATGAAGCTTTGATGAAACGCGCCGGCCAGGCTACAACCGATAACAGCCGCCATGTGGTTCGCGATAGGCGACCGTGAAGTGTCGGTGCTCGTTGAAAGGTAGCCCGTTCGGCGCTCGACTTGTCGGCGTAGTGCGGTGAGCGAACCAGTTGTGTCGCTCGCGAGCCGAGCGATCTCATCCGTCGGGTGAACGGGGCGTAGAAAACGGAAACTTGACCTGTGCCCGTCGAGCCGGTCGATGAAGTTACCGGCGGCTCCGCCGAGGGTCAGGGCCGCAATGATCAGGCCTGTGACCGCGATGAATTTTCGTGCGGCCCCGGCGGGCGGTGGCTTCGGTGCTCACGCTGCTGGTTCCAGGGCCGGGGCGGGATGGGCGGCATTCAGTGCGGTTGTGCGGCTGATCCGGCCTGCCCGGACGCCGTTGGCGATCACGACGATTTCGGCTAGTTCGTGGATCAGGACCACGGCGGCCAGGCCGAGGATGCCGAATAGGGCCAGGGGAATCAACACGGCGATCAGGAGCAGGGACAGGCCCACGTTCTGGAGCATGATGCGCCGGGTCCTCCGGGCGTGGTCGAGCACCTGGGGCAGGTGGTTCAGGTCCTCGCCCATCAAGGCGATGTCGGCGGTTTCGATGGCGACGTCGGTGCCCATGGCGCCCATGGCGATGCCGGTGTCGGCGGTCGCGAGGGCCGGGGCGTCGTTGACGCCGTCGCCGACCATGGCGGTGGGCTGGCGGGCCTTGAGGGTGCGGATGATCTCCGCCTTGTCCTCCGGTCGGAGGTCGGCGTGGACTTCGGTGATGCCCGCGGCCTGTCCCAGGGCGGTGGCGGTGATCAGGTTGTCGCCGGTGAGCATGGCCGTGGTGTATCCGGACGCGTTCAGCCGGGCGATGACCTCGCGGGCTTCGGGGCGCAGTTCGTCACGGACTGCGATGGCGCCGATGACCTGCCCATTGTCCTCGATGAGGACAGCGGTGGCGCCGGCCCGTTGCATCCGCTCGAGGTCCGCGGCCAGCGGTCCGGCGTCGATCCAGCCCGGACGGCCGAGCCGGACATGCCGGCCCTCCAGGCCTGCGCCGGGGACGGTGTCCACGTCGGTGACGGGCGCCCGGTCCGGGGTCGCGGCGAGGATGGCGCGGGCGAGCGGGTGTTCGCTGCGGGATTCCAGGCCGGCCGCGAGGGCGAGGACATGGTTCCTGGTAGCGGATCCGGTGGCGGCGACCTCGATCACGGCGGGGTTGTTGCGGGTGAGGGTTCCGGTCTTGTCCAGCGCGATGGTGCGGATCTTGCCGAGGGTTTCCAGGGCGCCCCCGCCCTTGATGAGCACGCCGATGCGGCTGGCGGCGCCGACGGAGGCGACAACGGTGACCGGGACGGAGATGGCCAAGGCGCAGGGCGAGGCGGCGACCAGGACGACGAGGGCGCGTTCGAACCACAGCAGTGGTTCGCCGACGATGAAGCCGAAGACGATGATCAGGGCGGCGGCGATCAGGATGCCCGGAACGAGCCTGCTGGCGATTGAGTCCGCCAAGCGCTGGCCCGGGCCCTTGCGGGACTGCTCGGCCTCCACGATGTGCACGATCCTGGCCAGCGAGTTGTTCTCAGCGGTGCTGGTGACCTCGACTTCGAGCGGGCCGGTGCCGTTGATGGACCCGGCATAGACCTCGGTTCCCGGTCCGGCCTCGACCGGGACGGATTCCCCGGTGAGCGCCGAGGTATCCAGGGACGTGCGGCCGGTGACGATCCTGCCGTCGGTGGCCAGACGTTCCCCGGGCCGGACGACCATGCGGTCCCCGGGGGCGAGTTCTGAAGGGGCGACGGTGACCTCGACGCCGTCGCGCAGGACGCTCGCCTCAGCCGGGACCAGGTCCAGCAGTGCGCGCAGGCCCCGGCGGGTCTTCGCCAGGGAGTATTCCTCAAGTCCTTCGGAGATCGCGTAGAGGAAGGCCAGGATGGCTGCTTCCTGGAACTGCCCGAGCGCGACCGCGCCGGCGGCGGCGATCGTCATCAGCGTGCCGACCCCGATTTTGCCCTTGAGCAGGCGTCGGAGGGTGGACGGAACGAACGTCCAGGCGGCAACCAACAGCGCCGCGATCTCCAGGGGCAGGGTCAGTAATCGGGGGCCGCCGGCCAGCGCGGCGATCCACGCAGCGAGGAGCAGAGCCCCGGCCACCGCAGCTGCCCGGATTTCGGTCACCTGCCAAAACCCGACGGCCTCCTCCGCTTCTTCGGCTTCCCCGGTCCCGGTTTTCTCGTCACTGCAGCCGCAAGCATCACTCATCGTGCGTTCTCCATTGTCAGCGGGGCGCCGGCACTGCCCGAGCCGTAGTTGGGGCACAGGCTGACCGCGTTGCCGGTGGCGGCGAGCAGGACCTCGGCCTGGGCGAGCATGTCCATCAGTTCTGGACGGGACAGTGAGTAGTACACGCTGCGGCCCTGCGCGCGGCCTTCCACCAGGCCGCACTCACGCAGGCAGGCCACGTGCGCCGATACCGTGGACTGGGCCAACCCCAGCTCGCCGGAGAGGTCGCTGACCCGCACCTCGCCACCGGCCATACGCTTCACAATGCTCAACCGGGTCAGGTCGCTGAGGGAATGGAACAGCGCCGCCGCAGGATCGAGTTGCTCGCAGGCATCGGCCGGAACCGCAGATATAATCGTCATATAGCGATAATAGCGCGAGAGGATGCTGTTATCGTTCGATAGCCGTAACGTCGGAATGCTGGTGCTCTCGTACCTCAACGTGCCGGTGAAGCGCTACAAGAGCGCGACCGTGCGAAGCGCATTCGGCAAGACCAAGCCATCAGAGACGAATGATGCCGACAGAAGGGCCCGCACTCACACGAGATTGCGTGCAAGCGGGCCTGGCTGAAGCCTGGTCGACTTGTTGGAGGGGCGTTTCTGGGGCATGAATCGGGCCGGTAGACCGTCGTATGGCCCGACCGCACATGGGGTTTTCACTTCCGCTGCGAGGCCGGCCACATCCACGTGAGAGGCCACGGTCGAGTTTGAGATCATCGGGTGACGTCCGTGACCGATGTCCCTGTGGCGTGGGTCCGCGGCGGAGGCGCAGATGGGCGTGTGTGGTCGGGCCGCGCACGGGCGTGCGAGAGAGCAGACGAGGCGACCACGTGCGGAGGGCTGTCACTCCGCCGCCCGTGGCTCGCTTCGTCGTGTTTCACAGCTCCGTTAGTGGCAGTACACGTCCACGAAGTAGGTCGCATTACCGGAACTGTGGTTCCTCACTGCAACCGGGACGGTCACCGTGCCGCCGGTCGGGAGGCTGGTTTTGCCCGTGGGGCTCACCACCCGATCGATGACGCAGTTCGCCTGATTGCTCACCTGAATCAGATGGGTGCCCTGTTCGGCCGCCTCAACGTGTGCCTCGTGGAACGCCAGGACAGCGGGGTTGTACTCGGAGTACTTCAGGTTCGTTGCCCCGTTGGTGTCGGTCCAGCTGGCCAGCAGCCCGTCGAGAGGCTGGGCGTAGCCGTCCTTCCAGAAGCGGGTGTCGATTTCAACGACCCTGGTGTCCCTCACCTTGAAGTTGTCCGTCTTGCTGAAGCGCGGCACGAAGCAGTTCTTGTTTCCCGGAGTGGTGCAGTCCAGGAGCGATGTGGGGCTGACCCACACCTTGTAAACGCCGCCGTTGTTCGGAGTGTCGGCATACGGGAACAGTTGCACCGTTGCGCCGCCGTCTTCGCCATCCGAGCCGGTTGCGTGCGCGCAGGCGCCGGAAGCCAGGACATCCTGGATCACGCCGCTGGCGTCGACTGTGAACTGCCGACAATTCACGGGGTCGCTGGACAGCAACGTCCTGCCGGACGGGTCTGTTACCTGGAAGGAGTATGTGTCGGCAGGAAGCCCCGCGGCACCGTCGGGGGCGTTGATGCCAGGACCGCCGTTGAGATAGACGGCTTCCTTGGTGGGGTAGATGTTCAGGTTCACCGGCACCCCCGAACTGTCGGTCGTGAAGATAGCCCCGGAAAGGGGCGCGGCAGCGGCCGACAACGCCGGCATCGTTAGCAGCGAAATGGCGGCGACGGCCGTCAAGAGGGACAGCTTTCTCAACATGTCTGGCTCCGATCGGGTTCGGGCCGAGTTCATCTCTTGTCAAGACGGCAAAGACACGATGTCGGCTCTCAACGTGAGCGTAGAACCGGTCTGATGGGTGCGATAGGCCGAACAACGCGGAATTTGAGATCTGAGTGCCGTTGGCATTGGGCGCACGAGGCGGCGGAATCTGCAACGGGAGACAAAATGCGGACGTCGCCAGCGATGGGCATCACGTCGAATCGAGACCGGGAAGAGTCCCACTTTAATTCTCCCGGGGAAGAGGAGCGGGGCGGGTAGCGGCCTGATACCTATGATGGCTGCGACGATCAAGCTCACCAGCCCCGGAAAACCGCACGCCCGCGCCCCAAGCCCGTGCCGAGGGCCCTGAGCTCTCAGTGGATGACCGCGAGCAGTACGCCGACGCCCACGAAGAGCACGCCGAAGACGCGGTTCAACGCGCGCTGACCCTGAGCGTCGCGGGTGAATCGCTGGAATGAACGCGCTGTTGCGGCGAAGAAGAGCCACATCACCAGAACGTCGATGACGACGACGGTGGCGGCGACGATCAGGTACTGGGCCGGCATCGGTCGGTCGACCCGGATGAACTGGGGCAGGAACGCCAGGAAGAACACAATCGCCTTGGGGTTCAGGATGTTCACCCACAGCCCGCGTTGGAACATCGACCAGCGGGGCTCATCGCTCAGCGCACTGGCGCGCTCTGCATCCAGCTCCGGCTTGGCGAGATACTGCCGGATGCCCAGGTAGACGAGGTAGGCGGCACCCGCGTAGCGAATGATGTTGAAGGCGATCGGAGAACTGGCTACGAGCAGACCGACACCGAGTGCCACGATCACGATGTGGATGAGCAGCGCGGCCTGCTGGCCGAGAATTCCCCAGATAGAGCGGCGAAAGCCCGAGTTGAGAGCGTTGCTCATGGTGTTGATCGCCCCCGCGCCTGGCGTGAAACTGATCAAGGTGCCCGCGCCGACGAGGGCCAACCACAGAGAGAACTGCATTGCGCCATTCTAGTTTCGTTCCGTTTGCGGCTCATTCTTGCCGTGTGGGCGCGGCAGTCACCGTCGTCCGGGCCAACTCAGTCTCCCGTCCATCGCGTGTGGGATTCAGCCTGCGACGAGGACCTGGCCAGTTGTCGCACGCGCCGTTGGGCGGTACCGGCAGACCTGAACCCCACCGTCGAGTTGCTCGCGCCTGCTGCAGGGCCCAGAAGTCAAGCGGCGGCTGATTCACCCCCAGGCGAGCCTGAGCATCTCCTTCGCCAGGAGAACGACACTCTTGCGAGGATCAGTGAGTGTCATGCCGTCGTCCCCGAAAATTGCGAAGGTGAGGTCCGCAATCTGCTCCGGGTCCCTGAGCTCGAGGTGGCGAATGAGGATGACGATGTCGCCATGATCTTTCAGACGGCCGGCGGCCATCTTCATGGCTAGGAGGTACCTCGGCGACGCCAGCCGAACCGACATGCCATTGAACGTGATCTCTTTGGCCTGGGTGTCCTCGGAAGGATCGCTCATGAAGGAAAATGCGCGAGTGTTGAGCCAGTCGGAACGAAGGCCCCGCTCCGCAGCCATCTTGGAGGCCTCCTCCGCGACGACTTCATGCGGACGGAACATGCCGTCGATCTCGTCAGTGCCGCG
Organism: Cryobacterium fucosi; assembly: GCF_004403515.1. GTDB lineage: Bacteria > Actinomycetota > Actinomycetes > Actinomycetales > Microbacteriaceae > Cryobacterium > Cryobacterium fucosi. The sequence continues at coordinate 44,521 of NZ_SOHH01000056.1, read as the reverse complement.
CCTCGAGCCAAGACCGATAGCCATGGCGGTGCCGCCGATGATGTAGGCCTCGACCTTCTCACCGCGCTCAGCCATTCGGTCCCCAAGCTCGGTGAGCAGCGCTCGGAGCTCGTCGGCATCGAAGAGATGCTTGTCCATCAACGGGTGGTGAAATCACGTTCGCGGATCAGGATTCTGTGCTCGAGGAACTCAGGCTCGGCCTGCTGTCGAATGAAGTCGGCGTATTCCGTGCTCGGAGTGGTGTCTACCCCGGGCATCCAGTCGATGCGCAGTGGCGGCCTCTTTGTCCAGCCAGGTGCTTTGATCCCGCGCCGCTTGGAATCCCATCGAATCGCGGTGGCCAATAGCGTGTCCCAGTTACTGTCCTCGATGGGGCCAGGCTTTCGAAGGAAGTCTGCAATCTCGGATGAGGTCTTTGCCTGCCGAAAGTGGTCGATGGCCTGCGTGGTGAGTCTGAGAGCTGCGTCACTGTCGCCAGCTTTGAGTTCCGTGTTGATGGCTTCAGCAGCCGTCCGGGCGCTCATCAGATGTCTCGACTTCATCGTGATCGGCTTCGATGCCATCTCAAGGTCTTCGCCGATTGCCTGCAGCGCACGCCTTAAAGTGGCGATCTTGATGGTGCCAACGCGCTCAGACTTCTCTAGATGTGAAATTGCTCCGGGAGTGATCTGGAGGCGCTCTGCCAGTTCGTAGATGGTGATGCGGTGGCGTTCCCGCGCCTCACGGATCATGCTCGTCATCCTGGCCTCCCTGTATAGCTACGAGTATACAAGTGCTTGCGTCGATTCTCACTTTGACGGGCGAAGACAGGTGTTCATGCAAACTCACAAGATGGAATGAATTATGGAATCCGGTCTCGCCATCAAGTCGCTTGACGATATATCGTTAAGTATCGTCGAGCCTCGGTGGCTGTGGCGCTGAGGAGGACATCATGAGTAATTCATTTATGGGCGATGGGTTCGGGGGGCGCCGGGGTGGCGGCGGTGAGGGCTGGCCAGGTTCCGTGGTGTGGGACGCGATGGAACAGCTCCGCGGACAGTTCGACCGCAAGGTCGGCACGAGGATGGGACGCGGCGACGTGCGTGCGGCGGTGCTTGCGTTGCTCGCCGAGAAGCCGATGCACGGCTACCAGATCATCCATGAGATTGAGGAACGCAGCGGTGGCGCGTGGAAGCCGAGTCCCGGCTCGGTGTATCCAACACTTCAACTGCTTGCGGACGAAGGCATCATCGGTGCGGAGGAGTCCAACGGTCGCAAGACCTACTCGCTCACGGACGAGGGGCGACGGGTAGCGGACGCCGCGGCAGATCAGGCTGCGCCGTGGGAGGCGCAGAGTGTTCGGGACAGCGGGCGGGCGACCGCGCTACCCAAGGCCGGCATCGACCTGGCTCAGGCGGCCGCACAGGTCGGGCGCTCGGGCAATCCGGAGCAGGTGAAGCAGGCTGTTGCCGTACTGGATGAGGCGCGCCGTAAGCTCTATTCCATCCTCGCCCAGGACTGACCGAGTGCCCACAGCACGTCGGCATCAAGGAGATCAGATGACCGACGTCGGGAACATGCGCGCCCGCTCCCGCAGGATCCTGTTGTTCGCCGCCCGGTATCTGGTGCAGACGTGGTGGTACGAGCTGATTCTCCCTCGGGTCGGTCTCGCGCGGGTCGCAGCACGAAGCAGGTCGGCGCGCCTGCAGCGCATTGCGCAGCGCTTCCACGTGCTCGCGGTCGACCTGGGTGGCCTCATGATCAAGGTCGGCCAGTTCATGTCGTCACGCCTCGACGTGCTGCCGCCGGAAATCACGAAGGAGCTTGAGGGTCTGCAGGACGAGGTTCCGCCGGTGCCGTTCCCGGCCATCCGAACCCTCGCCGAAGCCGAGCTGGGTGTCACGCTCGAGCGTGCGTTCTCGTTCATCGATCCAACGCCTCTGGCGGCGGCATCCCTCGGTCAGGCCCACCGCGCTCGGCTATCCGAAGCGGATGCCGCCGAGACAGGCCTGCTCGATGTCGTCGTCAAGATTCAGCGGCCGGGCATCAGCACGATAGTCGATGTCGACCTCAGCGCTCTCCGCCGTGTCGCCCGCTGGCTCAGCCACGTTCGTCTGGTCTCGGATCGCGTCGACGTGCCCGCCCTCGTCGAGGAGTTCGCGTTCACGAGTCTCGAGGAGATCGACTACCTGCACGAGGCGGCGAGCGCCGAGCGGTTCGCTGAGGTCTTCGCAGACGATGCCCGGGTCAGCGTTCCCGAATTGGTGTGGGAGCGTACAACGCGGCGGGTGTTGACCCTGCAAGATGTGACCGCAATCAAGATCAACGATGTCGACGGGCTGAGGGCAGCGGGTATCGACCCGTCCGAAGTCGCCACTGAGTTCGCGGCCGTCATGTTCGACCAGCTCTTCCTCCATGGCTATTTCCACGCCGACCCGCACCCCGGCAATATCTTCGTCACGCCGCTCGGCGACGCCGGTGTGCCCGGAGGGGACGGACGCCGGGACTGGAAGCTCACCTTCATCGACTTCGGGATGATGGGCGACGTGCCCGATGCCCTGCGTCGGGGTCTTCGGAAGCTGCTCATCGCCGCCGCGTCTCGCGACGGCAAGGGGATGGTGGACGGCATCCGCGAGGTGGGTGTGCTCCTGCCGTCCGCAGACACCGCAGAACTCGAGCGGGCGATGACGAAGCTGTTCGCCCGTTTCGGCGGGATGGGTTTCGCCGAGTTGCAGGACGTCGACCCGCGCGAGTTCCGAGCCTTCGCCGTCGAGTTCGGTGACGTGGTGCGGTCGCTGCCGTTTCAGCTTCCGGAGAACTTTCTTCTCATCGTCCGCGCGATGTCGCTGACCTCGGGAATGTGCAGTTCGCTCGACCCCGCCTTCAACATCTGGAATTCCGTCGAGCCGTATTCCGCCGGGCTGATCCGAGCCGAGGGCGGGAACCTGGTGCAGGCGGCCGCCAAGCAAGCGATGTCGGTTGCGGGCATCATCGCGCGGTTGCCCAGGCGGCTCGACAACCTCACAACGCGGATCGAAGAGGGCGCGGTCTCGGTGCAGACCCCTCGGCTCGATCGCCGACTGGGCAGCCTCGAGCGAACAGGACGGCAGATCATCTCGGCAATCCTCTTCGCCGCCCTGCTGATCGGAGGCATCCTGCAACGCGGCGAGGATGTCGTCATCGGCACGGTGCTCATGGCCGGCTCGGCGCTCCCGCTGCTCCACGCCCTCTTCGCCGGGATATTGGCGCGGCGCTCATGATGAAGATCGGGATCATTCGGTGGGCCGCGGCAGGTTGCGGGCCTTGCGCATTCTTTCGGCCTTACGTTCCGAGAAGTAGCCGGCCCAGCTGGCGATCAGCGGCACCTGGACCAGGACGAACCACCACCAGGTTTCGCCCAGGATCTCCCATTGGTCCAGCCTCCGCCGGGGACGGTACGTCGCCCGTGGCATCCATTCCAACGAAGCGGGGTTGCCGCGCAGGGTGTGGTCAGGTGATCAGTATTCACCTTCCCCGCAGCACCTCGCCTAGATCAGCTCCCGCTTCTCGATCTGTTCGTAGCTGCCGGTCGCGTCCTTGAGCCCGCCCCACAGCGTTACCTGTCCGCTGGCCAGGGACTCCTTCACGTCGATGATCCGCTGGTTGCTGCTGCCCCTGAACTGCAGGTTCAGGTCGCGCTTGGCCAGTTCGAATCGACCGTCGACCAGAACATCGATCTCGCGGAGCATGGCGAGCTTGTCCGGACTCTCCAGCAGCAGTTCTTCGAACGTGTAGCCGGTCCAGCACCAGACGTCCTTCGACCTGCCGAGTTCGCGGCGCACCCGGTCGAGGAGCGCCAGGCACACCCCGGTGTTGAGGAACGGCTCTCCGCCGAGGAGCGTGAGGCCCTGCACATACTCCTGGCCGAGGTCGGCGAGGATCTGGTCCTCGAGCTCCTGACTGTATGGCTGTCCATAGCGAAAACTCCAGGTGGCCTCGTTGAAGCAGCCCTCGCAGGCGAACAGGCAACCGGACAGATACAGGCTGCACCGCACCCCTTCGCCGTCGACGAAGACGAAGGGCTTGTAGTCGCCGACGTAGCGCTGGCTCAGCTTCTCCGACAGCCACTCGCCGGGCTGGGGGTTACGCATCCTCGGCGACTGATGCGGCGGCATCCGCCCCACGGATGCCGGTGGCGCCCGCCATGTGCTTGACCCGGGAGGTGATCTCGGTGTGGCGTCCGTGCACCATCGGGCGGGCCTGCGGGTTTCCGAGGTAGCCGCAGGTGCGCTTGACGACGTCGCAGGTCATCGGGTCGGCGTTTGCGCATTCGGGGCACTCGAAGCCGCGCTCGGTGGCATCGAAGTCGCCCGAGAAGCCGCAGGCATAGCACCGGTCGATCGGAGTGTTGGTGCCCAGGTAGCCGACGCGATCGTAGGAGTAGTCCCACACGGCCTCGAGCGCCTTGGGGTTTTGCTGCAGGATCGGATATTCGCAGTAGTGGATGAACCCGCCGGAGGAATACGTCGGGTAGACCTTCTCGAAGTCCAGCTTCTCGAACGGCGTCGGGCTCTTGCGCACGTCGTAGTGGAAGCTGTTGGTGTAGTAGTCCTTGTCGGTGATGTTGGGCACGGAGCCGAACTTCGCTGTGTCGAGTCGGCAGAACCGGTCGGTCAGGCTCTCGCTCGGCGTCGAGTACACGCTGAACTGGTAGCCGTACTCATTGCTCCACTCCCGGGTGCGCTCGTGGAGGGTGCGCAGGATGTCGACGGTGAAGTCCTTCGCCTCGGCGTCGGATTCCCAGTCACCGCCATAGAAGGCCGCGGCCACCTCGTAGAGGCCGATGTAGCCGAGGGACACGGTGGCGCGCTTGTTCTTGAAGAGGGTGTCGACGGGTTGGCCGGCATCGAGGTGCTGGCCGAAGGCGCCGTAGACGTAGAGGATCGGGGCGTTATCCGGGGTCGCTTCCTTGCACCGGTCGATTCTGAAGAGCAGTGCGTCGCGCGCCGTGCTCACCCGCTCGGCGAGGATGCTCCAGAACCTGTCCTTGTCGCCGGCGGCCTCGAGGGCGATCCGGGGCAGGTTGAGCGTCACGACTCCGAGGTTCATCCGGCCCTCGGAGACGTCGTTGCCCTCCTCGTCGGTCCAGCCCTGCAGGAACGACCGGCAGCCCATCGGCACCTTGAAGCTGCCGGTGAGCTCGACGATCTTGTCGTAGTTGAGGATGTCGGGGTACATGCGCTTGGTGGAGCACTCCAGCGCCAGCTGCTTGATGTCGTAGTTCGGGTCGGTCGGTGCGAGGTTGAGGCCACGCTTGACCGTGAAGATCAGTTTCGGGAAGATCGCGGTGCGCTTCTCACTGCCCAGGCCCTCGATCCGGATCTGCAGGATCGCCTTCTGGATCTCGCGCTCGAACCAGCTGGTGCCGAGGCCGAAGCCCAGGGAGGTGAAGGGTGTCTGCCCGTTGGAGGTGAAGAGGGTGTTGATCTCGTATTCGAGGCTCTGCATCGCGTCGTAGATGTCCTTGAGGGTCTTCTCCTCGGCGTACTGCTGGTGCCGGGACTCGTCCTCGATCCATTTCCCGGCCTGGACCAGGTGCTTTTCGAGGTTCTTCTCGGCGTAGGGGGCGAGCACCTCGTCGATGCGGTTCCCCGAGCATCCGCCGTACTGGCTCGAGGACACGTTCGCGATGATCTGCGAGATCTGGGCCGTCGCCGTCTGGATCGACCGGGGCGGGTCGACGTCGGCGTTGCCGATCCGGAAGCCCTGGCTCAGCATCGTCTTGAAGTCGATGAGGCAGCAGTTCGTCATCGGCGCGTAGGGGTGGTAGTCGAGGTCGTGGTAGTGCAGGTCGCCCTTCTGGTGGGCGTTGGCGACGTGCGGGGGCAGCATCTTCAGGCCGATGGCCTTGCCCACCGCGCCGGCGGTCAGGTCGCGCTGGGTGTTGAAGACGTCGCTGTCCTTGTTCGCGTTCTCGTTGACGACCGACTCGTCCTTGCTGATCAGCTTGATGATCGAGTGGTTGATGTCGGTGGCCTTGCTGCGCGCGAAGTCCCGCTGGATCCGGTAATTGATGTATGCCTCGGCGGCGTCGTACTCCTTGCTGTCAAGCAGGGCGTGTTCCACGATGTTCTGCACCTCGTAGATCTTGATGTCGACGGCGAAGCGCGAGGCGATCTCGCGGTCGACGCGAGCGACCAGGTCACGGATGGTGCGGTGCGTGAGCGGGGTCAGCTCGCCATGCACTTCGGTGAAGCTCTTGGCGAGTGCCGCGTAGATGCGGGTGTCATCGAAGGCGAGCCGGCGTCCGTCGCGTTTGGCCACCATGAGCGTGCCGAGAGCGCTCCCCGTCGTGAGGGTTCCTGCGCCAGGGTTTTCCGTTTTCAACACGCGCTGAAGTCTCCTCGAGTCGTAGTGCCCACAGCGATCGAGCGGGAGTTTGAGCCGGGCGAAGGAACCACATCTAGTGGTTGGGGTGTGATCTCCATACTACCTGTAGTGGTCTGCCTTGAATCGCGCAGGCGCGCCGCAGTGCTCGCCACTTCGCCACCGGAAACTGCCGTTTCACTCTTGGTGTCCGCCGCCTGGACCAGAGGAGCGAGCGAGTATTGCGTCCCGCGGCTCGAGAACCGAGGCCACAATGGCTTCGATCGCGAACTCGCTCGCCTGGGCGAGTTCTACGTTGCTGGGATCAAGCAGCCACTGAACCTGGAGCCCGTCCATCACCGCCAGAATCGCAGTAGCCGCCAGTGAGACCGTCTCGGGCGCTACCGCTCCGCGCTCCGCGCACACGACCTCGAATGCGTGTCGCGCCTCGGCGCGGAGGGTGCGGTATCGATCCACGAAGAATTCGCGAGCGGGGTGGTCGTCGGTGACCGATTCGGCCGAGAGCACGACGTAGGCCTGAACGATTCCCGCACGTTGGGCATTGGAGAAGGCCGTGGCCACCAAGTGGCGGAAGAACTCGATTCCGTCGGGGATGTGCTGGCCGGCCAGACTCTGCACATCGGTTTCATCGCGAAAGCGCAGGACCTCGAGGAGGAGCTGATCCTTCGACCCGAAGTGATGCAGGATTCCCGGATGGGTCATGTTCACCTGCTCCGCAATGTCGGAGAGCGTGCCATTGGTGTAGCCCTTGCTGCCGAATATCTCGAGGGCGGCCTCCAGGATGTCTCTGCGCCGCGCGAGCGTTTGCGGCCTGGGCTGAGACTTTCTTCGTGCCGTAACCATCAGGGTCATCACCTATGCCATATCAAAAATTCGCGACCGGTCCGGTCTTTCTTGCCGGTGAGCGGTCGAAAAGGTCCGCTCTGGACGAGCAAGATTCTACGCGCTGTCCGCCACGTGACCGGCTGGAACAAAGCGTATCGCGGCGTTTCGGAATTTGGTCTTGAATACTTACTGACAAGACGGTAAATTTTATCTTGTGTCACGGCAGCCTTGCACGGACACCTGATCTCGAGGGAGAGATACATGAAGGTGAAATCCACGCTGGTCGCCATGGGGCTCGTGGCCGCGATCGCGATTACCGGCTGCACAAGCGGCAACAGCAGCAGCACTTCGGAGAGCGGGGCAGCACTGACCATCGCGAAACCGGACGGTGCGATCGCAACCGAGTCCAACAATCCGTGGATCGGCGAATCATCCGGAATGAAGCTCGGCTACCTCAATGCGATTCTGGAGCCGCTCGGCATCGTCAACCTCGTCAGTCCGAGCGACGAGGTGCGGCCGTGGCTTGCGTCCGAGATCACCTGGACCGACGATTACAGGGCAGTGACGCTCGTCGCCCGAGACGGCGTGACCTGGAACGACGGTGAGGACTTCACCGCCGAAGACATCGAGTTCACCTTCACCATGTTCACGACCAAGCCCGAACTCGACACCGCGGCCCTCGGCATCACCGACGTCACCCGCGACGGCGACAGCGTGACCGTCACGTTCGCCGGATCGATGTTCTCGAAGCAGGACAAGGTGCTGCACAAGCAGATCCTGCCCAAGCACATCTGGGAGAGCGTCGAAGACCCCGCCACCTTCGCGAACCCGAACCCGGTGGGCACCGGACCCTACGTGCTCAGCCAGTTCGACACCCAAAGCGTGGAGCTCACCGCACGCGACGACTACTGGGGCGGCAAGCTGGCCGTGCCGACCCTCTACTACGTGTCCTACAACGACAACACGGCCCTCACCACGGCGCTCGCCAACGGCGATGCCGACTGGGCGCAGGCCTTCATCCCGAATGTCAAGTCGGCCTACCTCGACAAGGACCCTGAGAACAACGTCTATTGGGCCGCCGCCGGACTGGCGATCGACACGATGTTCGTCAACACGCAGACCAAGCCGTTCAACGACGTCGCCTTCCGTAAGGCGATGAACCTCGTCATCGATCGAACGCAGTACGCCGACATCGCCCGAGAAGGCAGTGTCCCGGTCGTGAGTTCCGTCACCGGCCTGCCGACGCCTGTGGGCGACCCCTTCATCTCCGCCGAGTACAAGGGTGAGACCTACAAGGTCGACGCGGATGCTGCCAAGAGCCTCCTGAAGGACGCCGGCTACACCTGGGCCGGCAAGTCCCTGGTCGACCCGTCCGGCGCGCCGGTCACCTTCGCCCTCTCTGTTCCTCAGGGCTGGAACGACTACGTGACCGGGATCAGCCTCATCGCGGATGCCGCTAAGTCCCTGGGCGTCGAGGCCACGGTCGACACGCCCGACTCCGACACCTGGTGGGAAGCCAAGGGCACCGGCGACTTCCAGGCGATCCTGCACTGGACCGACACCGGCGCCACTCCCTACGACCTTTACAGCAACATGATGGACGGCCGTTGGCTGAAGCCCCTCGGAGAGAGCGCCGACTTCAACTTCGGACGCTTCGACAGCCCGAAGGCCACGGCAGCGCTGAACGAGTACACGAATGCCGCTGACGACGCCACTCGCGGCGCAGCACTCGAGACCGTGCAGAAGATCTTCGTTGACGAGGTGCCGGCGATGCCAGTGGGAACCCGGCCATTCATCGGCGCCTTCAACACGCGCAGCTACGTCGGCTGGCCCGGGGAAGACAACCCCTACGCGCCGGCGGATCCGACCCAGCCGACGGCCGTGCTGATCCTGACCGAGCTCGAAGCGGCCAACTGATCCGGCAGCACCAAAGGCAACCATCGGGCGGGGGAGACAGGCCTTCCCCGTCCGGTGGCCTGATTCGGGCGTTTCCCACCGGGCGTTTCCCACCGAGAAAGAGCCGTGACCAGCCATGACTACCGACGACCTCCTGACGGTTTCCCAGTTCAGCGTTTCGTACGACGTGAATCCCCCCGTGGAAGCCGTGCGAGACGTGTCCATCACAGTCCGCCGAGGCGAGATCCTTGGCCTCGCGGGCGAATCCGGATGCGGCAAGACCACCCTTGCCTACGGCATCCAGCGGCTGCTCAAACCACCCGCCGTGATCACCTCCGGGTCCGCCGTCTTTCACGATGAATCCGGCGAGGACATCGACATCAACACGATGGACGACGTCCAGCTGCGCGCCTTCCGCTGGGAAAAGGCCTCCATGGTCTTCCAGGGAGCGATGAACGCTCTCAACCCGATCATCACCATCGGGGCGCAGCTTCAGGACGTCTTCTCCACCCACCGTCCCGCCATGAGTCGCAGAGAGCATCGCCTGGAGGCCGGACGCTTGCTCGACATCGTCGGCGTCGGTAGTGGCCGTCTGCGCTCCTATCCGCACGAACTGTCCGGCGGGATGCGGCAGCGCGTGATGATCGCCATGGCACTCGCCCTCAAACCTCAGTTGATGATCATGGACGAGCCCACCACCGCGCTCGACGTTCTCGTGCAGCGGGAGATCCTCGACCAGATCTCCGACCTGCGCAAGGAGTTCGGATTCTCCGTCATCTTCATCACGCACGACCTTCCGCTGCTCCTGGAGATCTCCGACCGAATCGCGGTGATGAGGGAAGGTCGCATCGTCGAGATCGACACGGCCCGGAATCTCTACGAGAACCCCCGGCATGACTACACTCGGCGACTCCTGGCATCCTTCCCGAGCCTGACCGGCGAACGCGGCGGCTTCGTGCGTCGACCCAGCGAGAGCGCCCTTGACGCGGAATCAGGAGTCACCGTTCAATGACAACACTTGAGTTCAGAGACGTCACGAAGAAATACCGCGTTCGGGGTTCGGGCGAACTGATCGCCCTCGACAAGGTCAATTTCACGCTCACCTCCGGCCGGACCATCGCCCTGGTCGGTCAGAGCGGGAGCGGGAAGTCAACGATCGCGAAAATCCTCACGCAGCTCGAGCGGGTCAGCTCCGGACAGGTCCTGCTCGACGGCACACCCATTCCCACCTGGGGCCGCCCGCTCCGGCGATACCGGCAGACGGTGCGCATGGTGTTCCAGGACCCATTCGCCTCCCTGAATCCCTACCACACGATCCGGCACCACATCGAGCGCCCCCTCCGTCTCGACCGGGTCGTCCCCGCGGACCAGGTGGAGGAGGAGGTGTTCAGGCTGCTCAACCGAGTGCGACTCTCGCCGGAACAGACCATCGACCGTCGTCCGCACGAGCTGTCCGGGGGACAACGCCAACGTGTCGCCATCGCCAGAGCCCTCGCATCGCGCCCCGCGCTCCTGATCGCCGACGAACCCGTCTCCATGCTCGACGTGTCCATCCGACTCGAGGTGCTCAACCTTCTCGCCGAGCTCCAACGCGAAGCGAATCTGGGCGTTCTGTACATCACTCACGACCTCGCAACCGCTCGCCACTTCAGCGACGAGATCATGGTTCTCCATCACGGGAAAGTCGTCGAGCATGGCCCGTCCGACGACGTCATTCTCCACCCGACGCATCCTTACACCCTCGCGCTCCGCGACGCCTCTCCCGATCCGGAAAAGCACTTCGCGGCATCCACGACCATTCCGGGAGCCACCACGTGAGATTCATCTTGCGACGCACGGCGTTCTACGCCTTCACCGCGTGGGCCGCGATCACCATCAATTTCTTCCTCCCGCGCATGATGAAAGGTGACCCGGTCTCTGCCTACCTGCAGAAGAACCAGGGCAGGATCAGCCCGGAGGCCATCGACTCACTCAGAACACTGTTCGGATTGGATTCGACCAAAAGCCTTCTCGAGCAGTACATCGACTACTGGCAGCTGCTGCTGTCCGGGGATCTCGGCAGATCGTTCTCCAAGGGCCTGGCGCCGGTCACCGATGTCATAGCGTCGGCGATTCCCTGGACCATCGGCCTCGTCGGCCTCGCCACAGTGCTCTCGTTCGCGCTCGGCACCGCGATCGGCGGGCTGATCGGATGGCGCCGCGGCAGCAGAGCCGACGCGATCGTGCCTGTCGCCACCTTCTTTTCCACCGTCCCCTACTTCTGGATGGGTCTGATCGCCATCGCCGTGTTCTCGACCACGCTCGGCTGGTTCCCCGCATCACACGCCTACGACAAGGGAACGCAACCCGGCTTCTCCCTGGAATTCGCCGGCCAGGTGATCCAACACGGCTTCCTGCCCGCGCTCACCCTGGTGATCGGCTCGCTCGGCGGCTGGATTTTGGGGATGCGCAACATGATGATCACGGTTTTGGATGAGGACTACGTCACCGTCGCGCAGGCCAAGGGCCTCCGGCCCGTGCGTGTCCTGATCAACTACGCCGCCCGCAACGCCTCCCTGCCCCAGCTGTCCAGCTTCGCCATGTCGCTCGGCTTCATCGTGGGCGGAACGTTGGTGATGGAACTCGTCTTCTCCTACCCAGGCGCCGGCAAGCTCCTCCTCGACGCGACGACGGCCAAGGACTACCCGCTGATGCAGGGGTTGTTCCTCGTGATCACGTTGGCTGTTCTCGTCGCCAACATCATCGCGGATGTCGCCTATGCGATCCTCGACCCGCGCACTCGCCAGATGGAGGCATGAGACATGACGCACAAGAGAAACGCGTTCGGTCGACTGGGCCAGACGTTCGCGATGTTTCGTAACGGAAAGTCCGTTGCCGGGCTCAGCATCCTCGGAGCCTTCTGCCTGGTGGCGATCTTCGGGGACTGGATCGCGCCCTACGGTCCCCTCGACAAGGACTTCACCGCCCTCCGACAAGCCCCGTCCTGGGTGCACTGGCTCGGAACCACCCACATGGGTGAGGACGTGCTGAGCCAGATCATCTATGGCACCCGCGGGGTGCTGGTGGTCGGCTTCACCGCGGGAGTCATTGCCACGTTCATTGCGGTGGGAATCGGAGTCACGGCGGGATACGTCACCGGCTGGCGGAGTGAATCGTTGTCCGCCCTGACCAATGTGTTCCTGGTCATCCCCGGCCTGCCGCTGATCATCATCATCGCCTCGCAGTACGAAAACCCGAGCCTGCTGCTCATTTCGTCGGTTCTCGCGATCACCGGCTGGGCGTGGGGTGGCCGGGTCCTCCGCGCGCAGACGATGTCCTTGCGCAACCGTGACTTCATCCAGGCCGCGAGAGCCAACGGGGAACCCCTGTACCGCATCATCGCCGTAGAAATGCTGCCCAATCTGACCGCGATCATCGCATCGAGTTTCGTCGGAACGGTCATCGCCGCGGTCCTCGGCCTCACCACCCTGGCCTTCATCGGCGTCATTCCGATCACCAACCTCAACTGGGGAACGATCCTGTTCTGGGCACAGCAGAACGGAGCCTTCCCTGACTTCTGGTGGTGGTATGTCCCCGCAGGCCTGTGCATTGCTTTGCTGGGCATGGCACTCTCCCTGATCAACTTCGGCATCGATGAGTACGTCAATCCCCGTCTTCGCTCGGCGGGGGAGCGCGCCCGCGCGATGAGGAAGAAGGGCTTCGTGCTGTCCGACAGGGTGACCGCCGTGCGCCCTCGCGCTACCGACGACGATTCAACCAGGCAATAGGAGTCTCATTGTGAGCGCAATCATCACCCATTCGGTCCCATATCTCGATCCGGCTTCATCCATCGGCGACCGCGTCGCCGACCTCCTCGGCCGAATGACGGTCGAAGAAAAAGTCGGGCAGATGATGCAGCTCGATGCCCAGGACGACATCGTCGATCACGTCCTAGCCAAGCACGTCGGATCCGTTCTTCATGCCTCACCGGACCGGCTGGACCAGGCGCAGGCTCTCACCGCACAGACCCGCCTGCGGATCCCGCTCATAGTCGGGGAGGATTGCATCCACGGGCACTCGTTCTGGACCGGCGCCACGATCTTCCCCACCCAGCTCGCAATGGCGGCATCCTGGGACCCTGGGCTCATCGAGAAAGTCGCCAGGGCCACTGCGGTCGAGGTCGCATCGACCGGAGTCCACTGGACCTTCTCGCCCGTGATCTGCATCGCACGCGACCTTCGATGGGGTCGCATCGGCGAGACGTTCGGCGAGGACCCCTTTCTCATCGGCGAGCTGGCTTCTGCGATGGTGCGCGGCTATCAAGGAAAGGGACTGGCAGACCCGACCGCCATCCTGGCGACCGCGAAGCATTTTGCCGGGTACTCGGAGACCCAGGGCGGGCGTGATTCAAGCGAAGCCGACATTTCGCAGCGAAAGCTTCGGTCGTGGTTCCTGCCACCGTTCGAACGGGTCGCCCGTGAAGGCTGCCGCACGTTCATGCTGGGGTATCAATCCATCGACGGCGTGCCGATCACCGTCAACGAGTGGCTGCTGAAGGACGTTCTCCGGGGGGAGTGGGGGTACACCGGAACCCTCATCACCGACTGGGACAACGTCGGTCGGATGGTCTGGGAACAGCAGGTTCAACCCGACTATATGCACGCGGCGGCAGCCGCGGTCAAGGCCGGCAACGACATGGTGATGAATACCCCGGGATTCTTCGCCGGCGCACTCCAAGCAATCGAGCTGGGGATTCTGGATGAGTCCGATCTCAATGCCGCAGTCTCGCGCATCCTTGCCCTCAAATTCGAACTCGGGCTGTTCGAGAACCCTCGCCTGCCTGACCTGGAGTTGCAGAGAGCATCCATCGCCAATGCCGAGCACACCGAGCTGAACCTTCAGATTGCCAGACGCTCTATCGTGCTGCTGCAGAACGACGGCGTTCTGCCCCTTCCCGTCACCAGCTCAGAGCCCAGGAGGGTCGCGATTGTCGGTCCCCTGATCGACGACGCACAGACTCAACTCGGAGATTGGGCGGGTTCGTCCGGTCAGGCCGGCTGGTTGCCGGATGGTCATCCGCGGCACATGATCACGACAGTGCTCGATGGGTTGCGCGCGCTGCTTCCGTCGGAGTGGCTGCTCACCCACGCCAGGGGGGCAGACATCCTGCGGCTCGCGCCGGATCCAGCGGGGGAGTTCTTCCCGGACGGACAGCCTCGACCCCAGCTCGTCATTCCCTGCGACCCTGACGCACAGATGATCGGCGAGGCAGTCGAAGCAGCGTGCACAGCCGACTATGTGGTGGCCGTTGTCGGCGACCGGGTGGAACTAGTGGGCGAGGGCCGATCAACGGCGACGCTCGAGCTTGTGGGTGGCCAGATCGCCCTCCTGGACGCCCTGGCGGAGACCGGCACTCCGATGATCGTCGTCCTGATGTCCTCAAAGCCGCTGGTGCTCCCACCATCGGCGATGAGCGCGGCCGCCGTCGTCTGGGTGGCCAGCCCCGGGATGCAAGGCGGTCGGGCCATCGCGGAACTCGTGCTTGGACTGATCGAACCGTCCGGTCGGCTGCCCATCTCCTTCGCGCGGCACGTAGGACAGCAGCCGACGTACTACAACCAGATCCGCGGGCAGCACGGCGACCGGTACGCGGACTTGACCCAGCGCCCTGCGTTCAGCTTCGGAGAAGGGCTTTCCTACACGCAGGTCGACTATTCCAACCTTCGGCTGCAGCGGCCGGACCTGTCCAGGATCGATACGGTGAGGGCTGAGCTCACTCTGCACAACACCGGCGAGCGTCCTGTGGTTGAGACGGTGCAGGCATACGTGAGTGACAGAGTCACCTCTGTGAGTTGGGCGGACAAGGAGCTCAAGGCCTTCGCGCAGGTGGCGCTCCTCCCCGGAGAGATCGTGACGATCACGATTGAAGTGCCTGTCGCCGAGTGCAGCATCGTGAACGCGCGCGGCAATCGAGTCGTGGAAGCCGGTGACTTTTCGCTGCTCGTCGGGCCGTCGTCCCGCGACGAGACCCTCATCAGCGTCCCGTTCCACGTCATCGACTGACCTGCCGGAGAGGCGACCCGATCTAGGCTGTACCCATGGCCACAGTCATCCTCGTGCGGCACGGTCGCACCACCGCGAATGCCGAAGGCGTGCTGGCCGGACGGGCCGTCGGGGTCAGCCTCGACCAGATCGGGCGTGACCAGGCGGAGCTCACGGCTGAGCGTCTGGCGCTGGTGCCGCTGGTCGGGGTCGTCTCGAGCCCCCTGGAACGCTGCCGGCAGACGTCTCAGCTGATCCTCGACCGCCAGCCCGGCTCCCTGGCCAGGCCGGTCGAGGAGGACCTCACCGAGTGCGACTACGGAGAGTGGCAGGGTCTGGCCCTCGATGAGCTCGCCCAGGAGAAGCTCTGGTCGGTGGTGCAGACACAACCGTCGGCCGCCATCTTCCCCGGTGGCGAGTCCCTGGCCGCGATGCAGGCCAGGTCGGTCGCCGCGATCCGACGACACGACGCGGCGTTCGAGGCGCAGCACGGACCCGGCGCCGTATGGGTGGCCGTGAGCCATGGCGACATCATCAAGTCCATCCTGGCCGACGCACTCGGCATGCATCTCGACCTGTTCCAGCGCATCAACGTCGGCCCCGGGTCGGTCTCGATCGTGCGCTACGGCACAAGCCGGCCGAGCGTTCACGCCACCAACACCGACGCCGGCGACCTCTCTTGGCTCGGCGTGGGAACCCCTCCGGCCGACGCGCCGGTCGGTGGCGGGGCCGGTCAGGCGGCGCACGCATCCGGCGCCTAAAATACCCACATGCCCACAATCGTCCACGAGTTCGACTGGCCGGACCGGGTCGTCGTCGGCACGGTCGGCCTGCCCGGGTCGCGCACGTTCTACCTGCAGGTGCGCGCCGGGGCCCAGATCGTCAGTGTCGCCCTCGAGAAGCAACAATCCGCCCTTCTCGCCGAGAAGATCGACGAGTTGCTCGACCAGTTGATGAGCCACAAGGGCAACCCGTTCAGCATCCCGACCAGCACTCCCGTCGAGCTCGTCGACAACGACCCGCTGGAGGAGCCCGTCGCGGAGGAATTCCGAACCGGCTCGATGAGCCTGGCCTGGGACCCCTCGACCGTGCAGGTCGTGGTCGAGGCCTACCCGTTCGTGGAGGGCGACGACGACGAGCTCGATGAGGGCGCGCTGGAGCCGACTGACGTGCTGCTGGTGCGGATGCCGGTCGGCACCGCCCGGGCATTCGCGAAGCGCACGCGCGAGGTGGTGGGGGCAGGCCGCCTTCTGTGCCCGCTCTGCAGCGAGCCCATCGACGCGGACGGGCACACCTGCACCCTCCCCGGCAGCCCCTGATGTCGCCCAAGGCCGGCCCCGACCCCGAGGCCGGCCTCCGCGACGGTGAGCTCGAGCTCACGGGCCGGATCACGACGGCCTCGAACGCGACCTTCCTCGGCAGCATCGGCGGCGTCACGGTCGTCTACAAGCCCATCGTCGGCGAGCATCCGTTGTGGGATTTCCCCGACGGATATCTCGCCAGCCGGGAGGCTGCGGCGTACCTGGTCTCGCAAGTCTTCGGCTGGAACGTGGTGCCCCGAACCTGGCTGCGGGACGGCCCGATGGGCAGGGGGATGGTGCAGCTGTGGCAGGAGTCAGACCCCGAACAGGATGCCGTCGGCCTGGTCCCCGTGGATGCCGTGCCCGACGTGGGGTGGCGCCATGTGCTCGACGGGCGGGACGAGCACGGTCGTGCGGTCACGCTCATCCATGAGGACTCTGCCGCCCTGCGCCGGATGGCGGTGTTCGACATCGTCGTGAACAACGCCGATCGCAAGGGCGACCACATCCTCGCGATGCCCGACGGGCACCGGCACGGGGTCGACCACGGGCTCACGTTCCACGCCGACCACAAGCTGCGCACCGTGCTCTGGGGGTGGATGGGTGAGGCTCTCACCGCCGAGGAACTGGTCGGGATTGATCGGGTCGGCTCTCAGCTGGCTGGTGAGCTCGGCGTCACTCTCGCCGGGTTGCTCAGCGATCTCGAGATCGCCGCCCTGGCCGCGCGCTGCGACCGGTTGCGCGCCGAAGGGCGATTCCCCGCCCCGCGCGGCGAGATGCCCGCGGTGCCCTGGCCGCTGTTCTAGGTGAGCTGACGAGCCAACAGCTGGCGCTTGCTGTCACAGCTCCGAACTCGTCCGGTACCGGTGACCATGGGGCTTCCGCTTCTCGCCCCGTCGAATTCGACGGAGATTTTCCAGATTCAGCATGTGAGAGACCTGTTTTCGCGCAGAATCGGCAAAAAGTCCGTCGAATTGGTCGGGTCGGGGCGTCGCCCCTGTGCGGCAGGGTCGAGTCGTCCGGGCGTCCACTTCTACTCGCTGGCTTCGGGGTGGTCCCTGGAGACGTACGATCGGTGGATGCCCCCGCGTTCCCCCCTGCCGCAACGTCACGGGCTCGACGCCGCGTGGGTGTGCACCCCGGAGCGTGGCAGCGCCCGGCCGCACCAGTGGCCGACCATGGAGGCGTGGCTACACGATCGGTTGTCCGAATTCGTCGACGTGACCGGGTTTCTGGCCGGGGAACGCTTCGCCTATCAGTCGGGCGCGCCGGTCGTCGGCAGCGACCCCTACGGGCCTCACACCTTCGTCTGGTTTCACCGCGATCTCGCCGATGAGGCATTCGTGCCGGGGACCGTCCACGTCGTCCATCAGGACGCTCGAATCGTCGTGGTCGACAAGCCGGCTTTCCTCTCGACCATTCCGCGCGGTCGGCACGTTGTGCAGAGTGTGGTGGTGCGCTTGCGCGCCGAGTTGGGATTGCCCGAGCTCTCGCCGCTGCACCGACTGGACAGGGTGACGTCGGGGCTTCTGATCCTGGCGACCGAGCGACGCTGGCGCGGGGCGTATCAGTCGATGTTCCAACGCGGCGAGGTCGGCAAGACCTACCGTGCGCTCGCCCCGCTGCGGCCGGATCTGGATTTTCCCGTCACCGTGCGCAACCACCTCGCCACGCGGCGAGGCCAGTGGCAGGCCGAGGTGGTGGTCGATGAAACGCCCAACGCCGAGTCGCTGATCGAGCTGGAGACCGTCTTCCGGGACACGGCCGTCTATCGGCTGACGCCGCGGACCGGGCGCACGCATCAGCTGCGGATGCACCTGCTGGGCCTGGGGATTCCCATCATCGATGACCCGGTGTACCCCGTCGTTCGGGACGTCGCGATCGACGACTTCGCCCGCCCGCTGCAGCTCCTGGCAAGCGAGGTGAGGTTCACCGATCCCCTTGACGGGGAATTGCGCCAGTTCGAGAGCGTGCGGACGCTTCCGCTGCGCGGTGAGGCTGCAGTCGACCCGGCCTGAGGGCAATGCTCCAGGATCGTGCCACGCTGGGTGCATGGACCTGGAGGTGTCACCCGCGCTCACGATTCCCGCGTCGGAACTCGGCTGGCGGTTCTCGCGGTCGTCCGGCCCGGGCGGCCAGCACGTCAACACCTCCGACAGCCGGGTCGAGCTCCTCTGGAACGTCGCCGAGTCGGCGGCGCTGACCGATGCGCAGCGGATGCTGCTGCTCACCCGTCTCGGACGGCGGCTCATCGCGGGGGTGATCACCGTGACCGCCTCCGAGCGGCGTTCCCAACTGCGCAATCGCGAGATCGCCCTGGCCAGGCTCGCCGAGCTCGTGGCCGCCGGGCTTGCTCCCGAGGCGGCTCCCCGGCGGGCGACGAAACCCACCCGGGGTTCCGGCCGGCGGCACCTCGCCGCCAAGCAACAACGGTCGGCCACCAAACGGCAGCGCCAGCGTCCTCCCGCCGAGTAGCGGCATCCAGCCGCCGGGCGGCGGAACCTACCGCACGAGCAGCATCTGCCGGAAGAATGCAGCCAGCTCGCCGGTCGCGCTCAGCGGAAGCACGTTCGCCACGTACTGGTCGGGGCGCACCACCACGACCGCGCCGCCGCGGTCGATTCCGCGGAGCTCGAAGATGTCGTGCTCCGGGTCGGCGGCGTACAGCTTCTCGTAGTCGATCAACCGAAGCGGGCCGGTCTTCGGCAGGAACGCCTCGGGAACACGGCCGAGGTCCACGCCGGTGTGCGCCTGCTGGTAGACCACCTTGACATCGAAGACGCTGTCGATGGCGCTCCCCGCGGGAGTGTGCACGCCGAGCGGCGACTCGGGCGAGGTCTGAAGCCAGTGCGCCCAATCAGCAAGCGCCGACGGCTCTCCCGCTGCCGCGGCATCCGCGAACGCGTACACGCGCCAGCGTCCGTCGGCGCGGTGGTGGTGGCCGAGCTGCACCGGGTTGGCGTCGGCGACCCGGACCACCGGGGCGGACTTGAAGCGCTTGCCGACCGGGAATCCCGTGGCACGAGACTGGTGGGTTGCCTCGCCGACCAGCATCGACGGCGGGTACTGGGTCATGAAACCGGCCGGGAACTCGGCTGTGCGGGTGTAGAACTCCTCCAACGGAACCTCGAGGTCTTCCGGCTTCGTCGCCATCAGGCTCGACCATTTCTTGTCGAAGTCAATGAGGTTCTTGGCGATCACCTGGCGCTCGGACGAGTAGGTGCCGAGCAGCGTCTCGGGGCTGCGGCCATCAAGCACGTAGGCGAGCTTCCAGCCCAGGTTGAAGCCGTCCTGCATCGACACGTTCATGCCCTGGCCGGCCTTGGCGCTGTGCGTGTGGCACGCGTCCCCGGTGATGAAGACTCGCGGCGTGCGGGTGCCGATCTCGTGGGGGAGCACGTCGTCGAACCTGTCGGTGAGGCGATGGGCGACCTCGTATACGCTGTGCCAGGCCACGTTCTTCACGTCCAGCGTGTAGGGGTGTAGGATCTCGTTCGCCTTCGCGATGATCTCCTCAATGGTCGTCTTGCGCACGGCCCCGTTGTCATCGGGTGCCACCTCGCCCAGGTCGACGTACATGCGGAACAGGTATCCGCCCTCCCGGGGAATGTGCAGGATGTTCCCGCCCGAGCCGGACTGGATCGCGCACTTCGTGCGGATGTCCGGGAAGTCGGTGACGGCGAGGACGTCCATCACGCCCCAGGCATGGAAGGCCTGGTCGCCGGCGAGCGTGCAGCCGATCGAGTCGCGCACGGCGCTTCGGGCGCCGTCGGCGCCGACCACGTACCTGGCGTGGACGATGCGCTCCTGGCCGGCCCGTTCGCCGGTCGTGTGCATGAGCGTCACCGTGACGGGATACTCGCCCTCGTCGGTGTTCACGAGGCGGCGGAAATCGAAGCCGAAATCCGGCTTCATTCGCGTCGGCGAATTGGCCATCACCTCGCCGAAGTAGTCCAGTACGCGGGCCTGGTTGACGATCAGGTGCGGGAACTCGCTGATGCCGGTGGGGTCGTCCACCGCGCGGGCGGTGCGCACGATGCGCGACGGATCGGCGGGGTCCGGCTTCCAGAACGCCATCTCGGTGATGTGGTAGGCCTCCGCGATGATGCGCTCCGCAAAACCGAAGGCCTGGAAGGTCTCGACGCTGCGGGCCTGGATGCCGTCGGCCTGCCCGATCGCCAGGCGTTCGCCGCGGCGCTCCACGATCCGGGTCGTGATGCCGGGGAACTGGGAGAGCTGGGCGGCGGTGATCATGCCGGCGGGGCCGGTGCCGACGATGAGAACGTCGACGTTCTCGGGGAGCTCGTCGGGGCGATCGATGCCGACGCCCGCGGCGTCTTGAATGCGCGGGTCGGTGGACACGTATCCGTGGTGGTGAAACTGCACGGCTTCCTCACTTCTCTGTGTGGGTGAATCGTGGGCGGATCGG
Source organism: Cryobacterium fucosi (assembly GCF_004403515.1). Lineage (GTDB taxonomy): Bacteria > Actinomycetota > Actinomycetes > Actinomycetales > Microbacteriaceae > Cryobacterium > Cryobacterium fucosi. The sequence goes on along the minus strand of NZ_SOHH01000056.1, from coordinate 23,704 downwards.
ACGTCACTGGCGATTCGATAATGGAACGCGCAGTTCGATTATCGCTTGTCAAATCATATATCATATGGTCGGCCGGGGTGCGGTCAATCCGGGATGCCTGAGTCTCGCGTACCGTATTGGATACTTCCGTGTTGTGCAACATTCGGCCGATTGGGTGATCATCATCATGCATGTGCGCAGCATCGGTGTGTCCGCGCTCAAGGGTGGGCGCCATCGATCGCGGGATCACATTCTGCTCGAGACGGATGGGCCGGTCGGAGACCGGGTCTTCGCGGTCGTCGACCTCGAAGCGGGACAGGTCGTCAGGACCGTTGAGCATCCGTCCCTCGTCACCTGCGAGGCGCGCTGGGACGGCGGGGTGCTGTCGGTCGAGATCGACGGGGAGCGGATCACCGCGCCGCCCCGGATGAGCGGGCATCGCCTCGCACTCGACTATTGGGGCCGCGCCGCCGCCATGGAAGTGGTCGATGGGCCCTGGGCCCGGGAGATCTCCCGGCTGCTGGGGCGGACAGTGGTCCTGGCGCGGAGCACCGTCGCGGGTGAGGTGGTCTACGGCGATTCGGTCACGATCGCCACGACCGGTTCCCTGCGTCGCCTCGCCCTCGAGTCCGGGATCGCCGTTGATGAGCGCCGGTTCCGGTCGACCTTCACGATCGACACCGGCGACGCCGCTGCACACCTGGAGGATGACTGGGCCGGCCGCGAACTCGCGCTGGGGGGCGCCAGGCTGCTCGTGGGGAGTGGGGTCCCGCGGTGCGCGGTCATCGACCTCGAGCCGGACACCGGCGCCCGCGGAACATGCCTGCTCAAGATGCTCGCCGGGTATCGCCTGAATGCCGGCGAGATCGAGTTCGGCGTCTACGCCCGGGTCATCCGCCCGGGAACGGTCTCCCGCGGCGACCCGGCCCGACTGCTGCCCGTCGACGGGCCAGGTCAGCTGTCGACGTAGGCCGCGAGGTGCTGGCCGGTGAGGGTGGAGCGGGCGGCAACGAGGTCGGCGGGGGAGCCCTCGAAGACGATCCGGCCGCCGTCGTGGCCGGCGCCGGGGCCGAGGTCGATGATCCAGTCGGCGTGCGCCATCACCGCCTGGTGGTGCTCCACGACAATCACCGACTTGCCGGAGTCGACCAGCCGGTCGAGCAGGCCGAGCAGTCGCTCGACGTCGGCCAGATGCAGGCCGGCGGTCGGCTCGTCGAGCACGTAGACGCCGCCCTTCTCGGCCATGCGGGTGGCCAGTTTCAGCCGCTGGCGCTCGCCGCCCGACAGCGTGGGGAGCGGCTGGCCGAGGCTGAGATACCCGAGCCCCACGTCGGCGAGCCGGTCGAGGATGGCGTGCGCGGCCGGCGTGCGCGCCTCGCCGGCGCCGAAGAACGCCTCGGCCTCGGTCACCGACATCTCGAGCACCTCGCTGATGTTGCGGCCACCGAGGTGGTACTCCAGAACGGATGCCTGGAACCGCTTCCCGTCGCACTCCTCGCAGGTGGTGGCGACGCCGGCCATCATCGCGAGGTCGGTGTAGATGACGCCCGCGCCGTTGCAGGCAGGGCAGGCACCCTCTGAATTGGCGCTGAACAGCGCCGGCTTCACGCCATTGGTCTTCGCGAACGCCTTGCGGATCGGGTCCAGTAGGCCGGTGTAGGTTGCCGGGTTGCTCCGCCTGGAGCCGCGGATCGCGCCCTGGTCGATCGACACCACGCCGTCGCCGGCGGGGATCGACCCGTGCACGAGCGAGCTCTTGCCCGAGCCCGCGACGCCCGTGACGACGACAAGCACCCCGAGCGGCACGTCGACGTCGACGTCCTGCAGGTTGTGCGCCGTCGCGCCACGGATCTCCAGCGAGCCAGTGGGCATCCGCACCGTCTGCTTGAGGGCGGCGCGGTCGTCGAAGTGGTGACCGGTGAGCGTGCCGCTGGTGCGCAGCCCCTCCACGGTGCCCTCGAAGCAGACCTCGCCGCCCGCCGCGCCGGCGCCGGGGCCGAGGTCGACGACGTGGTCCGCGATCGTGATCGTCTCCGGCTTGTGCTCGACGACGAGCACCGTGTTGCCCTTGTCCCGCAGCCGGAGCAGCAGGCCGTTCATCCGCTGGATGTCATGCGGGTGCAGCCCGATGGTGGGCTCGTCGAAGACATAGGTGACGTCGGTGAGGGAGGAGCCGAGGTGGCGGATCATCTTGACCCGCTGCGCCTCGCCGCCGGACAGCGTGCCGGTGGGCCGTTCGAGGGACAGGTAGCCCAGGCCGATCTCCACGAACGACTCGAGGTTCTCCCGCAGGGCGTCAAGCAACGGCGCCACCGATGGCTCGGCGAGGCCTCGCACCCACTGGGTCAGGTCGCTGATCTGCATGGCGCAGGCGTCGGCGATGCTGATCCCCTGGATCTTCGAGGAACGGGCGCCCTCGCCCAGCCGGGTCCCGCCGCAGTCGGGGCAGGTGGTGAAGGTGACGGCCCGATCCACGAAGGCCCGGATGTGCGGCTGCATCGCCTCCTTGTCCTTGGAGAGCATCGACTTCTGGATCTTCGGGATCAGACCCTCGTAGGTGAGGTTGATGTTGTCGACCTTGATCCTGGTCGGCTCCTTGTAGAGCAGGTTGTGAAGTTCGGTCCTGGTGAACGTGCGGATCGGCTTGTCCGGGTCGAAGAAGCCGGAGCCGCTGAAGATGCGGCCGAACCAGCCGTCCATGCTGTAACCGGGGATGGTGAGCGCGCCGTCGTTGAGGGACTTGCTGTCGTCGTAGAGCTGGGTCAGGTCGAGGTCGGTCACGTTGCCCATGCCCTCGCAACGAGGGCACATGCCGCCGGTGATGCTGAAGCTGCGGCGCTCCTTGATGGTCTGCCCGCCGCGCTCGATCGAGACCGCGCCCGCGCCGCTGATCGAGGCGACATTGAACGAGTACGCCTTCGGCGAGCCGATGTGCGGCTGCCCGAGCCGGCTGAAGACGATCCGCAGCATCGCGTTGGCGTCGGTGACGGTGCCGACGGTGGAGCGGGGGTTGGCGCCCATTCGTTCCTGGTCGACGATGATCGCCGTGCTCAGCCCGTCGAGCACGTCGACATCGGGCCGTGCCAGCGCCGGCATGAAGCCCTGCACGAAGGCGCTGTACGTCTCGTTGATCATCCGCTGAGACTCCGCGGCGATCGTGCTGAACACCAGCGAACTCTTGCCGGAGCCGGAGACGCCGGTGAAGACCGTCAGTCGGCGCTTCGGGATCTCGACGTTGATGTTTTTGAGGTTGTTCTCTCGCGCGCCCTGCACGCGGATCCGATCGTGGCTGTCGGCAACGTGCAGCTCAGTCGACTGCGTGTCCGTGCCTGCGGCGATGCTCATCGTGTCTCCGTCCGATACGGCTGTGTGCTCTGGCCGCCATCGCCGTGCCGAGGGAGGTTCAGCCGACCGTCATCCACGCATCCGTGATGCTCACACCGCCCGCAGCAATGCCATCGTACGCTCGATCCTTCGGGTCATCAGAAGCGGGTGTCACTAGAGGTGACAATGGCTGGAGAGGCCGAGTCCGTTGACACGCACAAACGATGGGTGCTACACCTGATCGTGAGAGCGCTCTCTCGCAGGGTTCTGAGAGCGCTCCCACGAACCATCCACGCAATACAATCGAAAAGGGTTCAACAATGAGGTTTCGCTCAAAATACAAGGTCGCCGTCGCTGTCGTCGCCGCCGTCGCTGTCGTCGTCGTGCCTACCGCTGCAATTTCCGCCCAGGCGTCGCTGCCGGCCACCCCCGCCGGCTGGACTCTCGCATGGAGCGACGACTTCACCGGGCCAGCGGGAACAGGCGTCAACACCACCAACTGGCTCTATGACATCGGGACGAGCTACCCGGGAGGCGCCGCCAGCTGGGGAACAGGCGAGGTCGAGAAGATGACGTCCTCCACGGCCAACGTCTTCCAGGACGGTAACGGCAACCTCAACATCAAGCCCATCCGCGATGCGAAAGGCAGCTGGACCTCGGGTCGCATCGAGACCCAGCGCACCGACTTCCAGCCGGATCCGGGCAAGGTCATGGCGGTGGAGGCGCGCATCCAGATGCCGAACGTCACCGGCACAGCGGCGCAGGGGTACTGGCCCGCGTTCTGGATGCTCGGCGCCCCGTTCCGCGGCAACTACACCAACTGGCCCTCTGTCGGTGAGATGGACATCATGGAGAACGTCAACGGTGCCAACACCGTCTGGGCGACGCTTCACTGCGGGACAACCCCCGGGGGTGCGTGCAATGAAACCACCGGTCTCGGTGGGAGTACGACCTGCCTGGGGTCCACGTGCCAGTCGGCGTTCCACGTCTATCGAATTGAGTGGGACCGCAGCGGGGTGAGCGAGCAGCTCCGCTGGTCACTGGACGGCGTCGTCTTCCACACCGTCAACCAGAGCGACGTAGATGCCACGACGTGGGCCAACGCCACGGGCCACGGCTTCTTCATCATCCTCAACGTGGCCATCGGCGGCAGCTGGCCGGGCCGTCCCACTCGGCTGACCCAATCGGGTGTTCCGATGCTCGTCGACTACGTTTCGGTGTACAAGAGCATGTAGGCATCTTCCCCAGAAAGCGGGGGCCCGCATGCCCGGGCCTCCCGCTATCGCCCTACAGGCTTTGCCGCTCTGATGGCACAGCGTCGGGCAGAGTAGTCGCCGGCGTCGAGCAGTGTCGCGGATGATCCAGCGGCGCCAGCCCTGTCCGTCGATGATGTCACTCTTGCCTGTCAGAGTCCTTGTCGCGGGATCGGCGCTGGAGCAAGCCCAGCTCGTCAGCGCGGCGCACGGCAGCCGGTCGGCTGTTCACGGAGAGCTTGCCGAAGATGTGCCTGGTGTGGGTGCGAACGGTGTTCAAGGACAGGTAGAGTTCGCGGGCGATCTCGGGCCCGCTGAGCTCGGTTGCCAACAGCCTGAGCACGTGCAGTTCGCGTTCGCTCAGCGCCTCCGCAGCGGGCTGGGGTGTGGCGGTGCCGCCGTTGCCCGGTCGGAATGCGCGGCGCAGCCGGGAAACCTGGTTCGGCAGGATTCCCCGTTGTGCGGCCTCACGCAGAAGCCCTGCCAGGGGAGCGCCCTCATCAGCGAAGAGGCGCAGGTAGCCTTCCGGTTCGGCCTGGCCGAGCACGCGTTCCAGGGGCAGGAGCGCCAGGGGCAGCTGTCCGTACGCCTGATGGGCGAGCGCCTGCAACACCAGGACCTCGTTCACGCTTCCCGTGCGGCGCCCTGCCTCTGCCGATTGAAGGAGCCGGTCCAGCAGTCCCAGGGCCTCGCGAATCGCGCCGCGCTTCGGATCGGCCCGATGCTCGGCGATCAGCAGCCTCGCCAGGGTGATCTGAGCGAACTCGTGCAGGTAGGTGACGTCTTCGGCGGCGGAAAGCCCCTGCCCGTTCGCCCACTCCCGCGCCTCGGCCAACCGGCCCTGTGAGATCCACACGCGTGCCCTCATCGCCGCGATCGGGCGCACCTCGGGGAAGAAGCCTCGCGCGTACAGAAGTTCCGCCTCGGTGAGCAGGTCGAGTGCCGCGTCGGGTTCTCCCTCGGCCTCCCTGACCCGCGCCATCGCGACGAACCAGCGATACCGGTTCTCGGGCAACGACGCGCGCTCGCCCAGCGTCCGGGCTGCCAGCAGGTGCTCCGTGGCGGCATCCAGTTCGTTGCGCTCGCGGTGCAGCTCGCTGAGGCCCACGTGCAGGTCGCCCATCGGCTGCGGCGCCGGATCGCCCTGCGCGCTCGCGAGCTGAAGGGCGTCTTCGTAGGCCCGTCGCGCGTCCCGCAGACGACCCAGCGGGATCAGCATGTCGGCCAGCACAACCGTGGTGCCGAGCACGTCAGCGGCGTTGCCGGCCAGGCGCAGGCTGTCCCTGACCTCGGCGAAGGCCCGCAGGCCCGCCTCGAGGTCGCCGTTCGCCCAGGAGGCGAGCCCGAGGAATCCGGCCGCCGCGGCGCGGCCGAAGTGATCGCCCGGCTCGGTGAGGTCGAGCGCGCGTTGTGCGTGTTCCGCGGTGCCGACCATATCGCCCAGCGCCTGGGCGAGCGAGGCCCGATAGACGGCGATCATCACCGGCAGCATCCGTAGCTCTTCTCCGACCGCGACAGGGTCGGTCACGGATGCGTCGGGCACGCTGCTCGCGTCGGCCGCCGCGCGCAGGCCTTCCTCGGCGTTCCTCAACCGGAGCTCGACGGCATCCAGGTCGCCGGAAATGAGCATCGACCAGGCGAGGTAGACGCTGAGCACGGGCCGGCGAGCCACAACCTCGGCGGGCAGCTGCGTGAGCCACTCGAGCAGGGTCGCGTCCTGTCTGCCCTTGCGCAGGGCGGGCACAGCGCCCTCGATGAGGTCCGCGGCCCGGTCGAAGTCCGAGGCGGCGAGCGCATGCCTGACCGCGTCCTCCGGTGGGCCGTTCCGCTCGTGCCACTCGCTGGCGCGGCGATGGAGGTCCGGTAGGCGATCGCGCCACTCGGCGGGGAACCGGGCCCGGAGAACGTCGGCGAAAAGGTGGTGGTAGCGATACCAGCGGCGGTCGTCGTCCAGAGGAGTGATGAACAGGTTGTCCCGCTCCAGGGCCGCGAGCATCTCGGTGCCGCTCGCCTGCCCGGTGACGGCGTCGCAGAGGGGGCCGCTGAGCCGGTCGAGCACGGCGGTCTGGAAGAGGAAGCCGCGCACGTCATCCGGCTGGCGCTGCAGAACCTCTTCGACCAGATAGTCGATCACGAAGCGGTGGCTGCCGGTGAACGCCCGGATGAACCCGGCGATGTCCGATCTGTCGCGCATGGACAGCGCGGCCAGCTGCAGGCCGGCGATCCAGCCCTCCGTGCGGGTGTCGAGGGCGGCGATGTCGTCGGCCGAGAGCCGGAGGCCCATCACCTGGTTGAGGAACGCGGCGGATTCCTCTGGCGTGAAACGCAGATCGGCCGCACGCAACTCGGTCAGTTCGGCCCTGGCCCGCAGCCGAGCGAGGGGGAGCGGGGGATCGGAGCGGCCGGCTATCGCCAGGTGCAGGTTCATGGGAAGGTGGCCGAGCAGGAAGGTGACCGCGGCCTGGACGGGAGCGCCGCCGATCAGATGGAAGTCATCCAGCACGAGGACGGTTTGGTGCGGCGCCTGCGCGACCTCGTTGAGGAGGGCCGTCAACGTCTGCTCGACCGACGACGGCTGACCGGCCGGTGCCGCGGCCGAGCCGACGGTTACCGAACCGGCCCCGGGCACCGCACTCTGCAGGGCGGCGACCAGGTAGGTCAGGAAGCGGGTCGGGTCGCTGTCGCCGTCGTCCAGCGACAGCCAGGCCACCCGGGCGGTGGCGTCACGTCGCTGGCTGTCAACGATCCACTCGCCGAGAAGCGTTGTCTTGCCGAAGCCGGCCGGGGCCGAGATGAGGGTCAGCTTCCGGCCCGGTCGGAGGCCCTCTCGCAGACGCTCGATCAGGCGCGGGCGAAAAACGACCTGAGGTCGCAGCGCGGGAACGAAGAGTTTCGTGGCCAGGACGGGCGTCGGCATGACCTCATCCTAGGGAGGGCGCCGAGGAAGTCGTGCAGAACGGGTCGCGGCGGCTATCGCACAACCGAATGCCCCGCTATCGTGAAGCAACTGAAGGAGGCGGTTGTGCCCATACGACCACACGACCTGGCCGATCTGTACCTCGCTCCCGTCGCCCTCGAGGTCGACCGTCGCCTCGAGGAGATGGCCGACCTTTCGGCCGACGACGTGCGCTACCGGGTGATCCTGAGCACGGACCGCGAACCGGGCACCGCCGAGGAACGGGAGGAGTCGCTGCTGGAGGCGCTCACTCGCGGCATCGACCTGCACGGCTGGCAGGTGTCTCGGCATCCGAGGGGCCTCTCGCTCTCGCACGACGCCTATGGACTGGTGCTCGGCATTCCGGCCAATCTGGTCTCCTACCTGGACGGCTGAACCGCCGGGCCGGGCCTCTTCATCGCGGGCATGGTGATCTTCGAGATCCCCACCGGAATCGGGGCCGCTGACGGCAACCCGAATCGTCGTGCCATCGCCGAGGGTCCGGATCGCCTAACTCGTGGGCGAGTCCGTGGGCGCACTCGGATCCGGATCGGGACCGGCGCGCCGGTTCTCCAGCCGCAGTTCGAGCTCGCTCATGACCAGGGCGGCAAGGTCCTGCAGCGGCGCCACCTCCTCGTCGGTAGAGAAAGCGAGCGCGGCCATCGCCGTGATCCGGTCCAAAGCGCCGTCCGGCGGGACGTCGACGAGCTCGGCCTCCGGTGCCCTGCTCTCCTCCTCGGGAATCGGGGCATCGGCTTCCCTGTGCCGTCCGGTCTCAGCGACAATCGTCTGATGAAGCGCGAGAACGAGGTCGTTGATCAGCGGGCGGTCCGCCGGCTGCCGTGCCGTCATGGCAGAGAGCAACGACTTCCACCGGGGGTCGAGATCCTCGGGGATCGCCGGATCGTGCGTGAGCCTGGCCAGGGCGGCCGGAATCGCCGAGCCGGGAAAGGCGGTCTCCCCGGTGAAGCACTCGAGTAGAACGAGACCGAGAGAGTAGACATCGCTGGATGACCCGAGCGTTTCCCCTCGCGCCTGCTCCGGGCTCAGGTAAGCGGCAGTGCCCGTCGTGACGTTCTCGTCGGCTGTGCGCTCGTGACCTCGAACCAGGGCAACCCCGAAATCGGTGAGTTTGGCTCGCTCCCTCGTGCCGTCGTCGCTGTAATCGGCGAGAAGGATGTTGGCCGGCTTGATGTCCCGGTGCACGACACCGCGGTGGTGAAGGTACTCAATCCCTTCGGCCAGGTCGTAGCCGATCTGGGCGATCTGCCTGGTCGACAGGGCACCCTGCTCGAGGCGCGCCTTCAAGTCCGAGCCCTCGACGAGATCCATCACAAAGAAGATGCGCGGCCGGCCGGGATCGGTTCGATCCACGCCGGCGTCGAACAGGGTGACCAGGCTGTGGTGGCTGAGCGCAGCCAGCAGATTGACTTCGTTCTCCTGCACCTGGACGTCGACCTCGTCGGTGGCGTTCGCGTCGAAGATCTTGACCGCGACGTCCCTCCCCAGGGATTCATCCCGGGCTCGATAGACCGTTCCCAAGCCCCCGCGCCCGATGGCGGAGAGCAAGTGGTACCGTCCGCGAACCGGGGCGGCGGCGCTGTCGTCGACGCTCACGCGGTGACCGTCAGATTCATGGGTGGACAACCTGGAAGTGTCACGATGTGTGCCCCTGATCTGGCGATGAAAACGATGGCGGAGCTGCCGGGGTCCGGGGCAACTTGGTCATGATACCTTACCAGCGCGCATCATCGCATCCCGATCCGGCGCGACCGCGGAGCCCGCTACGGCAGACTGTAACCACACGCGAGTGGTCCTGCGCTGGCAGGGATGGTTCCAATTTCGATTGGCGTTAACGACGACACCTATGGAGAGATCATGAACAAGTACGCAGTCACAAATCCGGCCACCGGAGTCAGCGAATCGAGCTTTCCGCTTGCAACCGACGATGAGGTGAGGGCCGCCATCGGGGCGGCCGACCGTGCCCACAGTGAGTTCTCTCGCGGCACCTCGGTGGCCGAGCGCGCGGCCCTCATGCAGCGCGTGGCCGACCTGCACACCGAGCGGCGCGAGCACCTGGCCGAACTCATCGTGCGGGAAATGGGCAAGCCCATCGCACAGGCCCTCGGCGAGGTGGACTTCTCCGCCGACATCTACTCCTACTACGCGAGCCACGGCGAGGCGTTCCTCGCTGACGAACAGATTGAGCTGTTCGGCGGCGAAGGCTCGGCCTTCATTCGCAATGCGTCCCTGGGCGTGCTGCTGGGCATCATGCCGTGGAACTTCCCGTACTACCAGGTCGCCCGCTTCGCCGGCCCCAACCTGGTGCTCGGCAACACGATCCTGCTCAAGCACGCCTCGCAGTGTCCCGAATCCGCCGCCGCGATCGAGCAGATCTTCGCGGATGCCGGCTTCCCCGAAGGCGCGTATCAGAACCTCTACGCGTCCAACGCCCAGATCGCCGACATCATCGCCGATCCGCGCGTGCATGGCGTCTCCCTGACCGGTTCGGAGGGTGCCGGAGCGGCCGTCGCCGAGGTCGCGGGCCGCAACCTCAAGAAGGTGGTACTCGAACTGGGCGGATCCGACCCGTTCATCGTGCTCAGCACCGACGACCTCGAGGAGGCCGTCGACGCGGCCGTCGCCGCGCGCCTGGACAACTCAGGCCAATCCTGCAACGCCGCCAAGCGATTCATCGTGATCGACGGCCTGTTCGAAGCCTTTGTGGAGACCTTCACGGCGAAGATCACCGGCAACATCCCCGCGGACCCCACGTCGACGGACACCACGCTCGGCCCGCTCTCCTCCCTCGGCGCCGCCGAGGGCCTGGAGGAACAGCTCCAGCGCGCCGAGGCCCAGGGGGCAACCGTTCACGCCCGGGGCAGCCGCAAGGGCGCCTTCTTCTCGCCGACGGTTCTCACCGGTGTGTCCCCGAAGAGCGACGCCTACCGGGAAGAGTTCTTCGGCCCGGTCGCCGCGATCTACCGCGTGCAGAACGAGGCCGAGGCGGTGGAGGTGGCCAACGACATCCCCTATGGGCTCGGGTCCTACCTGTTCACGACGGATCCGGAGCAGGCCCTGCGCGTGGCCGACCTGATCGACGCCGGGATGGTCTTCATCAACGGTTCGCTCCTGGACAGCCCGGAGCTTCCCTTCGGCGGTGTGAAGAGGTCCGGATTCGGCCGGGAGCTGGGACGCTTCGGAATCGCGGAGTTCGCCAACAAAAAGCTCATTCGCATCCTCAAGTAGCGGGTGGCACCGGCAGACCGCCGATTCGGTCTGCCGGTCCAATCGGCCCCGGTTCCTTCCACCTGAGTGGCCGACGCACCTAAGCTGAGCCCGTGAACAGTGATCCAGCCGCCAAAATCGCCCGCGCAGCCAAAGGGAGTGGGGCGTTGCAGGCGTTGGCCCGGCTGGGCTTCGCCGTCAATGGCCTCCTGCACATTCTCATCGCCGGCCTCGCCATCGCCGTGGCAGTCGGCGGCGGGGGAAGCGCCGACCAGTCCGGTGCGCTCGGGCAGCTCGCGGAAAGCCCCGGCGGTGTGTTCGTGCTCTGGACCGTGGTGGTCGGGCTGTTCGCCCTCGGCCTGTGGCTGCTCCTGGGAGCCTTCCTGATGCCGGGCTCCGATCCGAAGCGAAAGTGGTCTCACCGGGTCGTCGAAATCAGCAAGGCCGCCGTCTACATTCTTCTCGCGGTGACCGCGGTGACCTTCGCCACCGGAGGAACCGCGGACTCGGCCACCAGCGCCCGTGATGCCAGCGCCGCACTGATGCGGGCTCCGGGCGGGGTAGCCCTGCTCCTCGTGGGAGGCCTCATCGTGCTGGGCATCGGTTTCTACTTCGTGAGGAAGGGCGCCCTCAAGAAGTTCACCGCCGATCTCGACCTGCCCAGCGGAACGGTCGGCCGTGCGATCGTCGCGCTGGGAATCGCCGGCTATGTGGCCAAGGGCATCGCGCTGGCCGTCGTGGCGGTGCTCATTGTCGTCGCGGCGCTCACCCTGGACCCGAGCAAGTCCACCGGGCTGGACGGGGCGCTGAAAAGCCTTGTCGCCCTGCCGTTCGGGAGCGTCATTCTGAGCGTGATCGGAGTGGGTCTGGTCGCATACGGGGTATATTGTTTCGCTCGGGCGTGGCGGGCCCGACTCCACTGACGGCCCTGTCGGCGACCCGGCCGGCGCGCCAGGTGTCGAAGGCGATCACGCAGCCCAGAAGCAGCAGGGACAGCGAGACGGATGCCAGCGCATCCGTCGCCCAGTGATAGCCGAGGTACACGCGGCTGACGGCCGCCGCGACGATGCACACGATGGCGAAGCCGAACCCCGCGATGGCACCGCGCACGCTCCGGCGACGCGAGAAGACGAGATAGGCCGTGAACAACACGAAGTCGGACGCGCCGAGTACGTGGCCGGACGGGAAGGAGAACGACGGGTCAGGGCCGAAGAGCATGAGCTCGGTCGGCGGCCGGTGCCGGTCGACCGAGCGCCCGATGATCTGCCCCAGGACGACACCGGTCAGCATGGACGTTGCGAGCAGGAGCGGCCGCCAGGCGTGCCGGGCCAGGAAGCCCCAGGTGACAGTCACGATGAGGAGAATGATCGGCAGCGCGATCGGCCCGAAGACGATGGCCAGCCCGATCATGACCGCGGTCAGGGCGGACGACCGGCCCTCCGCCAGCCAGGCCTGAACGGGCGCGTCAATGACGGTGAGACCATTCTTGTTCAACACCGACAGAAGGATGACCGTGAAGAACACAACGCCGAGGCCGGCCAGGGTGATCGCGGTCAGGGAGAACCGGCGTCGGGCGGCGGGTTCAAGCAACCGGGACTCCATGATGAACTTCTCGTGCAGTCTTCGCAGTGCGGGGACCAGACGGGACTTCCGGCGTCGGGCGAGTTCATGCTCACCGTCGAGTCGTGCCGCGAAAGGCGCCCACACGACCACCGCAACACCGATTCCGAGCAGCAGAGCGCCGATGGTGTCGGTGAGCCAGTGCGCACCCAGATAGGTGCGACTCATCATCATGACGACCGTGTACACGGCCCCGGCCAGCCACACCCAGGGGCGGGGGAAGAGAAGTGCCAGCACCACCGCCATGGTCGCCGCGTTCGCCACATGCCCCGATGGGAATGAACCGAAATCGAGGTTCGTCAGGATATTCTCGGGGCGGGTCCGCCCGAAGAGGTTCTTGAGCAGCTGCACCAATCCGCCGGTCACTACCGTGGCTGCGAGGAAGTACCCGGCGGCCCACGGGCGCTTCGCCAGCAGCAGGGCGAGGGCGATCGCGACCGGCAGCACAAGGATGGCGATCAGCCCCCCGCCGAGGGAATCCATCACGAGGGCAAGGGAGTCCCAGACGGGAGCCCGGTTCTCGACCAGCTCACTCATCCACTCGGTGTCGATGGAGAGCGGCATCCCCTGGTCGCGCACCACGATGAGCGCTCCCAGGGCGACGGTGAGGCCCAGGGCCACGAGGCCGCTGACCAACGGCCACAACCGCGAGATTCGTTTGGCACGGGGCCGTGCCGCGACCTCAGGGGTCTTCTGAATGTCCATCTGGCAATGCTAGATCGTCGCGAGCCATCCTCGGCTCTTCAACGACCGGGACTCGGCTGGACACAATTCAGAGTGAATGCTCTATATTGAGCCGTCGACGCTGGCGTCTTCGCGAGCGGCACCGGGCCTGATTTCACCGCTGGGCTCAGGCGACGTCGACGAGGCGGGATGCCGTGGGCCTGGTTCGCTCGGCGGTGTTGGTGGCGAACCCCCACAACGCTCCGCCCTGGCGGTTCCGGGTGGGCCGGTCCGGCTGAGAAGCTGGCCTTCGGGGACCTCGCCATTCGGGCCACCGCGGCGAACATCGCCGACCCTCGGCAGGTCGAAGACGACGCAGCCTGGTACCGAACCGACTGGCACGACATCCAAGAGCGCAAGGACGGCATCACCATCGACCCCTCCCGGCAATCGCCCCAGATCCGCGCCCTGGTCAAGGTGCTGCCCCCACCTGGCCGACCCTCAGCTGCCGGAGCGTCGGAAGGGCTGATCGATGGGGCTACCGACTGCCGACAGTCGCGTCGACACTGCTCGACCAGGCGGCCGAGTTGTGCGAGCCAGGATGAACACCGTGACGGCCGAGGCGACCTCCAGGTGGATCTTAGATTCAGAGGCGCCCCTTGTTTTTCGCATTTTATACCCTAGGGGGTATACTGAAGTCTATGTTCGCCCAAATGAAGGAGTGACTCATGTGCAGTGCAGTCCGTTGCAGCCGATGCGGCAAGATCACCTGGGCCGGATGTGGCGAGCACGTCGCCAGCGTCATGGCCGATGTCCCGCCCGAGCAGCGTTGCACCTGCAACTAGTCTCCTGCGGAGGCCGCGCGTCCCGGCTGCCGAAACCGAGCTGACGAGGTGGTCGGCGGCCGTCAGGCGCTCACCGCGAGCATCTCGGCTCGCGAGAACGAGGCGCTCAAGCGACTGGGCACCGTCACCGGCGGCCAGTCGCTGTGCTCGTTGTCCCGGGGATCCGGACCGGTTCCGGCGGTGAAGTACTACGAGGGCGAGGTCGCGGTCCTGGCCGAAGCGCGCCGGGCCATCCGTCGTCTCCCGCTCGGTCCTGAGGATGACGCGGCCGCCCGTGAGGTGCTGCGCGACCTGCGCGATCGCTGGACGGCCCAAGTCGACAACCCCGGGCGCGACGGTGTCAGGTGGGCCGGCTACCTGGCCGGCGGCGTGGACGCCGTGGAGCGACTGATCGCTTGGTACGCATTGGCGCTCCGCGGGCAGCGGCGCCGCATGGATTCGTAGCCGGGTGTCGTCCATGCCGTTCTCCGTCGGGTCAAGTCGGTGCGTGCGCGGCCGCGAACCTGATGTCATACGTCAGGGGGTATTTCGGACTTCTGGCCCTTTATACCCTAGGGGGTATAGTATGGCACCATGAAAACAGTGATCACAACCCTTGGCCTTGTCCTCACCGTCCTGTTCGGCCTGACCGCGTGTTCGTCCGCTGCGCCGGCGTCATTGGCCGCCGATACCGTCGTGATCGACGTACGCACCCCGGGGGAGTACGCGGCCGGTCACCTTGAAGGCGCGATCAACATCGACGTGCAGTCACCCGACTTCGACGGCCAGATCGGGGCACTGCCGAAGTCTGGCGCGTACGTGGTGTATTGCCGCTCTGGCAACCGTTCGGCTGCGGCCGCCGCGCGGATGGCCGGACTGGGCTATTCCCAGGTGACGGATGCCGGTGCCATGTCCGCAGCCACCGGCTCGACCGGCCTCGCCATCGTGACGACTCCCTAACACGGTCGGCTCTTCGCGGACACGGGTGAGGGGCGCCCACGGCTGGGCGCGCCCCTCACCGGTGGTGCTGCGAGGCGGGAGACGCCGACGGACCGAGCGCTTCATTCGGGGTGGGCGACGTCTCCGATGGCGACCGGCAGGGTCGGGTAGACCATGGCGGTTCCGGCCCCGAGCAACACGGCGGCGGCCGGCCAGGTGAGCGAGGCGCCGGCGTTGGCGGCCACGAGGAGCAGGAACCGGGCGAGGTTCTGCTTCAGGCCCAGCGCAACTTGCCTGGGCGAGCCGGCACGGCGTTTCGCAGTAGTTACCGGGGATGCACCGTGCTGCCTGACGGCCGACCGGTCAGGCGGAGGCTTGCTGGGCGGCGATGCCGGCGTGCACGGCCGCCATGTCCAGGTTCTGGACTCCGGCGATGACCTCGTCCAGGGAGGAGGCGTTGAGCGCTCCGGGCTGGGAGAACACGAGGACCTTGTCCCGGAACGCCATCAGGGTGGGAATGGAACGGATGCCGGCCGCAGCGGCCAGACCCTGTTCGGCCTCGGTGTCGACCTTGGCGAAGACGATCTCCGGGTGCTTCTCCGACGCCGCGGTGAAGGTCGGCGCAAACATGCGGCAGGGTCCGCACCAGCCGGCCCAGAAATCCACGAGCACGATGCTGGAGTCGGTGATGGTCGCGTCGAACGTCTTTTCGGTGATGTCAATGGTAGCCATGCATGCAGAATATACCCCCTAGGGTATTTGTGCAAATACTTGGGTGGCTGTCGCGTGCGGGCCGGCCCCCGGGTCGGCTCGATCGCATCCGGTTTGCTTCCTAATACCCTAGGGGGTATCTTGACAACGGTAGGACCGATCCGCATTGAGACCTGGAGGACTTCGAACCATGGATGTCATCGTTATCGAAACCCCGCAACTGGGAGACCGCAGCTACCTGGTGCATGACGGCGCCGTTGCGCTGGTCATCGACCCGCAACGCGACACCGACCGGGTGGACGCCGCCGCCCGCGAAGCCGGGGTCGCGATCACCCACGTGGCAGAGACCCACCTGCACAATGACTATGTGACCGGCGGTTACGAGCTCGCCAGGGCGCACGGTGCGAAGTACCTGGTCAACGGCCGCCGACCCCGTGAAATTCGACCGGGAGCCGGTCACGGACGGCCAGGTGATCCAGGTCGGCACCCTCAGCGTCGCCGTCGTCGCCACCCCGGGGCACACGCACACCCACGTCTCCTACATCGTCAGCGATGGCACCACCGAGGCCGTGTTCTCCGGCGGAAGCCTGCTGTTCGGATCGGTCGGCCGCACCGACCTCGTCGCCGAGACGGACACGGTCGGGCTCACTCACGACCAGTACGCGTCCGTGCGCAAGCTTGTGCACGAGGCCGAGCACGACGCCGCGCTCTTCCCGACGCACGGTTTCGGCTCGTTCTGCTCCAGCGGCCCCGCCACCGGGGCGGGCTCGTCCACCATCGGCGAGCAGCTCACGGCGAACCACGCCCTGACCGACGCCGATGAGGGGCACTTCGTCGCCGACCTGATCGCCAACCTCACCGCCTACCCCTCGTACTACGCGCACATGGCGCCGGCCAACATCCAGGGTCCCGGTCCGGCGAACCTTCAGGTGCCCGAATCGCTGGATGCCGCCGAACTGACCCGGCGGCTGGCCGACGGTGAGTGGGTCGTCGACCTGCGCAACCGGGTCGCGTTCTCCAGCAACCACCTGCAAGGCGCCGTGAGTTTCGAATACGGCAACGGTTCCAACTTCACCACCTACCTCGGCTGGGTGCTGCCCTGGAACGAGCAGCTGACCCTGGTCGGCGCGCACGCCGACGTTGAAGACGCGATCCGTGACCTGTCCCGGATCGGCATCGATTCGCCGGATGCCTCCATCGGCACCGAGCCGCACGCACTGGCCCCGGATGCCCCGATCGCCTCCTACCCGCGCGTGGGCTGGGCGGAACTGATGCGCGATCGTGCCGCAGACGACGTGCTCCTGGACACGCGACGCACCGACGAGTTCGCCGAGTCCCACCTGCTCAGCGCGGTGAACGTGCCCCTGCACGAGCTCCTCTTCCGGATGGACGACATCCCGGCGGGCACGATCTGGGTCCACTGCGGGTCCGGCTACCGCGCCGGGGTTGCCGCCAGTCTCCTGCAGCGCGCGGGCCGGGACGTCGTGCACGTCGACGCGTCCTTCGGCGATGCCGAAGCGGCCGGGGTGCCGATGGCAGAGCAGCGATCCTGATCGGCGTCGTTGCGCTGGCCTGGCTCTCCCGGGTCTTGTGGTGGAGATACCGCACCTACCCCTCATCGGAAAGGCATTCATGATGGAACTCACCCCCCAACAGGTATTCACCCGGCTCGGCGAAGCGCAGATCGTCGACGTTCGCGAGACCGAGGAGCTGATCGACGGGACGATTCCGGGCGCTCGCCACATCCCGCTGGGCATGATTCCGGAGAGCTACGCGGCCCTGGATACGCGCCCCGTCGTTGTCGTGTGCCGGAGCGGGCGTCGAAGCGCCGCCGCCGCGGAGCACCTGGTCGAGGCCGGGTTCGACGCGCACACGATGACGGGAGGCATGGTTGAGTGGGCGGCCGAGGGCCTTCCCCTGGTTCTGCCCCAGCTTCCGTGATCGTCACGGCCCTCATCCTGGGTCTGATCGTCGGGGCGTTGCTGGGCCTGGTCGGCGGGGGCGGGTCGATTCTCGCTGTCCCCGCCCTCGTCTACGGCGTGGGCTTGCCGCTGTCCGAGGCCATCCCGACCTCCCTGATCGTGGTCGGGGCCGCCTCCGCCGTTGCGGTGCTCCCGCGGCTGCGCCGCGGCGTGAACTGGCGTCTGGCCGTGATCGTCGGCGCGGCCGGTGTCGCCACCGCCTATCTGGGCACGATGGTCAATCGGATGCTCGACCAGCGGGTGCTGCTCGGGGCCTTCGCCGTGATCATGATCATCGCCGGCGTGCGGATGTTCCTTCCGACCAAGTCGACGGGTGGTCCCTGCGCCCTTCCGGGTGGAGGCGTCAACTGGCGTAGCTGCCTGCCCAGGGCTCTTGCCACCGGTGCGGTGGTCGGTTTTCTCACCGGACTGCTGGGTGTCGGTGGGGGATTCCTCATCGTGCCGGCGCTCACGCTGGTCCTCGGCCTGCCGATGGGCGTGACGGTGGGCACCTCGTTGGTCATCATCGTCATCAATTCCGTCGCCGGATTCGCCGCGCACCTCGGCGACGTCCAGCTCGACTGGGCGGTCACGGTCGCGTTCTCAGCGGCTGCCATGGGCGCGTCCCTGGTGGCGGGCCGCCTTGGCCGGGGTCTGTCCGACACGGCCCTCAAGCGGGGCTTCGCCCTCCTGGTGCTGGCCGTCGCGGCCTATGTGGTCGCACAGGCGCTGATCGGCTGACTGGGCACCGCCCACGTCAGCCTAGGACAGGGCCAGGAACAACTTCTCGAGCTCCTCGACCCGGAGGGGCTTCTTTATTCCGTCCCTGCCGGTGCCGGTCTCGGTGTCGGTGAGGCATTCCTTCATCGCGGTGGAGATGATCGTGAAGCCCGCGCGGTCGATCGCGCTGGACACCGCCGCGAGCTGCGTGACGACGGCCCGGCAGTCCGCTCCGGATTCGACGGCGGCGATGACCGCGGCCAACTGTCCCTGCGCGCGTTTGAGCCGGTTGACGGTCTTGCGCAGGTCGTCGGGCTTCGTCGATGCGGGTGCAGCGGCAGCCGGTTCGTCGCGGGGGGATGCCGAGGGAGCTGCGAAGTGCGGCGCAGAGTCTGGTGACGATCCCATTCGGGTGCTCCTGTGCTGATCTGAGGTTTCGACGGGAGAAGGCCCGGTCAAGGTTGACCCTCAATAGAATACCCCGTACGGTATAAAAATACCCCTTAGGGTATGAATTTTCTTTGGGTTTTCAGTTCCTACCTGTGATGAGGCCAGCGATGCAGAGCGAACGAACGGCCGCCGTCGACTCAGCGCGGTCACCCGCGTCACGACTGGCAGGCTCCTTCCTGATCGCGGGCGGGTCCCTCCGGCGTTGGTCGGCCCGCCGCTGGTGGATCGCCCTGGCCACCGCGGTCGGCACCTACCTGGTGATCGCGATTCCGACCGACCTGATCGACACGCCGTTCTTCTCCCGCGAGGTTGCCCCGACGGCCTGGTCCTGGCCGGTGCTCGCCGTGAGCGCGATCCTCGCCGGACTCGTCTCCGCCACCTACGTCGCCTACCCGCAGGCGGCGGCGCCCAGTCGCTCGGAGGGCCGCCTCGGCCTGGCCGGCTGGATGATCACCTTCTTCGCGGTCGGCTGCCCCGTCTGCAACAAGATCGTGCTCCTGGCCCTCGGGGCAAGCGGGGCGATGCAGTTCCTCGAGCCGGTGCAGCCGTACCTCGCCGGCGCATCCATCGTGCTGCTCGGCTGGGCATTGCACGCGCGCCTCACCCGAGAGAGTTCCTGCGGCCTCGCCGCGGCCGAGCCGATCACGGAGTCAGTCGGCGCATGAACATTCCCGGCACGGTGAGAGAACTGCGAGCCTGGCCCGCCAAGCGACGGATGATCGCAGGCGGCGTCTCCGTCGCCGTGACCGTTGCGGTGGTGGTCGCCTCGGGCACCGTGGGGTTCGTCGGCGGATCGGTCACGTTTCCCGGTTCGTGGTGGGGCTACCTTGTTGTCGCCGCGGGGTCGGGCCTGGTCGGCCTGGTCGTCGCGGGCTATTTCGATGCCCCGATCGGCGCGGCCGCAACTGTGTGCGATCTGCGCTGGCCCGTGCTCGGTGGGATCTTGCTCTATCTCTCGACGGATGTGCGCACTGCTGTGCCCCTCCTGGACGGTCCCGTTCGCCCGGTCGTCGCGGTAGTCGCGATCGCTTTGCTCTCCTGGGCGTTGCTCGAGCGACTGGCGAGCGAAAGCCGAGTCGTGGCCGGCCGGGACCGTTCCGTGACGGCTGGTGAAGACGGCGAAGTGTGCTCGACCTGTCGACCGCTCTTCCCGCGACCCGGTCCGGTATCGATCTCACACGCACCTCATCGAGGGACAGGCCGTACGGGTCCCTCAGCGCCCAGTCCTGGTACGTCTTGCCGGGGGTAGATCGGCACCCGTGAACTTCACGGTCAGGTCTCGGGCGAGACGCCTCAGGTGCTCCTCGGGATACGTCAGGCCCGGCAGCGACCGGCGGGCGCTGGTGTCGCTCATGGTGCGCGAGCCCTAGACCGTGACGGGGAGGATCTCGGCGAGGAGGGCCTCGATGCGGGCTTTGATCTCGTCGCGGATCGGGCGCACGGACNAAGATCGGGCAGGTGTCGCCGCAGCCCATGGTGATCACGACATCCGACTCCTGGACGGCCTCGGTGGTGAGGATCTTCGGCACGTTGCCCGCGATGTCGATGCCCTCCTCGGCCATGGCCTCGATCGCGACCGGGTTGATCTGGTCCTTCGGGGCTGAGCCGGCGGAGAGCACCTCGACCCGCCCCTGGGAGAGGGCGGTCATGTAGCCGGCGGCCATCTGCGAGCGGCCCGCGTTGTGCACGCACACGAAGAGAACGGTGGGCTTGGCGGTCATGGTGAGTCCTTCAGTCGGGATATATCAAAGCATAGACGTTCACCTATGGAGTGCGTGTCAGTCGCAGGAAAGTGCAGCGTGAGTCTAATCGGGCGGCACCGAGAGCGGATTCCGCATCGACACCCTGGCCGATGAGTTCCTGGAACTTCTGCGACGTCAAGGGCAGTGGATCCGGTTCGGATCGGGGGAGCGGGCGGTCAACCTCGGGGAGGTGTTCCGAATCGTTCGCGGATCACGTCGACGAGGTCGCCGGCCGAGGGCGCGCCCGCGGGTCCCGTATGGCTTCGGTAGACCCGGCAGGCCAGATCGGTGAGTCGCCCGCCTGGCGGGAACGCATCGACCCCGTCCAGCAGGATCGTCGGCGATCCGGCAAACGGAACCGCGGCGGCATCCGCGCTCGAGGTCAGCAGACGAAACTCGATCACCACATCGGAGTGCCCGGTCTCGTTCAACGCGTC
Source organism: Cryobacterium fucosi (assembly GCF_004403515.1). Lineage (GTDB taxonomy): Bacteria > Actinomycetota > Actinomycetes > Actinomycetales > Microbacteriaceae > Cryobacterium > Cryobacterium fucosi. The sequence continues at coordinate 2,918 of NZ_SOHH01000056.1, read as the reverse complement.
CCGGAGCGCGACCCCGGCGGCGGCCGAGTTCGGGCAATCGGCGATGTAGAGGATCTCTGCTTTCATAACTTCATTCTGCCTCTTCCGTCGAGTGGTGGGTGCTTATGCGCCTGTGAGGCGACGCTCGAGGGCGTCCAGGATCAGGTCGAGGCCGAACTCGAACTCGTCGGCGTAGGCATAGCCAGGTTGGAGAACGTGCTGCACAGTGAGCTCCGCGAGGTAGGGATACTCGTCGCCGGGCAGGTTCGCCAGGAAGACCTGTGCCATCGCGGCGGACTCCTCCTCGGTCGTGAACGGCAGGGAGTTCTCCTGCATTGCGAAGCCGTAGACGTAGCTGTCAACGGCCGAGAACGCGTGAGCCGCCAACGCGACGGAAAATCCGCCGTTCCGGAGTGTGCCGATCACGCGGTCGTGGTGCTTCAGCGTGGCCGGGCCGGGCCGGGTTCCGGAGTCCTTCAGCCCGGTGGCCCAGGGGTGGACCGACAGTGCGGCTCGGAAGGAAACGGACCGTTTTCGCAGTGCTGTCTTCCAGTCGTCGCTGTGCGAAGGCAGTTCGATCTCGCCGAAAACGGAATCGATCATCCCGTACAGGAGGTCTTCCTTGTTCGCGACATGGTTGTACAGCGACATCGCTTCCACACCGAGTTCTTCGCCGAGCCTGCGCATCGTGAGCGACTCGATCCCGGTCGCGTCCGCCACGGCGATGGCGGAACGCAGTATCCGGTCACGGGTGAGCCGCACCCTCGGTGGGGCGCCCGTCTTGCCTGATGACCCCATGCGTGATCTCCCGTCTTCACCCATTGACAAGCTTACAGCGTAGAGATACTTTACTTACATCATAAGCTTACGAAGTAAGGAGATCCCTATGAACACAGTCCGACAGACCGAGAGCGAGACCCTCGGGGCGCCGATATCCGCGATGCTGAACTTCACGGCCTGGCCGCCGCGCACGGCTGCCCTGGTCGCGGGGATCGCACTGGCCCTGATGGCCGTGCTGGCCGGCTACGGCAACTTCGGCGCCATCGTGCCCCTCGTCACCCCGGGAAACGCGGTGAAGACAGCCCAGGACATCTCCGAATCGGGGCCGCTGTTCCTGTCCGGCATTGCGAGCCTGTTCGTCGTGACGATCCTCGACCTCATCGTCGCCGGTTCGCTGTTCGCACTGTTCCGCCAGGTGAATCCGGTCGTCTCAGCCGTGGCCGCGTGGGCGCGGGTGGTCTTTGCGGCCGTATTCATGGGGGCCATCGGCCGGCTCGTGAACGCGTACACGCTCCTGGACCACCCTGTCGAGGCCCTCCGCTCGATCGAAGCGTTCACCACCATCTGGGTGACCGGCCTCGGCCTCTTCGGCGTCCATTTGCTCGTGGTCGGCTACCTGGCCTACCGTTCCGGGTTCATGGCGCGAATCTTCGGCATCCTGCTCTCGGTCGCCGGATTCGGTTACCTGGCGGACGCGGTGGGAACGGTGTTCGTTGCCGGATTCACCGCCGTCTTCGGCCAGTTCCTGTTCGTGGGCGAGGTGGCGCTGATCTTCTGGCTGTTGATCAGGGGCCGTCGCCTCCCGTCGCGTAAGGAATAGGCTTCGGGGGAAGCCTCCGTCTTACGCGCGAGCGAATGCCGACGCGGCCAGCACCTGCTCGGTCGTGGGGCGCACGCCGGTGTACCGCTCGAACTGTTCGGCCGCCTGCAGCGCGATCACCTCGGCCCCGGTGATCACGGTCTTGCCTGCCGCCCGTGCAGCCAGGATCAGAGGCGTCTCGGCAGGCAGGGCGACCACGTCGAAGACGGTGTCTGAGGCAGCCACCGTCTCGGCCGCGAAGGCCGAGTCGGGAGCCTGAGCGCCGCCAGCCATGCCGATCGGCGTCACATTCACGAGCAGCGGCGCCGTCGCGGTGCCCGGCTCGGCCAGCCAGCGGTAGCCGAGGTCGTCGGCCAGGGCCCGGCCGCTCTGCTCGTTGCGCGCCACGATGGTGCCGTCAGCGAAACCGGAATCGCGCAGCGCCGAAGCGACCGCCTTGGCCATGCCGCCGCTGCCGCGCAGCAGGAACGGGGTGGCCGGGTCGAGCGCGTTGCTCCGCAGCAACTCGGCGGCGGCAATGTAGTCCGTGTTGTAGGCCCTCAGGAAACCGTCGTCGTTGACAATCGTGTTCACCGACTGGATGGCCGTGGCCGAGGCGTCGAGCTCGTCGACGAGGGCGATCACGTCCTCTTTGAACGGCATCGACACCGAGCATCCGCGGATGCCGAGCGCCCGCACACCGCCAATGGCGCCGGCCAGGTCGGTGGTGGTGAACGCCTTGTAGATGAAATCCAGCCCGAACTGCTCATACAGGTAGTTGTGGAAGCGCGTGCCGAAGTTGCTCGGCCGCGCGGCCAGGGAGATGCAGAGCCGGGTGTCTTTGTTGAGTGCCGGTCGAGTCGCTGTGGTGGTCATCGCCCCCAGTGTAGGCCGCCACCCGGTCCGGCCGGTTGAGCAGAGGGGCGCTCCACCCGCAGGTGAAGCGCCCCTCGAGTGGATCTAGTCGCGGCGCGGCTTGCGCGGTGGCCGGTCGCCGCGGTCCTCGCGTCGCACCGGACCGCCGTTGTCGGCGTGGATCTCGATCAGCTTGCCGCTGATCCGGGTGTTCGCCAGTCGGCCGAGAAGGTCGCCGGGCAGGTCGGCGGGCAGCTCGACGAGCGAGTACTCGGGGTTGATCTGAATGTGACCGAAGTCTTCCCGGCTGAGTCCACCCTCGTTCGCGAGTGCGCCGACGATCTGCCGTGGCTCCACCTTGTGGCGCTTGCCGACCTCGATCCGGTAGGACGCCATCGCCCGGTTGTTGTCGCGCGGGCGCCGCTCCGGGCGCTCGGCCCGGGCGCCGCGGTCTCCGCGGTCGCCACGATCGTCGCGACCGCCGCGAGCCTGGTCGGCGCGGGCT
>NZ_SOHH01000103.1 GCF_004403515.1 Cryobacterium fucosi | reverse complement strand
CGCCGCCGCGTCCCGCCGGTCCTGGCGCCGCCGCAGGTCTTCCTGCACCCGGCAGTGCTCGGTGGCGGCGGTTGCCGAGGCGCCGGCCCGTTCGGCGGCGTCGATCGCCAGGCCGAATTGGCCGTCCAGCCGCTGTCGGGCCCGGTCGAACCAGTCGCGGTCGGCGGTTCCCTCGGCCTCCTCGCACTGCGCCTGGCCGGCCACGGCCGCCGCCAGCCCGGTCAGGCGCAGCCCGACAGCGGCCAGCTCCTCATCGAGGGACCTGCGCCGGCTGATCAGTTCGGTCTCCAGCTGCTCGAATCGGGCCGTGCCGAACAGCGTCCGCAGCACGGCTCGGCGATCGTCGGTCCTGGCCAGCAGGAACTTCTGGAACCGGTTCTGGGCGAGCAGGATCACCTGCAGGAACTGGTCCTGTTTGAGCGGCAGGATGCGGGTCAGTTCGTGGCCCACCTCGACCGGCCGGGTGGCAATGGTGCGCCAGCCCTCGCTGTCGCGGACGTCGAGCCGGGCATCCGGCTGCGCCACGGTCGTGCCGGGCCCGCGTTTCCTGGCCTTCTCGTACCGCGGGGTGCGATAGAGGCGGTAGTCCTGGTCGCCCAGCCCGAAGTCGAGTTCGACGAAGGTCGGGTCTTGCGGCTCGCAGTAGTCGCTGCGCAGCTGGGACTCCGTGCCTTCGTAACGGGGGACGTTGCCGTAGAGCGCGAAGCAGATGGCATCGAGGATGCTGGACTTTCCGGCCCCGGTCTTGCCGGTGATCAGGAAGATCCCGTCGTCGTCGAAGCGTTCGAAGTCGATGACCTGCTCGTTCTTGAACGGTCCGAATCCGGCGATCCTCAGTCGCTTGATCTTCATGCCGTGATCTCCGCCAGGTCGTCCGCCGCCAGCAATTCGGCGACCAGGTCGCGCTCGAATTCGGTCTGGACGACCCCGTTGCGCACGAACTCGAGGAACCCGGCAACGATCTCGTGGTCGTTCTGCTGGTGCAGGCGCTCGCCGTAGCTGGCGGCATCCGTTTCGACCGTGACCGACGGCCGGTGTTCGACGGTGACGCAGTGCGGGAACCGTTTCTGCAGGCGGCGCATGCCGTCGAGGGGGCGCACCTGGTCGGTGAGCACGGCCGACACCCAGTCGGCCTCGAACCGGGTGAACTCGTCGTTCGTGAGCAATGCCTCGATGTCACCGGTGAGCACGGAGAGCCTGCGGGGAACGGGAAGCCCGACCCATTCGACCTCGGCGCGCCGGTCGGCCGTGAGATCGACGAGCCAGGCGCCGCGGGGCTTGCCGGCCTCGGAGAAGGAGTAGTGCAGGGGCGCACCCGAGTAGCGCACCCGGTCGGTGAGCGTGGCCCGGCCGTGGATGTGGCCGAGGGCGACGTAGTCGGGGCCGCCGCTCTCCGGGTCGTCGGCAGGGCCGAAGACCGCGATCGGCACCAGGTCAAGGCCTCCGGCGGTGATGTCCCGCTCGACCTCGGTGGCCTCGGCGGCCGGCGTCACCCCGGCCGCGAAGCAGTGCGCCAGCACGACCGAGCGCCCGCCCCGAGCGGCGAGGTCCTCGCGGATCCGCCGCATTGCGAACGTGAGCACCTGCTCGTGGTTTCGCAGCGTCTCCTCCGGGAACAGGTGCCGGATCATCGCCGGCTCCAGATACGGAATGCCGTAGAAGTGCACGGGGCCGGTCGGGTCGTCGATGGTGACCGGTTCGAGGAACTGGTCGGGCCGGGTGATGATGTGGATGCCGGCCAGGCCGGCCCACTCCGACTGGAAGCCGAGCCGGGTGGCCGAGTCGTGGTTGCCGCTGGTCATCACGACAACGGCGCCGGCCTCCCTGAGCTCTCGCAGCGTCCAGGCCAGGAGCGAGTAGCTGTCGGCCGACGGCATCGCGGAGTCGAAGACGTCGCCGGCGACGACGACGACATCCACCTGCCGTTCCCGCACCACCTCGACCAGCGCCGCAAACACCCCGCGCAGGTGCGCCAGCGTTGAATGCGTGTGGAAGGTGCGCCCGATATGCCAGTCCGAGGTGTGCAGGATCTTCATGGTCCTCACGCTACGTGCGACCGCCGACATCCCCCCGGAGAATCGCCACCGCGGAGGCCGACACCGGGGAATACACCCCACACCCACCCTGATTCTTTGTTTGTCTGTGGTTTTCTTGACAAACAAAAGCAAACGCAGGTAGCGTGAAGATTATTCACACGGTGACCCCGGTCACTCAACGCCCCGGAGGTCTCGTGTTCGCGGAAGAACGTCAGGCCCTGATCGTCGATCTGGTCTCCAGTTCGAGTCGGGTCACGGTCAACGAGCTCGCAACCCGTTTCGATATCACCCCCGAGACCGTGCGGCGCGACCTCGACGCCCTCGAAGGCGCTCGGCAGCTGCGCCGGGTGCACGGCGGCGCGGTGGCCCTGGACCGCCTGAGCATGTCAGAGCAAAGCCTCGAGGAGCGGCAGACCCAGCACCACGACGAGAAGATGCGGATCGCCGCGGCCGCCTTCACCCTCATTCCCGCCAGCCAGACCGGGTCGATTCTGCTCGACGCCGGGACGACCACTGAACTCCTCGCCGACCTCCTCGTCGACTGGGCCCCGGCCGACCCGGGCGACGAACTCCTCGTCATCACCAACGCCGTTCCGATCGCCACGAAACTGGCCGGCAACGAAGACATCGCGGTGTACATCCTCGGCGGTCGCGTGCGCGGCCTCACCCGGGCCGTCGTCGGGCCGAGCACCATCGCCCAGCTCGAGGCGCTGCGGCCCGACATCGGCTTCGTCGGCGCGAACGGCGTGCACGCCGACTTCGGTTTCAGCACCCCGGATGCCGTCGAATCAGGCGTGAAGACAGCCATCGTCCGTTCGGCCCGGCGCGTCGTCGCGCTGGCCGATTCCTCCAAGCTCGACAAAGAAACCCTGATCCGCTTCGCGGCCCTCGGAGAAATCGACGTGCTGATCACGGACGCTCCCCCATCCCTGGAACTTGCCACGGCCCTCGCCGCGGCCGACGTCGAGGTTGTGATCGCGTGATCATCACGTTTACCCCCAATCCGAGCCTGGACCGCACGATCGGTCTGAGCGGGCGGCTGGCCCGCGGCGAGGTCCAGCGTGCCGTGTCCTCACGCGAGGAACCGGGCGGCAAGGGCGTCAACATCTGCCGCGCCCTCGAGGCGTCCGGCCTGCCGAGCCTCGCCATCCTGCCCGGCGACGACCTGGACCCCGTGCTGCAGGGGCTCCGCACGGCCGGGATCCCCCACCTGGGCATGCCGATCGGCGCCGCCATCCGCAGCAACGTGGCGATCACGGAACCCGACGGCACCACAACCAAGATCAACGTGCCCGGACCGCTGCTCAGCACCGAACAGCAGCACGCTCTGATCGCGCTGGTGCTGGAGAAGGCCGAGGGCGCCGACTGGCTCGTCCTGGCCGGATCCCTGCCGCCCGGGGTGCCGGTCGACTTCTACGCCGACATCACCCGGCAGCTGCGGGCCCGCTACGGCGCCGCCGCCCCGAAGGTCGCCGTCGACTCGTCCGGCGCACCGCTTGCCGCCGCGGTGACGGCGGCCCCCGACCTGATCAAGCCCAACGGCGAAGAACTCGCCGAACTCACCGGAATCCCCGACGCCGACGCGCTCGAAGCCGACCCGGCACTGGTCGCCAGGGCCTCCGAGCGCCTCGTCGCCGCCGGGGTCGGAGCCGTGCTGGCCACCCTCGGCGCCAGTGGCGCCGTGCTGGTGACCGCGGCCGGCGCCTGGCTCGCCCAGACGCCGCCGATGATCGCCACCAGCACCGTCGGCGCCGGCGACTCCTCCCTGGCCGGATTCCTGCTCAGCACCATTGCCGGGGCATCCGCACCCGACTCCCTTCGTCAGGCCGCCGCCCATGGGGCAGCCGCCGCGTCATTGCCAGGCTCGACCGTGCCGGCATTGAACCAAACCAGACCGGGCGACGTCACCGTGACGTCGCTTGTCACCCATCCAAAGGAGGATGTCCAGTGAGTGCACTGATCACGCCGGAGCTTGTCGCTCTGGACAAGAATCTCGGAACCGCTCCCTCGAGCGTCATCCGGCATCTTGCCGAACTCATCGTCGGCTCCGGCCGGGCCACCGAGATCGAGGGTCTCTACGCGGATGCCCTCGCCCGCGAGGCCAAGACGGCCACCGGCATCCCGGGCGGCCTTGCCATCCCGCATTGCCGTTCCTCCGCGGTCACCGAGCCGACGCTGGCGTTGGCCCGGCTGACTTCGCCCGTCGACTTCGGCGCCAAGGACGGCCCCGCCGACCTCGTCTTCCTGATCGCCGCACCGGAGGGGGCCGACCAGGAACACCTCAAGATCCTGGCGAAGCTCGCCCGTTCCCTGATGAAGAGCGACTTCACCGCCGCCCTGCGCGCCGCGACGTCGCCGGCCGAAATCGTCGAACTCGTCACCAGCGTCATCGCCCCCGTCACCGTCGGTGCGGGCGCGGCCTCCGCGGAGAACGCCAACGCCGGCACCAGCTCCACCTCCTCGTCGGTCAAGCGCATCGTCGCCGTCACCGCCTGCCCCACTGGAATCGCGCACACCTACATGGCCGCAGACTCCCTCGTCGCCGCCGCCAAGGCTGCCGGGGTCGACATGCAGGTCGAAACCCAGGGCTCCGCCGGCCTGACCATGCTCGACCCGGCCGTCATCGCCGCCGCAGACGCCGTCATCTTCGCCGTTGACGTCGACGTGCGGGGACGCGAGCGCTTCGCCGGCAAGCCGGTCATCCAGGCTCCCGTCAAACGTGGCATCGACGAACCGGCCAAGCTCATCCAGGACGCGCTGGCCGCGGCCAGGAACCCGAACTCGCGTCGCGTAGGCGGCAATGTGGGCGTCGTCGAGACCGACACCAAGAACGAGCACTTCGGCCAGAAGGTCAAGCGCGCGCTGCTCACCGGTGTCAGCTACATGATCCCGTTCGTCGCCGGCGGAGGTCTCCTCATCGCCCTCGGCTTCCTGCTCGGCGGCTACGAGATCACCAAGGTCGCCGACGTCGTGGTGCTGCAGAACAGCCTGTTCAACCTCCCGGAGGGTGGCCTGCTGATCTACCTCGGCGCGGTCTTCTTCAAGATCGGCGCCCTGTCGATGGGCTTCCTGGTACCGGCGCTCGGCGGCTACATCGCGTTCGCGATCGCCGACCGTCCCGGGATCGCGCCCGGCTTCGTCGCCGGCGCCGTCGCCGGCTTCATGGGTGCGGGCTTCCTCGGCGGTATCGCCGGTGGTCTCCTCGCCGGTGTCGCGGCCGCGAGCTTCGCCAAGCTCAACGTTCCGCGCTGGCTGCGCAGCCTGATGCCCGTCGTCATCATCCCGCTGGTCGCCTCGATCGTCGCCTCAGGCCTGATGTTCCTCGTGCTCGGCGGACCGATCGCCTGGATCACCACGAACCTGAACGAATGGCTCACCGGCATGAGCGGTGCGTCGGCGATCATCCTCGGCCTCATCCTCGGCCTGATGATGGGCTTCGACCTCGGCGGCCCGGTCAACAAGGTCGCCTACGCCTTCGCCGTCGCCGGCCTCGGCACCGCGACCATCGCCAACCAGGCTCCCTGGCAGATCATGGCCGCGGTCATGGCCGCAGGCATGGTTCCGCCGCTCGCCATGGCCCTGGCCACGGTGGTCGACAGGAAGCTGTTCAGCCTGGTCGAACGTGAGAACGGCAAGGCGGCCTGGCTGCTCGGGGCATCCTTCATCTCCGAAGGCGCCATCCCGTTCGCCGCGGCCGACGTGTTCCGGGTCATCCCGGCCGGCATGATCGGCGCCGGCGTCACCGGCGCCCTGTCGATGGCCTGGGGAGTGACGTCGAAGGCGCCGCATGGTGGCGTCTTCGTCTTCTTCGCCATCGACAGTTTCCCGCTGTGGCTCCTCGCGATCGCGATCGGAACCGCAGTCGCGGCGTTCGTCGTGATCGTGCTCAAGCGGTACGCAGTCAGGAAGTCCAGCGTCGACGCGGAGAACCCCGCACTCGTCAACGCGTAACCATCGCGCCGTCCGCCGTGTCACGAGCACGGCGGCCGACGCGTAGCATGAAATAGCGTGGGCAAATCGCTGCGCAAGAATAGAGGTCAATCCCGTGCAGAATTTCTCTGGAGTAGGCGTCAGCCCAGGACGGATCATCGGGTCCGTCCGACAGATGCCGAAACCGGTCAGCGAACCCGCCGTTGGTGAGCGTTTGTCGTCGTCGACGACAGCGGATGAGGCCACGGCCAGTCTGCGCGCGGCCTCGAAGGTCGTGCAGGCCGAACTCCAGGGTCGCGCCGCGGCCGCAACGGGAGCCGGCAGGGCCGTCCTCGAGGCCACCGCGCTGATGGCGGCAGACCCCATGCTGATCAAGGCGGCCGTGAAACTCATCACGTCAGGGACGTCGGCCGAGCGGGCGATCTGGGAGTCCGGCGCTTCCGTTGCCGAGATGCTGCACAACCTCGGCGGCTACATGGCCGACCGGGCCACGGATGTCCTCGACGTTCGCGCACGCATCGTGGCCGAGCTGCGCGGGGTGCCCGCACCCGGGATTCCGCAATCCACCGAACCATTTATTCTCATCGCGGAGGACCTCGCCCCCGCCGACACCGCCACCCTGGACCCGGCGAAGGTCCTGGCCCTGGTCACTTCCGGCGGCGGCCCGCAGTCGCACACCGCCATCATCGCCCGGGCCCTCGGCCTGCCGGCCGTGGTTGCCGCGCCCGGTGTGGACGAACTCGTCGACGGCACCGAGGTCTACGTCGACGGGGCCGCCGGCACCGTCAGCGTCGACCCCGCCGCCGACGAGCAGGCGCTGGTCGCGGCCTGGCTGCTCGCCGCGGAGACCCTCGCCGTGTTCGACGGCACCGGCAGCACCGCCGACGGGCACCTCGTGCCTCTTCTCGCGAACGTCGGCGGCGCGGTGGACGCGGTCAAGGCCGCCGAGCTCGGCGCCCAGGGCGTCGGCCTGCTCCGCACCGAGTTCTGCTTCCTCGAGCGCGACACCGAACCGACCATCGACGAGCAGGTCGTGGCCTACCGCGGCGTGTTCGACGCGTTCCCGGGCAAGAAGGTCGTCGTGCGCACCCTTGACGCCGGCGCCGACAAGCCCCTTCCGTTCCTGACCGACAGCACCGAGCCCAACCCGTCCCTGGGCGTGCGCGGCTACCGGACCGACCTGACCACCCCCGGCGTGCTCAAGCGGCAGCTGACCGCGATCGCCACCGCGGCGGCCGACTCCCCCGCCGAGGTGTGGGTGATGGCGCCGATGATCGCGACCGTCGACGAGGCCTCAGACTTCGCGGCGATGTGCCGCGTCGCCGGGCTGAAGATCCCCGGGGTCATGGTGGAGGTGCCGTCCGCGGCGCTTTTGGCCGACCGGATCCTCGGCGAGGTCGACTTCGTCAGCCTCGGCACGAACGACCTCACCCAGTACACGATGGCCGCCGACCGCCAGCTCGGCACCCTCGCCGCACTGAACTCGCCGTGGCAGCCGGCTGTGCTGCACCTGATCAGGCTGACCGTCGCCGGTTCGATCGCGCAGGGCAAGCGCAAGCCCGTCGGCGTCTGCGGCGAGGCCGCGGCCGACCCCGTGCTCGCCGTCGTGCTCGTCGGCCTCGGCGTGTCGTCCCTCTCGATGACCGCCCGCTCCCTCTCCGCCGTCGGCGCCGTGCTGAAGAGCGTCACCCTCGACGAGGCGAAGCGCCTCGCCGAGCTCGCTCTCTCAGCCCGGAACGCCGACGAGGCGCGCACCCGCGTGCGCGCCGAACTGCCGATCCTCGAACAGCTGGGCCTCTGAGCCCCGACGCACCTTTTCGCGTCGCGTCGCGGCGCACCACCGTCGCCGAGCACAGCTCGACGAGCACCAATCAGGAGGAACCATGTCCGAACGTAAAGCCACCATCGCCAGCCGGGTCGGCCTGCACGCCCGCCCCGCGTCCATCTTCGCCGCAGCCGTCGGTGAACTGCCGATCGAGGTCACCATTTCCCTCGAGAACGACCCGGTCGAAGACGCGATGGATGCCTCGAGCATCCTGAGCCTGATGAGCCTCGGCGCCGCCAACGGCGACGTCGTCGTGCTCCGTGCCGAAGGCGACGGTGCCGTCGAGGCTCTCGAAGCCCTCGTCAAGATCCTCGAAACGGACCTGGACGCCGAGTAACCCCGGCCACACCCGGCCCGGCCTGCCTGCCGCGGCCAGCCAAGCCGTCGAGATCTACCTTTCCGGTCGAAACCGCCCCGCACACCGGTCGGTCTCGACCGGAAAGGTCGATCTCAGCGAGCCGTCCTCGGCGCGGCAGGCGTCACCAGGGTGATGAACGCGCTGAGCTGCGTGAGCACCTCGACGCTGGTCGGCAGCGACTCGGTCAGCGCCGGCGAATAGACCAGCCAGGCTGCCCACTGCGCACGGGAGATGGCGACGTTCAACCGGTTCGCGAGGAGCAGGAATTCGAGCCCTCTCGGCACGTCTTCGGCGGCCGACGCCGCGAGCGACACGATCGCGACCGCCGCCTCCCGACCCTGGAACCTGTCGACGGTTCCGACCGGCACCAGGCCGAGGCCGGCCGCCTTCAGCCGGCTGCGGATGAGTTCGACCTGGGCGTTGTAGGGCGCCACGACGATGACGTCGTCCTGGGCGAGCGGCGCGGTGACACCCGCGGATGTCCAGGGTCGCCCCAGCAGATCCACCACGAGCACGACGACCTCCTCCGCCTCCTCGACCGACGAGGTCGCGTTCGCGGAATGCGACACCGGCAGGGGGTGAAGCCCGGGTTCCACCCCCGCCAGGCTGCGGTCGGACGGATGCGAGAGCAGCATGCCCTCGTAGGACAGCGTCGAGACGGGGGCGCAGACCGCGGGGTGCATCCGCCTGCTGGTGGCGAGGAAGTAGCCGTACTCGGCGGGGAGCACCCGGTGCCCGTCGCTGAGCCAGCCGAGGGCGGACTCGTCGACGGGTTCGGGGTGGGTTCCCTGGCTCACCTGCGGCAGCTGCTGCGGATCTCCCAGCAGCAGCAGGCGCTCGGCCGAGACGGCCGCGGCGATCGTGCTGGCCAGGGAGAACTGGCCGGCCTCGTCGACGACGAGCAGGTCGAGCGAACCTCGCGGCAACCGGTCGGCGTTGCTGAAGTCCCAGGCGGTGCCGCCGACCACCCAGCCGCCGGGGCGGCCGGTGAACGCGCCGAAGGTCTTCGTGTCGAGCACGGCCCACGGAACGGGTCTGGTCTCCTCGCCCTTTTTCGCCTTCTTGCCGACCCGGTCGGGGGCGAGGCCGACCTCCGCCCCGGCGGCGAGCACGGCGCGGAGCATGTTCTCCACCGCTGCGTGGGATTGCGCGACAACGCCGACGGTCCAGCCGTGGTTGACGACGAGGTCGGCGATCACCCTCGACCCGAGGTAGGTCTTGCCGGTGCCGGGCGGGCCCTGCACCGCGAGGTAGGAACGGTCGAGGCGTAGCAGGCTGCCCAGGATGGCCGACTTCACGTCGCCGTCCCGCGGCCGGGCCAGGCCGGGCTCCGCGCCGCCGTCGGGCGGGTCGCCCACTGGCGGGTAACCCCCTGGCGGGTAACCCACTGGCGAGTAGCCCACTGGCGAGTAGCCCACTGGCGCACCGCCGTCTGGCGCACTGCCCGGGCCGGCCAGGAGTCGCGGCGGCCGGCGCCGGAGCAGGTCGAACGCGGCATCCGGAAGCGGCTCCGGCCAGGCGTCGAGCACGGCCCTGCCCCACTCCGAGATCGCCCCGACCTGGCTGCCGGCCGGCGGCGGGGTGCCGGGGGTCAGCGCGATCGGCAGTTCGTGGTGGGTCGGCGCGTCCCGCTCGAGGATCTCCTCGACGAGGAACACCGACTCGTCGATGACCTCGACGATGGTGACCTTGTCGTGCGCGGTGCGCGCGCCCGGCTCGGCGCTGGGCCGGATCGGCGGGTACGGCGGGTCGTAGAGCAGGAACGGCTTCTGCCCGACCTTGAGGGAGCTGCCGGGCGCGAGGGCGCCGGACAGTCGCAGCACGCGCCGGTCAAGAAGTTGGCGGCCCTCCCGGTGCCAGCCCGTCCGCACCGTTGCGGTGTCGACGACGAGTACATCCCGGGTGTCTGCCCACTCGTCGACGGGCGAGCCGAGGCGTGAGTAGTGGTCCCACCAGAACGACTTCTGCTCCCTCCGGTGATAATCGATCGCGGCGGCGGCCAGGGCGAGGGCGGTCTCGTCGGCGCTGCGGTCGGCGGGCGCGACCGCGGCCAGAAGCGCGGCAAGCTCGAGGTAGACCGGGTCGGGCTCACGCACCGGCAGGTCGAAGGCCGGCTCGGCGGGCGCCGCAGCGGGCATCGCGCTCTCGGCGGCGCGCTCCAGCAGCCAGTCGCGCAGTCGCCGGGTGGACCGGCAGTCGTAGGCGTTGTACCGGGCGATGTCGGCGAGCACGGCCGCCGCGGCGGCCTCGTCGCCGTCCGCCAGGAGCTCCCGGGACCGCACGTACTCGGCGATCGAATCGGCGGCGTTGGCGACACCCTCGCGTTCGTCGCCGCCCATGTAGAGCGGCTCGAGCTTCTTCAGCGAGTAGCTGCGGCTGCCGATGCGCAGGCCCTGCCGCACGACCGGGTACAGGTCGACGAGCACATGGTCCCTGAGCAGGCCGTCGACGGCGTCCTCGCCCACTCCGTGCCGGGCCGCGAGGGTGAGCAGGTGGGTGCGCTCGTAGGGGGCGTAGTGGTAGATGTGCATCCCCGGATGCCGCTCCCGCCGTTCACGCACATAGTCCAGGAACTCGACCAGGGCCCGGCATTCCTCGGCGTGGCTGTGCGCCCAGAACGAGCGGAAGGTGTCATCCGGTTCGACCAGTCCGAAGAGGTAGTCCAGCCCCCAGACGACGCCGGCCAGGCCGGGCGCGCGCCCGCCCGCATCCTCTTGGTACAGCGGGTCGCCCTCGAAATCGAAGAAGATGTCGCCCGCGTCGGGGGCAGGCAGCGCGGAAAGCGCGAGCGGGTTGATCACCTCCCAGTTCACGGGCCGGTCGGCGCCGGCCGGCGTGATCTGCAGCCTGGCCTGCTCGCTGAGCGTGTGCAGTGTGGCGTCCGAAAGGCCGGGGACCGGGCCGAGCACCGCCGCCAGTTCCTCGATCGTCGCCACGCCGGCGGCGCGCAGCTTCGCACGCTGGCTGAGCCGCAGGTTGGCGACGAGCAGCACGTCGCGGTGCCGCTGAACCTGATCGTCGCAGACGTCGCAGCGCCCGCAGGCGGTGTAGCGCGGGTCGCCCCACTCGGTCGGCGCGGTATCGGCGAGTCGTTCGTCGACCAGGCGTTCCAGCCTGGCCCGGCGGGTGCGGTAGACGGGCAGGATGTCCCGCAGCCGGTGCGAACTCGTGCGCCCGTCGCCGAGCAGGAGGTGCACCTGCTCCCCCGTGGGGATGCCCATCCGTTCGAGCTGGTCGCTGTAGGCCGCCAGCTGCAGCAGCGCGGTGATTTTCGCCTTGCGCGCCAGTTTGGTGTCGTACACCTCGTAGGTCGGGCCGTCGTCGGAGCGGATGATGAAGTCCGCGTAGCCGAGGAACCGGCCGTCGAAGAACGCGGCCTGGAACACCACTTCGGCGCCGCCGGTGAGCGCGGCTGCGCTCGCCCGCACGGCGGAGTCGATCTCGGCGAGGGCCGGGCGTTGGATCTCGACGACCTGGCGGGTCTCCCGCAGGCGGGTGAGCATCCGCAGTTCGTGCGCGTCGCCCAGTTCGGCGGTGCGCTCGAGCATGGCGTCGGCTGTCTCCGCGATCGGGTCGATCCGCCCGAGCCTCGCGTCGAGCCTGCGCATCAACGCCCATTCGCAGCCGGCGGCGGCGCTGAGGTCGCTCGCCGAGTAGACGATGGTGCCGGAATCGAGCAGGAACACGGTGGCCTCCAGGGGTTCCCCCGAGGCTAACCGAACCCCCCGACGGTTGCCTCCTGAGAGCCTGCTGTGGATTCGCTCGGGGCGGTCCGGGCTCAACTAATCTGAGCGTCACGGTAGGCAGTGGCGCAGCTGGTTGCCGGCAGACGGACACGACTCCGGGACGGTTCCGCCTCTGCCTGAGCCCGTCTCATCCCGGTGAAACCGAAAGAGAGTGCACCGTGACCGACGATTCGACCACAGACCAGACCTCGCCCGCCGGCAGCCACGCGAATGGCCCGGATGCCCACAGCATCCGGGACTGGACCGACCTCGGCAAGGAGATGTGGTCCTATCTCACCGGCAAGAGCGCCGTCATCAACTACAGCTTCATCGACATGACCGTCGAGGTTCCGCGGGATATCGGCCCGGATGCACCGCGGGCGACCTGGAAACTGAACGGGACCCTGCGCGTCACCACGAGCGAGAACGCCGGCGCCGAATCCCTCCCCCAGTAGCCATGACCGCGACCACCCGGCTGGACATCGACCTGGCCTTCTCCCTGGTCCAGCCGAGCCCGGCCCCCTCGACCGCGGCGGACCACACGGCGGCCGCGGCGGACCACACGGCGGCCGGTGCGGCGCAGCCGACGCCGACCGTCGAGGCGATGTCCGGCACGGTCAAGGCCGCCGGCCTCGACGTGGAGATCTTCGCCGGCAGGCCCGAGCTGTTCGTTTCCCGGGCGGTACGGCTGAGGGACCTTCGAAGCATCGCGTCGGATCTTGCCGAGCGTGGCCTGACCGTGTCGCTGAGCGGGCCGAACGGCCTCATCGTTCGAGTGGGGGCGGTGACGTCGCCCCCGCTCCAGCGGATTCTGACGGGGTCGTCTCATATCGTCCTCGGCAGCAGGGCCGCACTCACGCCACTGCTCCGGCGGAGATCCCGACGCCGGGGGCGCCGTCGATCCCCAGCGTGCCGTTACCGCCGTCGACCCTGTTCCCACTGGTCCCGACGTTCGACCGGCGGATCCGCCGCCGGATCACGACCACGCACTACACACCGGGAGCCGGACGGCCTCGGCTGGTGTTCGTCGTCGGCTCGGAGAACTGGAACGGACAGGCGCCGCGAGAGTTCGACCTGCAGCCCGGGGTCACCACGATCGGGTCCGGGCCCGACTCCGACCTTCGGCTGGACGGTCTGCAATCCCTGCACGCCGAAATCCGGCACGACCGGAACGACGAATACGTCCTGTTCCCCATCGGCCCGGTGGCCGGAGGCACGAAGCAGGAGATTCGGGAGGGCCGGCCGCACGGCGGCGGACAGATTCTGCGCACCGGCGCCCGGATCGAAATGGGGCCGTGGCGGATGGCCTTCTTCCGGGAGGAATACGCCGATCACGGTCGACCGTTCGGCGGCCGGCTCGGCGGCGAGCTTTCCTATCAGAAGCCGCAGCCCGCCCGCCACGCAGCCCGACCTGAGCGCGCCGGGACCGCCAGCGCCGGGACCGCCGAGAGGAGCGCTCCGCAGGATCGCGACGCGCACCCCGATCTCGGTGGACGACTGGACGACTCCGAGATCTAAGGGCCGCGCCCCTCGTGGCTCACCTTACGGAAGCGGGCGCACGTTGTACCGTGCGCCCGCTTCCGTAGAGTGCGCCACGACGGATGCCTCCGGCCGCCCGGCGGCGTGACCACCGGACGAGCGCCGTGAAAAGCACCCTCGAGAGCCCCGGCACGGCCGGGCCGAGCTGGTGAGTCAGGCTGGTGGGGTCAGTAGTCGTAGGCGATCGAGCAGGTCTGCTGGCTCGCGGTCTGGCCGCGCAGGCCGGCGATCGTTTCCGGAGCGGCGGGAGCCGGCGTCGCGGCCGGGGCGGTTGCGGCCGGATCGGTTGCGGCCGGATCATCGGTTGCGGCCGGGGCGGGCGTCGCGGCCGGGGCGGGCGTTTCGGCAGGAGCAGGCGCGGCCGGGTCGGCCTGGGCGCTGTTGCCGAGCGCGTTCTCGTCGAGCGTGAACGGCTGGTCGGCCTGGACCTTCGCGAACAGCGCAGTGGCGAGGTCTTCCGACGGCACCAGTTTCGCGGTGTCGGCCGGGTCCTCCGCGGACGGGTACTGAACGAAGACGAGCTTGTCGAGGTCGATGTCCTTCAGCGCCAGCGCCATGCTCACCATGGTGGGGATGTTGGCCAGCGAGGTGGAGAGCTTGAGATTCGTTCCGGCGGCGTTGGCCAGTCCGGTCACCTTCGACACGTCGGTCAGGGTCGAGTTGCTCTTCATCACGCGCATCAGTGAGGACATGTAGGCCTGCTGCGAGGAAATGCGGGACAGATCGCTTCCGTCGCCGACGCCGTGGCGGCTGCGCAGGTAGGACAGGGCCGTCTGGCCGGCGACGACGCTGGTGCCCGCGGGCAGGTTGAGGCCGGAGGCAGGGTCGTCGATGGCGTCGTTGAGGCAGATCGGAACGCCGCCGACGGCATCCGCCATCGCGACGGTGCCTTCAAAGGAGATCAGCCCGGCGTAGGGGATGTCCAGCCCCGTGAGTTCGGAGACCGTCGAGACGACGCAGCCGAGGCCACCGCGATCATAGGACGCGTTGACCGCCTCGGCGTCGACCGCGGAGTTGACGTCACCGGTGTCCGGATTGATGCACTCGGGCTGTGCGATGACGAGGTCGCGCGGGATGCTGACCACGACGGCGCTCTTGTGGTCGGCGGAGACGTGCAGCAGGATGTTGACGTCGTTGAGGGTCGAATCACGTTCGCCGTAGGACTGGCCCTGGGCGGTGGAGTTGTCCACGCCGACCACCAGCACGTTGAAACCCCCGGCGAAGGAGGCCGCCTTGGCGGTCTTCGGGGGCTTCTTGCCGTTGGAGATGTCCACCGAGTTGGCGGCGACCCTGGTGGCGAACTGGTTCACGGCGATGGCGGCGACGGATGCCCCGCTCACCAGTGCGACGGCCAGGGTGATCGCGACGACCTTGACCAGCGGCGCCCAGAATTCACGCCAGCGGGAATGGCCCTTGTGGCGCACGAGACCGGTCGCCCTGGCCTGGCGACGGGCGTCACCACGCCCGGTCGGCTTCTGCTCCCGCGTCACTGATACTCCCTGCTTCCGATTTTGCGCTAATCGGCCACNTCACCACGCCCGGTCGGCTTCTGCTCCCGCGTCACTGATACTCCCTGCTTCCGATTTTGCGCTAATCGGCCACCATATCGTCCGCACCCGTGTGCGCCCTGAAGGTTCCTAAGGATGTCTCACGGCCGGCGGCCGTGGCCCGGCGGCGGCCCGGCGGCGGCCCGGCGGCGGCCCGGCGGCGGTCGTGCGAAACTGCCGGGATGCGGATAAACGGAGTGCACCACATCGCCATCATCGCCAGCGACTACGAATTGTCCAAGGCGTTCTACCAGGATGTGCTCGGCGCGACCCTCGAGGCCGAGTACTTCCGGGTCGAACGGGATTCATGGATGGGCAAGCTCGCCCTGAACGAGCAGTACCTGATCGAACTCTTCTCGTTCCCGGATACCCCGCCGCGGCGCAGCGGCCCGGAGTCGCTCGGCCTGCGCCACCTGGCATTCGAGGTCGACGACGTGCCCGCGGCGCACGCCGAACTCGAGCAGAAGGGCGTCGAGTGCGAGGAACTGCAGGTGGACCCGAACAACGGGAAGGCCATGTTCTTCTTTCGCGACCCTGACGGCCTGCCGCTGGAGATCTACCAGAGTTGACTAGGCCGGCAGCAGTTCGAACCTGACCCCGTCGTCCTGCACAAGGATGCGAAGCCAGTCGAGGCTCGGCACGACGAGGTCGGCGACCAGGTCGGCCGCGGCGTGGGTGCCCTCGACCCCGATGGTGGCGCAGCCGGCGGCACGCGCGGCCTCGAGGCCGGCCGGGGCGTCCTCGACGACGAGGCACCGGGCCGGGTCGACGCCCAGGCGCTTCGCGGCCTCCAGGAACGGCTCGGGGAACGGCTTGCCTCTGCTCGTGTCCTCGATGGTCACGACGGTTGCCACTGCGGGGACACCGCCTGCGTTCAGGCGAACCAGGCAGAGCGCCCTGGTGGCGGAGGTGACGATCGCCCGCCGGTGCTCCGGGATGCTCGTGAGCAGCTCTCCAGCGCCGGGGAGGATCGCGATCTCGGCGGTGTCGGCCAGCTCGAGCTCGGTCAACCGGACGACGGCCTGGTCGACCTGGTCGGCCGGTACCAGGGTGGCGATCATCTGGCGGGCGGGCACCCCGTGGCGCGCGCCGCGGAACGACTCGCCGAGGCCTGCCTCGTCAGCCCAGCGCCGCCAGGACCGGTTGACGGCGTTCGTCGAGTCGACGAGGGTGCCGTCCATATCGAACAGCACGGCCTCGAACACGCGACCGAGGAGGCTGTTCTCTGTGTCGGGAGACTGCCGAGGCGTGGTCGCGTCGGTCGGGGCATTCGTCATGGGTGTCCTTCCCCGGGGCCGCGATTGTCGGCTCCGGTCACCCTGCAATTCTCCCCCACCGTCGCGCGGCCCGCTCCCACCGTACGCTGGACCAATGACGATCCCTCCCCTCGCGGCGAAGAAGCCGACTCGGCGCATGCACCACGACGACGTGTACATCGACGACTACGAGTGGCTGCGCGACAAGGACAGCCCGGAGGTCCTCGCCCACCTCGCTGCGGAGAACGACTACACGGATGCCCGCACCGCGCACCTCGAATTGCTGCGGGAGCAGCTCTTCGATGAGTTCAAGGGCCGCACCCAGGAGACCGACCTCAGCGTCCCGGTGCGCGAGGGCCACTGGTGGTACTACACCCGCACGGTCGAGGGGCAGGAGTACGGCATCCACTGCCGGGCACCGATCACCGGGCCAGGCGACTGGGAGCCACCGGTGATCACGCCCGACCTCCCCGGTAACCGGGCCACGACCGGCCTCCCCGGCGAGCAGCAGCTGCTCGACGACAACCTCGAGGCGGCCGGGCACGAGTTCTACTCGCTCGGCAGCTTCGACGTGAGTGCCGACGGAAGCCTTCTGCTCTACGCGGTCGACACCGAGGGCGATGAGCGGTACACGATCCGGGTGCGCGACCTGGCCACCGGGCAGAACCTCCCCGACGAGATCGAGGACGCGGCGGAGGGCTCCCTGTTCGACCCGAGCGGCCGCTACGTCTTCTACACCACGGTCGACGACGCCTGGCGGCCGGACACCGTCTGGCGACACGAGGTGGGCGCCCCGGCATCCGCCGACACAGAGGTCTTCCATGAGCCGGACGAACGGTTCTGGGTGGGCGTCGGCGTCACCCGCAGCCGCAGGTACCTGCTGATCGAGGCCGGGTCGAGCGTGACCACCGAGACCCGGCTGCTCGCCGCGGACGACCCGACCGGCGAGTACGCGGTGGTCTGGCCGCGCCGCGACGGCGTCGAATACGACGTGGAACACGCCGTGGTCAACGGCGAAGACCGCCTCCTGATCGTGCACAACGACCACGCGGTCAACTTCGAGCTGGTCAGCGTGGCCACGGCAGATCCCCAGGGAGCCCGGCGGATGCTGCTGCCGCACGACGACACCGTGCGTCTGGAGGGCGTCGACGCGTTCCGCGACTTCGTCACCGCCGAATACCGCAGGGACGGGCTCAGCCGCGTGGCCATCGCCCGCACCGACACCGGCTCGGACGGGCTCGACTTCACCGAACTGACCTTCGACGAGCCGCTCTTCACCGTGGGCACCGGCGCGAACCCGGAGTGGGACCAGCCCACCGTGCGGTTCGGGTACACCAGCTTCCTCACCCCGTCGACCGTGTACGACCACGTCGTCGCCACCGGCGAACGCCGCCTGCTCAAGCAGCAGCCGGTGCGCGGCCGCTATGACCCGACCCTGTTCGAACAGCGCCGCGAGTGGGCGGTGGCCGGCGACGGCACCCGCGTGCCGATCTCCCTGGTCTACCGCCGCGATCTGGTCACCCCCGGGGTGCCGGCCCCCACCGTGCTCTACGGCTACGGGTCGTACGAGCACAGCATCGACCCCGGCTTCAGCATCCCGCGGCTGAGCCTGCTCGACCGCGGCATGGTCTTCGCGATCGCGCACGTGCGCGGCGGCGGCGAGCTGGGCCGTCCCTGGTACGAACAGGGCAAGAAGCTGCACAAGCGCAACAGCTTCACGGACTTCATCGACTGCGCCAGGCATCTGGTCGACCTGGACGTCACCGCCCCCGACCGGCTCGTCGCCGACGGCGGCAGCGCGGGCGGGCTGCTGATGGGCGCGGTCGCGAACCTGGCGCCGGAACTGTTCGCCGGCATCCACGCCGCCGTGCCGTTCGTCGACCCGCTCACCTCGATCCTCGACCCGTCGCTGCCGCTGACCGTGATCGAGTGGGACGAGTGGGGCGACCCGCTGCACGACCCCGAGGTGTATGCGTACATGAAGGGGTATTCCCCGCTCGAGAACGTGCGCGCGACGCAGTACCCGCGCATCCTCGCCGTGACCAGCCTGAACGATACCCGGGTGCTGTACGTGGAGCCGGCCAAATGGGTGGCCAGGCTGCGCGAGGTCGGGGCGGATGCCCTGCTGAAGACCGAGATGTCGGCCGGCCACGGCGGGGTGTCCGGGCGCTACGCCGCGTGGCGCGAGAGGGCCTTCGACTTCGCCTGGCTGATCGACGTGGCGGGCGCGCGACCGACCGGGGACGCGGCGCTCCCCGGGTAGCGCCCGCCGCCGCGGCACGCCGCCGCACACCACCG
>NZ_SOHH01000035.1 GCF_004403515.1 Cryobacterium fucosi | reverse complement strand
CGGTAAGCTCACCCCGATCGAGTTTGAGACAATAAACGTGGCCCGCAAGGCCGCCTGAAACCACTAACCCTTCGAGTCAACTGAACTCGGGGCAGTCCCTCGATTCACGGAGAGTTGAATACCCGACGCCGGCGAATTCTGCCACCCCGGTCGCGAGAGATCTGAGTATGTCCTGCGCCGCGCTTTACAGGAGGAATGTGAAGATCACCCCGGCGTAGCGCTGTCAGGGTTTGTGGCACCAGCACCGCACCGAAGCGGCAGACAGCCCCCGCGTTAGAGGCGATTGCCGTTCTAACCGGTTGGTGCCGGATAACCCCATCAGACACATTAGGAATCAGCGTTGACACAGGGCCATCACTGTGTGGCCAGCCGCATGCGCCGCGGGCAGGCTTCAGTAGAAGATGGCGCGGCTGGCGCCGTTAGCGTCCGAGTAGCCGGGACCAGAATGATCCGGTCGATTTTTCTTTCACATGCCCGGCGCATTGTTGGTTGCGCGGTACACCGCGCATGACTTGATCAATGTGCTGACCGCAGCCCGCCCACGTAGTCTTTTGGCACACTTTGCACGTTACGGCACGACACATACGGATCTCCATTCGATGAGGTGAACTATCAATACATACTATACCCCAGGGAGTATTGCAGTTGGCTACGCGGTGGCCGGTTCGTGTGCTTCCGTGATCATGCCGCGAAGCAGCCATGCGGTTACCTCATGGGTATCGAGGCGAAGCACGAGCAGATCCGTGGAGACCTGGTCTGGCCCGCCCCTTGTGAGCGGAAGAATTTCACGGATGGTTCGGGTGGCTGCCTCGTGTGCTAGGGCAAGACGACGAATCATATCGGTCGCGTCAGGCCGGTTGGAATCCTCCTTTATGGCCGACAGCTAGGCAAATTCACGGTAGGTGCCGGTGTGCCGTCCACGGCGAGGGTCAGCTTGGTGTATTCCTCTGTGAACATTTCGTGGAGCGAATGGAACACGGGGCCTACGACGTTTCGCTGGTAATGGTGTGTCTTTCGGTAGACGATCTAGGAATCTGCCACAACTCGGGACAGGCCGTTGAAGATGCTTCGAAGTTGGGCTTCGGCAATACCGACGCCGAGGTGAGTGGTGAAAGAGAGTTCTCCTTTTAGTTGCGGGTCGGGTTGAGTGACTGACGACGCTTCTCGGTCCGGCGGGGCGGCACATAGTTGCACGTGTCGCCGGGACACAATTGCGGCTTCTCCTTGGCGAAGACGCGATAGAGGAAGCAGCCAACGCAGATGCCGAAGGCTGTCTCCAGAAAAAGAATGCTGAGGCACACTCCGCAGAGAACGAGCGTGACAGTGTCGTCTATTGCGAAGAAGCCCATCACGATGCAGGAGGTGAAGGCCATACCGAGCCCGAGCGTCCAGGCGAGCTTCTTCTGGTCAGCGCCCACCCGCTCCGGACGTTGGCGGCGCACCATCAGGGCGCCTAAAAACATGCTCGGTGTGTAGCGAGCGCTGACAAACAGCCGCAGCATCATGTCGACTATGAACAGAAAAGCGAAGGCACGCAGCGGGTCATAATTGTCGGTTAGAGCAGCGGTCATGAAGGCTACGATGCCGGCTAGGAAGAGCAGCCCGGCCGAGGCGCGTACCGCGCGTTCATTGAAGACAGGGATGTCGATACCCTCCACTCGTTCGCCGAAATCGGGCGGCGCCGCAGGAGGTGAGGGAGATGTGCTCATCGGGCAGGAGCTCTTAGCGGGCGGCGATACTGGCGCGCACGTCGTCCATGTTGAGGTTCTCGACGCCGGCAATGAGCTCTTCCAGGCTGGCTGCGTTTAGGGCGCCTGGCTGGGAAAAGACGAGTACGGAGTCCCGAAACGCCATCAGCGTGGGGATGGAGCGGATGCCCGCGGCTGCGGCCAATCCTTGTTCGGCTTCGGTGTCGACTTTTCCGAAAGTGATTGCGGGGTGTTTTTCAGAGGCCGCGGTGAATGTCGGGGCGAAACTGCGACACGGGCCGCACCATGCGGCCCAGAAATCAACCAGCACGATGGGACTCTGGGCAATGGTCGCGTCAAAGGTGGTCTCGGTGAGATCGGTAGTAGCCATACACAAAGACTATACCCCTAGGGGTATTTTGCATACCATAAGGGGTATGTGCGAGACTGGGGCACATACCCACTACACGCTCCAACTCGTGTCGGCGTGGTGGGCCCGATCTTTGGAGGCCACGATGATTTTGACCCAGTACTACCTCAACTGCTTGTCCCATGGTTCGTACCTCGTCGGTGATGAGACGAGCGGTCAAGCCGTTGTCGTGGACCCTCGCCGCGACATCGACGACTACCTCGCCGATGCCCAGGCGAACAACCTGACCATCGTCGGCGTGATCAACACGCATTTCCACGCTGACTTCGTCGCCGGTCACCTCGAGCTGGCCGCAGCCACTGGCGCCTGGATCGGCTACGGTGCCCGCGCCGAGGCGGAGTACGAGATCCGTCACCTGGCCAATGGCGAGAAAATCTCGCTCGGTGAAGTGGAACTGGAAATTCTCGACACCCCCGGGCACACCTGGGAGTCCATCAGCATCGTCGTTCGTGAACACGCCGGCGACGCCGTGCCCCATGCCGTCCTCACCGGCGATACCCTCTTCATCGGTGACGTGGGCCGTCCCGACCTGGCCGCATCCGTCGGCGCCGATCCCGACCAACTGGCCCGCGCCCTGTACGCGTCGATCCACACGACGCTTCTCGCCTTGCCTGACCCGGTGCGTGTTCTCCCCGCGCACGGTGCAGGGTCCGCCTGCGGCAAGAACCTCTCCGACGAGCTCGAATCCACCATCGGCAATCAGCGCCTGACGAACGCGTCTGTGCAGCCAATGAGTGAAGACGATTTCGTGACGATGATCCGCAGCGGCCAGCCCGCAATCCCCGGCTATTTCGCCGTTGACGCGATGATCAACCGCAGCGCGCACGAAATCATCGGTTCCACCCGTGAACTGGCACCGCTCACCTTGACGGATGTTCGCAGATCCGTTGAACGCGGAGCCCGCGTTCTCGACACCCGCAGCCCCGAGGACTTCGCCGTCGGGCACTTGGCCGGATCCATTAACGTGGGACTGGACGGTCGCTTCTCCGAGACGGCCGGAATGGTCATCGGGTACGACGACAGCATCGTGATCATCGCCGACTCCGGCCGCGAAGCCGAGGCCGGAATGCGGCTGGCCCGCATCGGCTTCGACCGGGTCGCCGGATATCTGACAAACCCGGCGCAGGCGTTCACCGACCTCGGCCCGCTGGCGCAGGTCGGTGCGCGGGTCGAGCTTGACGACTTCGAGGCTCTGCGCCGGGACACCGCCGCAACACTCCTCGACGTACGCAACCCCGGCGAGGTCGAGCAGGGCGCGATCCCGGGCTCGCTGCGGATTCCTTTGGCCGAGCTGAGCCAGCGCCACGCCGAAGTGCCCGCCGGACCCGTGATCATCCACTGTGCCAGCGGCTGGCGTTCGAGCGTCGCCGCGAGTGCGCTGCGGGGCCTCGGCCATTCGGACGTCACCGACCTCATCGGCGGCTACAACGCATGGGCCGCCCAATATTCAGTGAAAGCCTGATAGAGATGACGCCGCGGCTGAACACCTGACTAATGCTGGCTTCACGGCAGACACGATCGTCGGAGGTCTGCTTCGATGGCAGGCCTCAGGGCTGCCCAGCATTGCTCCGCTCCCGCACCAAACTGAAATGGATCCACTATCTCTGACACCACGCGCACCGTCAGCCCCACTCCGTCACCGATTGGGGCAGACGAGTTCCACCGATGGGTTCTCAATCATGACGA
This sequence comes from Cryobacterium fucosi, assembly GCF_004403515.1. Lineage (GTDB taxonomy): Bacteria > Actinomycetota > Actinomycetes > Actinomycetales > Microbacteriaceae > Cryobacterium > Cryobacterium fucosi. Next base: position 17,102 of record NZ_SOHH01000035.1, on the reverse strand, counting down.
CCTGATGATCATCGATGTGAGGGACGGCTCCGAGTTTGAAACCCGGCATATCCGGGGTGCGTATCACGTGCCGCTCTACCTGCTCAAAGAACACACTGAAGAGTTTGCGGCCCAGATGGCCAGCCGGGTTGTGCTGGTGTGCCAGTCGGGTCGACGAGCGGAAGAAGCGAGAAAGAATCTTGATGCCGCTGGCCTGAGCGGTGCTCGGGTGTTGACCGGTGGCGTGGCGAGCTATCCCGCCGTCGGCGGCGATATCGTCACCGGCCGCTCCACGTGGGCCATGGATCGACAGGTACGCATGACGGCCGGATCTTTGGTTGTGGCGAGCGTGCTGGCGGGAAGGTTCATCCATCCGCAGTTCCGTCTTCTCGCCGGCGTCATCGGCGCCGGCCTCACGGTGTCGGCCGCCACCAACAGTTGCACGCTCGGCCGAATCCTGTCGTGGATGCCATGGAACCGCCCCGTCTCCGAACCCACGAAGAGCGACGTCCTCGCTCAGCTGGCGCCGCACGCATGATCCTGGCCGCGCTGCTTCTCGGAGTGATCGTCGGTGCGCTCCTCGGCCTGGTCGGCGGAGGCGGGTCAATCCTGGCCGTCCCGGCATTGGTCTACGGTGTCGGATTGCCCCTCGAGGAGGCGATACCAACCTCGCTGATCGTCGTGGGTGCGGCATCGGCGGTCGCCGTGCTTCCGCGGCTGCGCACCGGCGTCAACTGGCGTCTCGCCGGCATAATCGGCGCCGTCGGAATTCCCACGGCCTACCTCGGCACCCTCGTAAACCGACTGGTTGACCCTCAGCTTCTGCTCGTCGCTTTCAGCGTGATCATGGTTATCGCCGGTGTGCGGATGTTCTTTGCCACTCCCGCCGCAAGTGGCCCTTGCGCGCTGCTTGGCGGCGGAACCCGGTGGCGCAGTTGTCTGCCCCGTGCGCTGGCCACGGGCGCCGTGGTCGGGTTCCTGACCGGGCTGCTCGGCGTCGGCGGCGGATTCCTGATCGTTCCGGCACTGGCCCTCGTGCTCGGACTCCCCATGGGCGTCACGATCGGCACGTCCCTCGTGATCATCGTCATCAATTCGGCCGCTGGATTCAGCGCCCACCTGAGCGACGTGCAGATCGACTGGGCCGTCACCGGCGCCTTCGCCGGCACCGCCATGCTGGCATCCCTGATCGCGGGCAGACTCAGCCGACGACTCCCCGACCGCGTTCTTAAAACAAGCTTCGCGATCCTCGTGCTCTGCATCGCCGTGTACGTCGCGATTCGCGCCGTCGTGGGCTAGCTATCGCGAGCGGGATCAGGCGAGGGAAAGGAAAAGCTTTTCAAGCTCATTAACGCTGAGCTGCTTGGTTTCTCCATCCGCGCCGCTATCAATGAGACACTCCTTCATAGCCGACGAGATGATCGTGAACCCCGCCCGGTCAATAGCACTCGAGACAGCAGCCAGCTGGGTGACAACGGCACGACAATCAGCGCCGGACTCGACGGCTGTGATGACGGCGCCGAGTTGCCCCTGCGCGCGCTTGAGCCGATTGAGGGTCTTGCGCAGGTCGTCGCTGGCGTGGGTCGCGGGTTCAGTAATTCCCATAAGGGTGTGCTCCTGTTGGTAGGCGGATGCGCGGCTGGTTTTGTCTGAGACCACGATACCCCTTAGGGTATCAGTATATTTAAATATGGCAGCAAGCGTTTCACGATGAAAAGTAAATGAGGGCTATTCGAATGCGTGACCAGCGCACCAGCAGATACGAATCATCACGGCGTGCCCCTTGGCGCGGCAAGCTGGCCGGGCTCGGCGGGGACTTGCGTCGTTGGCCCTCTCGCCGCTGGTGGGTTGCTCTGGCGACGGCATTGTTTACGGTGGTCTTCATTGCCATCCCGACGGACTTGATTGACACGCCATTCTTTTCGAGAGAGATCCCGCCAACCGTGTGGTCGTGGCCGGTGCTCACCCTCAGCGCGGTCTTTACGGGCCTGGTCACCGCCACCTATGTGGCGCACCCGGAAGGCGCCCCGCTCAGTAGGGCGGCCGCACGAGTGGGCATGGCCGGCTGGCTGGTAACGTTCTTTGCGGTGGGATGCCCCGTCTGCAACAAATTGGTTCTACTCGCCCTTGGGACAACCGGGGCGACGCAATTCTTCGAACCGGTCCAGCCGTATCTGGCCGCCGCGTCCATCGTCTTGCTCGGCTGGGCTCTCTACGCGCGCATGACTCGAGAAAATTCTTGCCTGCTCCCCGCTCGGGCCGATGCTGAGGCGGAAGCTCTGGATCGTGTTCACTGACCTCCGAGTCTGGCCCGCGCGACGCTGGATGATCGTCGCCGCCGTTGCCGCAGGCGCGTTCATTACTCTTGCCACCGGCTACGCACCTATTGCGGGCGGCGCAGTCGATGCGCTCTGGTGGACGGTCGCGGCCACTGCCCTCGGAGCGAGCTCGATCGGCTTGATCGTTGCTAGTTATATCGGCACCCCCATCGGCGCCGACGCAACTCTCTGTGACGCGCGGTGGCCGGCTCTGGGTCTGATTGCGCTCTATCTGACCACCGAAGCCCGCTCCCTCGACCCGGTCGTGAGCGGTGCTGCTCGCCCGGTCCTGGCCGTCGCCGCCCTCACCCTGTTGACCTGGGCCCTGCGCGAACGACTGGCCAGCGAACGCCGAGCCACCACCCGCAACGAATCGTCAGAGTCCACTGAGGGCGAGGTCTGCACCACCTGCACGCCCTTGTTCCCCCGCTCCCGAAAAGTCACCCCCGAGCCGATCACACTGCCACCCACGTCACGCACCCGTCAGGATACCCAGCCATGAAGAAAACACTCACCGCCATCACAATTGCCGTGGCGGCACTGCTCAGCATGGCCGCCTGCGCGAGCCCCGCGCCGGCCCCGTCCATCGCTGTCACCTCCAGCACGGTCATCATCGATGTGCGCACCGCACCAGAGTATGTCGGTGGACACCTCCAGGATGCCATCAACATTGACGTGCAATCCCCGGACTTCGACACGCTGATCGCGGCGCTGCCGATCGACGGGGACTACATCATCTACTGCGCCACCGGAAACCGGTCGGCTGCAGCCGTCACCCGCATGGCCGACCTCGGATTCACCACGCTGACCGATGCTGGCGGCATCACGGACGCGTCTGCCGCCACCGGACTGGCCATCGTCGTCGACAAATAAGTTCCTCTGTCCGCACTTATTTTATACCCCATGGGGTATACTTGGGACTTCAGCTCGACTAACTAAGGAGTCACTATGTGCAGTCCCATACGATGCGACAATTGCGGAAAAACCACTTGGACCGGATGCGGGATGCACGTCGACGAGGTTATGGCCGACGTCCCCACCAGTCAGCAGTGCACCTGCGCCGCCCGCTCGAACTCCTAACCACCCGCGGGCGTCGCGCAGTTCTTCGCTAACTACCAATAAATCTTGTTGATCTCGAACCTTGCGAATACGACGCCCGACTACGGTTGGCTGCCGCGACCAACGGGGTTCCCCCTGCACAACACCCTCATGAGGCAGGATTCGATATTTGGTGAAGTATCTCGGAGGGGCCGACGCTTCAGCAAGCGAGATGTGCCGAACTCCGCGCCAGCAAGCTACGCACGGACGGATGGAACCGTGCCAGCAATCGCCGGCGTGGCACACGCTCACTGGTCTACGACCGCCGTGTCAAATGCGAACATAGGCCCACCCCTCGAGTTGAGACTGAGCCAGGAAGACGACGGCAGCAGGAGTGCTACTCACGCCGATGCCAAGATCGTGGACGCTAAGACCCACGGACCGAAGGCTGTTTTCACATGCCACCACCGACACGCCCGGCAAAGCGACTGCAGTGTTGATTTCGTCACCGAGGCGGGAATTGGCCGCGAGAAACTGGACGGCTCGGCCTTGAATCACGAGGGCAATTGTGCTCGCGGTGGCGAATCCGTGATGGGCGTTGCGCACAACCTGCAAGCCCGCGGCAACGGAGGCTTCGTCCGAGCCAAGCACATGAATAAGAAGTTGCGGAACGCTCCGGGGCGCCGACCCATGAATGCCGTTCATGAATTGACCGAAAGTAGTGGCGGGATCACCAGTGCTATTCCGACGACGGGGCAGGCCGCCACGACGACGCGTACGCAGCGGTAGTGACATTGTTGCGTGGGCTGTGGAGCTTTGCCCCACACCGTGGAGCGGAGTTGTAACCGACGCGCTTCGTTCATGACGCGGCGGTAGGCCTCGGCATCACCAAAATGGAGATGCCCCTCGCCGACGTGGGCAACGATGCGGTCAGCCTTGAGGGCCGTTCGTGGCGGTGCGGTGGTTGCTTGGAGCATGCGTGGACTCTTTTCAATCAGCAAGCCGGGAATGTTCCCAGACTCAGCCGGGGAGGCGGCTGCAACTGTCTTTTTTACCCTAATGTGCGTACATTTAAGATGGTGCCGACACAACAGAGCTCCACAAACAACCGGCCGTTCCGACCAAGCAAGGTACGGCGACGCACAATCTTGATACTTTTAGGAGCGGCGGCAGTTCTCGCAGTCGTCATCGTCGGAGTGGTTGCACAACAACCCGTCCAAGAATCCACTTCGGCCCCCGCTGAACAATCCGGGGAAAATAGCGGCGAGCAGACGCTTGATCTCGCCCGACGTGTCGATGGCGAGGTGACCGCCCTCGGAGAGGTCGACGCACCGGTCGTTTTGGTTGAATACGCTGATTTTCGGTGTCCATTTTGTGGGGTTTTCGCGCGCGATACTCTCCCCGTCCTCGTCGAGGAATATGTGGACAGCGGCCAAGTACGCATCGAATGGCGGGACCTGCCGGTGTTCGGCGAGGAATCCAAGGCAGCGGCCGTGGCTGCCCGGGCAGCGGGCGAGCAAGGTTTCTTCTGGGAGTTTGCCGAGGTCGTCTTCGCGGGCGCCCCGGAACGCGGACATGTGGCACTGCCCACGGAACGCCTTCTGGAAATCGCGACAGAAATTGGCGTTCCCAACCTTGAGCAGTTCGTCTCCGACCTCGACAATGCTGAACTCTTGGAAAAAGTGAACATTGACGCGGCCGAGGCCAGGTACCTTCGAATTACCAGCACGCCCATGTTCGTAGTGAACGAAACTCCGATCTCCGGCGCGATGCCGCTGCAGGTGTTTCGCGACATGATCGACGGCGAACTGGCGAAGGCCGGACGTTAGACATGGATATTGGCTACGCCGGCGCCCTGATTGGCGGGATGCTGACACTTCTAAGCCCCTGCTCGGTCATGCTCCTTCCTGCGTTCTTCGCCTACGCGTTCGCGAAGCCGTCCGAGCTGTTGGCCCGTACCAGATTGTTTTATCTGGGTCTGATTACCACGTTGGTTCCGCTGGGAGTGCTGGCCGGCACGGTCGGGGTGTTCGTCACGCAAAATCGCACGGCCTTCGTCGGGATCGCCTCGTTGCTCGTGGTGTTGATGGGTATCATCCAAATTTCTGGACTGCGTTTTCCCGCCTTTACCCGCGGCAGCGCGGCCGAAGGGACCTCGGCAGTATCGGTCTACCTCCTCGGCGCTGTCTACGGAGTGGCCGGAGTGTGTGCAGGCCCCATTCTCGGCTCGGTGCTTACCGTGGCTGCCCTCGGCAGTAACGCCGTCTACGGGGAGTGCTCTTAGCGATCTACGCGCTCGGCATGGCAGCGCCCCTAATCGTGCTCGCCCTGTTTTGGGACCGATTTTCACTGGGAAAGAGTCGTTGGCTGCGCCCGCGGATTCTCACTATCGGACGATGGGAGAACTCGTGGTTGATGATCGTATCCGGGATCCTGTCAATCCTCATCGGAATCTTCCTGTTCCTCACCGACGGTACCGCGAGCCTCGGCGGAGTTTTGACCATCGGAGATCAGTTCGCCACCGAGGCCTGGGTACTCGATATGTCCTCACTCGTAACCAATCTGGGATTCGGAATCGCCGCGATCGTTGTGCTGGGCCTCATCGCGCTGGCTTACGCGGCTCGGAACCGTCGCACACGCCGGGAGCGAGTACCTCAAAGGGAAGAATGAGGCGCTGCCGGCGCCGCAGCCGCCACGCTCGCTAGCGTTGTGCCGACGACTTGTCGCAGGGAGATGTCGTTTTTCTTGACTGGGTCGATAGCGCGGGTGACACTGTCGTGAGCGCACACAACGTCAGAACGGGAGCTAGGCTCGCGGAGTTTTCCGGGCACCTGACCGGACCGTCCATCATTGACAAGTCATCAGAAAACCTCGCCGTGTCCTCATTCCGTCCAACGGATGGGGCCACGATACTCACCGCGATTAATCCGGGCTCCGGAACGCTGTGGAAGCAGGTTCTGGAAGGCGACACGACCCCGGTATCGGCCTCGGACAAAGTGATCTACCTTCGTGGCGGGTAGGAAACGTTACGATCACCCGGTCCGACGGCCACAAGCAGCAGCGCGGTCAGGAACGAATTCCGATGGTTGTTCTCCGTAACGAAACCGGACTCTTTCCCACCGGGAAACTCTACGAGTACGTCCTGACCAGCCCTCAGCTCAACGGACTTAAGGCTGAGTGCTGTTAACGACTAAACCATCAACGGGGTGAGAAAGATGTGGTGACCGCGAAACGGTCGCCACGCACGACAGTCTCCCGCCATTCCACCGGACGCCCCGCAGCGCGACCACACCGTTCAATGAAGAAAGCGGCAGCGCCGACCGGGCATTCAAGAACTCGCGCCTGTTCGGCGTTGACGGCAATCGCTGTCAGTGTTTCCTGTCCGCCGTCCAGCGTGATCCCACACCGGAGCGTCAGCTCCTGGTATAGAGCAGTGTTGCTGGAATCGACGTTGAGAAGACCTGCCGCGCGATCGGCAGGCAGCCAGGCGCTGTCAACCGCAATAATGTCGTCATCAGCGAAACGACGGCGCTCAATATTGACTAATGAGGCGTCGCCGGGAAGATCGAGCCGGTCAGCAATCCGCGCGTCGACACGGATCTCGCATCGGATCAACTCACTACGCTGCCTCATCCCAGAAGCCTCAACTGCCGCAAACAAGCTATACACCGGACCAAAGCGATGCTCCCCGCCATGGTTGACGTGCACCATCGGGCGCTTGCCCCGACTCGATGACACCAGCCCCTCTCGACGCAGAGGGTTCAGCGCAAGTCGAACGGTACTGCGGCTCACCTGATATTCCGTGGTCAGTTGAATTTCCCCGGGGAACGTGTCCGCGAATTCGCCCGAGGCTATCCGGTTGAGAATGTCGTCACGGACGCTCAACCAGAGCGACTGACCAGGCACTCTGGCCAGTCGTGCCCGGTCTGCTTCAGCTGCAGTTGACATATGAGTCACGCTTCTCCTCGGGCAATATGGTGCGCCCAAATGCAATTATCCCTCGCATACACGCGGCTCCACTCAGTGGGTCATGGAGAAGACCGGCGAGCCAACACCGGGGGAACTCCGACTCGACGCCCAGAGCGGGTCACGGCCAGAAGGACAGCTTCTGGAATGGGGTTTGCTACATCGCCGAGGGCACTGGGATCTGGAGGCACAGCTGCCTGTGCTAGGGCGTGTCTCCTAATGCCTTAGTCCAAATGATTATGGCCCTGAGGACGACACCGCCGCGGTAAGTGAGGGCGAGCTTGTCGCAGCGCCACCTGATGGTGCAATAGCCCTCGTCCTCACTGAAAGGTTCGGGTGTTCTGTGAGGCCTCGAGGTTCGCAGAACCGATGTGTGACGGCTTAGGACAGCGTCGAACTGAGCAGCAGACTCGTCTCGCTGTTAACGACGCCCTCGACGGAGCGAATCTGGCCGAGTAGCCGGTCGAAGTTGCTCAGCGTGTCGGTCCGGATCTCGGCCACCAGGTCCCAGCCGCCGTTCGTGGTGTGTAGCGCCCGGACTTCGGGAAAGCCGCGAAGTTGGCTGATCGCCCGATCTGTTGAGCGCCCCTCGACCTCGATGAGCGCGATCGCCCGGATCGAGTCGGGATCCCGCTCTTCGCGAACCCGGACGGAGAATCCGAGGACGGTGCCCGAGTCCAGCAGCCGCTGCAGCCGGATGTTCACCGTTGCCCTCGTGACTCCGAGGTCATGGGCGAGCGTGGTGACGGGGGTTCGCCCGTCCGCCCGCAGCGCGCCGATTAGGCGGCGATCGAGGTCATCGAGCGTATTCATGATTCACACTGTACAGCCAGGGGAACCATCTTGAAAGATTAATGGAACATATTGGCTCGTTCTGCTCGTTACGCGTGCACATTACCCGGTCATAGGCTGATTACAGAAAACAAAGAGAAGGTTGTCGTGGTGCGTTTTATGAACGTAAAGAACATCACCGCCCGGCCGTTCGGCTTCGACATCGTCGTGGTAGCGAGCGTGCGGGACGCGGTGGCGGGCGCCGACATCATCACGACCTCCACTACTGATAAGACCCAGGCGGCGGGGCGCACGCACTACGACTAGATCGCCATCTTCGACTCGGTCGATTTTGCTATCGAGGACTTTTCGGTGCTGCGCTACCTGCGCGATTCGGTCGCCGGCGCCTCATTCTTCGTCGAACTCGATCTGATCGCCGGTCCCTTCGATCCCAAGAACCTCTTCGGTCTGGTCGCTGACGTTATTGTCTCGATTTCTGCTCGGCCGTAAGCGCTGGCTCTTTGGGGCGGTGATCGGCGTGCCGTCAATGTTAAGTTCAACCACTGCGTTTCTTAAAACCTGATCAGGCATTGCCCTGCGTCGGTTTCTGACACGCTCCACCGAAATGCACGGCAGATTTCAAGAACATCCGTTTCAAGAACATCCGTGAACTCGCCACTTAGTTCCCTCGGCCGCTAAGCCCGGAAACGTTTCGACCTGACGATCGGATGTCAAATATCCGTATCAACGCCGGAGGTCATCATGGTCCAACCAAGGTCCGAGGTCGGGTCTGTCCCGACCGAGCCCGAGGGGCGCACAACCGAGCGCGCCCTGTCCCTGCCTCAGTCGACTGCACTGATTATGGGCAGTATCATCGGTGTCGGCATCTTCTCGCTGCCCTACGCATTATCGTCGTATGGCCCGATCAGCCTGGTCGCCATGGGCCTCGCCACCGTCGGGGCGGTCGCGCTTGCGCTGATGTTCGCGGTGATGTCGCGACGGCTGCCGGCTGCCGGCGGACCGTATGCCTATGCACGCTCAGGGTTCGGCAACGCGGCCGGGTTCGTTAACGCCTGGTCCTACTGGATCACGGCATGGGCGGGCAACGCGGCGATCGTCGTCGGCTGGGTGTACTACGTCGAGCACTTCCTAAACAAGGACGGCGCGGTCGGCTGGTCCATCCTGATCGCCCTCGTCGGGTTGTGGATCCCGGCCGTGATCAACCTGACTGGCGTGCGCGCGATGGGTTCGGTCCAAGTCTGGACGACGGTGCTGAAGTTCATCCCGCTGGCCATCATGTCGACCGTCGGGTTGTTCTTCATCAAGGCGGGGAACTTCACGCCGTGGAACCTCAGCGGTGACAGCAGCCTGTCGGCGATCGGTGGAGCGATGGCGATTGCACTGTTCAGCTATTTGGGCGTCGAGACCGCGGCCGTTGCCGCGGCGAAGGTCCGCGATCCCGAACGGAATGTCCCGAAGGCGACCATCTACGGCACGCTCGCTAGCGCCATCGTCTACCTGCTGTCGATGGTTGCCGTGTTCGGCATCGTGCCCGCCTCGCAGTTGGCTATGGACGTGAACAAGGCGTCCTACTCCGTCGCGGCCAACTCGATCGTCGGCGGCGGTTCCTGGGCCGGGGACTTGGTGGCGTTGGCCGTCATCGTCTCCGGTATCGGCGCGCTGAACGGCTGGACAATGATCTGCGCGGAGATGCCGTTGGCTGCCGCGAAGGACGGGCTGTTCCCGGCGCGGTTCGGGAGCCTGTCGCGGCGCCGGGTTCCGGCCTTCGGGATCATCGCGTCCACCGCGCTGGCGTCGGTCGCCGTGGTGATCAGCTATCTGGGAACCAGCGGCTCAACGGTGTTTACCACCCTGGTCCTGATGACCGGGATCACGGCGGCCGTGCCCTACGCATTCTCCGCCTTGGTCCAGATCAAGTGGCGTTGGCGGGACAGCCACCCAGTCCACACGTCGAGGTTCGCGTTCGATGTGTCGGTGGCGGTTGTGGCGCTGATCTTCTCGGTCGCCTTCATCTACTACTCCAGGAACACCAGCGACTTGTGGTACGTCGTCTGGGGCCCGTTCCTGATGGCCGGCGGCGCGTTCGTCGTCGGGATCCCGGTCTACCTTGCGCAGCGGCACCGGATGACTAAGCCGGCCCCCGTGCCCGAGTACCGCTGAGCATTTACACCATCAATATAGTAAGGAATAGCCATGCCATTTCGTGTTGAATCCGAGGTAGGAGTGCTGCGCCAGGTGATCGTCCACCGGCCGGGTCTCGAGCTCAGCCGGCTGACCCCGGACAACGTCGACGACCTGCTCTTCGACGACGTCATGTGGGCCGATCGGGCTAGGGAAGAGCACGACGCGTTCGTCGGCCTGCTCAGAGAGCGCAACGTGACGGTGCACTACTTCCGCGAACTGCTCGCCGCGGCGCTGGACGCGCCGGGTGCCCGGGAGTTCCTGCAGAAGTGTCTGACCAGGGCCATCCGGTTCGGGCCCGCGCTGGACAAGCCGCTGGAGCGGATCGTCGACCAAACGTCGTCGGAGGTGCTTTCCGAGCTCCTGATCGGGGGCGTGCTCAAGAGTGACGTCATGCCGATGCTGCACACGCCCAGCCTTCTGATGGAGTCCCTCGGCATCGACGACTTCCTGCTGCGGCCCCTGCCGAACCACCTGTTCCAGCGCGATAACTCGGCCTGGATCTACGGCGCCCTGAGCATCAACCCGATGGCCAAGCAGGCCCGCAAACGCGAGACCACCAACTCCCGCCTGATCTACAAGTTCCACCCGATGTTCCGCGACGCCGGGCTGGAGATCGTCTACGGCGACGATTCCCTGCCCCACGAGCCCGCTACCGTCGAGGGCGGCGACGTGCTCGTGATCGGTAATGGGGTGCTGATGATCGGGATGGGCGAGCGGACCTCGCCCCAGGGGGTCGAGACACTGGCCCGACTGCTCTTCCAAGGCGGCCATGTCCGCCAGGTGATCGTCGTCGAGCTGCCGAAGGAGCGGGCGTTCATGCACCTGGACACCGCCATGACAATGGTCGACAGCGACGCGTTCTCCGTTTATCCGTACCTGCCCGAGACGCTGCGCGCGTTCATGCTCACCCCGGTGGGGTCCGACGGCGACTACGACATTACGGAGCACACGGACCTGTTTCCTCTCGTGGCCGAGGCCCTCGGCGTCGACAAGGTCCGGGTCCTGCGCACCCCAATCGATCGCGCGGGTGCGCAGCGAGAGCAGTGGAACGATGGGAACAACTTCCTCGCCGTTTCCCCCGGCGTCGTGCTGGGTTATGAGCGGAACACGACCGCCAATCGATACCTCGCCGACGAGGGCATCGAAGTCGTACCCGTCGTGGGATCCGAGCTCGGCCGCGGCCGCGGCGGTCCGCGATGTCTGTCCTGTCCAATCGAAAGAGATGCGGTGATCCTGTGAGCTTTAACCTGCACAACCGGAGTTTCCTTAAGGAAGTCGACTTCACCCCGAAGGAGTGGAAGTTCCTCCTCGGGCTGGCCGCGGACCTCAAGGCAGCCAAATACGCCGGCACTGAGCTGCCGCGGCTAACCGGGAAGAACATCGCCCTCATCTTCGAGAAGACCTCCACCCGGACCCGCTGCGCCATGGAGGTCGCCGCGCACGACCAGGGCGCCCACGTGACCTACCTCGATCCGAGCGGGTCACAGATGGGGCACAAGGAGTCCGTTAAGGACACCGCGCGGGTGCTGGGCGGGATGTTCGACGCCATCGAGTATCGCGGCTCGGCGCAGACCAACGTCGAGACGCTGGCCGCGTCGTCGGGTGTACCGGTGTGGAACGGGTTGACGGACGAGTGGCATCCCACCCAGGCGCTGTGCGACATGCTCACGATGCGCGAGCACTCCACCAAGAACGACCACGAGATCGCCTTCGCGTACCTCGGAGACGCGCACAACAACGTCGCGAACTCGCTGCTGGTGGCAGGGGCGCTGATGGGCATGGACGTGCGCATCGTGGCCCCCCGCCAGCTGTGGAACACCGACGATGTGATCGCGGCCGCCCAGACGATCGCCGAGAGCACGGGCGCGCGGCTGACCCACACTGAGGACGTCGCCGAGGGCGTGGCCGGGGTCGACTTCATCTACACCGACATCTGGGTCTCCATGGGCGAGCCCAAGGAAACTTGGGACGAACGCATCGCCGCCCTGCTTCCCTACCAGGTCACCGCGGACGTCTTGGCTAAGACCAGCAACCCCGACGTCAAGTTCATGCACTGCCTGCCGGCGTTCCACGACCGGAACACGGCCGTCGGGGAACAGTTGTTCAAGCAGACCGGCCTCGGCGAGCTTGAGGTCACGGACGAGGTGTTCGAGTCGTCCAGCTCCATCGTGTTCGCTCAGGCCGAGAACCGGATGCACTCGATCAAGGCGATCATGGTCGCCACCCTGGGTTCCTGATGCGCATCGTGGTCGCTCTCGGCGGCAACGCGCTCCAGGAGCGCGGCGCCCCGATGACGGTGCAAAACCAGCGTGCCAACGTCGCCAAGGCGTGCGCCGCGCTGGCGCCAATCGCCCAGGAGCATCAGCTGGTGATCTCCCACGGCAACGGGCCGCAGGTCGGGCTGCTCGCGCTCCAGGCGGCCGCCTACGACCACACGTCCGAGTACCCTTTCGACGTCCTGGGCGCCCAGACCGAGGGAATGATCGGGTACATGATCGAACAAGAACTCGGCAACCGACTCCCGTTCGAAAAGTCGATCGCGACGATCCTGACAATGACCGAGGTGGACCCGGCGGACCCGGCGTTCACGGACCCGACGAAGTTTGTCGGGCCGGTGTACGACGCCGACGAGGCGCGTCGCCTGGCGGTGCTGCGGGGGTGGGTCGTCAAACCCGACGGCGACCACTGGCGTCGGGTGGTGCCCTCGCCCATGCCGCAGCGGATCTTCGAGCTGAGCACGATCAAAACGCTGGTGGCGGCCGACACGGTGGTGATCTGCGCCGGCGGCGGTGGCATACCCACCATGTACCAGCCCGGCTCCCGCAAACTCATCGGCGTCGACGCCGTGATCGACAAGGACCGGGCCAGCGCGGTGCTGGCCCGGGACCTCAAGGCCGACTCCCTAGTGATCGCCACCGACGCGGACGCCGTCTACACCGGCTGGGGGACGCCAGAACAGCGCGCCATCATGCTCGTCCACCCGGACACGCTCGCGGGCTTCGACTTCCCGGCGGGCTCGATGGGACCCAAGGTTGAGGCGGCGATCGACTTCGCCCGCAACACCGGTCGCGACGCCTTCATCGGATCCCTGACAGAATTGCCGGCGCTCCTGGACGGAACCGCGGGTACCCGGGTCTCCGTGACAGCCAACGGCGTGGCCTACCGCTGACCCCGCCGCGGTCCCACGACGCCGGTCCACGGCGGCTGACGGGGACGACAGAAACCTGCCCGGGCCGACTCAACGGTCCGGGCAGGTGCGCGTATACGGCAGGTTGGGCAGCGCGGCCTTCTCTCGCAACCAGGTCATGACAGGAGGAACGACCTCGACAATAAAGTTGGCGATCGGAGTCAAAACGCGAATCAGTTCGCCGATTTTCTCAACCAGCAACGTGCGTGGCCCGACGCTGAAGTCCTCGCGTGTGAGCTTTCACGGAATCCCAATCCGCAAGAAGAACATATAAGTTCGGCGATCCCATTGATCTTGACAAGGATAAGGAACGAAACCCGGGCTGGCCGCCAATCAGAGGACGCGCTTGCTTGATGTCATTTTTCGAAGTCGTCTGCACAAATGTTCATACTCGCCTGCACAGCAGCGAAAAAGCGAAAGCGGCCGCTCGGCTGCCCAGCAAGCAGCCCAAACTGTCCAAGGCTCAGGAGAAGCAAGCACCTGGTCGACGTGTACCAGGGGGTGAGGCCCACGCTGTCCCGGGGCAATCCAGCGCGCCGGTGACACTGCCGCCTGTTCACTGTGTGCAGAGGAGTACGGAACAAACGGGCGCCTTGTGCAGAGGAGTACGAAAAAGCCAATGTTCACACTCGCCTGCACAACCCCGAAAACACAGGGGTTCGTTGCGCAGACGACTTCGGAAAATGACAATTTCGAGGAAAGCCCAGGTCATGGCTTCGAGACGTCGTATATCCGTAGGGTTTCAAGACGGGTCCGGCGAGCCGACCTTGGTGTCGACAGCACCCCGCAGCACATGCTCTCGGTGGCCCCCTGTCCCCGCAACCAGAAATCAAAAGAGCCCTGTCTCAGTCAGGGCCCCTATTTTTTCCTGGCTATATGCAAGCCCAGTGAGAGGCGAAGCGTGCGAATCCAACGCCGGTGCCGGATGGCACGCCGGACTCATCTGACCTACTCGCTAGATTGAGCGTGAGGCTTCCCCGACGAATCGAGTGCATCTGTGGCGAACGACGACCTACAAGTCGGTTGCGTCCCTGTGAGTGGTGTGGTTTCCGGCTCGTGAGCGTTGCATCGTCAACGTGAAGAGCCACCGTGGGATGGTCAGTGAGTACCGACTAAAGCAACTCACAAAGGACACCACACGATGGCTCTAGACCAGTCTGCCCTGCTCGACCTGCTGGGAGAACTCAAACTCACCGATGTCACCGACCGAATCCGCGTCGCGACCGAAACCCTCTATCAGGAACTGATCGATGCGGAAGCGGCCGCGTTCATCGGCGCCGCCCCGTTTGAACGCTCCACCGACCGCACCACCCACCGCAACGGCACCCGGCCGAGGACCTTGTCAACGACGGCCGGGGACCTTGATTTGAAGATCCCCAAGCTGCGCGCGGGCTCGTTCTTCCCGGCGCTGCTGGAGCGACGCCGCCGGGTCGACCAAGCCCTGTTCGCGGTTGTGATGGAGGCCTACGTCCACGGCGTTTCGACCCGGAAGGTCGACGACCTGGTCAAAGCGCTCGGCGCGGACACCGGGATCTCCAAGTCGGAGGTGTCCCGGATTTGCGCGGGCCTGGACGCCGAGGTGGCCGAGTTCCGCGACCGCACCCTCGCCGCGCAGGACTTCCCCTACGTGTTCCTGGACGCCACCTACTGCAAGGCCCGGGTCGGGCACCGGATCGTGTCCCAGGCCATCGTCGTCGCGGTCGGCGTGGCCGCTGACGGCCGCCGGGAAGTCCTCGGGTTCGACGTGGGTGACAGCGAGAACGAGGGCTTCTGGACCAGCTTCCTGCGGTCGTTGAAGACCCGCGGCCTCGACGGGGTGAAGCTGGTCATGTCTGACGCACACACCGGTCTGAAGAAGGCTATCGGGACCGTGTTCCAGGGCGCCGGCTGGCAGCGATGCCGGGTGCATTTCATGCGCAACGTCCTCGCCGTGGTACCGAAGGGATCCCAGGAGATGGTCGCGTCGATCATCCGCACTATCTTCGCTCAACCCGACCGCGAACACATCGAGAAGCAGTTCCGTGAGGTCACCACGATGCTCGGCCGGTCGCACCCGAAGGTCGCCGCGATGCTCGTCGACGCGCAACCCGACCTGCTCGCCTTCGCCGGCTTCCCCAGGCGGCACTGACGCCAAATCTGGTCCACCAACCCGCTCGAGCGGGTGAACAAGGAGATCAAACGCCGCACCGACGTCGTCGGCGTGTTCCCTAACGCCGCGGCCCTGCTGCGCCTGGCGGGATCGGTTCTGATCGAGCAGCACGACGAGTGGGAAGCCGGCGAACGACGCTACTTCTCCGAAGCCTCCATGCTCGAGCTGGCCGTCATGAACAACCCCACCGAGGTCATCGACGAGGCGGTGATCCTCCCCGAACTCACCGCCGCCTAAACTAGAACAACTGACCCCCGCGGCGTTGAGAAACTCCACCACTCAGCGGGACGTGACCCTACAAGTCAGCAGTATGAATGGGCTCCCTGGACTAGAGGTCGTTGGTGCTTGAGTCGTCGACCATCTCAGGGGTGGCGTGCTTCGGTTCTTCGCCACTCGCGGTCAATCCCTTCGGGGTTGCCACTTTCGTGTTCGGTCCCAATGGCTCGGGGAAGACCTCGATCAGCCGTGCTCTGGCAGACCCGTCGCGGTTCCCAGGTACGAAGCATCACTGGGGGGATGACTCGCCGCTGGACGTGAAGGTCTACAACAAGGACTTCGTCGAGAAGGTGATCGAGCAGTATTCGCGGCTCGAGGGGGTGTTCCTCCTCGGCGAGGAGAACGTAGAAAAGCGCGTTGCGCTTGAGGCGATAGTTGGTGAGAACGGCGAAAAGCCCATGGCGGAAACGAAGAAGAAGCGAACCGCATCGAACCTCACGAAGACCGGCGAGGAACTGGCATTCGCGAAGCGTCGTCTAACCAATGACGCGTGGGGCAAACGAAGCGAAATCGCCCCGGAGCTCACGATCGCTTTCGACGGATTCAACGGATCAAAGGAGCGGTTCGTCACGAGACTGCTCGAAGCTGCGAAGGCAGTGTCAGAGACGACGGATGCCGACGAGGATATCTTGATTGCCGAAGCGCAGAGCGTCTTTGACGATCAAGCGACGGAGGCGTCCAGGTTGGCGCCCCTCACAGTAGTCAGGGTCGATGCGATTTCTGGCTACGAACTCTTCGCGCAGCGAGTGGTTGGCAGCGCGAATGCCACCCTGAGTGACCTGGTGCAGCGGGGGACTGCCCCGGTTTGGTTGACTCCGGACCTGTGGAGATTCGTCTTCGCTGGAAGGATGGCACNAAGCCCTACCCACCCGAGTTCCGCCGCGACGTTGTCGCCGTGGCCAGGAAGCACGAAGCACCGCTGAACCAGATCGCGAAGGACTTCGGGATCTCGGAGTCCTGCCTGGCGAACTGGCTGAAGAAGGCCGACGTCGAGGAGGGCGTGAAGCCGGGCGTGACCGAGAAGGAATCCGCCGAGCTCCGGGATGCGAAGAAACGTATCCGGCTGCTCGAGCAGGAAGCCGAGGTCATGCGCCGGGCCGTCGCCTACCTGTCTCGGGACGTCAACCCAAAATGATGTACCCGCTGGTCCTCGAAATGGCTGTCGACGGTGTCCCCGTCACGGTGACCTGCCGGGTGTTGCGCTTCTCCAAAC
>NZ_SOHH01000069.1 GCF_004403515.1 Cryobacterium fucosi | reverse complement strand
CGCCACCGGCGCAGGCACCGCCACCGGCGCAGGCACCGGAGCCGGCACCGGCGAGGGGGCCGGCTCCGCGCCCCGCGGGCCGGCCGGCATCCCGGAGCGCGGCGTGATCATCAACACGGCCTCCGTCGCGGCCTTCGACGGGCAGATCGGGCAGGCGGCCTACGCGGCGTCGAAGGGCGGGGTCGCCGCGATGACGCTTCCGCTCGCCCGCGAGTTCGCCCGGTCGCTGATCCGGGTGGTCGCGATCGCGCCCGGCATCTTCGACACCCCGCTGCTCCAGGGGCTGCCGGACAGCGTGCGCGAGTCGCTCGCGGCATCCGTGCCGCACCCGGCCCGGCTGGGCGACCCGGCCGACTTCGCCGCGCTGGTGCGGCACATCGTCGAGAACCCGATGCTCAACGGCGACACGATCCGGCTCGACGGCGCCATCCGGATGCCCCCGCGCTGACCCGATCTCCGTCCGCGGCGTGACCGGATGCTGCGGCCGGGCCTGGGCGTCGTGAGCGCGCCTGTTGCGCCGGTGCGCGCCAAGTGCGCCTGGCGCGCAGCGGCGCAACTGTAGCGCTCACCGCTGCCGCCGTCGTCACGCAGTTGACCAGCCGACCGATTCCCCAATTTCTTTAGGGTAGGCTTACCTAATGCCGCGGGAGACGCCCGCACGACAGACGAGGAATGCGACACGATGAACCTGACACGCAGATGGGCCATGATCGCCGGTATCGCCGGGGTGACCCTGCTGGGCGCGACAGCCTGCAGCTCCAACGGCGCGGCATCCGGCCCCGAAGCATCCGCGGGCGGCAAGCCGTCCGGCTCCATCACCGTGTACAACGCGCAGCACGAGGAGCTCACCCAGGCCTGGGCCGACGAGTTCACCAAGGAGACCGGGGTCGAGGTCACGCTGCGCAACGGCGACGACCCCGAGCTCGGCAACCAGCTGGTGCAGGAGGGGGCCGCGTCGAAGGCCGACGTCTTCCTCACCGAGAACTCCCCGTCGATCAGCCTCGTCGACAACGCCGGGCTCTTCACCCCGGTCGATGAGGCCACCCTCGCGCAGGTCCCGGAACAGTTCCAGCCGAGTTCCGGAAACTGGACCGGCATCGCGGCCCGCTCGACCGTGTTCGCCTACAACCCGGCGCTCCTCACCGAGGACCAGCTGCCGAAGTCCCTGCTCGACCTCGCCGACCCGAGCTGGAAGGGCCGCTGGGCGGCCTCGCCCTCCGGCGCCGACTTCCAGGCCATCGTCAGCGCCATGCTCGAGCTCAAGGGCGAGTCGGCGACGACCGCCTGGCTCACGGCGATGAAGAGCAACACCGTCGTCTACAAGGGCAACAGCACGGTGATGAAGGCCATCAACGCCGGCGAGATCCCCGGCGGCGTGATCTACCACTACTACTGGTTCGGTGACCAGGCCGGCACCGGCGAGAACAGCGGGAACACCAAGCTGCACTACTTCAAGAACCAGGACCCCGGCGCGTTCGTCAGCGTGTCCGGCGGCGGCGTGCTCAAGTCGAGCCCGAATCCGGAGGCCGCGCAGGCGTTCCTGGCCTTCATCACCGGTAAGGCCGGCCAGACCATCCTGCAGACCGGCGGCTCGTTCGAATATCCCATCGCCGACGGGGTCGGCGCGGATCCCGCGCTCCTGCCGATCAGCGACCTCGACGCGCCGAAGATCGACCCGTCGAAGCTGAACAGCACCAAGGTCACCGATCTGATGACCCAGGCCGGGCTTCTGTAAACTCGACCGTGATGTCCGTCACCCTGCCACCCGTGAGCCCGGCGCCCGAACGCCCGGATCCCGCGTCCCTGCCGCCGAAGAGCCCGGTTGCCGACGCGGGTCCGGCGCGCGCGGATGCCGTCGGCCGGGTGGGCCGGCGCCCCTCCCCGTTCATCGTCGCGGTGGCGTGCACGGTCTCGCTGCTCGGACTGCTGCCGCTCGGCTATGTGATCGTCACCGGCATCCTCACCGGCTGGCCGGAGCTCGCGGCGCTGGTGTTCCGGCCCCGGGTCGGCGAGCTCCTCGTCAACACGGTCGGCCTGGTCGTGATCACGGTCCCGCTCTGCGCGGCCATCGGGGTCGGCGCGGCTTGGCTGGTCGGCCGCACCTCGCTGCCCGGCGGCCGCGTGTTCGCCGTGCTGCTGGCGGCGCCGCTCGCGGTGCCGGCGTTCGTGAACAGCTACGGCTGGGTGAGCGCCATCCCGTCGCTGAACGGGCTCTGGTCCGGCGTCCTGATCGCGACCCTGTCCTATTTCCCGCTGGTCTACCTGCCCTGCGCCGCGGCGCTCCGGCGGCTGGACCCGACCGTGGAGGAGGCCGCAGGGTCGCTCGGCAGCGGCGCCTGGGGAGTGTTCTTGCGCGTGATCCTGCCGCAGTTGCGACTGCCGATCCTCGGCGGGTCGCTGCTGGTCGGGCTGCACCTGCTCGCGGAGTACGGCGCCTTCGCGATGGTGCGCTTCGACACCTTCACCACGGCCATCGTCGAGCAGTACCGGTCCACCTTCAACGGCCCGGCGGCGAACGCCCTCGCCGGCGTGCTCGTGCTCTGCTGCCTCTTCCTGCTGGTCGGCGAATCCGGCGCCAGGGGTCGCGCCCGCTACGCCCGGATCGGCTCCGGCGTGGCCCGCACCGCTCCTCGCCGTTCCCTCGGCCGGTTCACCCCGCTCGGCTACCTCGTCCTCGGCGGCCTGGTCGTGCTGTCGATCGGCGTGCCGTTCACGAGCGTGATCCGCTGGCTGGTCCGGGGCGGCCCCGCCGTCTGGGCCGACGGCGTCGTCGCGGAAGCCTTCCTGCAGACCGTCGGCTACGGCCTCGTCGGCGCGGTCGCCACCTGCCTGCTCGCCTTCCCGATCGCGTTCCTCGCGGTGCGCTACCCCAGCCGGCTGGCGCGCGGCCTCGAGTCGGTCAACTACCTCACCAGCTCGCTGCCCGGGATCGTGACGGCGCTCGCCCTGGTGACGGTGAGCATCCGTTTCGTGCAGCCGCTCTACCAGACCGTCGTGCTCGTGATCGCGACCTATCTGCTGATGTTCCTGCCGCGGGCGCTCGTGAACCTGCGGGCCGGGCTGGCCCAGGTGCCGGTGGGCCTGGAGGAGGCCGCCCGCTCGCTCGGCAAGCACCCGATCGGGGCGTTCCTGAGCGTGACCGTCCGGTTCTTCGCCCCGTCGGCGCTCGCCGCCGGCGCGCTCGTGTTCCTCGGCATCGTCACCGAGCTGACCGCCACCCTGCTGCTGGCCCCCAGCGGCACCCGCACCCTGGCGATCCAGTTCTGGTCGAAGGTGAACGACATCAACTACGTCGGCGCCGCTCCCTACGCCCTGCTGATGATCGCGCTCAGCCTGCCGGTGACCTACCTCCTGTTCGCCCGCTCCCGGCTGACGAGCGTCTCGTGACGGCCGTGGACCTGGCCGGCGCGGCCGAGGGTGAGGGTGTGGCGGGCGAACGGATGCCGGCCGGGCGGGCCGCGATCGAACTCGCCGGCGTCAGCAAGAGCTTCGGCGGCACGACCATCCTCGACCGGGTCTCGCTCACGGTGCCGGTGGGCAGCCGCACGGTCATCGTCGGCTCCTCCGGCTCCGGCAAGACCACCCTCCTGCGCCTGATCAGCGGTTTCGAGCTTCCGGATGCCGGCGCGATCACCGTCAACGGCCGCCCGGTCGCCGGCCCCGGCGTTTCCGTCGCGGCACACCGGCGCGGAATCGGCTACGTCGCCCAGGACGGCGCCCTGTTCCCGCACCTCACGGTGGGGCAGAACATCGCCTTCGGCCTCGGCCCGGCCCTCCGCGGCGGCACCCGCCGGGAGCGCAAGAAGGCCGTCGCCGAACTCCTCGGCATGGTCTCGCTCGACCAGGGCTTCGCCGACCGCCGCCCCGACGAGCTCTCCGGCGGCCAGCAGCAGCGCGTCGCCCTGGCCCGCGCGCTCGCCCGCCGCCCGAAGGTGATGCTGCTCGACGAACCGTTCTCCTCCCTCGACGCCGGGCTGCGCGCCGCGACCCGCGACATCGTCGCCGCCACCCTCGATCGCGCCGGGATCACCACGGTGCTCGTCACCCACGACCAGGCCGAGGCGATGAGCTTCGCCCACCAGCTCGCGGTGCTCCGCGACGGCCACCTCGGCCAGGTCGGTTCGCCGCGGGAAGTCTACTGGCGGCCGGTGGACCTGTTCACCGCCCGGTTCCTCGGCGACGCCGTCGTGCTGCCCGCCACCATCGGCGACGGGGTCGCCAGCTGCGCCCTCGGCCAGGTCGCCGTCGCCCCCACCACCCTGCACGGCGACGCCTGCATCATGCTCCGCCCCGAACAGATCGTGGTGGAGCCCTGCGACGCCGACGGCGCGGGCGCCTGCACCGGCCAGGTCGAGGCGGTCGACTTCTACGGCGCCGAGGTGCAGCTCGCGGTGCGGCTGCACGTGGCCGGCAGCCCGGGGACCATCGTGCACGTCAGGCAGCACGGCACCACCGGCACCGTCGTCGNAGGTCGAGGCGGTCGACTTCTACGGCGCCGAGGTGCAGCTCGCGGTGCGGCTGCACGTGGCCGGCAGCCCGGGGACCATCGTGCACGTCAGGCAGCACGGCACCACCGGCACCGTCGTCGGCAGCCAGGTCAGCCTCCGGGCACGCGGCACGGCCACGGCGTTCGCGGCGGCCGCCCTGGCGGCGCACCGGCATCCGTCGCCGCCCGCCGCCCGCTAACCCGCCCTGCCCTCCGGCCCGCCGTCTCCCCGCGGCTGCGCGCATAACTCCTGCAATTTGGGTTGCGCAGGCGGCCGCGTGCCGGAATCACGCGGCACTTCCGACCGGGGGCGACGATCTGCAGGAGTTATGCCGGTGCACGGGCGCTTCTTGCAGGCATCCAGCCCGCAGTCTGAGATCGGCGACGAGCTCTTGCCGGGCCTGGGTCGAGGGTGTTACCCTCTCCTGTGGGAGCGCTCTCACGGATGTGGTCTTCACCGCAAACCGGAGCCTGCACCCTTCATAGAGAGCAGGACCAGCGATGTCGCTATTCCATTTCCGACCCGGCCGCGTGGCTGCAGAGACCCGGATATGGAAGACCTCTCGCTTCCGCATGCGGGTTATCGCCGGCGGCGTTGCCGTCCTGCTGGGAGTGCTGACTGCCGGCACAGGGTTGGTGGTGGCCCCCGATGCGGCCCTCGCCGCCGCGGCCAAACCGACGCCCGCGGCCGCCCCGGACTTCGGCCCGAACGTTCGAATCTTCGACCCGAGCATGCCCGTGGCCGATATCCAGGCCGCGGTTGACGCCATTTCCGCCAAACAGGTCAATGACGAAATGGGAACCAACCGGTACTCCCTGCTGTTCAAGCCCGGCATCTACGGCAGCGCCGAGAAACCCCTCATCATCCAGGTCGGCTACTACACCGAGGTGGCGGGCCTGGGCGCCTCGCCGACGGATGTCACGATCAACGGCCACGTGGACGTCTACAACCGGTGCAGGACGGAAACGGGGTGCTTTGCGCTGGACAGCTTCTGGCGCTCGGTGTCGAACCTCACGATCAACGTCACGGGACTGGATGGCTGCCGGGCCGGCACCAACTTCTGGGCCGCATCGCAGGCCTCGCCGATGCGGCGGGTCAACATCACCGGCGGCAAGCTGTCGTTGATGGACTTCTGCACCGACGGGCCGCAATACGCCAGCGGCGGCTTCATCGCCGATTCCAAGACGGGCGATATCATCAACGGCTCTCAGCAGCAGTACCTGGTGCGGGACAGCAGCATTGGCGCCTGGTCGAACGGCGTGTGGAACCAGGTGTTCGCCGGGGTTCAGGGCGCACCGGCGGAGTCCTACCCCGAGCCGCCGTACACCACCCTCGCCAAGAGCCCGGCGAGCCGGGAGAAGCCCTACCTGTTCATCGATTCCGCGGGCGCGTGGCAGGTCTTCGTGCCGGCTCCCAGGACCAACTACTCCGGAACCACCTGGGAGAACGGACCGACGCCCGGGCGCGCGATCGCGTTGTCCAAGTTCTTCGTCGCGAAGCCGTCCGACTCGGTGTCCGCGATCAACAGCAAGCTCGCCAAAGGCCTGAACCTGTTGTTCACGCCCGGGGTGTATGACGTCGACAAGACGATCGCGGTCAAGGCCGCGGACACCGTGGTGCTCGGCATGGGCCTGGCCACCTTGACGGCAGTGAACGGTGCAGTGGTCATGACCACCGCCGACGTCCAGGGCATCGACATCGCCGGCATCACGATCGATGCGGGAACAAAGAACTCACCGGTGCTGCTGAAAATCGGCACCAAGTCCGGCCATCGCGGGACGAGCAGCCCGGCCAACCCGACCGCCCTGCAGGACGTGTTCTTCCGGATCGGCGGCCCGCACGTGGGCAAGGCGACGGTCAGCCTGGAGGTCAATACCGACAACACCATTCTCGATGACATCTGGGCGTGGCGTGCCGATCACGGCAAACCCGGCAGCGTCGGTTGGACCATCAACACCGGACAGAACGGTGTCATCATCAACGGCGACAACGTCACCGCCACCGGACTCTTCGTCGAGCACTACCAGCAGTACAACGTGATCTGGAACGGGGAGAACGGCAGGACCGTCTTCTTCCAGAACGAACTGCCCTATGACGCCCCCAACCAGGCAGCCTGGCAGCACGACGGCGTCCTGGGCTGGGCCGGTTACAAGGTCGCCGACACCGTGACCACGAACGAGCTGTGGGGCGGTGGCAGCTACGTCTTCAACAACGTCGATCCCACCATCCACGCCTCGGTCGGTTTCGAGGTGCCCCGCAAGCCGGGCGTGAAGCTGCACAACCTGCTGACCGTCCAGTTGGGCGCTGGAACCCTTGACCGCGTCATCAACGACAAGGGGTTGCCGGTGACGCAGGCCGGGGTCGGAATTCCCAGTTGCGTGAAACTCTATCCCTCTGACGACGCGACGCCTCCCACGGTCGCCATCACCGACAACGTCGATGGCGACACGGCCACCGGCAAGGTCACGTTCACGTTCACCTTCAGCGAGGATGTCTGCAGCTTCACCGCCGACGACATCGTCGTCACCGGTGGGTCGAGGGGATCCTTCACCCGCGTCAATGCCAAGACGGCCACCCTGGTGGTGCCGCCCGCGGAGAACGCAAGCGGAACCATCAACGTGAGCATGGCGGAGGCCACGTTCACCGATCTGGCGGGCACCGCCAACACCGCGGCCGCCAGCGCCCGGCAGGGGTTCAACACCACGACGCCGCTGACGGTTGCCATCACCGACAACATCCGGACCGCAACCGCGACCGGGGACGTGACGTTCGCTTTCGCGTTCAACAGGGACGTCGGCACCAGTTTCACCGCTGATGACGTCGTGGCCACCGGCGGCACCAAGGGCGCGTTCGTTCGCGTCGACGCCACGCACGCCACCCTCGTGGTGGCACCCCCGGCCGACTCGACGGGAACCGTCGCGGTCAGCGTGGCCGCGGGGACGTTCACCGATCTGGCCGGCAACGCGAACGCCGCCTCCGCCACCGCGCAGCAGGCGTACAACACGACCTCGACGCCGCCGCCGGCGCCGTCCTGGGCGCTCACGTTCGATGACAGCGCGAAGACCTACACGCTGACTGACTTCGGCAACAACGGCGGCGCGGTGGTGGCCGACCCGGCCGGTGGCACGAACAAGGTCGGCACGGTGTCC
>NZ_SOHH01000032.1:2755-23446 GCF_004403515.1 Cryobacterium fucosi | reverse complement strand
CCGCCCGTCTTCGCGCGGGCGCGGGCGCTGGCCGGGGCGGCCGGCGAGGTCGACCGCCGGGAAGGCTGGTGGCGGCAGGCGCTCGGCCTGATGCCGGCACACCCGGGCACACCCGGGCTCACCCTCCGCGCCGTGCGCTTCGACGACGCCGACGGCATCCCCCAGGGTTTCGCCCTCTACCGGGTGGCCCTCGGGCCGAACGGCTACCCGGCCCGGCTCGAGCTCGCCGACCTGGTCGCGGCGACCGACGACGCCTACGCGGGGCTCTGGCGATTCCTGCTCGAGATGGACCTGGTCAGCGAGATCGCAGCCCCGCTCCGCAGCGTGGCCGAGCCCGTCCGCTGGCAGGTCGCCGACCCGCGCGCCCTGCGCAAGACCGACGAGCGCGACCACCTCTGGCTGCGCATCCTCGACCTGCCCGTCGTGCTCGGCCGGCGCCGCTACTCCGCGCCCGGCACCTTCCACCTCACGGTGAGCGACGACCTCGGCTTCGCCGACGGCGAGTTCCGGCTCACGGTGGACGAGCACGGCCGCGGCGACGCCCGACCGGTGAGCGGACCGGCCGCAGCCGCAGCCGAAGCCGCAGCCGACGATGTGCGGGTCTCCCTGTCCGCCGCGGACCTGGCCAGTCTCTATCTCGGCGGCACGAGCGCGGTCACCCTCGCCCGGGCAGGCCGGCTCAGCGAGGGCAGCACGGATGCCGCCGCGCGCCTCGACGCCGCGTTCCACACCATTCAGCCGCCGCACCTGAGCACCTGGTTCTGACGTCTCGTTGTAGGTTTATCTTGTAAGTCAGATACGTGTACGTCGTAAGGCAAGGGTGGGAGACCGATATGGCATCACCGCGCAAGGCAGCGCCAGCGCCCCGAATCCGCCTCAACCGCGAGCGGGTGATCGCCGCAGCCATCGTCCTCGCCGACACCGGGGGGCTTGAGGCGCTCACCATGCGGCGCCTCGGCGACGACCTGAACGTGGAGGCCATGTCGATCTACAACCACGTGGCCAACAAGGACGACCTGATCAACGGCAGGCCGATGCGATCTTCGGCGAGATCGAGTTGCCGTCGCACAGCGACGACTGGAAGAGCGCCATCCGCAAGCGGTCGATCTCCTTCCGTGAGGTCCTGGCCCGTCACCCCTGGGCGACCACCGTGCGAGATTCCGGGACCAATCCGGGACCGGCCACCCTCCGGCACCATGACCGAGTGATCGGAACCTTCCGCAACGGCGGGTTCTCGGTGGAGAAGACGGCCCACGCGTTCTCGGCCGTCGACAGCTACATCTACGGGTTTGCGATGGAGGAGAAGAGCCTGCCCTTCACCACATCGGAGGAAACGGCGGCGATGGCCGCGATCATGCTGGCGCAGTTGCCCCGCAGCGAATACCCCTACCTGGCCGAGCTCACGGCCGACCACGTGTTGAAGCCGGGGTACTTCTACGGTGACGAGTTCCTGGTCGGGCTCGACCTCGTACTCGACGGGCTCGCGACCATGCTGGGCGCCGACCAGCACCCTGGCTCACAGCCGCCTCACAGCCGCGGCGTACCTCGCCCAGAGGCGCACGCCGTAACCTTGAACCGAAGTATCAGCCCAGACGAAACGGTGCACAGCTCAATGAACAGCAACGCCTACGGCAAGCCAGTCCCCCCGAAGAAGGACCGCCGGGAGCAGGCGCGCGACAGCGCCCGGCTCATGCGCGAGGAGCAGCAGAAGCGCGACAACCGCAAACGCCTCTTCATGCGCGGTGGAATCGGAGCAGGCCTGCTCGCCGTCGCGGCGATCGTCGCCCTGGTCATCGTGAACAGCGTCGGCTCGGCGGCGGCCGGTCCGGCCAACATGGCCAGCGACGGCATCCTGCTCACCGGCGACGGGTCGGCCATCCAGGCCACACCGACGAAGGCCCTCGCGGCCGATGCCAAGCCGATCGCGACCGACCGCACCGCCCTCACCGACACCGCGAACATCGCCGTCTACGTCGACTACCTGTGTCCGTTCTGCGGCCAGTTCGAGGCCACCAACGGCGAGCAGATCGCGAGCTGGGTCACGGCCGGGAACGCCACGCTCGAGTTCCACCCGATCTCGATCCTCGATTCGGCCTCCGCGGGCAGCAAATACCCCACCCGCGCCGCCAACGCGGCCGCCTGCGTGGCGAACTACCAGCCCGACGACTTCCTCGCCGTGAACACCGCCCTGTTCGCCAGCCAGCCCAAGGAGAACACCACCGGGCTCACCGACGCCGAACTGACCAGCCTGGTCAAGAGCGCGGGAGTCACCGACAAGAAGGTGGCCTCCTGCATCACCGACCGCACGTTCGCGAGCTGGCTGGGCGCCGCCACCAAGCGCGCGCTGGCGGGCCCGCTGCCGGATGCCGACATCGAGAAGGTCAGCGGCACGCCGACCGTGCTGGTGAACGGCGTCACCTACACGGGCGCCCTCGACAACCCGACCACGTTCTCGGACTTCGTCGCCGCCCAGGTTGCCCCCGCGAAGTAGGACGGATCAGTGCGGGTGTTCGGCGTGCACGTGTTCGGCCAGACCGTCGACGACGAGACGCGCTGCGTGCACTACCGCACTTCGGCGGACATCGTGGCGATCAAGTTCGCCTGCTGCGGCCGGTTCTATCCCTGTTTCCAGTGCCACGCGGCCGGGGAAACCCACCCGGCCGGGCAGTGGCCGGAGTCGGAGTGGGCAGAGCCGGCCATCCTCTGCGGCGCCTGCCGGGGCATCCTGAGCATCACCGAATACCGGCAGGTCACCAGGTGCCCGCACTGCTTGGCCGGGTTCAATGACGGATGCCGCGCGCACGCCCACCTGTACTTCGAGGTTCAGGCCCCGCCGGCCTGAGCCGGTGCGCCGACCCGTCGCGAGGGCGCTACTGCGGACCGGCCCGTTCCGTGAGCCAGGCAAAGGGATCGGTGGGGGTGACCCCGTCGAGGAGAATCTCCAGGTGCAGGTGCGGACCCGTGCTCTGGCCCGTGCTGCCGACATTGCCGACCTGCTGGCCGGCGACAACGGTCTGGCCCGCACTCACGGAGAGCGAACCCGACGACATGTGCGCGTAGACGCTGCTGACCAGCCGGCCATCCACCGTGTGGTCGATGATGGCGTGCACTCCCATTCCGCCGTCGTCGTAGTCGGTCACTTGTCGCACGACGCCGTCCGCGACCGCACCGATCGGCGCCCCCTCGCCGCCGTTCATGTCGAGGCCCTTGTGCAGGGATGAGCATCCGTCGCACGGCGCGATGCGCGGTCCGAAGGTGTCGGAGATGCGAACGGCCGTGGGGAACGGCCACCGATACGCCCCACTGACCGCGCTGACGCCCGTGCTCGCGAACTGCGGCGTCACCGGGACGGGGACGGGTTTCGGCGCCTCCGCGACCGAGAACCCGTCCCGCTGCACAAGCGGGGAGACTGCGGAGATCTCCGGCAGACGCTGCGGCGGCTCGGCCGCAGCGCCTGCCGCGGCGGCGCTCAACTCGGTCGGCAGTCCACCGGCGACGCCCAGCTCCGTGGCCTGAGCCGGGACCGCGCCAATGACGGCCAGAAGCGAGGCGAGGCCCATCGAGACGACGACGGATGCCCGGGTCCGCCCCGACACCCGCGGGTTACGCCTCCGCACAGGCGGCCCCCGACGACGTGCGGACAAGGTTCTGGACGGTGCGGAAGGGCATGGTGATCATCTCTCGTAGGCGCGGCAACGCGGGTCGGGTGAATGAGGATCCTCACGCAGACCCGGCGTTCCCGATCCGGGGGTGGAACCCTCCGGAACGGTTCACCTCGGTCGGAGGGACCCTGGGCGCGCCACAGGAGTGTTCGAAGCGCGCCATAACTGAGAATACCTCGTAACCCTGAGAGAACGGTGACCCTTGCGATTGGGGCGGTACGGCACACGGATGGAGCGCGCACTCAAGAATCCCGGCCGGCACGCGCCGGTCGGGATTCCTGGTCGTCACGTCCTAGCAGCAGGTACAGTCCTCGCCGCACTCGTGCGGAGCGTCAGAAGCGGGTGTGCAACAAGCGGACATCGCTGCCTCCTTTCGGTCGTAGTGGGTGAAGGCGGATGCGACCAGGTCAGGCTCGGGGCGTCGTCCCGCCCCTGCCGCCGAGAGGCGCCCCGCGGAGCACCTCAACCTCTGCGCGCAGCCGGGCCAGTTCGGCTCCGTCGTTCGAGGACGACGCGGAGTGGTCCATCCCCGGGGCGGCGTGGCCCATGGCGCACTTCCCCGTGCGCATCGGGCGCAGGCAGAAGAAGTAGGTGAGCGTCAGCGACGCCAGCAGAATTCCCGCCGGCAGGATGAGTTCGGTCACCTGACGCCGGTGGCGGGCGCCGGGTGCCTGTCCTTCGGGCTCTCGCGCAACTGGTCGGCCTCGGCCCGCAGCCGGGTCAGCTCGGCCGCGTCGTCGGGCGACAGGGGTGCCGCCGCGCCGTCCTTGTGCTTGCCGCGCATCATGAACCACATCATCAGACCCATGCCCACCGGGCAGGCGAGCAAGGCAAGCGTGTAGAAGACCGTGCTCACGGTTACTCTCCGTGGCCTTCGTGCGCGTGCGTCGACGCGGTCGGGTCGGCCGAATGGTGGGCCATCATCTGCTCGTGCGCCGCCATGTCGGCCATGTCAGCCATGTCGGCCATGTCGGCCATGTCAGCCATGTCAGCCATGTCGGCCATGTCGGCCATGTCAGCCATGCCCTTCATGTCCTTCATGTCCTTCATGCCCTTCATGTCCTTCATCATCTCCTTGTGCATCGTGGCCATGGCGGCCACCGGCGCCGAGCTCGGGGCCGCAGAGACCGGAGCGGGCTCCTCGGCGGCGTAAGCGGGTGCCGCCGCGCCGGCCGCGAGCAGCCCTGCAATCGCAATCGAGGAAATCCAGATTCGTGTGCGCATGAGCGCCTCCATTTCATGTCTACTATCATTCATAGTAGTAGTGGTCCTCCGGCTCGTGGGGCACCCAAGGACAACACACAGGAAGTCCGGTGCGGAGAGTCAGGTACGCTCGTGCGGAGCAGGTCCGGCCCTGAGGATGGTCCACGGCGGATCGGGCCGAGCGCAGCGCGCCAGCCGGTGAGAGTGCCACCCCGAGAGGACAGAGAGCATCAGCGAAGCCCTGATCGACCGCACGGAGGAGGCGCCTCCTTTCCCGCGCCCCGCACAGCCGCCGGCGCAGCGTCGACGAACGAATGACGCCCCTGTCGGCACTTCCGTCCCGGGCCCACCGGCCCTGCCGCTCTGGGCAGCGGTCCTGCTCGCCGCCGGTGCCGGAGCGATTCTCGACGGCGGCTTCCCGGATCGCGGCTGGTGGGTTCTCGCCCCGGTCGGGGTGGCCCTCATGCTCCTGGCGCTGCTGGGTCGCGGACCGGGGGCCGGCTTGCTGGTCGGAATGGTGGCCGGCTTGTCGTTCTGGCTGATTCACATCAGTTGGCTCACGCTCTACCTCGGGCCGGTCCCGTGGCTGGCCCTGGCCATCCTGCAGGCCATTTTCTTCGGGCTCAGCCTCGCCGTGATCGCCGTCGTCCTGCGGCACGGGCCCCGGATCTGGCCGAGCGCTCTCGGGCGTCTCGGGCTCGTCCCGGCGACGGTAGCGGGGCTCTGGACGGCGCGGGAGGCGCTCACGGCGGTGTGGCCCTACGGCGGATTCGCCTGGGGTCGGGTGGCCCTCTCCCAATCGGAGAGCCCGTTCGGCTCCCTCGCCGCCTGGGTCGGCATGTCCGGTCTGAGCTTCATTGTGGTCTGGCTGAGCGCCCTCATGGTGCAGTTGCTCCGGGAGCGCCGGCTCGGGCGCACCGTCCGCTCAGGCATCGCCGTCGGCGCCATCGCCGTGCTGCTGGCGATCCCGGCCTGGCCCACCGTCCAGACGGGCAGCACTCGTCTCGCGGCGGTTCAGGGTGCCTCGGACGCCGGCCTCTTCGCGCGGTATGCGCCCGGCCAGATCCTGGCCGACCACGCCTCCGCGACTCTGCCACTCATCGGCGAAGAGGTCGATTTCGTGGTCTGGCCCGAAAACAGCAGCGACATCGACCCGACCCGGTCCGCGGATGCCGCCAGGGTCAGCGACGACATCAGCCGGGCGATGAACGCGCCTCTTGTCACCGGCACGATCACGGAGCGCGACGGCAAGTTCTACAACTCCTCCCTACTGTGGAAGGCAGGCCAGGGCGCCGTCGGCCTCTACGACAAGGTGCACCCGGTCCCCTTCGCCGAGTACATGCCGGACCGGGCCTTCTGGCGCCCCTTCGCGCCGGAACTGGTCGACCTCGTCTGGCGTGACTACGAGATCGGCACGCGCAGCAACGTGTTCGACCTCAACGGCATCCTGGCCGGGATCGCCATCTGCTTCGACATCGCGGACGACCAACTGGTCCGGGAAATGATCGACGGGAAGGCACAGATCATTCTTGCCCAGACGAACAATGCCGACTTCGGACGCACCGACGAAAGCGTGCAGCAGCTCGCCATCGCCCGGCTCCGCGCCATCGAGACCGGTCGCACCGTCGTCAACATCTCGACCGTCGGCTCGAGTGCGATCATCACGCCCGACGGACAGACCCTCGACAGCCTGCCCACCTGGGAACCGGGCGCCATGGTGCAGACCGTGCCACTCAGCGACACCGTCACCCCCGCGATGCGGGTCGGCCGCGGCATCGAATGGCTCGTCTCCGGGCTCGGTCTCGCCGGCCTGACGCTGTGCCTTCTCGGCGCTGTCCGGCGCCGGTCGGGAACAATTCACCGACCTCTGCGGTTTCAATAGATACCCCCTTGGGGTATACAGTTGGTGTTGTCGCGTAACGCTGCCGCCTCACGGCGGCGTTCGATTCTTGAAGGGAAAGATTCGCATGAGCGAGGAATCCACATCCACGGCGTCCGGCGCCTCCGGCATGTCCGGCGGTCACGCCGCCTCGGGACAGTCGGGCACGACGGGCAAGACGGAAAAGATGGGACCGATGGACCACTCCAAAATGGACCACTCGACGATGGGCCACTCCACGATGGCCGGCGCTAAGGGAGCACCGCCCGAACGCACAATGCAGGACACCATGGGCCACGGCGGCAGCCACAGCGGCATGTCGATGGACAGCATGGTCAAGGACATGCGGAACCGGTTCATCCTCGCGGCCGTCCTGTCGATCCCCATCACGCTCTGGTCGCCGATCGGACGCGACGTGTTCGGCTTCACCGCGCCGGCCCCGTTCGGGCTCCGCGACGATGTCTTCGCGTTGATCCTGTCCCTGCCGGTCATCTTCTACTCCGCCTGGATCTTCTTCGACGGCGCCGTCCGTGCCTTGCGCGCTCGCACCCTCGACATGATGGTCCTGGTGGCCGTCGGTGTCGGCGCCGGCTGGGTCTACAGCCTGGTCGTCACCCTCACCGGCGGCGGCGACGTCTTCTACGAAGCCGCGACCGTGCTGACCAGCTTCGTCCTGCTCGGTCACTGGTTCGAGATGCGCGCCAGAGGCGGCGCGAACGACGCCGTCCGCACCCTGCTCGAACTCGCCCCGTCGATGGCGCTCGTCATCCGCGACGGCGAACCGGTCGAGGTCCCCACCGCCGAGGTCATCCCCGGCGACCTGCTCATGGTGCGTCCCGGATCCAAGATCCCCACCGACGGAATCGTCGAAGACGGCGAATCCGACATCGACGAGTCCATGGTCACCGGGGAGAGCCTCCCGGTCGGCAAATCTGTCGGCTCGCCCGTCATCGGCGCAACCGTGAACACGACCGGAACCCTCAGGGTGCGCGCGACCGCGGTCGGCGCCGATACCGCCCTGGCCCGAATCGTCGCCCTCGTCCAGGAAGCCCAGAACTCCAAAGCCCCCGGCCAACGCCTCGCCGACCGTGCCGCATTCTGGCTCGTCCTCGTCGCCCTCATCGGCGGCACCGCGACTCTCCTCGCCTGGCTCCTCATGGGGGCCACCGTGCCCACCGCCATCCTCTTCGCCATCACGGTCGTCGTGATCACCTGCCCCGACGCCCTCGGGCTCGCCACCCCGACCGCGATCATGGTCGGCACCGGACTCGGCGCCAAGCGCGGGATCCTCTTCAAGACCGCCACCGCCCTGGAGACCTCGGCCCGCATCGATGCCGTCGTGATGGACAAGACCGGCACCCTCACCCAGGGCAAACCAGAAGTCACCGACTTCGTCGCGATCGGAATGGACGAGACTGAACTCCTCGCCCTTGTCGCAGCCGTCGAACGAGAATCAGAGCACCCCCTCGCCGGCGCCGTCGTCACCTACGCCACCGCCCAGGGCGCCGCCGTCCTGACCGCCTCCGAGTTCCGCAACGTGCCCGGCCACGGCGCCGGCGCCACCGTCAACGGCCACAAGGTCTTCGTCGGCAACCGCAAACTCATGCTCGCCCAGGGCATCGACATCGGCCCCGTCGCCGAATCCCGCGAGCAACTCGCCGCGACCGGGCGCACCGCCGTCCTCGTCGCCGTCGACGGGAAAGCCAACGGCGTGATCGCCCTCGCCGATGCCGTTCGCGACACCGCCGCCGCCGCCGTCGCCGCCCTGCATGACGCCGGCATCCAGGTCGTCATGCTCACCGGCGACAATGAGGCAACCGCCGCCCGCATCGCGTCCCGGCTGGGGATCGACACCGTCATCGCCGAGGTCCTGCCGGAAGACAAGTCCGCGAAGATCAAGGAACTCCAGGCGACCGGCAAGCGGGTCGCCATGGTCGGCGACGGAGTCAACGACGCACCCGCACTGGCGCAGGCCGACCTCGGCATCGCCATCGGCGCCGGCACGGATGTCGCCATCGACACAGCCGACGTGGTCCTGATGCGGTCCGACCCACTCGATGTCCCGGTGGCCCTCCGGATCGGAAAGGGCACCCTGCGCAAGATGCGCCAGAACCTCGGCTGGGCCATCGGCTACAACGTGATCGCGCTCCCCATCGCCGCCGGCGTCTTCTTCCCCAGCCTCGGCATCCGACTCAGCCCCGAAATCGCGGCCATCTCCATGTCCGGCTCCAGCGTCATCGTCGCAGTCAACGCCCTCCTGCTCAAGCGGCTTCACCTTCCGAGCGCCGCCGGCAACGGGGACGCGGCGCCCACTCCGGCACCGGTCGTCGCCAGGTAGACGATGAACGACGGCGATCGATTCGGCAACCCGTTCGATGCGGTCCTGTTCGATCTGGACGGGGTCGTCACCGATACCGCCTCCGTCCACGCCACGGCCTGGCAGGAACTCTTCGACTCGGTCTTGACGGACCCGCGGCTGACGGGCAACGAGAGTCGGCTTCCCTTCGACAGGGATGCGGACTACCGCAGCTACGTCGACGGGCGTGCCAGGGAAGACGGCATCGTCGCCTTCCTGGCCTCGCGCGGCATCGAATTGCCGGTCGGGCTGCCGGAGGACCCGCCGGCGGCGTGGACGGTCCACGGCCTCGCCGCCAGAAAAAACCAGGCCTTCCTGGCCGCACTGGCCAGGGACGGGGTCAGGACGTACCCGGGCACGACCGCCCTGCTCCACCGGCTGCGGGCCGGCCGGGTACCCGTCGGCCTGGTGACGGCGAGCATGAACGCCCGTCCGATCCTGGCGAACGCGCACCTGGACGGTTTGTTCGACGTCGTCATCGACGGCACCGCCGTTCGGGAGCTCGCCCTGGCGGGCAAGCCCGACCCGGCGATGTTCCTCGAGGCGGCTCGGCGGCTCGGGGCGTCGCCGAAACGGACCGCCATCGTGGAGGACGCGCTGGCCGGCGTCGAGGCCGGCCGGCGCGGGGGATTCGGACTGGTGGTCGGGATCGACCGCACCGGGCACCGCGACCAGCTCGAAGCCGCGGGAGCCGACCTCGTTCTCGGGGACGTCGGCCAGCTTGATCTGGGCGCCGCCCGCACCGACCCGTGGCTCCTCGTCTACGAGGGCTTCGATCCCGGCCATGAGGGGCATCGCGAGACGCTGACCACCCTCGGCAACGGCTACCAGGCCACCCGCGGCGCCCGGCCCGAGCGCAGCGCCGACGGCATCCACTACCCAGGCAGCTACCTGGCCGGCATCTACAACCGGATGGTGCGCACCGCGCACGGCAACCGGATGGAGGAGGAACACCTCGTCAACGCTCCCAACTGGTTGCCGCTCGACCTGCGCATCGGCTCCGGGCCGTGGTGGTCGGCCGACCAGGCGGAGACCGGCACGGAGCGGCACGAACTGGACCTGCGTGCCGGGGTCCTGACCCGCCATGCGACCCTGACCGGGCCCGGCGGCCGGCGGCTGACGGTGGTGCAGCGGCGTCTCGTGTCCATGGCCAGCCCCCACCTCGCCGCCCTCGAGACGACGGTCACCCCGGAGGGCTGGAGCGGACGGATCAGCGTCCGCGCCGGGATCGACGGCGCCGTCTCGAACACCAACGTCCCCGGGTACGACGGCGCGGCGGGGCAGCATCTGTCCGGTCCGAGCTTTGAGGAAACGGACGTCGACACGGTCCTGTGCGAGGTCGAGACTCTCCGCAGCCACGTGCGCCTCGCCCTGGCCGTTCGCACCACCGTGACCGGAGACGCCACCATCAGCGGCCAGACGACGAGTACAGCGGGAGGGCGGCATACCCGGCAGTTCGACGTCCAGCTGCACGACGGTCGGTCGGCCACCGTGGCCAAGACCGCCGCCACGTTCACCTCCAGGGACCCGGCCACGGCGACACCCGGCCTGGGTGCCCTGGCCGAGCTGGCGCGCAGCGCGAACGGGGTCAGCGGCCTCCTCGACGCCCACCGGGCAGCCTGGGGGCGCCTCTGGGACAGGTTCGCGGTCACCATCGACGCCGACCGGCACAGCCAGCTCATTCTCAACCTGCACATGTTCCACCTGCTGCAGACCGTGTCTCCACATACCGCGGCTCTCGACGCGGGCGTCCCGGCCCGCGGCCTGAACGGCGAGGGCTACCGGGGTCACGTCTTCTGGGACGAGCTGTTCGTTCTCCCGGTGATCGGGCTCCGACGACCCGACGTCAGCGCCGCCCTGCTCGAGTACCGTTGGCGCCGCCTCGACGCGGCGCGGGATGCGGCCCGCGAAGCCGGCCTGGCTGGCGCGCTCTTCCCCTGGCAGAGCGGCAGCGACGGCAGGGAAGAGACTCCCCGGCAGCTCTTCAACACTCGGTCGGCCCGCTGGATGCCCGACAATTCACGCCGTCAGAGACACGTCAGCCTTGCGGTCGCCTTCAACGCCTGGCAGCATTTCCAGGTCACCGGCGACCGTGAATGGCTGTCCAGCCGCGGTGCGGAAATCATCGTCGAAGTGGCCAGACTGTTCTCCTCGCTGGCCGACTACGATCCGGACTCGGACCGGTTCCACATCTCGGGAGTGATGGGTCCCGATGAGTACCACGACGGGTATCCCGACGCGCCGGGCGAGGGAGTCCGCGACAACGCGTACACGAATGTCCTCGTTTCCTGGGTCTGCGAGCGGGCCGGCGACGCCCTGGCCGTCCTTGCCGGTCACTCCTGCGACGACCTGACCGATCGGCTGCGCATCCGCCCGGAGGAGGTGTCCCGGTGGGAGCATCTCAGTCGCCGCATTGCCGTGCCGTTCCACTCGAACGGCATCATCAGCCAGTTCGACGGCTTCGACGATCTGGTGGAGTTGGACTGGGCTCGCTACCGGGCGACGTACGGCAACGTCGGCCGGCTGGACCTCATTTTGGAGGCTGAAGGCGACGCGACCAACCGGTACAAGCTGGCCAAGCAGGCCGACGTGCTGATGCTCCTCTACCTGCTGGGGTCCGACGCGACCCTGGACCGGCTGGCCCGGCTCGGCTACCCCATCACGGGCGCGGACCTGCGGCGTACGGTCGAGTACTACCTGTCCCGCACCGCCCACGGCTCGACGCTCAGCCGGGTGGTCGAGGCCGCTGTCCTCTCCCGGATCGATCGGCCCCGGGCCTGGGCGGCCTTCCGCGAGGCTCTGGTCGCCGACCTCGATGACACCCAGGGCGGGACCACCCGGGAGGGCATCCACATCGGAGCGATGGCCGGGACCACCGACCTGGCGGTGCGCGCATTCGCGGGACTGCACACCGACGTGGATTCCCTCACGTTCACCCCACGCCTGCCGCCCCGACTTCACCGCCTCGCCTTCCAGGTGGTGTATCGCGGCCAGCGGATCGACGTCTCGGTGAATCAGGAGAGGCTACGGGTGCACTTGCACCGGTGCAGTGCTCCGCCGGTGCGGATCGGAGTGAACGGTCGTCTGGTGATGCTCACCGGCGGCGAGAGCGTGGACTTCGCCCTGGAATCGGGTGCCCTGGCCCCGGAACAGGAATGCGAAAACCAATCGAATGAGGAAGAGGTAAGGTCAATGGGCCAGAATCTGCTGGACACCAACGGACACCAGGTAGTGGGAGTCCGGTCATGAACCACGACGAGCATGCCCCCGTCCCTTCCCAGGGCGCGCCCGGGTCCGACCGCGATCGCACGAAACTGTACGGCTGGATCGTCCTGGGCCTGGCCGTCGCGGGGCTTGCCTTCTACCTGATCACCGACCACTGGCCGCACGTTCTCGCCGCCCTTCCCTACGCCGGAATCATTCTCGTGATGGGGATGCACCTGTTCATGCACAAGGGCCACAACCACGGTGGTGGATCCGCGAGCGGCCACGTCCACGGCACGAAATCCTCCGGAGACGGCAGGTAGGCCGGGATTGTTTCGGTCCGGTCGCCGCCGGCTTGAACTCCGAACGTCCCCGACCCGGCGGTCAAGGCCGCCGGTCGGGGATGTTTGTGCCGGACCGCTCCCGGAGGATCAGCGCACGTAGGAGAACAGACCGATCATCCCGCGGGCGGCGTGGTAGGCGTTGTGGCAGTGCGCGATCCACTGTCCAGGGTTGTCGGCGTCGAATTCGACCGTCACCGTTTCCTTGGGGCGGACGATGACGGTGTCCTTTCTGGCCCCGCCGCCGGACACCTGGAAGGTATGCCCGTGCATGTGCATGGGGTGCCACATCGTGGTGTCATTCACGAACTTGACCTGCACGCGGTCCTTCAACGAGATGTCGAAGGCACCCTCGAATGGTTTGTCCATGTCGAAGCTCCTCCCGTTGATGCCCCAGTCGTACTTCTCCATCGACCCGGTCAGGCGCATGGTGTGGGTGCGGTCTGGAGCCTTCTTCTCGAAGAGAACGGAGTCGTCGGCCTTCAACCGCCCGCCGTCCGTGACCGTACCCTTCAGGACCGTCGGCAGATCCGCCGCGGCCGGGGCCGCCCCCACCCCGCTGGTGCTGATCACACCGTAGGCACTGCCGTCCTTGCCCTCGGGGAGGGCCAGGAGCGGAGTATATCCATCCTTCACGGTGAGAAGGGCATCGATGCGCTCGCCCATGCCGAGCACGACCGCGTCGACCTCCTGCTGCCGAACCGGGAACCCGTCCGAATGTGTGAGCGTGATCTTTTGCCCTGGCACGCCGACCCGATAGGCGGTGTCCCCGGCCGCGTTGATGATGCGCAAACGGATGCGGCTGCCCGGGCTGCTCTGGATCACCTCGGCATCCTGTGCGGCCTTGCCGTTGAGCAGGTGCACCGGAATCTTCACGTCACCGGCGTCACCGCCGAGATAGTCGCTCTTGGAGCCCGCGAGCATGTGTTTCATGCTCGCGCCCATGTCCATCCCCGCCATCCCCGTCCCCATCGAAAGCTCCTCGAGGACCTCTTCGGGGGTTCCGGTGATGCCGTCCAGCCAGTCGTCCAGCACTATCACCCACTCCTGGTCATAGAGCAGCGGCTCCTTCGGGTCGTCGATGATGAGGGCGCCGTAGAGGGCACGCTCCCGCTGCGTGTCCACGTGCGAGTGATACCAGTACGTCCCCGGCCGGTTGAGCCGGAATTGGTAGCTGTAGTCGGCGTCGGCCAGCACTGGTTTCTGGGTGAGGACCGGGACGCCGTCGGCATCGTTGCGGAGCGCCAGACCGTGCCAGTGCACCGTCGTCGCCTCGGTGAGGGCGTTGGTCAGGGCCACGTCGAGGAGGTCACCCACCTGGGCTCGGATGAGCGGACCGTTCAGTGCGCCGTTGTAGCCCCACGTCGTCACGGCCGTTCCGGCGATGCTCGCCGCGAATGTCCCCGCCGTCAACTGCTGGCTGGTCGTTCGGCCGGTGGCGGCGCGCTTCGCCTCGAACCTGGCGATCATCGGATCGGTCGGCATGATCCGGACGACGGAACCGGATGACGATGACGGTCCGCTGCAGGCAGCGAGTGCCGCCGTGGTCGCGGTAGCGAGCGAGGCACCGAGAAAGGAGCGTCGGGTGAGCGATTGGTGCATGGGGTCCTCTGTTTTCGTCAAGTGTCTTTGTCAGGCGTGTTTGTCAGGTGGATTGTCGGTCGGCGAGCGATCGCCTACTTCTTCCCGGCGGTGATCCCGCCCACGATGAGCAGAATTCCCGCCATCGGATAGCCCGCGACAAGGTCAAGCCAGACGGCCGGCTGTTCCGGTCCGAACGCTTCGATGTGGGTCAGCCAGTGCACGACGGCCACGAGGGCGCCGACGAGCATGATTGCCTGGCCGGTTCGCACAAATCTCCGTTTGCGACGGTAGTTTCGGCGAGCCGCTTCCTCCGCGCTTGGCGCCGGCAGCGCTCCCGCCCGCGTTGACTTCCCTCTGGGATGTGCCATCTTGTTCTCCAATCTCTGACCTATTCGTGGTGCACGTGTGCCGTGTCGACCGGGCGCGGTTGCTCGGACCACTCGCGGCCGGGAAGGTAGGGGCTGACCTCGGGTTCGGGGTGACGCCGCGATTGGACGATGATCAGGACAAGGCCGGCGAGTGCAAGGACGGCCGCGGTGATCATGTTGATCTTGACCCCGAGCAGCTCGAATTCGGTGGGGTCGAGGCGGAAGGACTCAAACCAGGTCCGCCCCGTGCCGTAGACGATCAGGTAGAGGCCCAGCGCCTTTCCCCAGCGCAGGTCGAAGCGGCGGTCGGCGAGCAGGACGACCGCGACGCCGATGAGGTTCCAGATCATCTCGTACAGGAACAGAGGGTGGAAGAGCGTGTCGGCCGGGAGCCCCGCCGGGAAGGCGGGCTGGGACGGGTCGATCTGAAGTCCCCAAGGCAGGGTGGTCGGCGTGCCGAAAAGTTCCTGGTTGAAGTAGTTGCCGATGCGGCCGAACACCTGGGCGAGGAGCATGCCCGGCGCAACGGCGTCGGCGAACGAGAAGAAACGCAGTCCCGCTCGGCGGCAGGCGATGTACGCACCGAGGCTTCCGAACACGATGGCGCCGAAGATCGCCAGTCCGCCTTCCCAGACATACAGGGTCTTCCACAGATCTGCGCCCGGGAAGAAGTAGTCATTCGGGTGTGTGATCACATGGTAGAACCGGCCGCCGACGATTCCGAACGGGACCGCCCAGAGGGTGATGTCCAGGACGATTCCCGGTTCCCCTCCACGGCGGCTGAGCCGCCGTGACGTCAGGATGACGGCGAGAACGATGCCGGTGAGAATGAACAGCGCATAAAAATGTAGTCGGAACGGCCCGAGCTCGATGAAGCTGATGCCGGGGCTGGGGATGCTGGTGAGGATGTTCATAGGCCGTGCATGCTTTCCTGGGTGAGGTGGTGGTGGCCCCGGAATCCGGGAGCCTGGGAGAAAATCACGGGGTGTTCACGGCGATCGCGTCCACGGGGTTTCCGGTCATGGCGAACGCACTCTTTCCGTCAGCCACGCGAACGGATCTGTCGGTGACTGGCCGTCGAGCAGAACCTCGAAGTGGAGGTGCGGCCCGGTGCTCTGACCGGTATTGCCGACGTTGCCGATCTGCCGGCCGACGAGGACTGGTTGGCCGACAGCCACCGTGAGCGAACCCTCGGCCATGTGGGCGTAGAGGCTGCTCACGAGCCGGCCACCGATCATGTGGTCGACGATGACGTACACCCCCAGACCACCGTTGTCCGTCGCCGACAGCTCTCGCACGACACCGTCTGCCATCGCCTGAATGGGTGTGTTCACCCCGGGGTTCATGTCGAGTCCCTTGTGGAACGTCGAGCATCCGGCGCATGGCGCTTCTCGGGGACCGAAGTAGGTGCTGATCGGCACCCCCACCGGGAACGGCCACTGGATCGGGGAGTCGGGATAGTTGACGTACGTCCCGGCGGTCCGGAAGTTCCCCACGGCCGCGGGTTGGGGTTTGGGCTTCGGCTTCGGGATCTGGCCGATGGTGAATCCGTCCCGCTGCACGACGATG
This sequence comes from Cryobacterium fucosi, assembly GCF_004403515.1. GTDB lineage: Bacteria > Actinomycetota > Actinomycetes > Actinomycetales > Microbacteriaceae > Cryobacterium > Cryobacterium fucosi. The sequence continues at coordinate 7,280 of NZ_SOHH01000032.1, read as the reverse complement.
ACGCCATTCGCGGACATCGCCAGGGTCTGGGGCCGGCCTGGCGAGGCGGCCGCCTGCCAGGTGACCGGCGTGGACGGGTTGACGGCCAGCGCGGGCACAGAGACGCTCACGGTGAGGAGCGCGGCGAAGGTCATTGCGGCCAATCCGAAGACACGCCTCCGGTGAGACGTGTGTGTCCTGCGCGGGGCGGGCTTGTGCCCAATGGCGGGGGCCGTGGCTCGATCCCGGGCAGGTCGGCGGCCTTCGGCGGCGCGAAGCTGACGTCGGGTGGGGTGAGAGTGACTCTGCATTGTTGGCGTTCCTTGCACGCGCAATGGCGCGGAGGTAGAGGGCGGGCACCTGGTCCGACGGGTCGAGATCCCCCGGCTTTCGTGCCCGCGGAGCGGTTGGACAGGGCTGTTGGCTGCGACGAGGCCTGTGCGCCGTGGCGTTGATCGTCCCTCTCCGGGGACTGCGGTCAGCGGTCAGCGGAGGCTGGACTGGGCATCGCATCCACGATCTGGTCCCTCGGAGGGAGATCGGGAGTGACCAGAATCGACGGGCGGCGATGGCGCGGCGCGGGCGCCGCCGTCTACGTGCGGCTGATCGAGAGGACGGTCAGGCTCGGCCGGTAGATGTGCGGAGGCGGAGAAACAGTCCGGCGCACGAGGACACCGGCCTTACGCGCCACCTGATGCTTCAGCACTGGCCCGAATCCGATCAGCGCGGCGACGGTGAGGAGGAGCGCGCAGATCATCGCGACCAGGGCGCAATCCGGCGTGCACCGCGCACATTCCGGCGTGGAGCCCGCGGTCATCGCGAGCATTCGCGCTGCCGCGGCGGCGATGGGGAGGCTGACCACTGCCGCCTCGGTGATCATCCCCGTCTCGGCCGACGGGACGGGCGAAACAGACTGGGCCGGCCCGGATGACAAATCTGAGGACCGCGACGAGTCGCCGCTCACGGCGGGGAGGGTGCCACTCGTAGCGTGCATCGCCAGGAGGGCGATGAGCATTGCCGCCCCGGCCAGGACGGCAAGGATAAGCACCGAAATGGCACGGCCGCCGGAGCGGGGCATGGCCGGAGCGCTGTTCCCGGCCATGCCACCTCCACTAGGACGACGATTGGTGCAGGCCCCGAACGGGACATACCCCCACACAGTATCGGACTTCCATGGGCTTAGCTGAGAGAGCGGCGAGCATCCGATCCGCGGTGGTCCGCGACAGCACCGGTCCTTCCGGCCTCGACCAGGGTGGTGGCGACCTTGAGCCCACGGAATCCCCGCAGCCGGAGGCTGTTGGTCACCACGAAGACCGAAGACAACGCCATGGCCCCTCCGGCAATCAACGGATTGAGCAGTCCCGACATCGCCAGCGGGATCGCAGCAACGTTATAGGCGAACGCCCAGAACAGGTTGGCCTTGATCGTCGTCAGCGTGCGTCGGGACAGCCGGATCGCATCCGCCGCCGCGATAAGGTCGGCTCTGACCAGGGTCAGGTCCCCGGCCTCGATGGCGACGTCCGTGCCGGTTCCCATCGCGATGCCCAGGTCCGCGCTCGCGAGCGCCACGGCGTCGTTGACACCGTCGCCGACCATCGCGACGACGCGTCCCTCTTTTTGCAGCGCGAGGATGACATCCGCCTTCTCCGCGGGGAGCACCCCGGCTATCACTTCCGTGATCCCGACTTCCGAGCCGACCGCTCGAGCGACGATCTCGTTGTCACCGGTCAGCAGGATCGGTCGCAGGCCGAGACGGAGGAACTCGGCGACCGCCGCCCTGCTGGTCGGCTTGACCACATCGGACACGGCGAGGATGCCGCGGGCCTGTCCATCCCACGCGACGGCGACCGCGGTCCGCCCCTGCGCCTCGGACGCGTCAAGAGCGGTCCGGAGTTCGGCGGGGAGCTCAATGCTCCACTGCTCGGCGAGCCACCGCGGACGTCCCACCAGCACAAGGTGGCCTTCGACGAGCGCCTGCACGCCGAATCCCTGCTCCGAGGTGAATGATTCCGCTGCCGGAAGGGCACCGACCTGGGCCTTCGCCCCCGCCACGATCGCCGCGGCGATCGGGTGTTCAGACCCGTCTTCCGCAGACCCGGTCAGCCGGAGGAGCTGTGCCTCGTCGACACCGGTCGCGGGGAAGACAGCGGCGAGCGTCATTCGCCCGGTGGTCACGGTCCCGGTCTTGTCGAGCACGATGGTGTCGACCCGCCGGGTCGACTCGAGAACCTGCGGTCCCTTGATCAGGATGCCGAGTTGCGCTCCACGCCCGGTTCCCACCAGCAGAGCAGTCGGTGTCGCCAGACCCAGCGCGCACGGGCAGGCGATGATCAGCGTCGCCACCGCGGCCGTGAACGCCAGCTCCGGGCCGACGCCGAGCAGCAGCCACACGACGAGCGTGCCGAGGGCCAGCGCGAACACGATCGGCACGAACACCGAGGACACCCTGTCGGCCAGGCGCTGAACGTCGGCCTTGCCGGTTTGTGCCTGCTCGACGAGACGTCCGATCTGGGCGAGTTCGGTGTCGGCGCCGATCCGGGTTGCCCGAACCACGAGCCGACCCCCGGCGTTGAGCGTCGCACCGACGACGGCGTCGCCGGGGCCCACTTCAACGGGCACGGCCTCACCGGTGAGCATGCTGGCATCCACCGCCGAGTTGCCCTCGACGACTTCCCCGTCGGTGGCGATCTTCTCGCCCGGACGCACAATGATCAGGTCTCCCAGCTCGAGCGAAGCGGTCGGAATCCGAACCTCCTCGCCGTCGCGCATCACGGTGGCTTCCTTCGCCCCCAATTCGAGCAAGGCCTTCAGGGCTGCGCCGGAGCTTCTTTTCGCCTTCGCTTCGAAGTATCGGCCGGCCAGCAGGAAGACGGTGACCGCGGCGGCGACCTCGAGATAGATGTCCGCGGCCCCACCCTTGGGCCTGGCCGTGAACTCGAACCCCATCGTCATGCCGGGATCCCCCGCGGTTCCGAAGAACAGCGCGTAGAGGGACCAGCCGAAGGCGGCGAGCACACCGACGCTGATCAGCGTGTCCATCGTCGTCGCGCCGTGGCGGATGTTGATCCACGCCGCGCGATGGAACAGCCAGGCACCCCACACCGCGATCGGGGCGGCGAGCATGAGGGCGAACCACTGCCAGTTGATGAACTGAAGCGGCGGAATCGCTGACAGGACAATCACGGGCACGGCCAGGATCGTCGAGATGATCAGCCGGTTCCGCAGGCTCTGCAGCTCGGGATCGGGCGCTTCAGCCTCGTCCGCGTCCGGCTCCTTCTGTTCGACCGGGCGAGGAAGCTTGGCCGAGTAGCCGGTCGCCTCGATCGTGGCGATCGCATCCGCCACCGTCGTGCCTTCCGGCACGAAGATGCGAGCCTTCTCGGTGGCGAAGTTGACGGTTGCCTCGACCCCGGCCATCCGGTTGAGTTTCTTTTCGATCCTCGTCGCGCATGAGGCGCAGGTCATGCCGCTGACGAGGAGATCGACCTGCTGGCCGCTCATCGCGCTTCAGCGACCAGCTCGTAACCTGCCTCGTCGATTGCCGCAGCCACCGCTTCGCGGTCGAGGGGCGCGGCGCTCTCCACGGAGACCGTCGAGACCCCGCCGGGAACCAGATCGACCGTGACGTTCTCCGCACCCGCCAACCGGCCCACTTCCGTGGTGACACTGCCGACGCAATGCCCGCAGGTCATTCCGGATACCCCATAGCTGCTGATGACTTTGTTCGTTGCGTCCATGCTGTTCATATCTCTTTCAATCGGTACGGTCCCCCAGGAGTGTGACCTACCCCCTGGGGGTACTGGAAATCATACTCCTTCCCGACCTAGGATACCACCCGGGGGTATACAGTGAATGGCATCGGGACGAGTGATTCACGCCGAACCATCAGGGAAGCAACCATGACCACAGCGACTTCAATCGGTCGCCGACGGAACGCAGGCCCGACCGACGGGAATCCGGTCAGACCGCGACGAGCAGCGCCGCGAGCGAGTCGAGCGCTCCCGGCACGAGGCGGTAGTACGCCCAGGTGCCGCGCTTGTCCCTGGTCAGCAGTCCGGCCTCCACGAGCACCCTGAGGTGGTGCGACACCGTAGGCTGGCTGAGTCCGAGCGGTTCGGTCAGGTCGCAGACGCAGGCCTCGGCGTCGGCGTGGGCGGCCACCATCGACACCAGGCGCAGTCGTGCCGGGTCGGCCAGGGCCTTGAGCGACCTCGCCAGCTTCTCCGCGGCCTCCGGCCCGATCGCACCCCGGGTCGCCGGGGCGCAGCAGGCGGCATCCGCCGGGCCCGCCGGTGCGGTCTGGATCTCAATGAACGACATGTGGACAGTATCCCCCATAAATTGACATCCATCGATGTCATGGGAAGACTTCATATCGAGGCCCATCGCCGCCTCTCTGCCAGTCTCCGACCGGGTCTAGTCTCCTTCTCGCCCGAGATCCCCGCCGAGATCTACCTTTTCGGTCGAGGTTGACCGGTCTGCCGGTCGGCCTCGACCGGAAAGGTCGATCTCGGGCGGCAAGCGCCTGCCGCCCCCCCCCCCCCCC
>NZ_SOHH01000032.1:0-2748 GCF_004403515.1 Cryobacterium fucosi | reverse complement strand
CCCCCCCCCCCCCCCCCCCCCCCAAGGGTGCGGCAGGCGCGGCCCGGCGCGGTGGGCGATGCCCTACTTGCGCACCAGCTTCACCACGGTGAACCCGCCCGGCGCCACCATGACCGAGTTCGACGAATCGCCCTTCCGGTCGTCTCGGCCGGATGCCACGGGCTTGCCGGTCGCGTCGAACGCCTGCTGCTGCAGCCGGAAGCCGCGAGGCACGGCGACCGTGCGCACGCTGGTTTCGCCGGCCGCGCTGATGTAGACGGTGCTGTCCCCGGCCGGCCCGGTCACCGAGACGGTGGAGACGAGCGGCTGCACGAGGAGGGCGTCCACGGCGGCCGGCCCGTCGGCGGTCCCGGCGACGAGGGTGGCGCCGGCCGGCAGGGAGCGTTTGAGCGTGAGCGGGAAGAGCCGGCCCGGCGCATCCGTGATGCCCTGCGCACCCGCGCCGCCGTTGGCGGTGCTGCCCAGCTTCGCCTTGCCGGCGGACCAGGCGGTGGTGCCGGAGGGCGCCTCGGTCTGGTTCACGATCGGGTACACGTTGCGCGCCTGGTCGGCGGCCGGAACGGGGATGCTCAGGGTGTCCCCCGCGGCCAGGGCGACGTACGCCCCGCCCGAGAGATTGGCCTCGCCGGTCCACGCGGATGCGGGCCGGACGACGGAGCCGGTTCCGGTGATCGTGCCGGCCTCGGCCTCGACGACGCTCAGGCCGTTGGTGCCGACCGTCCTGGTGATGCCGAGCGCCTTCGCCTTCAGTGCGGGATTCGCGTCCAGTGCCAGCATGGTGAGCAGGGCGTGGATGGTCGATTCGGCGCCGGAGTTGGGATTGACCCGACCATCGTGTTCGATGCCGTCGATGGCGGCGCCGGTGGCCGGGTTGTAGGCGGGCAGCCCACTGCGGTTGGCTCCGAAGAACCAGGCGGCGGTGACTGCCGCCAGATCGATCAGGCCGGGGGCGTTCGCTGCCTTGGCCGTGGCGACCAGGCCCTGCACCCGCGAGTCGACCCCGTAGGCGATCTGGGCCTCACCGGGGGTGGGGCTCCAGGCGTTGTCCGGTCCGCCGGCGGCGAGCAGCTGCGCCGTGAACTGGGCGGAATCCTTCACGGCCGCGCCGAGCAGGTCGGTCCGGCCGAGCGCGGCGGATGCCGTCGCGACGGCGGCCGGGGCCATGCCGCCCCAGGCGTGCCACAGGGTCTGCGACTTGTTCCACGGCATGATCGCCCCGAACGGCCACTGGGTCACCGATCCGGAGGACATCGCGGCGACGCCCTCGGTCAGCTGGGTGAGAGCGGTGCGCGCGGCGGTGTCGGTGGGCGCCGCCGTGACGTAGGCGGAGAGCCCGAGCGCGGCCTCGGCCGAGGCATCCGCCCCGCCCGCGATCAGCCAGGCCGGCACCTTCACGCCGTCGGCCACGTCGAACTGGCCGAACCTGGCCAGCGACTGGCGTTCGAGCGCGTCGAGGGAGAGGTGCAGCCGGTCCTGGAGGAACGCCGCGAACTGCGGGTCCGCGCCCGCGAAGGCGGCGTAACCCTCGCCGAGGGCCCAGACCGTGCGGGCCACCCAGTACGACTCGGCGGAGTCGCTCGGGTCGGGCAGCTCTCTGGGCGTTGCGCTCGGTGTCAGGCTGCCGTCGGCCTGCTGCCAGAGCACGACGTTGCCCGCGTTCGGGCCCGTGGCGGTCTGCAGGTAGGTCAGCGAGCGGAGCGTCTGCACCGCGTGCTCCCGGCTGGCGGCGTCGCCGGTCTGCTGCCAGTGGCGCAGGTAGACGACCGCGGTGCGGGCGATGTCGTCGGCGTTGTACGCGCCCTGGCTCCAGTGGCCGGTGGCCGGGTCGAGCGACCCGCCGCCGACGCGGCCGTAGCTGCCGTCGGCCAACTTGTCCGAGTAGGTCCACGGCGCCTGGGCGGTCGGCGTGGCCTCGATGCCGTAGGTGGTATGGCCCTCGACAGCCGGGAGCGGCACGGTGTCGAGGAGGAAGTCGAGATGCGCGAGATTGGCCAGGGGCGCCGAGACCGCCTGCGCTCCGTGGGCGACGGATGTCGGTGGCGACGCGGCAGCGGCGGCCGTGCCTGCTCCGAGCAGGAGCATCGACACGGCGGCCGTGAGGGCGACGACCCTGAGGGTGGATGGTGAACGAACAGCGGTGTACGTCATTGTGGGTCTCCTGGCTCGAGCACTGAACCGGTTCAGTAGTGTCTACTAAACCGGTTCAGTCCCGCACTGTCAAGAGAGAACACCGAGAAAGACCCCCCGGACGCGTCACACGCCGGGGGTCTGATCGGATCGACAGCCCGCAGTCCATTCCCAGCGGGCGGTTCTACCCTCGGGTCATGGGAGTCAGCATTCCGGAGGAGATCGACAGCGGCAGCAACCCCGGTCACCCGATCCGGCGCTTCCTCCGTCGGTGCCGCGCCTGGGTGGAACTCCACCCCAGGGTGCGCTGGGTCTACCGCGTCCTGGTCGGTCTCCTCGGGGCCGGAATTGTCGGCATCGGCCTCCTTCTCGTTCCCCTGCCCGGCCCCGGCTGGCTCATCGTCTTCCTCGGGCTCGCGGTCCTCGGCACGGAATTCCCGGCGGCCCATCGGGTCGGAGCATTCCTCAAGCGCATCCTGACCCGGCTCTGGGCCCGGTGGCGCAACCGCGGCACCGCCACCCGCCCGGCCCGAGGCGCGACCCGCGGCGCGGCCAGCACCGACTAGGCGGGCGAGGACCAGGCCAGGGACCGCGACCGAGGCGAGGCCGGGCCGGAGCCGG
>NZ_SOHH01000094.1 GCF_004403515.1 Cryobacterium fucosi | reverse complement strand
GGGGCGGATGCGGCCACTGCCCCCGCCCACCATGGCCGCGGCGGTGGCGGTGTGGTGCGGCGCCTCGAGCGGCGGCCGGGTCGCCAGGGCGCGGCCGACCCCGCGACCGCTGAGGGAGCGCATCGAACTGACCTCGAGGGAGGCCTCCGGGTCAAGATCGGGGAGGAGACCGGGCAGCCGAGCCGCCAGCATTGTCTTGCCCGCACCGGGCGGACCGACCATGAAGAGGTGGTGGCCGCCGGCCGCCGCGATCTGCAGCGCAAGGATGGCGTCGTCGTTTCCGATCACGTCGGCCAGCTCCGGTTCGACGGTGTCGACGCTGCCGTCGCCGGGCGCCTGGATGGCGTCGACCTGAATCGGTTCGAGCCGGGAACCATGCCAGATGGCGGCATCCCTGAGGGAGGCGACCCCGATGACCCGTACCCCCGGCACGAGGGCGGCCTCCGCAGCGTTGCCGGCGGGGACCATGACGGTGGTGTGGCCGAGCCGGGCGGCCGCGATCACCGCGGGGAGCATGCCGGACGTCGGGCGCAGACGGCCGTCCAGGGCAAGCTCGCCGATGTGCACCACCGATTCGACCGACTCTGCGGACACCGCGTCATCGGCGGCGAGGCAGGCCAGCGCGATCGCCAGGTCGAAGCCGGATCCGTGCTTGGGCAGGGCCGCGGGCGACAGGTTGATGGTGAGCTTGTTGCGGGTGAGCGGACAACCCGAGTTCTTCGCGGCGGCCCGCACCCGTTCGGTGGCCTCCGACAATGCCGCATCGGGCAGGCCGATCAGCACGATGCCGGGCAGCTGGCCCGAGATATCGGCCTCCACCTCGACCAGGGCCCCGGTGAGCCCGAGAAGCGCCACCGCGTGCGTTCGCGCGAGCGCCATCAGAACACCCCCACCAGGTGCTCGATCACCGGATCGTCCCCCGGCCGGAGGATGACCGCGACCGCGTCGATCCGGATGCGCGCCGGCCTGGTCTCCGACTGGTCGCACCAGGCCGCGGCCAGCCGGCGCAGGCGGGCGAGCTTCTGCACCGTGATCGCCTCGAACGGATGCCCGAAGCCCGTTCCCGACCGCGTCTTCACCTCCACGAACGCGACTTCGCCTCCCTGCTCGACGATGAGGTCGATTTCGCCCCTGTCACACCGCCAGTTGCGGGCGATGACCCGGTAGCCGGCCGCGACGAGGAACCCGGCGGCGCAGTCTTCGCCGCGCCTGCCCAGGTCGTCTTTGTCTGCCACGAGTGCCTCCGGGACCAGCGTGCCCGACGGCAGGCCATGGTCCCGGCACGTGCCCGGATCGGTGCGCCCCGGGGACAAACCCTGCCCTGTTGAGAACCAGCTGGCGGGCGGCCGCCGGTTCTCCGCGTCGGGTCAGAGTCCCAGTTTCGCCAGCTCGGCGTCCATCCGCACCGCGATCTCCCGGTAGCCGACGTCGTTGGGATGGAGGTCGTCCGGGGCCTTCCAATCCGGATGCCCGTCGATCCAGTGCGAGGCTCCCGGGATGTAGTCGGCGTCGATGGCGTCGGCCGCGTCCCTGACCCAGCCGATGATGCGCTCCACGGATTCGGGCCGCTCGTCGGTGTACCAGAACGGTTCGACGATGATGAAGCGGGCGTGGGGCAGGGCCTTCTTCAGCGTCGTGAAGTCCTTGTCGATCGCGGCCCGCACGTCGTCGGCGCGGCCGGGCATCACGAAGTTGTCGTTCAACCCCATGGTGCTGATCACGATGTCGGGCCTGGCCGCGATCACCCGGTCGATGAGGTCGGGACCGGGCAGGCTCGCCCGGTTGTTCACGAAGCCGAGGCCGTTGGTGCTCGGGTTGACCTCGGTCCAGCCGCGTTCGGCCGACACGATGCTCGACCAGCGGGCGGCCCGGGTCGATGCCCCGGTGCCGCGCGTGTAGGAGTCGCCGTAGAACGCGACGACGGTCGAACCGGCGGCGTGCGATCCCGCGGCAGTCGATCCTGCCGTCGAGTCGGCGACGCTCGCGCCTCCCGTTCCGGTCGCCCCGCCGAGCACCCCGGCGACAACGACGATGGTCCCGGCGCACAGCGCGCCGATCACCGTCAGGAGGGCGATACGTCGGCGCAGGGTCATGACTCTCATTCGGCAGGGATGGCCCTTCCGGATTGGTCGCGCCCTCGCTCGAGGCTACCCCCGGGCGGGCGGCCTCAGCGCACGAGGAGCGGGATCCCGGCGCCGGCGGAGGCGAAGGCCGCATCCGTGGCGCCCAGCACGCGCAGGATGTTGCCGCCGGCCAGGGCCGCGAGCTCCTCTGCCGACCAGCCGCGCCCCGCGAGCTCGGCCAGCAGGGCCGGGTAGCCGTCGACGCCCTCGAGACCGGACGGGAACTCATCCGTGCCGTCGAAGTCGCCGCCGAGGCCGATGTGGCGGATGCCGGCGACCAGGCGGGCGTGCTCGATGTGGTCCGCGACCTGTGCGATCGACACGGGCGGCGCCGCAGTGTCCCTGGCCCCGTCGAACCAGGCCGAGTACTCGGTGGTGAGGAATTGCGGCACGAAGGTGAGCATGACCACGCCGTCGTTGACGGCGAGCCGGCGGAGCACATCGTCCGGAACGTTCCGGGGATGGTCGGCGACGCCGGTGACGCAGCTGTGGCTGAAGATCACCGGCGAATCGGTCACGTCGAGGGCCGCGTGAGCCGTGGCGGGCGACACGTGGGACAGGTCGACCAGCATCCCGAGCCGGTTCAGCTCCCGGATGTACTCCACCCCGCGGGCGGTGAGGCCGCCGTGGGCGGGATCGTCGGTGCCCGAATCGGCCCAGGTGGTGTTGTGCACGTGGGTCAGGGTGAGGTAGCGCACGCCCAGCCGGGCGAACATCCGCAGCACGGCCGGCGAGTCGTTCAGGCTGTGCGCCCCCTCCGCACCGAGCAGGGATGCGATCAGGCCCTCACCCCGGGCGGCCTCCACATCGGCCGCGCTCCGCGCTATGACGAACACCTCCGGGTAGCGGGCCGCGAGCCGGTAGACCCAGTCGATCTGTTCGAGCGTGCCCTGCACGGCGTCGGCGCCCTCGTGGTCGTCGCTGACGTAGACCGACCAGAACTGCGCGCCGACCCGGCCGGCGCGGAGGCGGGAGATGTCCGTGTCGGTTGCGAGCCCCTGTTCGAGGCCCTCGACCGAGTAGTCGCGTTCCTCGCGGCAGACCCAGGCCCAGTCATTGTGGCCGTCGATGATCGGGGCCAAACCGAGGGCCTGTTCCACGACGACCGAGGCGGCGTCAGCACTATCGTCGCTCATCGCAGATCTCGACTGCATCCATGGCACCACGCTAGCGCCACGCATGATCTCTACCGCTCAATTCTGCGCAACTTCGACAGAGACGCTCACACCCCGAACACGCCCGGCACGTATCTGCTGGCTGTTCATCACGATCTGCCTGAGAAGAGTTGGGCGGCAACTCGTCGAGAGTCATCGTCTGCTCAGTCGTCGCTGATCGTTTGCGCTTCGTCGAGGATGAAACTCACAATTCTTCTCACGGCCAGACGCTCTGCTCGATCGGGCCGCATCAATATGAAGATGTGGCGATGGGTCTCACCGCCGCGCAATGGCTTCAGAACGATGCGGCCGCGATACGACTCGGCTGCGGTGTACCTCGGCAGTCCTGCAATACCTTTGCCTGCGGCAACCAGCGCCTCAGAGATCCGTGTATCGGCGAACCGTTGCACGACGTTGATTGGCGCTCCCTGAGTCGCGAAAACACTGTTCAGCCATGACTCGAACGGGTAGCCCCAGGGGTTTCCGATCCACCGCTCACCGATGAGATCATGCGGCACAAGATAGTCGCGATCGGCGAGTCGGTGCGTGCTGGCCAGGGCAATATCGAGCGGTTCGACCATGACGGGTACCACGATGATGCTCGGGCTGCTTCGTGGCAGTTGCATCGCGTGCGCCAACACGATGTCAAAATCCGCCGCAAGCAGCAGGAACCCGTCCGAGTGTGGGTCACGATCTGAACAGTGCAGGGTGAGCCCGCCGGCCGCCTCGACGCGGTCGAGGAGTCCGGGCAGAAACATCTGGCCACCGGTTGGGAATGTTGCAAGAGTGACGGAGCCTGTCGGGGTATTGCGGAACGAATCCCACTCCGCTTCGGCGCGGGCCATCGCAACCGCCATCTGGCGTGCTGTCTTCGCCAGCGCGCGGCCGGCATCCGTCAGCACAAGACCGCGCCCGACTTTTTCGGTCAGAGGCAGACCGGCTTCGGCTTCGAGGCGCCGAAGTTGCTGCGAGACCCCCGAGACCGTCTGCCGTGTCGCGCGCGCTACCTCGGTGATGCTGCCGCGTTCGTCGAACTCGCTCAGCAGGTTCAATCGAACGATGTCCACGACCGGGTCCCTTGAATCAGTGAATCAATGAATCAATGAATCAATGAATCAATGAATCAATGAATCAATGAATCAATGAATCAATGATTCATCTTAGCGCAATAAAAGTTAACTAGTGATATGTGGTTGCGGCTGCGACCCTGAAGGCACACACCCCGCATCTCCTCTCAGAAAGGCTCACCATGGCCATGATCATCCTTCTCGCGGTGCTCGCCATTGCCGGCGTCGGGGGCACCATCGGAGTCGTCGCGCGAGACGGCTACAGGCCGGTCCCCACGCGTGCGGGCTCGGCGCCAGAGCGTTGGGACAGCACGTAGACGGATCTCCGATCTCAGATGAGTGGACTGACCACCGCGAACTCGTCTTCACCGGATGCCGGGCATGGTCTCACCGCCGCGAGCGCACTCGTAATCTGGAACCATGGGATTGCGCAACGAACTGGTCGACCTGCAGATGAAGACGATGAACGTGCTCCACCGGGCCGTGTACACGCTGTCCGGCGGGCGGGTCCTCGCCTCCTTCGGGTCGATGCCGGCGGTCGAACTGCACACCATCGGCCGGTCGAGCGGCAAGCGCCGGGCTACGATGCTCACCGCGCCAGTGCACGAGCGGCACCGCTATGTGCTGATCGCGTCGAAGGGCGGCGACGACCGCAACCCGCAGTGGTATCTCAACCTTGTCGCGAACCCCGAGGTGGAGCTCACCGTGTACGGCATCACCCTGCCGATGCGCGCCCGCACGGCGAGCCCGGAGGAGAAGGCCGAGTTGTGGCCGCAGATCGTCGCCGCCTACAAGGGTTACGACGGCTACCAGCGGAAGACCAGCCGGGACATCCCCGTGGTCATCTGCGAGCCCCGTTAGCTCGCGTCGCCGCCGATCCCGGTCCGGCGCGAACCGAGGAATTCGCTGAAGACGACCTCGGGCCGGTCGATGTGGTGGAGCTACTCGTCGAGCGCGAGTTCCTTGGGAAGTTCGAACTCCTTGGAGGCGAGTTCCTCCACGTTGACGTCCTTGAACGTCAGCACGCGCACCGACTTCACGAACCGGTCGGAGCGGTAGACGTCCCAGACCCAGACGTCCTTCATGGTCAGTTCGAAGTAGAAGTCGTGCTCCGTGTCACGGCGCACCAACTCCACTTCGTTGGCGAGATAGAAGCGTCGCTCGGTCTCGACGACGTACTGGAACTGCCCGACAACGTCTCGGTACTCTCGGTACAGGGCCAACTCGACCTCGCGGTCGTAGTCCTCGAACTCTTCTTCTTCCATGGTGTTTCAATCCTACGCTGTGATCCTGAGCCACGATTTGCGGTGCAACCCGGTCGGGCCGAGCCTGGCAATCGCTGCCAGGTGGGCCGCACTCCCGTAGCCCTTGTTCCCGGCCCAGCCGTAGCCGGGGTTCCGGGCATCCGCCTCGATCATGAGCCGGTCGCGGTGCACCTTGGCGATCACGGATGCCGCGGCCACCGAGCCGCACTCCTGGTCGGCCCGCACCCGGGTGACAACGTTGAGCGGGGTGTGCAGTGCCTTGTTCAGCCAGTCGTCCTTGCCGTCGAGCAGCACCACTCCGCCCGCGATGTCCACCCCGTCCGCGTGCAGCCGCGCCAGGGCGCGCTTTCCGGCGAGGCCGAGGCAGGCGATGATGCCGAGCTCATCGACCTCGGCGGCGGAGGCCAGGCCGACGGCCGAGTGCAGCGCCCAGGCGACGGCGAGGGGCGCCAGCGCCTCGCGCCTGGGCTCGCTGAGCATCTTGGAGTCCCGCAGCCCGTCCGGGATGGCAGCGGCCGCGGCGTTGACGACGGCGAGGCCGACCCCGACCGGTCCGGCCAGCGCCCCGCGACCGACCTCGTCGCAGCCGATCACGCAACTCGCGCCGGCGGCAAGCATGGCGCGCTCGACATCGAGCGTCGGGTCGATGACGGCCATCTACCCGGTCGCCTCGGCGACCCCGCGGAACACCTCTGGGTAGTCGTCCAGCCAGGTCCACCGTGCCAGCGGCCAGCTGATCACGAGGGCACGACCGACGACGTTGTCGATCGGCACGAAACCCTTGCCCGGCGCATCACCGTTGTACCGGGAATCCTTCGAGTTATACCGGTTGTCCCCCATCACCCAGAGGGATTTCGCAGGCACGACCACGTCGAAGGCATCCTTGGACACCTTCGTCTCCCCGGCCGGAAGCTGCACATACGGTTCGGAGAGCGGAATGTCGTTGACGCTCATCTGGCCGAGGGCGTTGCAGCAGACGATATGGTCGCCGGGCAGCCCGATGACGCGCTTGATCAGGTGGTCGTTGCTGTCCGGGGCAGAGAGGCCGACCACGGAGAGCACCCAGTCGACGCCGGCCACGATCGGGTTCTGCTGCACGGGAGCCTGCGGCAGGAGCCAGCCGCCCGGATCGCGGAACACGACGACGTCACCCCGGGTGATCGGGATGAGCCCGGGCTCCAGTTGATTCACGATGATCCGGTCGTTGACCAGCAGCGTCGTCTCCATCGACCCGGAGGGGATGTAGAACGAGCGGATCAGGAACGTCTTGATCAGGAACGAAATGAGCAGCGCCACCACGAAAATGACCAGGAGGTCGCGAAGGAAGATTGCAACGCCGCGCTTCGTGCGCTTCGTTTCTGATTCCAGGCGATCTGATCGCGTGGGCAGAGAATTGTCTGTCATTAAACCGCCTGAGCTCCTGACCCAGTGTAAGGGTGAGGAGCTCAGGGGAAATCCAGCGACTGCTGAGAGTCGACCGTTAGTCGCGCTTCTCTTTGATCTTGGCCTTCTTGCCGCGCAGGTTGCGCAGGTAGTACAGCTTCGCGCGACGCACATCACCGCGGGTGATGACCTCGATGTGGTCGATCACCGGGGAGTGCACCGGGAAGGTACGCTCGACGCCGACCTGGAAGCTGACCTTGCGAACGCAGAACGTCTCGCGCACGCCTTCGCCGGAGCGGCCGATGACGACTCCCTGGAAGACCTGGACACGAGCGCGGGCGCCCTCAACGATGTTGACGTGGACCTTGACGGTATCGCCGGCGCGGAAGGCCGGGATGTCCGTCCGGAGTGATGGTGCATCCACCTGGTCGAGAATATGCATAGTGTTTCGCTCTCTGTATCCGCCACAGGACGACTACGATTTGTGTCGCGCGACCCGCTGTGAGCGACCCGCGTCGGCAACCGACTGAGTAAGTTCGTGCCGATACGTTGCAGCTCCCCTGTGGCAGAGGCTTGCGACGGCACAAACGCTGATTATGTCATGAAAGCGGTGCGCGCCGCAAAAGCGACCGCAGCCCCGGTGGTCGAGCAGCCCCGGTGGTCGAGCAGCCCCGGTGGTCGAGCAGCCCCGGTGGTCGAGCTTGTCGAGACCCGGTGCCCCCTACTGTTCGGTGGGCTTCTCGTGGATCACGATCACCGCGGGATCGGCCGTGCTGTCAAAGCGCGGAGGCTTCGGCGAACCCGGGGCTGAACCCTGGGCACCGCCGGCGGGCATCGAACCGAACCGGGCGGTCTCGTCGATCACGACGAGCATCTCCCGCATCCTCGCCCGGGCCGCGCTGTAGAACTCCCAGATGACGAACCAGAACGCGGCAAGGCCTGCGGCCACGACGAGCAGGGGAAGACCGGCGGACGAAGCGGTGAAGCCGAGGGCCACGACCAGGGCGTGCCAGAGCGCGAGCACGCCGACATCCGCCCAGGACACCGCCCGGAGGGCGCGCACGTCCTTGCGGGCGTAGATCAGCAGGGCGACCAGCAGAAGGCCGATCCCGAGGATGACACCGCCGAAGAAACTGCCGAGCACCATCCAGCCGCTCGCGCCGAAGACCGACGCGCCGACCATAAGCCATGCGGGCAGCACGACGACGGCGATGAACTGCCAGTAGTAGAAGAATCTGCGTACGAACACGAGATCAGACTACTCGCCCGGTTTTGCGCCTGCCTCGGAGTTCGCTGGGGGCAGAAGGTCGGGGCGCACTCGACTGGTGCGCTCGAGCTGCTGCTCGCGGCGCCACGCGGCGATCGCCCCGTGGTTTCCGCTGCGTAGCACGGGCGGAACGTCGTGGCCGCGCCAGCTGGGCGGTTTGGTGTAGCTCGGGTATTCCAGCAGGCCGTCCTCGTGCGATTCCTCCACGAGGCTCTCCGGGTTCCCGACGACGCCGGGGATCAGCCGCCCGATGGCCTCGATCATGGCCATCACGGCGACCTCTCCCCCGTTGAGCACATAGTCGCCGAGGCTGATCAGGCGCACCCTTCCCGTGGCGGCGTAGTGGTCGAAGACGCGTTGGTCGATGCCCTCGTAGCGCCCGCAGCCGAAGACCAGATTCGGCTCCCCGGCTAGCTCGCGGGCCGTCTTCTGGGTGAAGAGCTCTCCGGCCGGCGACGGGAAGATCAGGACCGGGCCGGCATCCGTCGTGCCCAGTGAGGCAATGATCTCATCGAGTGCCTCGCCCCACGGCTCCGGCTTCATGACCATTCCGGCGCCGCCGCCGTAGGGGGTGTCGTCGACCGTGTTGTGCCGGTCGTGGGTGTGGTCGCGCAGGTTGTGCACGCCCAGGTCGATCAGCCCCGACTGCCTCGCCTTCCCGACCAGGGAGACGTCGAGGACGGAGAAGAACTCCGGGAAGATCGTGAGGATGTCGATGCGCACGAGAGCAGTCTACGAGCGAACCAGCACGGGCTCTTCGGCGGCGTAGGCAGCCGATTCGAACTCGGCGGCCCGGTTCACCTTCGTGCGGTGGGAGAAATAGACGGGCAGGGCCGTGAACAGCACGGCGCCGAGCAGGTTGCCCAGGAGCACGGGGGCCTGGTTCCAGAGCCACCACTCGCCCAGGCTGATATCGGCCCCGAGAATAATGCCGGCGGGGATGACGAACATGTTCACGACAGCGTGCTCGAGGCCAAGGCTGAAGAAGATCGTGACCGGTAGCCACATCGCGACGATCTTGCCGGCGGTGGACTTCGAGATGTAGAACATGATCGTGCCGATCGCGACCATCCAGTTGCACAGCATGGCCTTGACGATGGCGACGAGGATGCCGGCCGCGCCTGCCGCCTCATACGGCAGGACCTTGTGCTCGGCCATGTCGATGATCGCCTGGATCATCGGGTCGGTCGATTCCGTGCCGGCATAGGTGATCGCGAAGGCATAGAGGGCCGCGTAGAGCCCCGCACCGACCAGGTGCGCGAGGATCACGACCGTAAAGTTCTTGACGCATTTGGCGAGGCTCGTACGCCCCTCGATGACGGCGAGCGGGATAAGGGCGAAGCTTCCGGTGACGAGCTCCAGGCCGAGCAGGAGAATAATGGCAAAGCCGACGGGGAAAAGCACGGCCCCGACGATCGGCAACCCGGTCTGGGTCGCCGCCGTCAGGGCGACCGTCGTGGCTGCACCCAGGATGGCCCCGGAGAGGGTGCCGCGCACGAACATCTGCTTAACGGTCAGGTTCGATTTATCGACACCGGAGTGGATGATGTCATGGATCAGTCGATCCGGTTCCACGTACGACATGCGGCGGTTCTCCTTGTAGGGTCTGCCGCGTCATGAGGAGCTGAGGAGTCGGACGGGCGCGGCGCGCCTCTCCCCGGGGATAGGTGCGGCGCGCCTCTGCGCCGGGTGGATCAGGACGCGACTATGCGCCGTCGGTGGTCGGTGAAGAAATAGGTGCGGGCTTGTCTGCTGCGGGCTCGACGGCATCCGGTTCCTCCGGGAGCTCCTCGAGGAGCCCCGGCGGTGGGGTGATCGTGACGATGCCCGCCGCGATGTCGACGGAGGGCACGATGGCCTTCACGAAGGGGATCATGACCTCGCCGGCCGGGGTCTTCACGATGAGAAGGTCCTGGGCCGGGAGGTGCTCGAGCCGGGTGATGGTGCCGATCTTCTCACCGTCGCGCACGACGGAGAGTCCGACGAGCTGGTGGTCGTACCAGGCGTCTTCTTCGTCGGGCTGTTCCTCGTCGTCCTGGTCGATCCAGAGGATCGCCTTGGCGAGGGCCTCGGCCGCTTCGCGGTCGGGAACATCCTTGAAGAACCCGACGGCGTGCTGGTTGTACCAGCGCAGCTCGACGAGCTCGAGGGTCTTGCCGTGCCAGGGCGACCCCGTGGGCACCTGGAGGGTGAACACGGCGCCCGGGACGAAACGACGTCCCGGGTCATCCGTGAACAGTTCGAGCTTGATGGCGCCCTTGAGGCCGTGCGCCTTCGTCAGACGCCCCACCCGGAGTTGACTACGGGGCGGCGTGCTGTCGTTCACCAAGCTCATTACCGACTACTCGCTTCTCAGAAATCGGTGTCGACGACGTCGACCCGCACGCGCCTGCCGTCGGCCAGCGCGGCCACAAGGGTGCGCAGGGCCTTGGCGGTACGCCCGGAACGACCGATCACGCGGCCGAGGTCTTCGGGATTCACGCGAACCTCGAGCACCTCGCCGCGCGGGGAGTTCTGGGCTGAAACGTGCACATCATCCGGGTGATCGACGATCCCCTTGACGAGGTGCTCAAGCGCGGGTGCGAGCAAGACTACGCCTTGTCCTCTTCGGGAGCCGAGGTGTCAGCCGCGGTCTCCTTGGGGGCCTCTTCCTTCGCCACGGGCTTGTCGGCCTTCGGCTTGAGCACGGGCTTCTTCTTCTCGTCGGCGACGAAAGCAACCTTGGCTGCCTTGACCTTCACGGTGCTGACGGCGTTCTTGTCACCCTTGAAGATGCCCCAGTCGCCGGTCAGCTTGAGGAGAGCGGCAACCTGCTCGGTCGGCTGTGCGCCGACGCCGAGCCAGTACTGCGCACGCTCGGACTTGACCTCGATGACGGAGGGCTCCTGCGTGGGGTGGTAGATGCCGATTTCTTCGATGACACGGCCGTCGCGCTTGGTACGCGAGTCGGCGACAACGATGCGGTAGTACGGTGCACGGATCTTACCCATGCGCTTCAAACGAATTTTGACAGCCACAATTCTCCTGTGTATTTGATTTTTGGCGAACTGACGGCCGTGAGCGTGGGGGCACACTCGGCACAAGCTCAATAAGGTGGTTTTTTCCTGCGTCTGAATAGAGGGTCGAACGCAAGAGAACTCGACTAACCATTCTGCCAGACGATGTCCCGATTCCGATAATCGGCGACCGGCCCGACACCCGGGCGACGCGGCGTGGCCACGGACGCCCAATCAGTGTCAGGATTGTGCCACGACGCACCCGTTCCGGGTGACGCCCTCCTCGAAAGGCTCCACGTGGGAATCGAGTTTGCCCGCTCCGAGCGGTCGACCATCGGCATCGAATGGGAACTCGCGCTGGTCGACCGCGATACCGGCGACCTCGTGTCCATCGCCGACGAGGTGCTCGACGGCCTCCGGGGCACGGACGGCTCGCCGCATCCGAAGATCACCGGCGAACTGCTGCTCAACACGGTCGAGCTGGTTTCCGGGGTGCACCCTACGGTGGCAGGGGCGGTCGCGGACGTCGTCGGCCAGGTCGGCGAGGTGCGCGCGATCACGGACGCGAGGGGTGTCGATCTCATCTGCAGCGGGTCGCATCCGTTCGGGCAGTGGTTCGACCAGGAGGTCACGGACAAGGCCAGGTACCACCGCCTGATCGACCGCACCCAGTGGTGGGGTCGCAACATGATGATCTGGGGAATCCACGTGCATGTGGGCATCGAGGACCGCGCCAAGGTGATTCCCATCCTGAACGGGCTGCTCACCTACCTGCCGCACCTGCAGGCGCTGTCGGCGTCGAGTCCCTTCTGGGCGGGCGTGAACACCGGCTACGCCTCGAATCGGGCGCAGATGTTCCAGCAACTGCCGACGGCAGGCCTGCCGTGGATCCTGGAGGACTGGGCCGCGTGGGAACGCTACGTGGAGGACATGACCGTGACGGGGATCGTCGACGATGTCACCGAGGTGCGCTGGGACATCCGGCCGTCGCCACGCTGGGGCACGATCGAGATCCGAGCCTGCGACGGGGTGTCAACGGCGGAGGAGCTGGGGGCGATCGCCGCCTTCATCCAGTGCCTGGTCGAGTGGATGTCGACGCGGCTGGATGCCGGCGAGACCGTGCCGCAGCTGCAGCCGTGGTTCGTGCGTGAGAACAAGTGGCGCGCGTCGCGGTACGGCCTCGACGCGGAGGTCATCGTCGATGCCGCCGGGGCCGAGTGCCCCGTCATCGACGACGTGAGGCGGCTGATCGGCGTGCTCTCCCCCGTGGCCGAGCGCCTGGGCTGCCTGCCGGAGCTCGTGGGGCTGAACCTGATCCTCGACGCCGGGGCCAGCTACCAGCGGCAGCTGCGGGTGGCGGATGCCGCGGGCGGGAGCCTGCCGGCGGTGGTGCGGTCGCTCGCCGATGAACTGCGCACGGGGCTTGTCGCGCGCTGAGACCGGCCGCACGGGCTACGCGGCGCCCGTCACACGGCGACGACGATCTTGCCCCTGGGCCGCTCGACCGCAAGCCGGTCGATCGCCTCGGCGGCCTCGCTGAGCGGGTAGACCCGGTCGATGACGGGCCTGATCGCGCCCGCGGTCAGGAGTTCGCCCAAGGCCAGCAGGTCGGCCTGGCGTGGGGCCGAGATGACCCCGCGCAGTTTCTGGCTCACGAACGGCGAGACCACGGATGCCCCGAACAGCCGCACCGTGATGCCCAGCCACGGACCTCCGCCCTCTCCCCCGACGATCACGAGCGTGCCCCGCGGCGTGAGCGCCTTCCGGAGAGTGGAGAGGGAACGGTTCCCGACCGTGTCGAGGATGACGTCGTAGCGCGTCCCGGCGGCTGCGAAGTCCTCCCGGGTGTAGTCGATGACCTCGTCCGCACCGACCCCGCGCACCAGGTCCAGCTTGGTCGTGCTGCAGACGCCGGTGACGTGGGCCCCGAGGACCTTGGCCAGCTGCACCGCGTAGAGACCGACCCCGCCGCCCGCACCGATCACAAGCACCCTCTGATTCGCCCGGACCTGCCCGGTGTCGCGCAGCGCCTGGAGGGCGGTGGTGGCGGACGTGGGAACCGCGGCGGCCTCTTCGAAGGACAGGTTCGCCGGCTTGGGCGCGAGCAGGTCCACACGGGCGCTCGCATACTCGGCGAGGGCGCCGTCGCAGGTGCCGAAGACCTCGTCACCCGGCCTGAACCGGGTCACGTCACGGCCGACGGACTCGACGCGCCCGGCGACATCCATTCCCCGCACCCTCGTCTTCGGGGCACGGAGTCCGTACCCCATGGCCCGCACCAGGTAAGGCGTGCCCGTCATGAGGTGCCAGTCACCGATGTGGAGGCCGACGGCCCGCACCTGCACGAGCACGTCATTGTCGCCGACGCCGGGTCGATCGATGTCCCGAAGGCTCAGCACAGCTGACGACCCATAGGCATCCTGCACGATTGCTTTCATTTTCTCTCTCCATCACCTTGTGAGTTGCCGTCGGGATAGTTGTCGTCTGGATAGTGGAAGACCTGCTCGAGGGGCACCTCGAAGACCCGGGCGATTCGAAAGGCCATCTCGAGTGACGGCGAGTAGCGGCCCCGTTCGATGGCGATGACGGTCTGCCGGGTCACCCCGACCCTTTCGGCGAGCTCGGCCTGCGTCATTTCGCCGTGCGTGAACCGCAGCTGGCGAGTGGAATTCGTGACCCGGGTGGCCTTCACCATGTTTGGAATCCCCGGCGGTAGGCCACGATCTTGGTGGTGGAACCGAGGACCGCCGAGAGCACGAAGGCGAGGAAGATCGCGTTGGCGATCCAGAACTGGTCCATCCTGATCATTGCCATCAGGAGGGCTGCAACGCCGCCGATGACGAGGAACGACTGGCCGACGTGCTCGCCGAGGCGATAGATCTCCCGGTCTCGTTCGTCTTTCTCGCGAGCCGCCTTCCTTCCGGATGCCGTGCGCGCGACGGAGGAGACGATCGTGTGGAGCAGGATCGACAGCGCGATCGATGCCCCGATGCACCACAGCATGGGTGCGATGTACGGCACCTCGACAATCGGGCGAGTCCCCACCTGCGGCAGGACGATTGCCAGATAGACCGCGCCCGAACCGACCGCGAGCACCCCCATGATCCACGCGCTCTTCTCTTCGAACGACATGCCTGCTCCCTCGTGTTGCGTCGGTGTGCCGCCTGGGCAATGTCAGGAATTCTTGACACTATGAATGTATGCCTCAGTAGACACCATGTCAAGAATAATTTACTTAATCTGGTTCATTCGCCGGGTCGCCCGATGGTCGAGCCCGTCGACCCGGTGGTCGAACCCGTCGAGACCGGTGGATGATCTCGACAAGCTCGATCACCGAGGGGCACGCTCAGTCCCCGGTGATTGAGCCCGTCGAAATCCTTGGATCGACCTTGGTGGTGTCTAAATATCAATCAGCAACTCGTCGAGACGCTCGTAGCCCTCGACGACGCCACGCTCCATTCCCGCCGACACGATGCCGTCACGGGCCTCGACAGACGGAAACACACTGTGCGTGCTGACCCGCGAACGGCCGCCCGGCAGCGACTCGAACGCATACGACTCGAGGCTCACGACATCCGGCCACCCCTCGTACTCGAAGGTCTGGATGCTGAACTCATTCCGGCGGACGACGTGGAAGACACCGTTGAAGGCGTAGGGGCCGTCACCCGAAGGATCGGTCTGCACGAAGCGGTACCGGCCGCCCGCGCGCATGTCGAGCTCCTCGACCTGCGTGTCGTAGCCTCGCGGTCCGATCCACCGGGAATAGAGCTCCGGGGTGGAATGCGCCGCGAAGACGCGCTCGACGGGGGCGTCGAACTCGCGCACGATGTCGATGAACGGCGTGCCCGGTTCGGCGGTGATGGTGACGGGGTTGGTGCTCATGATTCCTTCTCCTTCCTTATCGCAGCAGATCCGCAGATTCGGTCAGACCGCGTTCTTGCCGTCCCGCCAGGCGAGCCAGCCGGTCAGGCGGTCGAGTTTGTAGTGCGGGCCCGACAGACCCAGCGTGAACAGCCGCGCACCGAGGTCGTAGAGCCGGTCGGCCTCTTCCACGCTGCGACCGCGGAGTTCGGTGGATATCTCGATCTCGGCCAGGTTTCGGCCGACCTTGTCGCACCATCCGGCCAACACGCCGAGCTTGTGTTCGAGCACGTCCGGGCTCGAGAACGAATGCCAGATGTCGGCGTGCTGCGCGACGATGCGGAGGGTCTTCTTCTCACCGCCGCCGCCGATGAGCACGGGGATCTTCCGGGTGGGCGGCGGGTTGAGACTGGCCCACCGCGCCTCGATCCGCGGCAGGTCCTCGGCCAGGGCGTCCAACCGCGTGCCCACGGTGCCGAAGTCGTAGCCGTACTCGTCGTAGTCGCGTTCGAACCAGCCCGAGCCGGTGCCGAAGATGAATCGGCCGCCGCTGATGTGGTCGATGGTGCGGGCCATGTCCGCCTGCAGGTCGGGGTTACGGTAACTGTTGCAGTTGACCAGCGCCCCGAGCTCGATGGTGGAGGTCTGCTCAGCCCAGGCGGACAGGATCGTCCACGACTCGAAATGGAGGCCATTCGGGTCGCCGGCGAGCGGGAAGAAATGGTCCCAGTTGAAGGCGACGTCGGTGCCCATGGCCTCGACCTGGGCGACGGCATCCCGGATTGTGGCGTACTCGGCGTGCTGCGGTGCCAGTTGCGCACCGATGCGCACCGGACGGGAGGCTGCGGACGTCATGCGCTCATCCTAAACCGGCCCTCGCACCTCGGAGCGGGCCCTGGCGGTTACCGCCCGAGCATCTTCTGGAGCGCGGCCATCTCGTCTTCGGTAGGCCCGCCGGTCTTGCCGGCGACGGGCTTGCCACCGCCCAGGCCGAAGCCCGTTCCGCCGGCTGCGATGGCGCCGGCCGGCTTCTCCCCGGAGGCGAGGGCAGCGTTCTCCGCCGCGCGCCTGGCCGGGTTACCCGACTTCGAGCCCTTCTTCTTGGGCTGCTGCTTGCCGCGGTTGCCACCGAGTCCGGCGCCCGCCATCGGACCCATGCCGGGGATGTTGGGCATGCCGCCCTTGGCCACCGTCTTCATCATCTTCGCCGCCTGCTCGAAGCGCTGCACCAGCTGGTTGACCTCGGTCACGGTGGAGCCGGCACCGCGGGCGATGCGCAGCCGGCGGGAGCCGTTCAGCAGCTTAGGGGTGGTGCGTTCGGCCTTCGTCATCGACTGGATGATCGCCTCGGTGCGCACGATCTCACGTTCGTCGAAGTTCTCGAGCTGTTGCTTCATGGCGCCCGCACCCGGCAGCATGCTCATCATCTTCTTGATCGAACCCATGTTCCGCAGCTGCTGCATCTGGCCGAGGAAGTCGTCGAGGGTGAACGTGTCGGTGGAGAACTTCTCCGCCATCTTGCGTGCTTCGTCCTCGTCGAAGGCCCCCTGGGCCTGTTCGATCAGGGTGAGGATGTCGCCGAGGTCGAGGATGCGGCTGGCCATCCGGTCGGGGTGGAACGGTTCGAAGTCGTCCAGGCTCTCACCCGTCGACGCGAACATGATCGGGCGCCCGGTGATCGACGCCACGGACAGTGCGGCACCACCGCGCGCGTCGCCGTCGAGCTTGGTCAGGACGACACCGGTGAAGTCGACGCCGTCCTGGAACGCCTTCGCGGTGGCGACGGCGTCCTGGCCGATCATCGCGTCGATGACGAACAGGACCTCGTCGGGTCCGATGGCCGCACGGATGTCCGAGGCCTGCTTCATCATGTCGGCGTCGACGCCGAGACGGCCGGCGGTGTCCACGATGACAACGTCGTGCATCTTCTGCTGGGCGAACTTGACGCCGTCGCGTGCGACCTGCACCGGGTTGCCGACGCCGTTGCCCGGTTCGGGGGCGAAGACGGCAACGCCGGCCTGCTGCCCGACGACCTGGAGCTGGGTGACCGCGTTGGGACGCTGGAGGTCGGCCGCGACGAGCACGGGCGTGTGACCGTCCTTGGCGAGCCACTTGGCCAGCTTGCCCGCGAGGGTCGTCTTGCCCGCGCCCTGGAGCCCGGCGAGCATGATGATGGTCGGCGGCTTCTTGGCGAATTCGAGCCGGCGCTGCTGGCCGCCGAGGATCTCGACAAGCTCCTCGTTGACGATCCGGACCACCTGCTGCGCCGGGTTTAGCGCCTTGCTGACCTCGTCGCCGAGGGCGCGTTCGCGCACCTTGCCGGTGAACTCCTTGACGACGTCGAGGGCGACGTCGGCGTCGAGAAGGGCGCGACGAATCTCGCGGACGGTGCCGTCGACATCCGCCGCACTGAGCTTGCCCTTGGTGCGGAGATTCTTGAACGTCTCGGCCAGGCGATCTGAGAGGTTTCCAAAAGTAGCCATTGTGCTTCTACTTTAACCGGGTCGGGACAAGCTCGACCACCGACCGGTGATTGAGCCTGTCGAAATCACCTTGCCGGGTCGGGGCACGCGGGGCCACCGAGGCGCTCGGGTGGCTACTGCTCGACGGAGATGACCACCGGGTCGCCGTGCACGTCGATGGTGACAACGAGCAGGGCGTCGGTCTCGTCGGGGCTGATCGAGTACTCGAGCACCGCGAAGTGCTCCTCGCTGCGGAAATGATGTGGGTGGAAGCCCACCCGTTGCAGTTGGATCGAACGGAGGAAGTCGATCTGCTTGTCGCCGGAGTCCCAGATGAGGGCGTCTTCGAGCGACTCCGGGTCCATCTCCTCGAGCTCGGTCGTGATGTAGGCGCCCGTCACCGAGCGCTCGGCGCTGAGATCGGCCACGAGCGACTCGCGGGCCTGGGAGTCCAGCTCCTCAAGCGAATTGACCATGGCCGCGGCGATGTCGAGCGCCTCGACCGACACGGAATCCTCGTCAGGCGAACTCAGGTCGATCTGCACGTCCTGGTCGCCCAGTTCGGCCGTGTCCGACCAGTACACCTCGCCCGCGTCGTCGCTGCCGAGGATTCCGAAGAAATCGTGTTCGATGGTCATGGTGTCCTATCCGACGAGTTGTTGCGCGAAGACGTGCGGGGTGAAACCGGTGAGGTCGTTGATGCCCTCACCCTGGCCGACGAGTTTGATCGGGATGCCGGTCTTCTCCTGCACGGCCAGCACGAAGCCGCCCTTGGCCGACCCGTCCAGCTTGGTGAGCACGAGGCCGGTCACCCCGGCGTGTTCGATGAACGCCTCGGCCTGGGCGAGACCGTTCTGGCCGGTCGTGGCGTCGAGCACGAGGAGAACCTCGGCGATCGGGGTCTGCTTCTCGATCACCCGGCGGATCTTGGTGAGTTCGTCCATCAGGCCGCCCTTGGTCTGCAGCCGGCCTGCCGTGTCGATCAGGACGATCTCGATGCCCTCGTTCATGGCCTTCTGCACGGTCTGGAAGGCAACGGATGCCGGGTCCTGGCCGTGCGCCTGCGGCCTCACGATGTCCGCCCCGGCCCGTTCGGCCCAGGTGGCGAGCTGCTCGACGGCGGCGGCGCGGAAGGTGTCCGCCGCCCCGATCAGCACGCTGCGGTCGTAGCCGCGGAGGAATTTCGCGAACTTGCCGATCGTGGTCGTCTTGCCCACACCGTTCACACCGACGACGAGCACCACCGCGGGGCGGGCGCTGAGGGTGAGGGTCGGGTCGTGCCGGGCGAGTCGTTCCTCGATTCCCTCGCGGAGCATCCGCTGCAGGTCGACCGGGTCAGTTGTGTGGTACCTGGCCACCTTCGCCCGGAGTTCGGCGACGATCGCATCGGTCACGGCCGGCCCGAAGTCGGCCTGGATGAGAGCGTCTTCGAGGTCGTCCCAGGTGTCGTCGTCGATCGTCTGCTTCGTGAACATGCCGCGCAGAGCGCCGGAGAGTGACCAGGAGGTGCGTTCTGCCATGCCTCTAGCCTATGGCTCGGGGCCTTCGGACCTGGACGGACGGCCTCATCCTGCACCTCGTCCGACATTCGCGGTAACACCGCCGACCCGACCCGGCAGAATGGTCGGGTGAGCACCCAGACTCCCCCAGCGCTCGTCGGGATCGCCCACGGCACGTCGTCAGCGCACGGCCAGGCCGCGGTCGCCGGCCTGATGCGCGCCGTGGCCGCTGCCCGGCCCGATCTGACGGTCGCCGCCGGTTTCGTCGACGTGCAACAGCCGGACGCACCGGCGACCCTCGCAGCCCTGCCGGCCGGGCTTCCCGCCGTCGTCGTGCCCTTGCTGCTCTCGGCGGGCTACCACGTACACGTCGACCTGACCGAGGCCGTGCTGGCCGAAACAGGTCGTTCCGTGGCGCTCGCCGGCGCGCTCGGACCGGACGACCGCATCATCGCCGTGCTCCGACAGCGGCTCGCGGAGGCCGGACTCCGACCCGACGACGTTCTCGTGCTCGCCGTTGCCGGGTCGAGCGACGCGCGGGCCGTTGAGGCCTGCCGGGTCGTCGCCGAGCGCCTGGCGCAGGTCGCCGGGCGCGAGGTGACCCTCGGTTTTCTCTCCGCGGCGACCCCCCGCCTGGCCTGCGCGGTGACGAAGGCCAGGATCGACCGGCCCGGCCGGCGGGTCGTCGTCAGCAGCTACCTGCTTGCCCCCGGCTACTTCCAGGGGCTGGTCGAGAAGGCAGGGGCGGATGTCGTGACCCGCCCGCTCCTGGTGCCCGCCGAGCCCGCGCCGCCGCTGCTCGTCGAGGTCGTTGTCAGCCGGTACCTGAGCGCCGTCACTCGGTTCGTCCAGCCGAGCAACAACTGAGACCGCCGCTGCCCGGGCCGCCGCATTGCGGCACCGGAGGATGGCGCCCCACCCGTCGCGACCCGCGTCACGACGGTCGAGCGCGTTCCGAATTCAGGAGAGCAGCCCGAATCGAGAGCCGAAGCGGGCATCCGCCGCACTGTTCGGGGCAGTTCACCTGAATTCGGCACCGAACCTCACCGACGCTCGACCACCGACGGGGTCGAGCACAGGGGCGACCGCAGACAGGCCAGTGTGACGCCGTGCTACGGCGCGTGACCGGCCGTTACGGCCCCGCAAGACACGGGCCCCTGTTCTCGGTACATTTTCTCCCACGCAGTTCGGCATCCGTTGTCGCCGTCGCCGCGTCCAAGGAGGAGGAACCATCGTGTCACCGAGTCAGACAGAGACGGCCCCGCCGGCCCGCCCGCAGCGCCAGTCTTCGCGTCCGAACGGACAGTGGAAGGTGGACGGCACCGCACCCCTGAACGGCAACGAGGTCTGGAAGCAGGAGGACGGCGGCCTGAACGTGCGGGAGCGGATCGAGAAGATCTACTCCAAGCAGGGTTTCGACTCGATCGACGGCACCGACCTGCACGGCCGGATGCGCTGGTGGGGCCTCTACACCCAACGCAAGCCGGGAATCGACGGCGGAAAGACCGCCACGCTCGAGCCGCACGAGCTCGAAGACAAGTACTTCATGCTCCGCGTACGCATCGACGGCGGCCAGCTCACCACCACCCAGCTGCGCGTCATCGGCGAGATCTCCACCGAATTCGGTCGCGACTCCGCCGACCTGACCGACCGGCAGAACATCCAGCTGCACTGGATCAGGGTCGAGGACGTGCCGGAGATCTGGCGCCGCCTCGAGGCCGTCGGCCTGCAGACCACGGAGGCCTGCGGCGACGTGCCCCGCGTCGTGCTTGGCTCCCCCGTCGCCGGCATCGCCGTCGACGAGCTCATCGACCCGACCACGGTGATCAACGAGATCACCGCGCGGTACATCGGGGTCCCTGAGCTCGCGAACCTTCCCCGCAAATTCAAGACGGCCCTCACCGGGCACCCGAGCCAGGATGTTGTGCACGAGATCAACGACGTCGGATTCGTCGCCCTGCGGCACCCGGAGCTCGGCCTCGGCTATGACCTCTGGGTCGGCGGCGGGCTCTCCGCCAACCCCCGCCTCGGCGAGCGCCTGGGCGCCTTCGTCTCCCCCGACAGGGTCGCGGATGTCTGGCTCGGCGTCGCCTCGATCTTCCGTGACTACGGGTACCGGCGGCTGCGCAACAAGGCGAGGCTGAAATTCCTGCTCGCCGACTGGGGGCCGGAGAAGTTCCGTCGGGTGCTCGAGGACGAATACCTCCACGAGGCACTGCCCGACGGCCCGCCCGCGCCCACCCCGACGCAGCAGGGCGACCACATCGGCGTGCACAAGCAGAACGACGGACGGTTCTACCTCGGCGTCACCCCGTTCGTCGGCCGCGTGTCCGGAACGATTCTCACGGGGCTCGCCGACCTGCTCGAGCAGCACGGCTCGACCCGGCTGCGCACCACGCCGCACCAGAAGCTCGTGCTGCTCGACATCGTCGAGACGAGCGTCGAACCGCTCATCGCCGCGCTCGACGCCCTGGGGCTCGCCGCACGCCCCAGCCTCTTCCGCCGTTCGACCATCGCCTGCACCGGCATCGAATACTGCAAGCTCGCCATCGTCGAGACCAAGCAGACCGCCACCGACGCCGTGCTCGAGCTGGAGAAGCGCCTGGCCGGCATCGACGTGCCCCAGCCGATCAGCCTGCACGTCAACGGATGCCCGAACTCCTGCGCCCGCATCCAGACCGCGGACATCGGCCTCAAGGGGCAGCTCCTGCCGGGCGCCGAGGGCGGCCAGGTCCCCGGGTTCCAGGTGCACCTCGGCGGCGGCCTGGCCTCGGTCGGCCGGGACGAGGCAGGCCTCGGCCGCACCGTGCGCGGCCTCAAGGTCACCGCGGACGACCTGGCCGACTACGTGGAGCGCATTGTGGTCCGGTTCATCGCCGACAGGACAGCAAACGAGACCTTCGCCGAATGGGCCCACCGCGCCGACGAGGAGGCACTGCAATGAGCATCGACAACACAGGAATTGTCGGCACAAGCCGGGCGGGCACGCTCCGTTCCTCCGACGAGCTGCGCGCCCTCGCCGAGAGCGGCGCCGCCGAGCTCGGCGAGGCCGGCTTCGACCGGGTCGTCGCCTGGGTTGCCGCGAACTTCGCGGTGAACGCCGTCGCGGTCGCCTGCTCGATGGCCGACGCGGTACTCCCCCACGTCGTCTCCGCGCAGCTGCCCGGCGTCGACGTGCTCTTCCTCGACACCGGGTACCACTTCGCCGAGACCCATCAGACCAGGGATGACGTGGCCCGGCTGTTGCCCGTGCGGGTCGTCGACGTGCTGCCCGAGCACTCGGTGGCCGAACAGGACCGGCTGCACGGCGCGGAACTCTTCAACCGAGATCCCAATCGCTGCTGCGCGATGCGCAAGGTCGAGCCACTGCACCGGGCACTCGGCGGCTACGAGCTGTGGTTCACCGGCGTGCGCCGGGACGAAGCGCCCACCCGCGCCGCCACCCCGCTGGTGACCTGGGACGACCGCAACGGCCTGGTCAAGGTGAATCCGCTCGCCGCCTGGAGCTTCGAGGACATCCTCGACTACGCGGCCCGGCACCGGGTACCGGTGAATCCGTTGATGGCCCAGGGCTATCCCTCGATCGGCTGCGCGCCGTGCACGAAACCCGTCGCCCCCGGCGACGATCCCCGATCCGGACGCTGGGCCAGCCTGGCGAAGACAGAATGCGGACTCCACCTGTGAACGCTCCATCGGTCCTCCCCGCTACCCCGAACCAGGCCGCCGGCAGCCACCGCCTGTCGCAGCTCGACGTGCTCGAGAGCGAGGCCATCCACATCATCCGCGAGGTCGTGGCCGAGTTCGAACGGCCCGTACTGCTGTTCTCCGGCGGAAAGGATTCCGTCGTGGTGCTCCACCTTGCCGCGAAGGCCTTCTGGCCCGGCCGGGTGCCGTTCCCGTTGCTGCACGTGGACACCGGGCACAACTTCCCCGAGGTCATCGCCTTCCGCGACGAGACCGTGGAGCGCCTCGGCCTGCGGCTCGAGGTCGCCCGGGTGCAGGACTACATCGACGACGGCCGGCTGCAGGAGCGGGCCGACGGCACCAGGAACCCGCTGCAGACCCTGCCGCTGCTCGACTCGATCGCGGCCGGCCGGCACGACGCCGTCTTCGGCGGTGCCCGCCGCGACGAGGACAAGGCCAGGGCGAAGGAACGCATCCTCTCCCTCCGCGACGAATTCGGCCAGTGGGACCCGCGCAACCAGCGGCCCGAACTGTGGAACCTCTACAACGGCCGCCACACGGTCGGCCAGCACGTGCGCGCGTTCCCGATCAGCAACTGGACCGAGCTGAACGTGTGGCGCTACATCGAACGGGAGCAGATCGCCCTGCCCCCGCTGTACTACGCGCACGAACGCGAGGTCTACCGCCGCGACGGGATGTGGCGCGCGACCGGTCCGGTGAGCGCCCCCCGGGCGACCGAGGCCGTCGAGAACCGCACGGTGCGCTACCGCACCGTCGGCGACATGAGCTGCACGGGCGCGGTCGAGTCGGATGCCGCATCCGTCGACGCCGTCGTGCGCGAGGTCGCCCTGAGCACGATCACCGAACGCGGCGCGACGCGCGCCGACGACCGGATCTCCGAAGCCGCCATGGAAGACCGAAAAAAGGACGGGTACTTCTAATGACCCAGACACTCATCGACAGCCAGGCACTCGGCCAGGCGCCCGGCCAGGCGCCCGTCGACCAGGCCGGCGGGACCCTGTTCCGTTTCGCGACCGCCGGCTCGGTCGACGACGGCAAGTCGACCCTCGTCGGCAGGCTGCTGCACGACTCGAAGGCCGTGCTCGCCGACCAGCTCGACGCCGTCACCCGCACCTCGACCGAGCGCGGCTTCGGCGGCGCAGCGGGCGGCATCGACTTCGCGCTGCTCACCGACGGCCTCCGCGCCGAACGCGAACAGGGCATCACGATCGATGTCGCCTACCGCTACTTCGCCACCAACCGGCGCTCCTTCATCCTCGCCGACTGCCCCGGGCACGTGCAGTACACCCGCAACATGGTCACCGGCGCCACCACGGCGGACGCCGTGATCATGCTCATCGACGCCCGCAAGGGTGTGCTCGAACAGACCCGCCGCCACCTCTCGGTGGTGCGCCTGCTCCGCGTCCCGCACATCATCGTCGCCGTCAACAAGATCGACCTGCTCGGCTACGACGAGGCTGCCTGCACCGAGATCGCGGATGCCGTGCGCACGGTCACCTGCGAACTCGGCCTCGGCGCAGTGCACGTCATTCCCGTCTCGGCCCTGGCCGGCGACAACGTCGCAGGCCGCTCCCCGCGTACGCCGTGGTACACCGGGCCCAGCCTGCTCGAACTGCTCGAGACCCTGCCGGTCGTCGACGAGGTCGAGAGCGCGCTCGAGGACTTCCGCCTGCCGGTGCAGCTCGTGCTGCGCCCCCAGGGCGCCGTCGCCGTCCCCGCCACCGACGCGCCCGCCTTCCGCGACTACCGGGCCTACGCCGGGCAGGTCGCCTCCGGCACCGTGCGGGTCGGCGACGCCGTCACCGTGCTCCCCGGCGGGGCCAACACCGTCGTCACCGGGATCGACTTCGCCGGAACCGAACAGGGCGAGGCATTCGCGCCGCAGTCCATCGCCCTCCGGCTGAGGGACGACCTCGACATCGCCCGCGGCGCGGTCATCGGCGCCGCCGGCACCTTCCCGGAGCCCACGAAGGAGCTGACGGCCGCCCTGTTCTGGCTCGACCCCCGGCCGCTCACCCCCGGCGACCGCACCCTCGTGAAGTTCGGTGCCAACACGGTCCAGGCGATCGTCACCGCCGTCACCGGCCGGCTCAACCTGGACACCCTGGAGCAGGAGGCCGCGGCCAGCCTCGACATCAACGACATCGGCCACGTCACCGTGCGGCTCGCCTCGGCGTTGCCGGTCGAGACCTTCGCCGAGAACCGCCGCGCCGGCGCGTTCCTCGTGATCCATCCGCAGGACGGCGCGACCCTCGCCGCCGGCATCGTGACGGCGCCCGGGGTGCCTGCATGACCCGGCGCACCGGCCTCCGCTCCGGCCTCCGCGGCGGCCTCGTCGTTCGCGCCGGCCTCGCCCTGCTCGCGGTCGCCGTCGTGCCCGTGCTCCTGGGCGGATGCTCCGCTCAGGGCAGCGCGGCCACGCCGGCCGGGCCGGCCGAGGAGCTCCGCCTCGGCTACTTCGACAACGTCACGCACGCCCCCGCACTGGTCGGGCTGGAGAAGGGACTCCTCGCAGACAGCCTCGGCGACACCGAGCTGAGCAGCCAGGTCTTCAGCGCCGGGCCTGCCACCATCGAGGCCCTGAGCGCCGGGGCGATCGACGCCGCCTACATCGGGCCGAACCCCGCCGTGAACAGCTTCATCAAGAGCGCCGGGCAGTCCGTGCGGATCGTGGCCGGCGCCGCCAGCGGCGGCGCGGCCCTGGTCGTGCGCGCCGGCATCGACGGTCCGGCCGACCTGGCCGGCACCACCATCGCCACCCCGCAGCTCGGCAACACCCAGGACGTCGCCCTCCGCGCCTGGCTCGGCGAGCAGGGCTACGACACCGACACCACCGGCGGCGGCCAGGTGCACATCGCGCCGACCGACAACGCCCAGACCCTGGCCCTGTTCCGGAGCGGCAAGATCGATGGTGCCTGGGTGCCCGAACCCTGGGTGTCCAGGCTCGTGCAGGACGCCGGCGCCACCGTGCTCGTCGACGAGGCGTCCCTCTGGCCCGACGGCGCCTTCCCCACCACGGTGCTGCTCGTGCGGAGCGAGTACCTGGCCGAGCACCCCGAAACTGTGCGGGCCCTCGTCGCCGGGCACACGGCATCCGTCGACTGGCTCACCGCACACCCGGACGAGTCCGCCGCCGTGATCAACACGAAGCTGACCGAAGACACCGGCAAGGGCCTCTCCGAGGCCGTGATCACCCGCGCCCTCTCGCACGTGACATTCACCACCGATCCGCTGGCGGCGACGTTCCCCGTGCTGCTGGGGGCCGGCGTCACGGTCGGCACCGCGAAACCGGGCAAGCTGGCCGGGCTCTTCGACCTGAGCGCCCTGAACGCCGTGCGGGCAGAGGCCGGCGTCGCGCCGGTCAGCGCCGCCGGACTCGGAACGGAGTGAACCGATGATCGACACCAGAACGGCACCGGTGACGGTCGGCCCGACCACCGTCCGCGCGACCACGGTCGCCACGGATCGGCCGAACGACGCCCCCGCCATCCGCGTCGACGGCCTCACCAAGAGATTCGGCACCGACGGCCCGATCGTGCTCGAGGACATCACCCTGTCGATCGAGCCCGGCGAGTTCGTCTGCCTGCTCGGCGCGTCCGGCTGCGGCAAGTCGACCCTGCTGGGCATCATCGCGGGTCTCGAACATCCCACCAGCGGCACCGTCACCGTCTCCAGCGGCAGCGCCGCGGTGATGTTCCAGGAGTCCGCCCTGTTCCCCTGGCTGACCGCCGGGCGCAACGTCGAGCTCGCCCTCAAACTGCGCGGAGTGCCGCGGGCCCAGCGGCGCGGCCAGGCGCTCGAACTGCTCGATCTCGTCAACCTCGCGGATGCCGCGCACAAGCGCCCGCACGAGCTCTCCGGCGGCATGCGCCAACGTGTCGCCCTCGCCCGCTCGCTCGCTCAGGACCGCAAGGTGCTCCTGATGGACGAACCGTTCGCAGCGCTCGACGCGATCACCCGGGACCTGCTGCACGAGGAACTCGAGCGGATCTGGCGGGAGACCGGCCGCACGATCGTTTTCGTCACCCACAACGTGCGCGAGGCCGCCCGGCTCGGCCAGCGGGTGCTGCTGATGTCCTCCCGCCCGGGGCGGATCGCCAACGAGTGGCGCCTGGCCGACACCGGGCCCCGCCGGATCGAATCCCCGGAGGTATCGCGTCTGTCCATCGAGATCACCGAGCAGCTCCGACAGGAGATCCGCCGCAATGCCCACTGACACGAACACGAGCACGAGCACGACCGTCCCGTCGATTCCCGCGGCCGCCCGCGCCGCCTCCAACGACGACTTCCGCACCCTCGAGGCCGGCCTCGACGCCCTGCAGACCGTTCCGCTCGCCGAGCGGGGACCCTGGCGTCGCATCGTCGACGGCGTGCTCCCGCCGGTGCTGCTGCTCGCGGCGCTGGTCCTCGCCTGGCAGTTCTACGTCGTCATCGCGCAGCCGCGCCCGGACCTCGTGCCGGGGCCGTTCAACGTCGCGGCCTCGATCGGGGAACTCTGGTCGAACGGGCGGCTGCAGCAGGCGGTGCTCACGAGCCTCGCCCGCGGCGGCGCAGGCTTCCTGATCGCCGTCGCCATCGGCACCCCGCTCGGGCTGCTGCTCGCCGAGTGGCGGCTGCTCCGCCGCGCGCTCGGCCCGCTGCTCTCCGGGTTGCAGGTACTGCCCTCGGTGGCCTGGGTGCCTGCCGCGATCATCTGGTTCGGGCTCACGGATGCGACCGTCTACTTCGTGGTGCTGATGGGCGCCGTCCCCTCGATCGCCAACGGCCTCGTCGCGGGGATCGACCAGGTTCCGCCGCAGCTGCGCCGGGTGGGCACCGTGCTCGGCGCCTCCCGCCTCCAGCTCGCGACCCTGGTCATCCTGCCCGCCGCCCTGCCCGGCTACCTGGCCGGGCTCAAGCAGGGCTGGGCGTTCTCCTGGCGCTCCCTGATGGCGGCGGAGATCATCGCGATGGGTGGGTCGATCGGCTTCGGGCTCGGCTCCATGCTGCAGCAGAGCCGGGACCTGGCCGACCTGCCGGGCGTGCTCGCCACCATCCTGGTCATCCTGTTCGTCGGCATCCTGGTCGAACTGATCGCATTCGCCCCGGCCGAGCGCAGTCTCCTGCGTCGCCGCGGCCTGGCCTCCGGAGGAACCCGATGACGCTCGTCCTCTACCCGCTCGGCCTGAAGTTGTCCGGCCGCTCCGTCATCGTTGTCGGCGGCGGTCCCGTCGCCGCCCGGCGCGCGTCGGGCCTCGTCGCCGTGGGCGCGCTCGTCACCGTCGTCGCCCCTGAGGCCGGCCCCGACCTCCGCGCCCTCCTGGCCACCGGCGCCGTCACCTGGCGGGAGCGCGCGTACCGCACCGGCGACCTGGCCGGCGCCTGGCTCGCCCACACGGCCACCGGCGTGCCCGAGGTCGACGCCCTGGTCGCCGCCGACGCCGAAGCCGCGCGGATCTGGTGCGTGAACGCGGCCGATCACGCCGTGTCCGCCGCCTGGGTTCCCGCCGTCACCCGGCGGGACGACGTGACCGTCACCGTGTCGACCGGCGGCGACCCGCGCCGGGCCATGGCGCTGCGGAATGCGATCGAAAACTCCCTCGACGCCGGTTCGCTGCCGCTGCGCCACCACCGCCGACCCGCGGGCACCGGCACCGTGCACCTCGTCGGCGGCGGCCCCGGCGACCCCGGCCTGATCACCGTGCTCGGCCGGAGGCTCCTCGCCGAGGCCGACGTCGTGATCGCCGACCGCCTCGGCCCGCGCTCCCTCCTCGGCGAGCTCGACCCCGAGGTGCTCGTGATCGACGTCGGCAAGCTCCCCGGCCACCACCCGGTTCCCCAGGACGAGATCAACGCCCTGCTCGTCGAGCACGCCCGCGCCGGGCGCCGGGTCGTGCGCCTCAAGGGCGGCGACCCCTACGTGCTCGGCCGCGGCGGCGAGGAGGCCGCCCACTGCCGCAGCCACGGCGTCGCCGTGGAGGTGGTGCCCGGCGTGACCAGCGCCGTCTCGGTCCCGGCGGCGGCAGGCATCCCGGTCACCCACCGCGGCGTCGCGGCCGGCTTCACGGTCGTCACCGGGCACGAACAGCTCCGCGCGCTCCAGGGCGGACGGGACCACACCGTGATCCTGCTGATGGGCATCAGCGCCCTGGCCGGGTCCGCCGCGGTGCTCGCCACGGGAACCCGCGGCGAGGACTGCCCCGTCGCCATCATCGAGGACGGTTACGGCCCCGGCCAGCGGGTCACGATCGGCACGCTCGCCACGATCACCGCCCTGGCCGCCAGCCGCGGCGTCACCTCCCCGGCCGTCATCGTGGTCGGAGACGTCGTCACGCTGAGCCCGCACGCGCACCGCGCCATCGTCCCCTCCGAACCTGCCTCGACCGAACTCGTCCCCACCGCACCCCGAAAGGCCCACCCATGACCCGGACGCCCACCGCGCACCAGCCCCTCCGCGTCGCCATCATCGGCGCCGGCCCGGCCGGCATCTACGCCGGCAACATCCTCGCCAGGGCCGTGCAGGACGCCGGCGGCGAGGTCGGAATCGACCTGTTCGATTCGCTCCCCGCCCCCTACGGCCTGATCCGGTACGGCGTTGCCCCCGATCACCCCCGGATCAAGGGCATCGTCAACTCGCTGCACGAGATGCTGGACGCCGGCACCATCCGGTTCATCGGCAACGTGGACTACGGCACGGACCTTGACCTGGCCGACCTGCGCGCGCACTACCACGCGGTCATCTTCGCGACCGGGGCGATCCGGGATGCCGTTCTCGGCGTTCCCGGCATCGACCTGCCCGGCTCCCACGGGGCCGCCGACTTCGTCTCCTGGTTCGACGGGCATCCGGATGCCCCACGGGAGTGGCCGCTCGACGCGACCGACATCGCCGTGATCGGCAACGGCAACGTCGCCCTCGACGTGGCGCGGATGCTGGCCAAACACCCGGTCGACCTCCTCCCGACCGACATCCCTGCCAATGTGCACGCCGGGCTCGCGGGCTCGCCGGTGACCGATGTTCACGTGTTCGGCCGGCGCGGACCTGCCCAGGTGAAATTCACCCCGATCGAGTTGCGCGAACTCGGCGACATCCCGAACGTCGACGTGCTGGTCTACGGGGAGGATTTCCCGAGGGATGAGCACTCCGAGCGGTTGCTCGCCGCGTCGAACAACCAGGTCAAGGTGATGACCCGCACCCTGAACGGCTGGCTGACCAGGGAACCGACCGGGGCACCCCGCCGGCTTCACCTGCACTTCCTGCACAGCCCGGTCGAGGTCTACGGCGCCGGCCGGGTCGAGGGCGTCCGATTCGAACGCACCGAGCCCACCGCTGACGGCGGCGTCCGCGGCACCGGGGAGATCCTCGACTACTCCGTGCAGGCCGTCTACCGCGCGGTCGGCTACCGGGGCACCGCCCTGGCGCGGGTGCCGTTCGACGAGGCAAGAGGGGTCATCCCGAACGACGGCGGACGGGTGGTCGATGCCCAGGGCGCCCCTCTCCCCGGCCTCTATGCGACCGGCTGGATCAAGCGCGGACCGGTCGGCCTGATCGGGCACACGAAGAGCGACGCCCTCGAGACCGTGACGAAGCTGCTCGAGGACTTCGACCTGACGGGGCAGCCCGGCCGGCCGGAGGAGGACGCGATCCTCGCCCTGCTCGACGAGCGGGGCATCCGTTTCACAACCTGGTCCGGCTGGCTGGCCGTCGACGCGCACGAGCGTGCGCTCGGCGAGGCCGACCCGTCCCCGGTGACGCGGGAACGCGTCAAGGTCGTGCCCCGCGACGAGCAGGTCGGCATCGCCCGCGCCGAAAGCCTGGTCTCGTCGTGACCTACGTCATCGCCCTGCCCTGCGTCGACGTGNGTGGACGAATGCCCCGTCGACTGCATCTACGAGGGCGACCGCTCGCTCTACATCCACCCCGACGAATGCGTCGACTGCGGCGCCTGCGAACCGGTCTGCCCGGTCGAAGCGATCTACTACGAAGACGACGTGCCCGAACAATGGGCCGAGTACTACAAGGCGAACGTCGAGTTCTTCGACGATCTGGGATCCCCCGGCGGGGCCGCCAGGACCGGCGTGCTCGCGTTCGACCACCCGATCATCTCGGCGCTGCCACCCCAGGTCGTGGCCGGCGCCTGACGGGGCTATGGTGTCTGCATGCCGGTGAAGGAGTGGCCTGCGGATTCGATCGAGGCCGGGATCGCCCAGTGCGTCACCGCCTGTGACGCGCTGGTGAAGGTCAGCGAGGACTGCGCGGATGCCTGCCTCGCCATCGAGGGCGACGGCGAGGTCACGGCCTGTTTCCTGGCCGACCTGGACTGCATCGAGATCTGCATCACCACGACCAGGGTGTTGTCCTGGCACACCCGGAACAACGGGCCGACGGCCATCTCGATCCTGGAGACCTGCCGGGAGGCGAGCCGGGTCTCGGCGGCGGCCTGCGAACGGATGAAGGCCATCCACCCTTCCTGGCAGACCTGCTCGATGGCCTGCCGCAGGCTCGGCGACTCCTGCACCCGGCTCCTCGCCACCCTGGGGCACCGGGAACCTGGGGCACCGGGAAGGGTAGCGGACTCAGGAGGCCCGGGCCTCATCCTTCGCGAGCCGCTGCCCGACGACGGCCGAGACCCCGTCCTGCCTCATCGACACACCGTAGAGGGCGTCCGCGATCTCCATCGTGCGCTTCTGATGGGTGATGATGATCAGCTGACTGGCCGCCTTCAGGTCCTCGAAGATCGTCAGCAGTCGGCCGAGATTCGCGTCGTCGAGGGCCGCCTCGACCTCGTCCATGATGTAGAACGGGCTCGGCCGCGCCTTGAAGATCGCGATCAGCAGGGCGACCGCCGCCAGTGACCGTTCCCCGCCGGAGAGCAGGGAGAGCCGTTCGATCTTCTTGCCTGCCGGTTTGACCGAAACCTCGATCCCGGTCGTGAGCAAGGAGTCAGGGTCGGTGAGACGGATGCTGCCGCTGCCGCCGGGGAACAGCACCGGGAAGACCTCGGCGAACGCCGCCTGCGTGTCGTCGAAGGCGCTGCCGAAGATGGCCCCCATCTTCTCGTCGATCTCCGCGATGATGGTGAGCAGGTCGGTGCGGGTGTTGGTGAGGTCGGTGAGCTGTTCGGTGAGGAACTTGTGCCGCTGCTCGAGTGCCGCGAATTCCTCGAGGGCGAGCGGGTTGATCCGGCCGAGTTGCGCGAACCGGCGTTCCGCGGCGGCGAGGCGTTTCTGCTGCTCGGACCGGTCGTAGGGCCCCCCCGCAGCGTGGGCGCCGGAGTCGGCGCCGGAGTCGGAGTCGGCGCCGGAGTCGGAGTCGGTCTCGGACCCGGACGGGATCGGCTGGTCGGGGCCGTATTCGGCCACGAGCACCTCCTCGACCAGGCCCAGTTCGTTGCCCGCGCGTTCGAGCAGGCCCGAGAGGTGAAGCTTCTTCTCGTAGATCTCAAGTTCGAGGCCGTGCACGTTCTCGGTGACGGCCTGGAGCCGGTCCCGGAGGGCGCTGTCTTCCCGCCGCAGGGCCGAGAGTTCCGCGTTCTGGCTGGTGCGCTCGCCCTCGGCGCGGGCGAGCCGCAGGCGGGCCTCGCTGACCGCGCCGTCGACCGAGGCGAGCACTTGGGGCAGCGCCTGTGCGACGCCCATGGCCGCCGCCACCTGGCGGCGCCGGACCACCGCGCG
>NZ_SOHH01000043.1 GCF_004403515.1 Cryobacterium fucosi | reverse complement strand
GTAAGCTCACCCCGATCGAGTTTGAGACAATAAACGTGGCCCGCAAGGCCGCCTGAAACCACTAACCCTTCGAGTCAACTGAACTCGGGGCAGTCCCCCGCACTGGCAGGATTCTTATCGCTCAAATGGCCGGCTTCAAGTTGACAAAACACACAAGTGGCGCTCAACCGCAATACTGGTGGCGCTCAGGAACGCAAATACTCATTCGGAAAAGCGCAACACCCGGCAGTCCACCGTGACGAGACCCCAGCGGGCAGATCATTTTGGGTGCCGTTCTGGGAAAGATAGGCGCCGGACCGGCGCATGGCCTCGGTTTCCTGATCGAGCAGCCGGATGCGCTTCTCCGCATCCCGCACCTCGACGGACTCTTCTTGGTCACAAACTTGACGCCTTACTCGGCGTCGTCATTCTTCAACCAGTCGGCAGGCTAGGCGAATTGTTCACAGCCAGGAGAAAATCACACCGGGGGCACTCACCGGGGCCTAATTTGCCTTATGACCTGGTCCTGTTCTCAAGGGGTAAAACACTCGGAATGCGTTGAGGGAATCCCGCTTGCCGCTCAGGCTGAACTATGACCCACCACACAAGAACAAATATCAGCAAAAGGGGGCTCACTGGCGAGAGTAACCACCCTTCGAAACAGCTGTGCACCACTGCAGCCAGTGTGAACCCCACTCCCAGCACTCCCGCTTTGCGTGATTGCCAGAGAAAGGCTCCCCATATGACCACGACCGCAATTAAGCCACCAATGCCGGCAGTCGCTAACGCCCGCAACGGGCTGCTTGCGATCTCAACCTCTTCGCTGGCCATCCCTATGCCAATCAAGGGAGACGAACGAAATGCTCCGATCGCGCCGTCGAAGCTTGCGGATCGGGAATTGCCGCCACGCAGCACTCCATCCAAAACCGACAATGTTTGAGGTACAGCGACAGCAATGACAATTCCCAGAGTGATCAAGCCAGTCAACCAAAGCACCTTGGTGACTGAGACTCTCCTCAGAGCAGCCACAACTACGACAATCGCCAACGCCAACGCGCTCGCCCTGCTGGATGTAGAAACGATGCACACGATTGCGAGGGAAAGAAGGACCAGCCTCAATCCAATGTGCCTTACAATAATGATGGCGAGTGATCCCAGAAGAAAGGCATAGAAGGCTAGCAGGTTTGCGTTTGATGCGAGCCCACGTAACCTCCCGCCCGCAATCGCCATCCCTGGTAAGGCGAACCCCATAATGAGCGACCCTGCAACCATCGTCCCGAGGGTTAGGACGACCGCGGTAGTGACAATTCGTCTTGGGACAGACACCGCTGTCGCTACTACAGCGACAGCAAGCATAATAAGGCCCACGCAATACAGGATGAAAGTCGCGACTTGGCCATGGAAGGCAGTGGAGAGCATCAGGAATACGAGAAGCGATCCGATTACCCATGGAAGCCACAAACTTAATTCAGCAAGATTTCGCCTGCTATCTGGTTTATCACCAGCGATGATTAAGGGCTTCTGGAGACTGCCACCGCACAGAAGTGCGATTCCAACGATACGGAACCCCACAGACTCGGCAATGCTCCCAGTGAATGTCGAAGCCGAGGCAAGAATGAACAACACACCGAGCGTGTACGGGAAGAGGGCTCGCGCTGTCGAGTTCGTTAAGGCTAACAGCGCGCCGCCGAGAGCAAGAAACGGCACCACGAAGCCGGTTGATCCCACGGCTGCCTGCCACCCAAGCCCGGCTGCAACGAGCACCATGGCAACAGGTGCCAGAAATCTTCGCGTAAGTGGTGGAATACCCAAGATGAGGCTCCTTTCAGACAATACATAGAGGGCGGTTCGGTTTCGAGCACGACCTAAATGCCGAAAGAAGTCTGCCGCGAATTCACTTGTCAAGGCTTGTGTCATAGAACGGCATTCGGGGCAACCAATTCGACCCTAGCCGATCGGTTGGCCAGACTGACCTCAGCAGCGAAGGGTGGCCCACCCTCCATGGCCTGAATTACGCACCGCCCACAGACAACGACCCGAGCGACGTTAATCGCACTGCAGACTGGGAATTCAAGAATTCCGAGTCTTAGAATTCTTAGACGAAGGCCGAGCGCGCAAGCAAGGCAAAGACGTGCTCACCCTTATCCACCTGACTCCAACAGTCAAAAGCGGCGCCTGCGGCTCGACGCCGTTCACGAACCTCATGAGGTGACAGCGCCGCGAATGATTCGATGGCGATGCTCCATTCTTGCGGATCTCTGCTTCCGAGGACCTCGCAGCCGGCCTGTCTGAGCACGTCTGACCATGGCGTCACGTCCGAGCACATTACCGGGCAACTCACGGACAGAGCCTCGGCGATTACGTGCCCGAAATTCTCCCCTGCAGTTGGAAAGACAAAGACATCGCCCTCCGCGAAGATTCCTCTTACGGATTCTGGAGCAATCGACCCATGCAAAGTGCACCGAACGTTAACTGGCAGTTCATCAATCAATTCCTGACAGTCCTGAACATACTTCAAATCTTCGGAATTCCCGAAGACATCGAGGGTGATCGTTGCTTGCGTCAGTGTGAGGCTGCGGAGCAGCAAGTCGAGCCCTTTCATTGGGTTCAATCGACTTACAAACACGATTCGCAGGGGTCCGTCTACGCGCGCTGCCGGAGGTTTCTCAGCCACGATCGGTAGCGACGTCTCGTCCTCCCGAACGAGAACTCGCGTAGTTTCGCCAAACACAGCTCGTATGTCCTCGGCCTCGTTCACTGAGGAAGCGTGCCAGGCAATACCACGGTGCAAACCCAACATCTTGTAAACGGCAACGGCTATCCGCTTCTTCAAAGGTCGGATTGCCAGCGCTCCCCGGCCAAACTCCCCCCTGGGCGCAAGCAGAATCTGAGCTCCCCGCCAAAATCCAATGCGCCCAAGGAGCTGCGGGAAGAGCGAGAATCTCGGGTTGAAGAAACTGTTGTAGTAGGTCACCTCGGGCCGTTCCTTCCGAACCTCGCCAAGGCCGCGCAAATATGAACGAAGAGATGATGCCGTTCCGTAGTAGACCTGCACGCCGTCGATGGCTAACCACTCATTGCTTCTCACCGGCAGTGGATTGGATTGGCCCATGTCCCGATCAGAAGTGAACACTAACGTCTGCGTATCTGTCGGTACTGAATCCACCAACGCCTTGAGTGTACGAATTGGCCCACCACCCAGCGTTGCCGGCGGAAATAGCGGTGCAAAAACCGCGAACTTGGTGGGCACATTCATCGTTCGCGTACTTCCGTCGGGACTCATTGATGCACATCGCTTACGGGCGAGGCTGCGATTTCTTGCCACGGCGCCCCCGCCGTCGGCACACCACTGCCACGGGTGACTGTGTCCCACAAGTACTGAGCTGCGACCTTGGGCGAAATGGCCCCGTGCGCCCAGCTCTCAAGCTGTGCTCTCGATTCATTGGACAGTGGCGAAGAACTCAAGCGCCCGACCAAAGCTCGTGCGAGTTCGGTCGGATCTCCCGCCTGTACAACCTCGCCTTGCAATGCAGAGCGGACAAGATCAGACGCGCCACACTCCCGGCTAACGACTACCGGGGTGCCGGCCATCAAAGCCTCACTCACTACTGCGCCCCAGCCATCGTACTTGCTTGTAAGAACCAGCAAATCACTGGTTGCAATCTTGCGTAAGACGTCGCGATTAGCTAAATTTCTTGCGAAAAAAACCCGACTACCGACACGTAGATCCTTTACAAGCTTGATGCTCGAGTCCCACAGCGGGCCGTCTCCCACGATAGTCAGTTCCCACGAATCCGCTGGCGTCATCGCCAAGGCTTCAATGAGCGCCCTGGGGTCCTTTCGCGAAGTCAAACTGCCGACAAATATGATGCCCGGCTTGTCACGATCAGACTGTCTGGCCTCCGCAGTGGGCCCGTCAACGAAGTATCCGAAAGGCGCAATTCTGCTTGATTCGCAACCCAGCGAAGTGAATTGTTTCTTGGCTAAGTCTCCGCATGCGAACAGGGTGTCGATCCTTCTCAGCGATCGGCGCCGCAGCCTAAATCTGAGCGCTCGCAGGGCGCCCCGAAAACCCCGCGGATCCCATGGTTCCGTGATAATAGCAACGTGATTGTGCGCCCCCTGAGTGAGTGTTGTCAAAGCCTGCTGTACGGCAGGGTACGCGCTCGCACCTGAGAAGACATGTGCCACTGCACCGCGGTTATTCTCGACCAATTTCTTGCGGTTGGTAGCTGAAGGTTCAATGATCAAATCTGCGTTGCCGTAATCTATGCCTTCCCACCCCATCGCCAACCGGTCTGCGGACACATCTTCTACCACCACAACAAGTACCCGCTTATCGAGACCGGTCGCCAGCGCACGCATGAGCGGAGCTTGATGTATAGAAGCCATGTTTTGCCA
Organism: Cryobacterium fucosi; assembly: GCF_004403515.1. Lineage (GTDB taxonomy): Bacteria > Actinomycetota > Actinomycetes > Actinomycetales > Microbacteriaceae > Cryobacterium > Cryobacterium fucosi. The sequence goes on along the minus strand of NZ_SOHH01000043.1, from coordinate 14,099 downwards.
AAAGACAAGATCATAATGTTCTTGCACGGAGGCTCCTTGCTGCGAGTGGAAGTATTGCGGCTGCTGCCGCCGAGGCTGGGTATGCGGTCGCGCTGGGGTAAGTGCCTGACCCTCTGGCGGGATCGCGCGTTAGTTCAGAAGCTCTTGTTTGAGGCGGCAAAGTTATGAGCGAATCTGCGACCTGCAGTTTCGCGCTGACCTCTGCCTCTCCGTCACTTTCGGAGACCTGCTCGAAAGTAATGAGTAGCGACCGTCGAGCGGATGAAGTTCACTGTCCGTCGAGAGGTGTCTGCCACCTCGTATCCACTCGGGATAGCTGGCTTGTTAGCAATCGTGGCTTCTGAGAGGATTATGGCCACGGAATCGAGAATCGATTCCTCTGTAACACCTGCTGTGATGATCGCTCCAGCATCCAAGGCTTCGGGTCGTTCAACTGAGTCACGCAGCGTGAGCGCTGGGAAGCCGAGAATGCTCGACTCTTCGCTGATTGTGCCGCTGTCGGAGAGCACGAGCTTCGCGGACATCTGAAGTTGAATGTAGTCATTAAAGCCAAATGGAGGATGGAAGGTCAGTGAGTCCTTAAGCTCGTCAGCGACCTTCTCGAGGCTTTTGCGCGTGCGTGGGTGCGTCGAGACAAGCACTGGAATGCCGTAAGTTCTCTTGAGCGCCACCAGAGCCGCTAGAACGGAGTTCAGGCGATCTTGGTTGTCAACATTCTCTTCGCGATGCAGGCTCACCAAGAAGTAATCCCCAGCAATTAGACCTTGCCGTTCGACGACGTCGCTCGCGGCAATTGCCGACGCATTTCCCTCAAGAACCTCACGCATCGGGGAACCCGTGAGCAAAATGCGGGAGGGATGGATGCCTTCGGAAAGCAGGTTTCGCCGAGCGTGTTCTGTGTAGACCAGGTTGTAGTCTGCAATGTGATCCACGAGTCGCCGGTTGGTTTCCTCCGGGACATTCTCATCGAAGCAACGGTTGCCAGCCTCCATGTGGTACACGGGAACCTTCAACCGCTTGGCCATCAGAGCTGAGATACAACTGTTGGTATCGCCCAAAACGACCATGGCATCAGGTTTCTCTTCAAGGAGCACCTCCTCGGTCTTGGCAAGGATCGACCCGAGTACCCTACCGAGCGACGAGGTGTCGGCCGCCAAGAAATAATCCGGCCGGCGGAGGCCGAGATCCTCAAAAAAGACTTCGTTGAGTTCGTAGTCGTAATTCTGGCCCGTGTGGACCAGAACGTGATCTGTGTATTTGTCGAGACGTTTGATGGTTGCGGCCAACCGGATTATCTCCGGGCGCGTGCCCACTACCGTGAGCACCTTCAGTCGGTCGGTCATTTCTGCACTGCCTCCGCAATCGTGTCGGGTACCTCTGGGTTGAAGATGTCATTTGTCCAGAACGAGGTGTACAACAGGCCGGGTCCCGTATTCGTGATCTTGTGCGACCACATTGTGGGCATGTCGACGGCGACGGGCTCGTCGCCCAACACATGGAATTCAAAGACCTCGTCGGTGAAAAGCTTGCGTAGAGAAATGGTCGCAGTCCCAGCGAGGACTGTGAATCGCTCAATCTTGCGCCGATGAAAATGGTCTCCCCGGCTGATTCCGGGTTCCGTCGTCGAGAACGACGACTGGCCGCAGCCACCGTGAGAACGGATAATCTCAAAGAATGAACCGCGCTCGTCTGAATGACGTGTGAGTTTCACGGGTGCCTGTTCGGGGAAGGCATACGAGCGATACGTATTGAAGAGGTCGCGCTCGAACTTGCCCGCGACATCGGGGATCTCGCCGCACCTGTAGATGGAGTCGATCTCCGTGAGTCGGGCGAGCAGCCCCGCAACCGATTCGTGGACCTCCTTGTCGCCCCCCAGAGTGTCTCCGCTGGATCCGATGAGGAGATCAGCGGCATCCTGCGCGTGCATGAGGGTGAGGGGCTTGTCGTCGGCCACCGTTGGCGACTGTCCGTGCGCCAGCAAGTGGCTGAACGTCGCCGTAACCGCGTTATAGAACGGGCGCCCGTGCTCGCCAAACAAGTTGGGGAGACACACGTCCAGGAATTCTGCACCGACCTTCGCTGCTGCGGCCTGCAAGATGCCCGCGGCCTCAGCCTTGGCGTTCCCGTAAACGCTCCCGTTCGTTGCCTGAGTCGAATTGGCGAACACCACGACAGGCGGAGGCGTATCGGCCTGTAAAATGGAAGATGCCACCTGAGTGGCAAATCTGACGTTCTCGTCCTGGACGTCGAGATCCGAGCCGCGGTTCACACCAGCGATGTGGATGAGCCGGGCCGAGCCGTTGACTGCCGATAGCGCTTTAGCCGCATCAAAACCATCGCCAACGGGAATTGCGTGAGACTTCGCACCGAGTTCACGCAGGGCAGCGCGGGTGTGCCACCCGAGGAAACCACGTGCCCCGGTCATTGCAACTTCTTGCACCGCCTAGACCTCCCGTTCCATGCGAATCCCGGCAGCGGCCAGTTCAACGCGCACCTCAGGCAGGGTCAGGAGCAGGTCCTCAACTTCGCGCAGGCTCATACGGGAGACGGTATGCGAGTCGTAGTCCTCGTACTGCACCTGTTCGATGTCGCCCCGTTCGACGTAGATGCTGTAATTGAGATCACGGTTGTCGGCCTGAATGCGGAAGTAGTCCCCCATATCCTGGGCCCGGGCCAGTTCCTCGCGGCTTGCGAGCGCTTCGGAGAGCTTCTCAGCATGGCGAGTCCCGATTACTTCGACCCTGGCTGGCGCTTGAAAGAGGACGATGAGCGCTTGGGCGAGGTCGCCCATAGTGCAGGCCTTCGCCTTGCGAATGAAGAGGTCACCCTGCATCGCGTTGTGGAAGGCATACTCGACTAAGTCGACGGAGTCGGCCAGGGACATCATGAACCGGGTCATGTCAGGGTTCGTGACAGTGAGGTTCTTTCCAGCCTTCAATTGCCGGACAAACAACGGAATGACAGACCCACGCGAGTACATGACGTTGCCGTACCGCACACATGAAACGGTCGTTTCGGCATTCGGGTTGTTCAGCCCGTACGACTGCGCGACCTTCTCCATCATTGCCTTGCTCATGCCCATAGCGTTGACGGGGTAGACGGCCTTGTCGGTGCTCAGGCAGACAACAGACTTGACTCCCGCCCGGTCTGCGGCTCGCACCACATTTTCGCTGCCCAGAACGTTGGTCTTGACGGCCTCCATCGGAAAGAATTCGCATGACGGAACCTGCTTGAGGGCGGCCGCATGGAAGACGAAGTCCACATCGCGAACGGCCCGCTCCACGCTCAGGTAGTCCCGAATGTCTCCCACGTAGAACCGCAGCCGGGGGTCAGCGAGCTCATTGCGCATGAGGTCCTGCTTCGCCTCATCCCGACTCAGGATGCGCACCTGTTCGACACCGCGGGATAGTAGCTTTTCGGCCACTGTGTGGCCGAAAGACCCTGTTCCCCCGGTAACCAAGATTCGCTTGCCCTCATATTGATTTGTCATTTCAGCTAATACCTCGGTTGTTCTCTCCATGGGTTGCCACTTGCAAAACTCCTTCGATCGCATCGACACCGGCTCGCGCCGACATTGATCGCAGGTACAACTCCCGGCTACGCCGGCTCAGTTCCTTGCGGGCCTCATCCGGCAATGAATGAGCGTTTCGAAACACCTGCGCCAGCGCGAGGGCATCTTCAGGGGGCGCGGTGAAACCCACTCCCTCTTCGCCGACAATTGTTGTCGTATCTCCGGCAACGTTAGTGATGATCGGCACTCCCTTGGAGAGGCTTCCCTGGAGCTTAGATGGGATCGTTCCTCTGAAAATCGGCATGTCCTTTAGCGTTACGAGTTGAAAATCCGACTCTTCATAGATCGCACTCATGTTGACGGGATCGACTCGACCACGAAACTCGACATTGCCGATGTCAGACTCAGCCGCGATTCTCCTAAGGCGCTTTTCAGCGACGCCTGTCCCCACAATGACTAGACGAAATCCTTGAAGGTCTTGCACCATGCGCGCGGCCTCCAAGGCTGTTTCAAGGTCCTGCAGGTCACCTACATTGCCCGCGTAGATTACACACAAACCACCTGCACACGTGGCTTCCTGCGAGCCTCTCACCACCTCGGCTGAGTCAACGGCCCAGTTGAAGACGGTGTGCAATTTTTCATCAGGCACCCCACGTTCCGCGAGAATGCTCCGCATTGTCGGCGCTATCGCGATGACTCCGGCCGAGCACCGATAGACGGAGGAAAGCCAGGGGCCGAGTAAGCGATCGACGAGCTTCTTGACCTTCCCTGACCTCACAATCGAAGAACCGGTGATGGACTCTGGCCAAAGATCCTGCACGTGAAGGACATAGGGAATACCAAGAATCCGCCGCCAAAGCTGGGGGGCTGCCGCTGCGGTCATCTGGGTTGCATAAACGTATACCACGTCGGTACCACGTGCGAAACTTGTTGCCATCGCAGCGCCAAATGCGAATGAAAGATAGTTTGCAAACCGAGCGAAACCATTTTGGGAGTGATCGATAAACATTGGTACTCGCCTTACCAAGACCTCCCCCTGCATCTCCGTATGGCGCCATGATTGCTTGAATCCCGCATAGAGCTTGCCCTGTGGATAGTTGGGAAAACCTGTTAGGACACGAACGGAATGCCCGCGAGTGGAGAGCTGCTCCGCGAGCTCCGACGGGATAAGTGCGAACTCTGGCGGGTAGTACTGGCTGACAATAAGGATCTTCACTTTGCGCATTTCATTTCATCAGCCAAAAACTCGAGGCAATCGATCATTGTGACGGAGGTCCTCGTTAGGCTTGGAATTTCGAACTCAGCATCATCCACTGTTTCAACTCTCTCGTGCAGCCCGCCCGGTCGTCGCACCCGAACGGTTCGCCAGCCCAGTCTTCGTGGTGAGATGAAATCCTTGCGCGGGTTGTCGCCAATGTAAACGCAATCCCGTCCGCGAACTCCAAACCATTCTTGAAGGGACGCATAGGCGATGGGGGACGGCTTCGCCCAGTCTTCCTCTCTATGCTCGTCCGTCACAATGACGCGCTCGATTCGCTCAGCTAGGTTCAAGCTCCGGATTTTAGCTTGCTGACTTAGCCTTGGTCCGTCCGTAATCAATCCGGTGCGGACGCGACCGCGACACGCGGCGAGGAAATCCCGTGAGTCCGTAAGGAGTTCAATTCGCGGTTCATGGCTTCTATAGCTCGTGATGCAGAGATCAACAATGTCGGACGGCAGCAAACTCGCAGAATCATGAAGGACTCTGTTGAATATGTCGCCACGCCGACCTGATTGAAACTCCTGCCACGCGCGTTCAAAGAAGGATGTGAAATTGTGTTCGGCCGCAAGCATTTCACTCACGGCCTGGAATCCGCTCTCGACGTAGGCGCGTTCCAGAAACAGAGTGTCGTCCATATCGAAAACTACGAGGCCTACGACCATGGGCTCAGTACGAAGTCTTGATTCGGATAAAATTCTGCCGCGTCGTATCGGAGCATCACCGTGCCAGGTTTCCACTCGGCTGATACCGTGTCACCTGTTTTGCTACGCAACATTGCACCGATGAGGTCACCGCCTGCGGCATGGCTAAGCGGATAGCCGCCACCGAACCTTGGATTGATTTCCAGAATCTTTGGTGAATTCGTCGCGGGATCATAGATGACCTGGACATTCAAGATGCCATACGCTCCAGGCAAAGCCGTGACCAGGTCGCGAACCAATGCCTCGATTTGAGGAACGTGAATTGTCACCCCCTTGGAGACTTCTCCTGCGCGCACTTCGAGGCGGCGCCTCGGAACCGTCGCAAGGACTTTCCCCCGTGCATCCACGGCCACGTCCACTGTCACTTCGATGCCGGGAGCAAATCGCTGAAGTATGTAGTCGTCCGCGAGGGACTCCACCCCCAGAGATTCAACCTGATCCGCTATGACCACGCCAATCGAAGACGATCCCGACCTCGGTTTTGCAACGACCCTTCCGAGGAATGGAACGTGCCGGGATTCTGCGATTTCCTGTGTATCTATGGTCGGGTAGCCGGAGTCCGTAAGCCATTTGTAAAGTTCCCACTTGTCCCATCCCAGCTCCGCTACGTGAGGACTCGAAACCCAGATATCCACGCCATGCTGTCGGAACTCCGACCGTGCACGGGCAAACACTGCGATTTCTGGGTCAATGGTAGGTACAACAGTTGAGCACCCGTGTTTTTCGCATATACGAAGGGTTTGGAAAGCAAAATCGTCCGCGGATATTTTCGGCACGAGTTCGAACTCGTCCGCACGTCGACCTGCGGCGGAGAGTCGCGAGACGTCCGTGACCACAACTCGACTCCGAACCGGTAACGTGGACTCGCGGAGGAGATCAACAAGGGCACCCCGCCGCCCACCACTTGAGAGCAACCAGCTATTTGACTGCATTCGCCGGGTCCTCACCGAATTCAGGCATCAAGGTGTCTCCCGCGGTTGTAACACCATCTCTGGCGATAACTGTCCTAAGGGTCCGCGCTACAATGATCGCGTCAAGCCGGAGAGATCGGTTTTCAACGTATTCAACGTCTAGCTCAAACTTCCTCTCCCAGGTCAGAGTATTGCGCCCACTGCACTGTGCTAGACCGGTCACACCCGGTCGCACCTCGTGGCGCCGCGCCTGTGCCGACGTATACCTATCCAGATATCGAATGAGCAAGGGCCGTGGTCCGACGAGGCTCATCTCCCCCTTGAACACATTTGCCAGCGTTGGGAGTTCATCCAGACTTGTCGATCTTAATGCACGACCGAACGGAGTGAGTCGCTGTTCGTCGCTGATCAACTCCTGCTCCAAATCCACATTTCTCATAGTGCGAAATTTGTATAGGCGAAACACGCGACCATTTATTCCGGGGCGATCCTGCTTGAACAGAACGGGTCGACCAATGTTCACGGCTACAAGGCCGCCGACGATTAGGAGCACGGGTGACGCTACAGCCAAGATGACGCCGGCTACCAGAAAATCCAAGACTCGCTTTACCGTGTCAACGCGGCGAAGTGATGCCGGGGTCCTCATGCGGTTGCTCCGCTAGACGCGCCAAGACTTGTTAGCACACGCTCGATTTCTGAGGCACCGAGGGCAGAACCGCTCGGCAGGGTGAGACCGGTCTCAAATAGACGTTGGGAGTTGCCATTTGTTGCTGCCCGGGCAGCCGAGAAAACCGGTTGCATGTGCATGGGCTTCCAGAGCGGGCGGCTCTCGATATTGTCATGCAGCAAGTCCGCACTCAGGTCCGCGGGCGACCACCCTGTGGTCCGAGAGTCGATGACGATGGATGTGAGCCAACAGTTGTCGCCATCATCCGCTGCGCCACCGAAGATTTCGATTCCGTCCACATCCGCGAACAGTTCCCGATATCTTTCGCGCATTTCACGCCGCCGAGCGATCATCCCGTCAAGGCGAGACAACTGCGCTCTCCCGAGAGCGGCCAACAGGTTGCTGAGACGGTAGTTGTAGCCGATGTCAGTGTGCTCGTAGTGCATCACCGGCTGGCGGGCCTGCGTGGCCAGATATCGGGTGTGGGCGGCGAGGGCGGCGTCATCGGTCAGGAGCATGCCACCGCCCGACGTGGTCATGATCTTGTTGCCGTTGAACGAAAGGATGGAGGCACGTCCATACGATCCGGCAGCACGCCCGTTGTGACTTGCTCCCAGGGACTCGGCCGCATCCGCCAAAACAGGAATCCCGTACTCATCCGCAATGGCGCAGATCTCGGTGTAGTTGACCGCCTTGCCGAGCAGGTCAACGGGCACGATCGCCGCGACGTTTTCACCGTCGCGGACGAGTTGCTCGAGTGCCTGGCGAAGCAGGGCCGGATCCATATTTCCGGTTTCGAGCTCACAGTCGATGAAGTATGGCTCGGCGCCCGAGTAGACGATGGCGTTCGCGGTTGCCGCGAATGTCATTGTCGATGTGAGCACCACGTCCCCCGGCCCGACTCCGAGCCCGAGCAGCCCGAGGTGCAGCGCCGCGGTGCCCGAACTCAGAGCCACTGCGTGTTCGACTCCGAGGCGCTCCGCCATTTCTGACTCGAAGGCATTGACGTCGGGTCCGAGAGGTGCGATCCAGCCAGACCTGATGGCGGCCACCATAAACTGCTCTTCGAGATCGCCAACGTCGGGCGACGACATGTAAATGCGTTCGCTCATCAGAGTATTCCTGTTCCGGCCAACGCAGCCTCAACCTCGGCAGGCCGGTTCGTTGGATCGTTTCGGCAGCGTGCGTCCCAACCTGGTTTGTTCAGGTCCTCGGGACGAATAGGCGCGATGGAGGCGTGCGAGATCTTCGGGTGAATCGGCCGTTCATCCGTTTCGTGGTCGCCGATGAGTTCTTCGTGCAGCTTCTCCCCCGGGCGGAGGCCGGTGTAGACGATCTCGATGTCTTTGCCGGACATGCCGATCATGCGCTGGGCGACATCCAGAATTCGCACAGGTTCTCCCATGTCGAGGATGAGCACTTCGGCAGGACGACCGATGCCGCCGGCCTGGATGACCAACTGGCACGCCTCGGGAATGGTCATGAAGAATCGGGTGACGTCGGGATGGGTGATAGTCAGTGGGCCGCCGGCTTCGATGATCGCCGTGAAGGTGGGCAGCATCGAACCGCGGCTGCCGATGACGTTTCCAAAACGCACGGAGAGGTAGGCGTGCTTGGACTCCTGCGCGGCCCACGCCGTGAGCTTCTCGGCAACACGCTTGGAATGACCGAGCACGCTGGAGGGGTTCGCGGCCTTATCGGTGGAGATGTTGACGAAAGTGGCGACCCCGGCAGCCTGGGCGGCCTCAAGCACGTTGAGGGTGCCGAGCACGTTCGTCTTCCAGGCCTCGTCGGGGTATTGCTCGAGCATGGGCAGGTGTTTGAGGGCGGCAGCGTGGAAAACGACCTCGGGCATCCGCTCCGTGAAAATGGCCTTCAGGGCCTCGGCATCGCGGATGTCCGCGAGCACGACGTCTTTGGTGTCGAGCAGGCCGTGACCGAGGATCGAGATCTGGGTGCCCTGAAGGCCCGTCTCGTCTCGGTCGAGCATGATGAGCTCGCTCGGGCCGAACTTGCTGATTTGCCGGCAGAGCTCTGAGCCGATGGAACCACCGGCACCCGTAACGAGCACCCGCTTGCCCGCGAGGTAACCAGCGATCGACGCCACGTGGGTGTCGACCGGGTGCCGACCGATCAGATCTTCGATCGCGATGCTGCGCAGATCATTGAGACGCGACTTGCCGCTGAGCAGCTCGTCAAGGGGCGGAAGAACAAGCACCTTGAGGTGCGCGATCTTTGCGACGTCGGTGATTTCACGCAGCAACGTGGCATCGGCCTTGGCAATGGCCACGACCAGCGTGGTTGCTCCGGTGGCTTGAGCAGCGGCGGTAAGTGCGGCGCGTGAGCCGACAACCCGCACTCCATGGAGCCAGAGATTGCGCTTGAGCGGATCGTCGTCGATGACGCCCACCGGCAGGAAGGGCGAGTTGCGGTCGGTGGTCATGCGGCGGGCGATGGATGCCCCCATGTAGCCGGCACCGAAGATGAGGGCCTTCTGGAGGTCGTCTTTGGGGACCATTGACCGTTCGACCAAGAGACGTTTGATGTAACGCACACCGCCCATTAAGACGAAGGCCATCGGCAGGGCGATGAAAACAGTGCTGCGGGGAATGCCCACCACGGTGCCAGCCACCGCGACCGGGACACCCAAGACCACCGTCGAGACAAGGACAGCGCCCAGCAACGCTCGCACCTCGGCGAAGCTCCCGTAGATGTGGCGCCCCTGGTAGAGGTGGTAGACGCCTCCGGCGAAGAATTGCACCAGGCTGGCGGCCGCGAACAGCGCGAGGAGCGGCAGCACCGAGATGCGCTGCAGCTCGAACTCGTACCGAAGTACCTCAGCCAGGAACAAGGCGACAACCCAGGCTCCGGCGTCGAACGCGTACTGCGTGCCGAACCGAACCAGCGGCACCGAAGCGTGAAGTTCCTGCATTCTGGTTGTTGCAAAGTCGCTTATCGCCATGTTGCACCCCCGTCACTCGACCTGCTCACTGCGTCCCCCGCCCACAGCCAGACGATGCCGCCTGCACTCGCGACCGCCAGGTCGCCCGGCGCGACTGCCGCTTCGCGGCATCCGTTCGGGCTGAGTGCGGCATCGGGCGCTTCGGGTGTCGAGAACACCTGGACGCCCGCGCAGCCCGCCTGGTTTGTGGCAGCAAGAATGTAGCCGTCGTCGCTGCCGGCGAGATTGGCGGCACCGGGAAGCGACACCCCGGGGCCCCAGGTTGCGGCACCGTCGCCGGTGCGGAAGAGCCTGCCGTCTGAGCAGAGCGCTGCGGCAGTTGAGTCGGTGCGGTTCGCCAGCGCGATGACCGTGGGGCACGGGGCCGCGAAGGCTCCGGCCGGGCTGTGCACGCGGGCCCGGTCTGCGGGGTCGATGAACCAGTTCGCACCGACGCGATCGGGGTATTCCTGCCACTGGTCGCCGGCCACGAAGGTGCTCACGCGTTGCGGTGTGCAGTTTGCGGCGGTGAGGGTGACCAGGGATGCCTCGGCCTCGCTCTTCACATAGATGGACAGGATCGAGGAGGCGTCGGTGCCTGCCGAGGCGTCGTAGCCGGTCCAGGTTGCGCCGGAGTCGGTGGTCTGCTCGGGGTTTGCGGTGGTGGCGGGGCAGGCGCCGGTGGTGGCGCGCCAGGCGGTGGTTGAGTTTAGGGCGGTTAGGATGCGGGTGGGTGGCTTGGTCTCGACAGGCTTGGTCTCGACAGGCTCGACCACCGGGGGGTTGGTCTCGACAGGCTCGACCACCGCGGGGTCGACCAGCGCGGGGGGGGTCTCGACAGGCTTGGTCTCGACAAGCTCGACCACCGGGGGGTTGAGGGCGAAGGAGACTAGGGCCACGTCGAAGAGGAGGAAGGCGGCGAGGCCGGCGATGAGCAGGCGCCGACGCAGGACACCGCTACCGTTCTTTCGCCTCTTGAATTCCTTGTTCGTCGCCATGGTGCAACCTAGGCCCGGATTACCGTGGCAGCGTCGCCGAACAGCGCGGTGACCGCGGTCACGGCGGGCACGAGCTGCTGGGCGGACTCGACGTAGACCTCGTCGCTGCGGCGGTAGGGGTCGACCACGTCGTCTTCGTCGGCCGAGACCGGCGGGGCCACCGCGCCGCGCTGCGATGCGGCCAAGGAAATCAGGGTGGAGAAACGCCCGGTGACGTCGTCGAGAGGCAGCGCCGCGGCATCCTCGAGGTCATCGTCGGTGATGCCCTCGATGAGGCGGGCGAATTCGCGAATGGTGAAGGTGTAGCGGATGGCGCGCGGCACCAGTTCGACGATGGCGCGCCGGTGCTCCCTAGACATGGCGAACACCAGGTCGGCGGTCTCGATGTGCTCTTCGGTGAGCAGCCGGGCCACGTGGGCAGACGGGTCGCCGCCGAAGTGCCGGGAGAGGTCGGCTGCCTGCTCCGGCATGCCCTGACCGGTGAGGCCGATGGTTCCGGCGCTGGCCAGCACGACCTCTGGCCAGGGCGCGAGGCCCACGCGGAGGAGCTGTTCGGCCAGGGGTGACCGGCAGATATTGCCGGAGCAGACCGTGAGAATGGTGAAGGTGCTCACTAAGCGGTTCTCCGGCGCGGCTTTCCGAGCACACGGCGAGTTGCGGGGGCTTCGCCCTCGACGACCCGGTCTTCTTCGTAGACGGTGCCGTAGCTGTATTGGCCGTAGCCGTAGGAGTCAGGGCCCTTGGTGGGGAGCATGGTGATGACCATGCCCACGAGGCGGCTGCCGGCGCGCTCCAGAGCCTTGACGGCACTGGCGAGCTCGTTGCGCTTCGTGCGGCCAGAGGCCACCACCATGATGGCGCCGCCGCAGAGTTTGCTGAGCACCGCGGCATCCGTCACCAGCAAAAGCGGCGGAGCGTCGATGAGCACAACGTCGAACTCGGCGGTGAGCGTGCCGAGCAGGCGCGCCATGGCGGCGGAACCGAGCAGTTCGCTCGGGTTCGGGGGAACGCGGCCGCTGGGCAGCACGAACAGCTTGTTCTTGCCCCATTTCTGCAGCACGTCGGCGAGGTCCGCCCGGCCGATCAGCACGTCGGTGAGGCCGACGCCACCCTCGATGCCCATGTACTCGGCGACGCGCGGCAGGCGCAGATCGCCGTCGATGAGTGCCACGCGGGCGCCGGTCTCGGCGAGGGCGATGGCGAGGTTGGCCGTGGTCGTGCTCTTGCCCTCGCCGGGCACCGAGCTCGTGACCACGAAGCTGCGCGGGCCACCCTCGATGTTGATGAACTGGAGGTTGGTACGCAGGCTGCGGAACGACTCGGCCCGCGGGTTCTTCGGGTCGGTGTGCACGACCAGGGGGCGCAGGCTCGCGCCGGGGTCGTTGGTGATGCCGCCGAGCATGGGCGAGTCGGTGACGATTTCGATGTCGTGCAGGCTGTGGATGCGGGTGTCGAGCACGCTGCGCAGCACGGCGAGGCCGATGCCGAGCGCGAGTCCGACCAACAGGCCGAGCGCGATGTTCAGCGGCACGTTGGGGCTGGCCGGTTTCGTCGGCACGATCGCGGCCTGGATGGTCTCGATCTTCACCGGGCTGGCGGCTTCGCCATTGGGCTTCTCGAGCCGTTCGACGACGATCTTGCTGAAGTTCTGGCCGACCGAGTTGGCGATCTTGGCCGCGAGCTCGGGGTCGCTGTTGGTCACCGAGACGTCGATCAGCACGGTGTCCAGCGGGGATGTGGAGGTGATGGTGGACGCCAGCTGCGCCGCGGTCAGGTCGAGTTTGAGCTGCTTGATGACCTCGTCGAGCACGATGGCGCTGTTGACGACGTCGACATAGGAGGTGACGGCCGAGCGGGCGAAGCTGGTGCCCTGAACGAGGTCGCCTGTGGCTGCGCCGGCGGCGGCCTGAACCGCCACGTAGAGCTGGGTGTTGGCGACGTACTTGGGCGTGGTGGCGATGGATGCACCGGCTGCGCCGGCGATGCCGAAAAGGGTGCAAGCGAGTATCAGGATCCAACTCTTGTGAAAGATCCTGAGGTAGTCCTTGAGCTCCANCTTATTCCTCCGGTATTGCTTGGCACGGAGGAATCGCTAAATTATTCCGTTCCCCCTAATGCTCATCTTTACACACGCGAGGTTTAGCCTACCCCCCCCCGACGGGGGTTGAGAAAGTCTCGTGTCGTGTCGTGCGGGTGGTCTGGGTTGGGGGTGGTCTCGACGGGCTCGACCACCGGGTCTCGACAGGCTCGACCACCGGTGATTGAGCTTGTCGAAATCAGCGCCGATCGGGTCTCGACAGGCTCGACCACCGGGCGGCTCGACCACCGGGTCTCGACCACCGGGCGGCTCGACCACCGGGCTCTTGTGCCCGACGTAGGTCGCTATCGGGATTCGTGGATTTCGCGACGGTGGCCGAGTCGGAGAACGAGCACGAGCAACCGATCATCGTGAACCTCGTAGATGATTCGGTAGTCACCCGTTCGAACTCGCCACTCACCCGAACCGCCGACGAGTTGAATCGCCTTCGGCGGCCGGGGATCGCCTGCCAGGAGGTCAATTGCAGCTTGAATGCGACGTCGCACCTGCGGGTCGAACTTGCGTAGTTGCCGCTCTGCGGCTGGCGCGATGCTCGCCGAGTAGGTCATACGAGACCGAGGTCTGCCTTCACCTGATTCCACGGAGTCGGTTCGATTCGCGTGCGACGCATCTCCTCGCGCGATGCCTCGGCAGCCCGGATATCGGCCATGTCTTCGGCCAGCTCGATCAGAGGCTCCAGGTCGTCCGAGTCGATGACCGCCGCCACTCGCCGTCCCCGCCGCGACAGAAAGACCGGCTCGTGTTCGATTCGCGCACGGTCAATGATCGACGCAAGCTGGTCGCGCGCATCCGAGACGCTCACGGGGTCTGTAGACGACATGTACAAATTGTAGATAGACACTGCTAGATGTACAAGAGCGAGTCAAACGTACAGTTTGCGCTCGACCGCCGGGTCTCGACAGGCTCGACCACCGGGGGGTGCCCCTATGTTTTTGTCAAGCGGCGAGTTGATGGTCGGTTTGATAGAGGGTGCCGTCGCGGAGCATGGCATAGAGGACGTCGCAGCGTCGT